>JBNKLI010000127.1:0-84094 GCA_050292275.1 Candidatus Thiodiazotropha sp.
GAACCCTGCAGCACCCTTCCCTGGATGATATTGGTGGCGCCGAGAAACTTCGCCACGAACAGATTGGCCGGTTTGTCGTAGAGGTCCATCGGCGAGCCGATCTGCTGGATCACACCCTGGTCGATCACCGCCATGCGGTCGGAGGTGGTATTGGCCTCCTCCTGGTCGTGAGTGACGAAGATGGTGGTGAGCTTGAGCTTCTGCTGCAGCTCCCTGATCTCCCGGCGCATCTGGATGCGCAGGTTGGCATCCAGATTGGACAGCGGTTCGTCGAGGAGCAGCACCTTGGGCTCCACCACCAGGGTGCGCGCCAGGGCGATGCGCTGCTGCTGGCCGCCGGAGAGCTGTGACGGCCGGCGCTCGGCCAGTTTCAGCAACCCCACCGTCTCCAGCACCCTGTCCACCCGCTCGTTGATCTCCCCGCGGGGGATCTTCCGCTCCTCCAGGCCGAAGGCGACATTCCTGCGCACCGTCATGTGCGGCCACAGGGCATAGGTCTGGAACACCATGCCCAGGTCGCGCTTCCAGGGCGGCAGGTCGGCGATGTCGCGCCCCTCGATGAGGATGCGTCCGCTGGGGGCGGGGCCGAAACCGGCGATGGCGCGCAGCAGGGTCGACTTGCCCGAGCCGGAGGGTCCCAGAAAGGCGAAGAACTCCCCCCGGCGAATGCTCAGATCCACCCCCTTGAGCACATGGGTGTCGCCGAATGAGAGATTGAGGTCTTCAATCACCACACCCGCGTTGTCTTCTACCGGTTCTGTCACGGTTCAGCTCTCCTCGGCAACGATGGATTTTGCACTGCGGGCATATTTTCCCCGCTCGATGATCAGGTGCGAGACATAGGCGCCGATGCCCACGAAAAGCACGGCGATAACGCCCAGGGCCGCCCCCGGGCCACGGCCGGCCGCGCTCTGCATGAACTCGTAGATGCCGTAGGCCAGCGGCGCGTCGCTCTCCCTGGCGACCAGCATCAGGGTGGCGGAGAGCTCCACGGCGGCGGTGGCGAAGCTGGTGACGAAACCCGCGAGGATGCCGCCGGACATGAGCGGTATCACCACCCGCCAGACGGTGCGCGCCTTGGTCGCGCCGAGGTTCTCCGCCGCCTCCTCCAGGCTCACGCTAAGCTGCTGGATGGCGGCCACACAGGCGCGCAGGGCATAGGGCAGGCGCCGGATGGTGATGGCGACGACGATGATCACCCACCAGGAGGCCAGGGGCTGATCGATGAAAGGTACATTCACGCCGTGGAAGGTGCGCAGGTAGCCGATGCCGATCACCACCCCCGGCACCGCCAGCGCGGCGGTCGCGCCATAGTCCAGCCACTTGCGCCCGACCAGCTTGGTGCGCCATACCACGTAAGCGATGGCGGTCCCCAGGATCACATCGAGCAGGGCCGCCAGTCCCGCGTACCAGAGGGTGTTGACGATGTACCGGGTGGCGGTGGAAAAGACCGTGGCGTAGTGCGCCAGGGTGAAGGCATCGGGTAGCACGGCGAAAGACCAGATGGTGCCGAAGGAGAGCAGCAGGAGACCGAAATGGGGGGAGAGGACCAGCAGCAGGATGAGGATGATCACCCCATAGCTGCCGAGCTTCTCCCAGGATCGCAGGTCGCGCTTCATCAGTCCGCCGCCGCCTTTCTGCACGGTGGCGTAGTCTTTGCCCTTCAGCGCCATCAGGGAGATCCACAGGGAGAGCAGGGAGAAGCCCACCAGGATCACCGAGATGACGTAGCCCATGGGATCGGAGATACCGATGGAGGATACCCGCAAGTAGGCCTGGGGGGCGAGCATGGTATTGACGTTGAGCAACAGGGGCGTGCCGAGATCGTCGAACACCTTGATGAAGACCAGGGCGGCGCCCGCCACGTAGCCGGGCATGGCGAGAGGAAAGACGATGCGGCGGAACAGGCGCAGACCGTAGGCACCGAGGTTCTGCGCCGACTCCTCCATGGCGCGGTCGATATTGCCCAGCGCGGCGGAGAGGTTGATCAGGATGAAGGGAAAGTAGTGAATGCTCTCGACGAAGATCACTCCGTTGAGCCCCTCCATGAAGGGCAGGGTGAAGCCGAACCACTCGTCCAGCAGCAGGTTCACCGAACCGTTCTCGCCGAACAGCAGCTGCATCGCCACCGCGCCGACGAAGGGGGGCATGATCAGCGGGATGATGCCGAGGGTCTGGATGAGCACCGTGCCGCCGAAGTTGAAGCGGGTGGTGAAGTAGGCCAGCGGCATGGAGATGATCGATGCGACCAGCACCGACATGGCTGCCACGTAGAAGGAGTTGGCGAAGGATTCCCGGAACAGGGAGTTGTTGAAGAAATCGACGAAATTGATGATCGTCGCCTCGCCGGTTGCCGGATGCTGGAAAGCGACCAGGATGACCTTGCCGACGGGGATGAGCAGAAACAGCAGCAGAAAAACCGCGATCAGCAGACCGACGACCGCGGGGCCGCGCTGAACCCCGCCCAATCTTAACGCCATCTACGCTGCAGTCCTCAGGCTATATCGCCTCAAAGCATGGACCGGGCCTTGTTCGCCAACTCCATGGCCTTTGCGTAATTGGCCTTTACAACGTCGTCCCACTCCTGCTCGATCTCCGCCTGGCGTCCGGAGGATTTGTCCGTCGCCTTCTTGCGTTTCTTCTTGAAGATCGCGTTGAACGCCTTGTCTCCCGCCGTCGCTTCGTCCACCGGTGTCTTGGCCACCAGGGTGCGAGCCTCGGCGATCAGTGCGGCTGCGGCCGGGTTCTCTTTGCCGGCCAGGGCTGCTTCGGCGTCCTGGATCGCCTTGACGGCGCTGCGCAGTTCATCAAGGCGGTAGGTAACCATCACATCGAACAGGGCATTGACCACGTTGTAGCGATTCTTCGACTTGTCCAGGTCGAATTTCACCGCCGCACCGATGGACTTGTCCTCGAACGGATTGGGGAATCCATCCGGTGCCTTAGCATAGATCTTGGGATTCACCGGCAGACGCCGGATCTTCGGGTCGAGCAGCAGCTCCTGCCCCTCCTGGGAGAGCAGGAATTCGATGAAGGCCTCGGCCGCCGCCTGGTTGGGAGCATTCTTGACGATCCCCACATTGGCCGGTACCAGGGTGGTCACTTCGGGGTAGATGAAGTCCACCGGGAAACCGGAGCCGATCGAGGAGAGACCGAAGAAATCGATCACGATGCCAAAACCGAACTGGCCGCTGTTCACCCCGTCAGGGACGCCGAAGCTGCGCTCGGTGACTGTCTTGAAGTTACCTGCGATCTCCTTCCACTCCGCCCAGCCGGCCTCCCAGCCCATGCCCTGGAGCACCGTCTCGACGGTCAGGTGGGTGGTGCCGGAACGCGAGGGTGCGCTCATCCCGACATGGTCGTGAAAGACCGGTTTCTTCAGATCGGCCCAATCCTTCGCCAGGGGGAGTTTTTTCGCCTTGACGTAGCGGGTGTTCCACATGATGCCGTAACCGGATGCGGCAAAGCCCATGTAGTAGCCATCGGGGTCATTGATGGGGAAGGCGCCGACCTTCTCGGGAATGCCCTGCGCCTTCGGGGCATACTTGACCAGCAGGTTGTCCCCCTTCAGCACCTCGAAGGCGTCGGGCGCGGAGGCCCAGAAGAGATCGGAGCTGTTGTTGCCCGTGGTCTCCTGCAGGTACTTGATGCCTGCCGAGGTCTTCTTGTTCAACACTTCGACCTTGAGGCCGGGATTCCTTGCTTCGAAGGCCTCCTTGAACACCGAGGTCAAGTCCTTCGGAAAGGAGGTGACCACAGTCAGGGTTCCGTCAAGTGCCAGGGCGGCGCCCGATACCAGGCTCGCAGCCAACGCCATGAACACACTCAGTCTCTTGTTTATTCTCATTATTTATTCTCCAGAATTGGTGTAGGAGAAGCGCAGCCGCACAGGCCCCCTTGGAAAAAATAGCACAGTTTCAGTTCCCTGTCAGAGGGAGAGGATCAGTGGTCAGGCTGAGGAAATGAGTCGCTTACCGGTGTGATACTGAAACAGCCAGAAGTTGTCCATGCCGATATACTTGTGGTCCTGTCCGGCCGCACCAGTCGCATCGAGCAGTTCCGCCTCTGATGGGAAGTTCTTCAAGACACGATGAACGGTTCCGTCATCTAGCTCGCGGTCCTGGTAACTGTTTCCTGCCGCATCGGTGTAAGTGATCGGGAGCCTGATACACTGGATCGGGGAGTTATCGAGAAACACTACAGTTGCGCCTGGCCGCAGTATCGAGTGCAGGCGCTCCAGAAAGCCTCGCAAGCGCTGCTTCGGTATATGGGAGAGCCAGAGCCCGGCAAATGCGCCATCGAACCCATGTGTGAGACGGTCGAGTTCGAAGGCATCGATTACCCTTGTTTCGACAGGACACATCAGTGGCCGGGATTCCAGTTGGCGCAGCACCTCCGGTTCGCTATCGATAGCCAGAATGGAGTGGCATGTGCGTGACAGAACCGATGTCCAGTATCCCGTACCCGCGGCCACTTCGAGGATATCCAGACCGCTGAACTGTGCCGGGATGTATCGTTCGAGGTAACGTAGATCATGCTGCCGCTCGGGATAGGAGTAGACGCGATCGTAGATCGGTGCGCGTTCCCTGTAGTAGCGTTTCAGGTTGGTGTCATCATCTGGCACTCTACCGGTTCTCCCTGCTGGTGGAAGTGGTGAGAAAACGCGAAACGACCAGTTGCCGCTTGTGGTCAGAGTGGTTTTTCACCAAAAATGGGGTTTATACTTCCAATCTCCTTAAAAATAATAGCAAGGTATGACGACACCGATACTCATTTGCGACGACTCCAGAATGGCAAGAAAACAGCTGGCCCGCTCCCTGCCGTCGCATTGGGATGTAGCGGTCAATTTCGCCGCAGACGGCCGCGAGGCCATCGAAGCCATAAAACAGGGCAAGGGTGATATCCTTTTTCTTGATTTGAACATGCCGGTCATGGACGGCTATGAAGTCTTGCAGACGATTCGCACTCTCGACCTCGATACCATGGTCATCGTGGTTTCCGGCGATGTACAACCCGAAGCCCATCGGCGTGTCAAGCACCTTGGGGCTCTGGGATTCATCAGGAAACCGGTTCAGTCCGAGCAGATCGAATCGATATTGACCGATTTCGGTATCAGTTTCGAATCCGAAAAAGAGCTGCAACTGGACAATATCACTGTCGATAATCTGGACGGGTGCCGGGAAGTCGTGAACATAGCCATGGGACGCGCCGCTGATTTACTGGCACGTCTTCTCGATGCTTTTGTCATCCTGCCAATACCAAACATCAATCAGATGGAGAAAAGCGACCTGCAGATGGCACTGCAGCAAATCGAGCAAAGGGAATCTGTGTCCGCTGTTTGCCAGGGTCTGATAGGTGCTGGTATTGCGGGTGAAGCGATGTTGATTTTCAGCGAATCAAGCTTCTTCGATATGGCCGAACTGATGAAATTTCGAGGCGAAATCGACGATGCCATGAAACTGGAGTTACTCATGGATATTTCCTGTATCCTCATCAGTGCAAGTCTCAAGGGTATTGCTGACCAGCTCGATATCAACTTCAGTCTGAGTCACCCCAGTATTCTTGGAACACATATAAAAATTTCAGACATACTCAAACAACAGACCAAACACTGGAATAAGATTCTCGCTATCGAGATTCCCTATCGCATCGAGAATAGGAAAATCAACTGTGAGTTGCTGCTATTGTTCACCGAAGATTCCATAGATGCACTAAACAAACGGGTTTCATATCTCAGCGAATAAAATATGAAAAAGGCAGCTGCCGAACTTAGAGAGATTCACTGGCTCATGGATATGTTGCAGAACATTGACGTGGGACTGGTGGTGCTCGACCGCGATTACAACGTCCAGGTGTGGAACAGCTTCATGGAGAACCACAGCGGGATGACGCCTGGCAGTGTCATTGGCAAAAACATATTCAATTTATTCAGCGATGTGCCGGAAGAGTGGTTCAGACGTAAACTGGAAACAGTATTCCTGCTAAACAATCGTGCCTTCACCATATGGGAGCAACGGCCCTATCTTTTCCATTTCAGGAACTATCGACCGATCACCAGCACCGCTGAATTCATGTATCAGAATACCACACTGATCCCTCTGCTATCCGCCGACGGAAAAGTCAATCATGTGGGTGTGATTATATATGACGTCACCAGTGTCGCCATCAACAGCCAGCGCCTGAAACAGGCCAATCAGCAATTGGAACACCTGAGTCGCACCGACCGATTAACCCGGTTGTACAACCGCGGTTATTGGGAGGAGTGTCTGAAACAGGAATACAATCGCATCCGGCGAACCGGCGTTGTATCCTCTCTGGTGATTTTTGACATCGATCATTTCAAGAACATCAACGATTCTTACGGTCACCAGGCTGGTGACGAAGTGATCCGCATGACTGCCCAAAAACTGATGGAGACCCAGCGCAGTACAGATATATCCGGTCGTTACGGTGGCGAGGAGTTCGTTATTGTTCTGTTAGATACATGCGAAGACGACGCGCGCTGTTTTGCCGAACGGCTGAGAAGTGAAATCGAAGCGCTGACAGTCGACCATGATGAAAACAGGATAAATTTCACAATTAGCCTGGGAATTGCGGAGTGTAGCGGCGACCTCAAGGAGTACAGCGGCTGGCTGGAGCGAGCCGATCGTGCCCTCTATGAAGCAAAGGAATCAGGCAGAAACCGATCCGTTATATATAGAAATACCTGATTATCCATAACACTCAGCCATTGACACAGTAGCTAATTGAGAGCGAAAGGAGCAATGGGGCCAGGATTGCCGGTAAAACAGGTTGGCTCTTCCCCATATCTGGTGAGTAGCAACATAATAACTACTCAGGTTTCGGAGTTCAAATCGCGATTCAGACTCCGCCGTTTGTGCGGACCCGGCTGTCTGGGAAAGCGTCGGCCGCAGGGACGCGGCCGTCGAGCGCCCAGGGATGGGTTCACAGCGTCTTTCCCAGACAGCCGGGTCCACGCAAACGGCCCCTAGTTGTACTTTGAACTCCGACAAGCGAAGTGCACCAGATTTCTCACGCGGTGAACACTTTCTGTCTCTTTAATAGTACAGTGATGAGCACAAAGGAATTCACCAGGCCGCTATATCCACCGGGGAGAGCGGCCATCTGGCATTGGCAGCGATTGTGCATGGCTGAACAGATGCGCTGCCGACGCAAGCCATTTCATATTCCCCTGTGAGGAAAAATAGTATGACAGCTGTCTTTACGAATAAAAATAACGGCTGGATAGGGAACATCTTGGTCACATTGACCCTGCTGAGCATCAGCCTAGGTGCAAGTCATGCAGGGGCGGCTGACGACGGAAATCGTTGGTTTCAGATAAAGAGCTCGCTGTTTGAGGATAGAAATATTCAGAGTGGTGAGGCGGTCCTGGGGTTAGTCACGCCTACCCGGGCAATGGATGCAGCGATCGTCCCCATATCTATTGAAGCAAAAATGGAGCAGAAGCCGGATCGATACATCAAGCACCTCTATTTGGTTATCGACAATAATCCATCACCGCTGGCGGCGGTTTTTCATTTTCCCGGAAAACACAGTTGGGAAACCCTGTCGACCAGGGTGCGTATCAACGCCTACACCGATCTGCGCGCCATCGCCGAACTCAATACTGGCGAGCTCTACATGGTAAACAACTACGTCAAGGTGTCAGGTGGCTGCTCAGCGCCGCCGGTTAAGGATCAAGTCGCGGCTGCCGCTACATTGGGACAGATCGATTTTCGCCTGCCAGAGAATTACCAGCAGGGTGATCTCATCGCCACGGAATTGAAGATCATGCATCCGAACAATTCCGGACTGCAGTACAATATAGCCTCAGGCTACTATATTCCGGCGGATTTTATCCGCTCAATTGAAGTTACATACAATGGTGAAGTTGTATTCACCGCGGATACGGATATCTCCATCAGCGAAGACCCGGATATCAATTTTGGTTTCGCACCTCAGGAGAAAGGTGTTTTAGAGGTGAATGTAAAGGATTCCAAGGGGAGATCCTTCACCCACAGCACGAACCTTCCAGCTCATGAAGGTTGAGTCGAAACATTGGAAGCGGGTGCTTGATCGATCATGAAGCGACGATTAGCCTTTTCAATATGCGGAGTTGTAAGCCGAGACTTTTTGACATTAACTTGGAGTAATGTCTACTTTATCTGTGGGTTGGCATGGTCTGGCCCGGCATTGGGAGTATGCCGAAGATAGAGGCTGCCGCCGGGATTCTTGCTGCACAAAGGCATTCTCTCTTTGATGAAGTCGCCGTAGAAAAGGTGCACATACGTATTGAAGAAGTAGATGCTCCATTCGAGGTTATAGGAGAGAAAAGCCCGCAGGAAGTAGTTTTCATTCCAATATCTGCCTTGACGTAACCATATAGATGGATAGTCGAAGGGATAAAAGACGTCGTGAAAGTGGACGAAGACATTGGAGCGAAGATGAGGCAATATCTCAAACATCAGAAGATGCAGGTCGTTGCCGCACTTAACGACATGACTTGAATCGATAAACAAGAGATCTCCCGATTCAAGTTCAGTGAAAATATCGGGGGGAACCTCCTGAATTTTTTTTTCGATCAGCCTGACCCAGGTGCGATCGCCCTCCATCATCAATGAATCCAATCGTTCTGCGTCCGGATCAATGCATGTAATTTCCGGCTTTTGCGGGAAAAAGCCTTCGATGGTGTCGAGCATCACGGCGGATGAGAATCCGGAACCGACTTCGATTATTCTCCTCGGCTGATGCTTTCGGAGGAAACAGTATAGAAAAATCGCGTCGGCGTAACTGAACCATCCGTTGAGGTAGTAATATCTGTGTTTGGCTGATTTCTCTTCCGGAAACGGCAGTTCCTCATAGAATTGAGTGTACTCCTCGAGGAGATCGTGCTGTTGCTGTTTATGCAGGTCGATCCCCGGTAACTCTTCACCAAGTGGCTTTTTCGATTCGAGATAGGCGAGAACCTCGGTTTCGGAAGGGATGGGCGAGTAGTAGTGACCAGCAGGGAAGAGACCCTCTTTGTCTATCTGGTTACTAAGATCCCTGATTGTTTGCGATCTATTCCGAAAGGCTTCGATTATTCGCATCATGATAAAGACGGCCTCATCCTGGAGGGCTGGTGCTCTCATGAGGCCATGCATCGAAGCGCATTGCGCCCTCAGCAACCGATCCTGCTTCCATCAGAGAGCGGGTTTATTCCTTGAACTCGAAAAGTATGTACATCCCCACAACTCAAGTATAGTCGTGATCAGCAATACAGGGCAATGGGTTGTATCAAGCCAGGCAGCGATATGATTCAAATTGAACTCCACTGCAACGTCGCATCATGTTTGCTTGCCGGTACTGGATTTACAAAGCTAACACGAAGCAGTGAATGACAACTACAACCTGGAAAAAACCTCTGTGCCTATCAGGTTTTTAGGGCTATGAAACGGGGTAGTAACCTGTGAACTCTGCCTCTTATGGGTTAATACCCACTTATTCAATGGGTTGGGATGAACCGCCCCTGGTCGGTTGCGACATGGTCTATCGGAATAGAGACAGTCAAGCAATAGATCAACCACTGAGGGTTCCAGTCTCCAGAAAAAGGGCCAGTCCGTACCTTGGGCAGTCACTCAGCTGGCGATACGGTTGAGCTCGTCCCGTCCGGGAGCATACCGGATTGGGCCGGTGTAGGGTTCGTACGAGTGGATTGAGCCTGTCGCGCAGATTGCCAACAGCGCTCCTCCGGCTGACAAAGCGTCCGGAGGAGCGTCGATCAGTTAGTGTCGGCTGGCTGCCTCTTCAATGGTTTTTACAGTCTTCTCGGTATTCCATACGGCATTCGCCATGTAGCGGAAGTTGACCATGGCAGCTTCGTAGCCATCGCCTTCCTCTATCTGGGCAGCGGCGGTGGCGTCGGATACCACGGCGACTTCAAACCCCTGCTCCAACAATTCACGCAGGTGCGACTCGGTGCAGAGATTTGCCGACATGCCGGCGAGGATGACTTTGTCGATACCACGCTTGCGTAGCTGCAGTACCAGATCATTACTCTCGGGGCCGTAGATTTTGTGGGGTGAGGTGACCACGGTTGCCCCATCTTCGATATAGGGCTTATACCGAGTCAGCCAGTCTGCGCCCGAATTATCGAAATGCCCGGTATCGAGTGGATGTTCTCTATCAAACATCCCTATGCTATGCATCAGCTTCTCCAACGCCCCTTCGAACTTCCAGCCGTGGTCATGGGGATAGTAGTAGTGGGGTGAGATAAACAACGGAATATTGTTCTCCTTGGCGGATTTCATCAGTGTTTCGAGATGTTCCACGGTATGGTTCTTCGTCACGCTTTTGCCGACCACACCCCAGGTCACTCCCTTGGGGCTGAGAAAGTCATTTTGAGGGTCGGTTATCACCAGCGCGGTACGTTGTGGGTCAATCTCAAAACCAGGTACCGGCAGTGCCGCCAGCGTTGTGCTCGTGATGCTGGCCAGTAAGCTGATTCCGCCCAGGACTTGTAAAAAAGCTTTCAATTTCATCGTCGTCTCCTATTTGGGTTTATGTCACTGCGCAGTGAGCAGGGTTTGCAACTCATTGCTGATGTCCAACTGGAGGAGTTGGTCGAAGCCGCCAACGGTCTTACCGTTGATAATGATTTGGGGTAGAGTTCTGCCCCCGGTGCGGGTGATCATTTCGTTGACCAGGTGGCCGTCGCGGCTGACATCCAACTCTTTGAAAGTGATGCCCCTATCGTTCAGCAGTCTCTTGGCCTGGTGGCAAAAACCACATCCGGGGTGGGAATAAATTTCAACTTGGTTCATGCTGTGTCTCCTACTTGCTTGGAAAATGTGAAGTAAGTATGAAGGTGATTATTTGGACGAACTATGTGTAAAAATACAAAATACATGACTATTCGTACAAAGATCACATATAATTGAATATATGGATGTATTGAGCGATATATTGCGTACGCTTCGCCTCAGGGCGCAGGTCTTTCTCCACGCCTGCTTTCGCGGTGACTGGGCCGTGGACTCTTCGGGAGAGCATCGCGCCACCTTTCATATGGTGGAGAGAGGGAATTGCTGGCTGCACATGGCGGACCAGGTTGAGCCTGTCTCATTGTCAGGCGGAGACCTGGTGGTCTTCCCTCATGATGCGCAACACACCCTGAGCAATAGTCCGCAACCTCCGGCAGCGGACTTTCCTCGTAACCGACTGCCGGATCCGGATGCAGCGGGCCCTGGGGTAACGTTGATCTGTGGCTATTTCGAGTTCGAACGCCACAGTTGGAATCCGTTAATCGCGGCAATGCCGGAGTTAATGGTGATCCGTAACGAGGAGGCGTCCTCGATACCGCTGATGGAGACCCTGGGGCGGTTTCTGTGTTACGAAGTGGAAACCAGGCAGATGGGGAGCAGTCTGCTGATCGACAAACTCTCCGAGATACTGTTTATCCACGTGGTGCGATCTCATGTCGAGACAAGCAATGATCAGGGGTTTATCGCCGCACTGGCCGATCCACAAGTGGGAAAAGCCCTGGGCAGGATTCACGAGTCTCCGGCGGAGAATTGGAGTGTGGAGAGTCTCGCACGTGCGGTCGGGATGTCGCGCTCGGCATTTTCCGAACGTTTTAGCCGCCTGGTGGAAATTTCACCGATGCAGTATCTGACTCGCTGGCGTATGACTCAGGCGAACGAGCTGTTTTTGAATACCGAACAATCGGTTGCCCAAGTGGCGCTACAGTGCGGCTATCAATCGGAAGTCGCATTTGCCAAGGCTTTTAAGAAGCATTTTGGATATGGACCAGGTCGAGTGCGTAAATTCCGGGCTGTACCACCATCGTAGCTGTGCTTGAGACAAGTATCAGTCAGCATGCACACATTTCTGTGTGCAAGTCGATAGTAAGAAAGATGCTTCCATGGCCAACCCTCTTGGGGGTGTCAAGAGAGGCTGGAAATAAAAAAGGCAAGTATACGAAAGGATCTTCTCGGGGCCTGCCAATGTCTATGTCGAATTTTACGACTTTTCCATTAACAAATATGACAATATGTTTTTAGCTGCCGGTAAAGAGCGTGGACTGCTCACTGTAGCCGAAGCACAGCTTGAGCTCGCCATACGCACCTCAAGGGTCTATGTGATGGGCAGGGATCGCTGGTGCCATCTGCATCATCATGGATCAATGGATAATCCTGCATTGTTGGAGCAATATCAGACTTTATTGCTATAAGTAACCTTTTACTGATTTGTCATTCCGGTACTGGCTGCTTGAATCTATCAGTATACCGCGCAATCGAATCTGTAGCAGTCAGAGCTTGCCAAGCTAATCCAATTAAGTATTTTGTGGTGTAGCGCCAGTTGCACAGATACTAGTCGCGAATAGCACGTTTTCCAGAGCTGCCGAGCATTTTCATGTTTGACAGAACCCATATATGTCGTGTAAATCTTACCACACTGTAAGTAATGGATTTATTCTAATATGCCGATCCTTCATGACCCCCTGGTTTCGCACACTAAACTGACCGTCCCCCGCTGTACCGGCAGGACAGTTATTCGTTCGCGGCTTGTCAATCAGTTCGCTAACCCGTCACCTTTACCGTTGAACATAATTTGCGCACCGGCGGGATTCGGCAAAAGCACTCTTGCCGCGCAATGGATTGATCAGGTAGAGCTGCCCACTGCGTGGTACTCCATAGAAAGTGATGACAATGACCCAATGGTATGGATGCGCTACTTTGTAGCCTCTATTCGTACGGTAGCGGTGGATTTCGCTACATCCATCCTGCAACGGATAAATACAGAGCATGATGTAAAGCTCGATTCTCTGGTACCTGAGTTACTGAACCAGATAGCCGGCCTTCCGCAAACCTTGGTCCTTGTCCTTGACGACTACCAGTTAATAGAAAATGAAGAGATACATAAAGCCTTTCAGCAGATCATCTCACATCAGCCTCAACAGTTGTGCCTGGTCATAGCTTCGCGTACCGAGCTTCCGCTGGCTTTGGCAAAGCTGCGTGTGCGACGTCAGGTTCATGAAGTGACTGGAGAAGATCTAAGATTCTCTCATTCTGAAGCAAGTGATTTGATGAAACTCAATACCGATTTGAGTTTGAGCAAGGAGGATATCGAAATCCTGGAACGACGTACAGAAGGCTGGGCCGTTGGTCTGCAGCTGGCGGCGTTGTCACTTAAAGATATTGACCACAAAGAAAAATACCTTATTCAATCTTTTGGTAGCGAAGATTATCAAATAATGCAGTATCTGACTAAGGAAGTGCTCAATCAGCAATCCGAGGACATAATAACATTCCTGCAAAAAACATCAGTGCTCGACCGCCTCAGTGGTCCACTCTGTGATGCCGTTACGGGTATGAACAATTGTAGCGGTTACCTTCTCCAGTTAGCAAAATCCAACATGTTTCTGATCTCCCTGGACAACAAGCGTTGCTGGTATCGCTATCACCACCTGTTTTCCGATTTGCTACGCAACCAGCTGTTGCTTGAACATCCAGAAGCACCCGCGAAACTCTACCTCAGTGCCAGCAATTGGTATAGTGAAAACGGTTATCCCCATGATGCGATGCGCTATGCGTTTGAGCATGCCGCCGCCTTGGGGCATGACCACGAATCCTATGCTCATGCGGTTGATGTTCTCGATCGCTATGTAATGCAACTTATCGTTCAGGGACAGTCGCACTCGATTATAAAGTGGTTTGGAAAAATCCCTGAAAAGTATATTTATAGTAATCCAACCCGCTTGATTCAATACCTGTGGATTGCCTTTATAGACAGCGGTGAAATAAACGAGGCTGAACTGTGCAAAGTTGAGATTCGGGTTCGTTCGGAGGAAGCCGATAAGAACAAGATAAAGCTTCTAAATAGTGGGTTGCTTTTTCTTCGTGCCTATGGTGCCATCCAGCAACGAAATCTGGATCAAGGTCTGGAGTTGGGCTGGCGGTCCCTGAAAGACTTCCCCATAAAAATGGGGCCCAATATGCTGATTGCAACTGGCCTCTATGCCAAGGGTCTACTGAGAGCAGCTGAAATCCATTATAGAGACACGATTAGAAAGTCGATTGAAGAAAAGTATCCTATTGTTCTAAGTGCAAGCATATGTGGCCTCGGTCGCACGCTTATGAAACAGGGACGACTACGGATTGCACACAACGCGATAATCGCCGCAATTTCTGAACTCAAAAAGCAGGGTATTTATCACAGGTTACAGGGTCGCTCAGGACTGAACCTGGTTCTGGGGGAGATCGCGTATAAACAAAACAGGCTTGATAAAGCTCTGGAATATCTTCAACAAGCAAAAATGGAGAGCAGGCAAATCCTTGTATCGGACCAATATGAAGAAATCAGTAGAACAGTTGATGTGCTTCATGCAGTGATTCTTTGGCAACAAGGAAGCGATACAGATGCAGAGAATACACTGCTGGAAATCAGCGACCTCAGTGTCAAACCTAACCGACTACCGCTATTTCCTCCGCTGTCTCTTTATGTTGCGCGTTGGCTGCTACTCATGGGTAAGTCAAAACAAGCGGATAACTGGGTTAAAGAGAAAAAAATTTCGATAGATGATGAGGTCGATGCAAGTCGGGAGGATGAGTGCCTGCTCCTGATTCAACTGCTTCAGTACCGCCAGGAATACGATCAAGTAGTATCATTAACTTCCAAGCTGCTGCCGGATGCAGAGCAGGAAAGCCGCATCGACACCATATTGGAGTTGCTGGTTCAGCAGGCCATGGCACTGAGTCGATTGAATAAACGGGAGCAAGCCATCGAGTGTATGCACCGTGCGTTGGATATGGCTGAAGCCAATGGCTATGTTCGAATATTTCTCGATGAAAAAGAACCGGTGCTATCGCTTCTAAGAGATATTGTGCACAGTGGCAAAAACAGCCAATACGCACTAAATCTACTCGACCAGGCAGCACTCGGCCATGGCGACGCAGCGGTTTATCCTGTAGCGACTAACGGCTCGAATACAGGATTATTGAGCGCGGCAGAGTTGAATCTGCTGAGACTGCTTGCAAAAGGGCTTACCAACAAGGAAATCGCCAGCCAACTCAATATATCCAATAACACTGTCAAAACCCATTTGAAGAATATCTATACCAAACTCGGAGTCAACAGCCGGGCCAAGGCGATTCTGATTGCTTCGGAGGCGGGTTTCAGTCTCGAGTGACTTCTTCCGTACAACACCCCCGCTGGCGCGCGAAAGATCGGTTTTGCTACAGGTCAGTCCACATTCATATAACTCATATCATCAAGGAATATTATTCCCGGATATATGAGCATTCAGTTGCTTCTGTGATCCGCTTCAAGCGGTTTCACCCTTTTGGGTGATTGCTGCCTCGAATAGACAATCCTAAGCTTCGTTCCAGCGAGTCGATATTCTCAATGTTCTGTTTGCCCACAAGGGTGTGGCGGCGCGCGCGACCCCTCAAAAGTGGCGGTCAACATCTAGTAATGGATACGAACAAAATAAGTAAATGTTACCAAAAGGGTACATAAGGTTGTATTTATGAATTATGCAATGAAGTATGGATTGCGGATATTTATTATTGTGGGGACAGCGTTTTTCGCTACCGTTGATGCAGCGCTGAATGAGCTTGTACTGGAACCTGGTAGTTTTCTACAGTCCATAGCAGACGGAGAGGCCGAGCCGGTGATCGTCAATGGAAAGGCCTGGACATTTTATACGCCGCCTCCCCCCGAAACCGATAGGATGGTTCGGGCGGATCACCCAAGACTCTTTCTGACGACGGACAACCTGCCGGGGATGCGGGAAAAACTGAACGATCCCATTTATGCCGAGCTGATGCAGATTATCAGGTCGAGGGCCGAGAACGAAGTTCCCGGCAGAATGCTCTACAGCGCTTTTATGTACCAGATAACTCAGGACCCCGCTTGGGCCGAGATTACGAAGGAGATACTCCTTGACGACAATCCAGACATTAAGAAACATGGAAAAGTTAACGAACCCCCATACTATGCGATATATGGAGATAAAAACAGAACGGTTGGTTCAGACGGCAATGCGGTTAAATATGAGCCGGTCTTTGCTTTCGACTGGATCATGGACACGCTGACCTATGAAGAAAAGGTTCGGATCTTTGAAAATCTCAAGTCTAATTTCCACTATGACCATGAGGCAGCATCGCTCGATGAGAAAAATGAGTGGTTCTTCAATGACTTCTGGAGAAAGCCTGCCGTGTTCTATTCATCGCTTGCCTTTGCCGTGCATGGTGAAGGCATCGATGATGCCTGGGCGGACGAGATTATAGAGATCGCCTATGATGAAGAGGACCCGCGTGTCGTAGGGCCCTATGGGCCTGATCATGGCGCCGGATTTCTGGATGTGCTGATGAGCGGTTCACTGGACTCGGGCGGATTCTCACCGATGGGCAGTACCTACGACACTTATTGGCATACTGGCATGTATGCGATGGCGTTCTGGGAATCGGCTACACAAGAGCCGTTGTTTGACCGTACGCTCATGTACAAGAAGTATCCGGAGTCATTTCTGAGCAGTCGCAACGGTTTGCTTGTCGGGCGTAAAATAGCCGCCAGGGAGAAGATGCTTGAGTATTTCACCGGCATATACGAAGGGGATGTCGCCGCGCTCTCCAAATATCTCTCAGACCTGTATGGACGCTCGCCCTACTCCCCGGTGCACAGGGCGATATTCGGCGATTTGCGGGTGCAGGGGAAAAGTCCGGCGGAGCTGGGCTTGCCCACTGCGAAGTACAACCGGGGAGACCATACCTTTTATTCGAAAGACAATTGGGGGGATGGCGCAGTATCCCTGATGGTAAGATCCATTTACCTGGATATGGCAAGGTATACAGGCAACGAGGGTCTGTTTTCAATCTACAAGGGCGACACGCCTATCGCTCCGCGTGTTTACAACAGTAAGTATCCTCCCATGGCAGGACTGCATTCCGGCATATGGATCTATGACCCGACATTCATTAATGATCCTAATATAGGGGAACCTGGTAAGAAAATACCAATGCAAAGTGCGGGAGCATACTGGTCCTCGAATGCAGGTAAGGCATACAATGCCGGCGACGCCGTCACCAAACCCCTCTTCAACGTCGGCGGACCAAAGTTGTTGGAGATAACCGACAAGTATCGCGCTATAAGCATGGAGTCAGGTTCGCGCTGGGACTACCTGGGCGTTACCGGACATACCGTGAATACCTCCCAGCGCACAATCGTCCATATCCCGGATGGCGATAGAAACTATATCCTGGTCTACGACTATCTCGATGTCGATCCCGCGCTGAAGTCTGCATGGCAAATGAGGTTGATCGATGTGCCGAGTCTGAACGGAAGCCAATTCGGCATCCCCGGTCTCTTCAATGGCACTGTCATTTCTCCGGAAAATCATACGTTGGAGTGGCTCGGCGGGGAAGATCTTGAATGCGTCGGACCATCGCCGGAAAGAGCCTGGTACTCCCATGAGCGGGATAACGACAAACCGAGGCATGTTGAAGATGGGGTAGAGGTACCGAGTTACTCGGTATACAAGCCAGAATTAATCCCGAGCCTGGGATTGGGTAATGTCTACGTTCAGCCCGAAGGTCAAAGAGACAACAGCACAGCACCCTTTATTCAGCAGGTGGAGTACCTGGTCGTTCTCGAGGTCAGTGAACTCGCTCCGATGCCTGTTGAGAAAATATCCGAGCGCGAAGTCTCCTTCGATCGGTGGCAAGTCAGGTTTTCCAGGGACGGGACCTTTTCCGTCCTGGAAAACGGCAAACCGGTCAATCGCCCGCCCGTTTTGCAGCCGATTCCGGCTATCGTGGTCAATGCCGGTGAATCTATCGATCTTAGCCCGGTAGCGAATGACGAAAACGGGGATGAACTGACTTTTTCCTACAGTGGCTGGATGAGCAGTCCGAACTACGTGACAGGCATGGGTGACCTGGGAGAGCACCTGGTAACCGTGACAGTTTCCGACGGCAGTTTGACGGACAGTCAGACCGTGACAGTTCTGGTCAGGGATCCTGACGCCAACCACGCGCCAACCCTGGCCCCGATCTCGGATATCACCGTGTTCGAGGGTGAGGAGGTCAATATCACTCCCAGCGCCAGCGATGTGGACACCGATCAGCTTAGCTACTCATACACAGGCTGGATGACAGCCAGCAGTCGCGTAACGACTCATGCCGATGTGGGATCGCATCGTGTTATCGTCACTGTCAGCGACGGTGAGCTCTATGACAGTCAGGAAGTAACCGTGACCGTCCGGGCAATTGACTCGACGAACCACGCGCCCGTATTGGAGACTATAAACGATATCGTTGTCCGTGAAGGGGAGACGGTTGTTATCGCACCTCAGGCAAGCGATATCGATTTGGATCAGCTGTCATACTCATACAGCGGATGGATGACCGGCGACCGCTACACCACGACCCAGTCGGATATTGGAACACACTCGGTTGTGGTTACTGTCAGCGATGGAGAGCTGACAGATAGCCAGGCGGTTTCCATCACGGTACTTGGCAATGTGGCAGTTGACCCGCCGTTCATCGGCAGGCAACCCATTTCGCAACGAGTGGCTGAAGGGCACCCGGTAACATTGTCGGTGGAGGCGACGGGGGTCGGTCTGACCTATCAGTGGACTAAGGAGGGGTCTGCTATCGCGGCAGCGACATCACCCTCCTATACTATCGCTTCCGCGACTCTCCAGGATCAAGGCGCTTACCGGGTCATCGTCACCAACGCACAAGGCGCATCCGTCACCTCGGGCAGCGCACTCATTACGCTCGACATGCCGGCTTATCAAACCTACTCGGCGCTTTGCGCGGCACAGGGCGGTGCCGGTTGCCGTGACTTCGATTCAGCGGACGACATCCTTGAGCTCAATGAAGTCGCTGTTCCCGGCTCGCCCAACCGCCCTCTGTCCAACAGTAAATGTCGATGGAACGGGGGCGGCGTCAACTGTTATCCGGTCTTTGACGGCGGTAGTTGCGCGCTCATGGACTCCCTGGGACCAAGAAGCCAGAACAGCCTCGATGAGGCGAAGCGCTGGTCGCCCTGCTACGATGCCGACCAAAATGCAGCGCGCCTGACCTTCTGGAACGATCTTTATAGCGGTATCCAGCAGCTCAAGGCCGCCGGCCCCGAACTGCAGGCCGGTGCGGACCAGGTATGGACTCAGTACGAGCTGAAGTTGAGCCCGGAATTCTTTTTCGAACCCGAGGGTTCAACTATAGCTTCACTCTATGCGCTGGGACGCCTGAAGACGGATGCCTGCAAGAACAACTACTTCGCGCAGCACACCATTTTTGATATGACTCCGCAGAGTGTAACAGTTGGCCCGAATGCCAGCTGCGTATCCGGTGACGCCAACGGCTTGCAGACCGCCTACTCGATCGGCAGGTCGAGGGCAAACCACTGGCTACGCGTCACCACCCACTACGACATCGCCAACAGCGGTATCTACTTCTGGGTCTACGACATAACCAGCGATGAACTGCTGGCGGAGAACTATGTTGGTTCATACAGTGGCAATGCAGTGAATTTTCTCGACTCGTCGGTTGATATCACCGACTTGACCTTCAGAAACTACAGTGGATCGCATATGCCGAACCCGGCGAAACCCTCGCCGCACTATTGGGTCAGGAACGCCATTGTCACGACAGAACCGATAACTCCACAGTCGGACATATCAATTACGCTCCACCCTGCCTCTCAGAGTATCGAGGAAAGAAACCCGCTCACCTTGTCCGTAGAGGCGACTGGATCCGGCTTGACCTATCAGTGGCAAAAAGACGGTGTCGATATAGTCGGAGCGATATCATCCTCGTACACGATCGATTACACGACTCTCGAAGACCAGGGTACTTACAGTGTGGTTGTTACCAATGCACAAGGCGCATCGGTCACCTCTTACAGTGCCGTCATTACAGTTACAAAGCCTGTGTATCAGACCTATATCGAGTTGTGCGCGGCCCAGGCCGGTACCGGCTGTCGTAATTTCGACTCGGTCAACGATATCCTTGAGCTCAATGAGGTCGCTGTGCCCGGTTCGCCCAACCGCCCACTGACCAACAGCAAATGTCAATGGAACGGAGGTGGCGCCAACTGCTATCCGGTCTTTGACGGCGGCAGTTGCGCGCTCATGGACTCCCTGGGACCGAGAAGCCAGAACAGCTTCGATGAGGCGAAGCGCTGGTCGCCCTGCTACGATGCAGATCAAAACGCAGCGCGTCTGACCTTCTGGAACGATCTCTATAACGGTATCCAGCAGCTCAAGGCCGCCGGCCCCGAACTGCAGCACGGTGCGGATCAGGTCTGGACTCAGTACGAGTTGAAGTTGAGCCCGGAATTCTTTTTCGAACCCGAGGGTTCAACGGTAGCTTCACTCTATGCGCTGGGACGCCTGAAGACAGATGCCTGCAAGAACAACTACTTCGCGCAGCACACCATTTTTGAAATGACCACGCAGAGTGTAACCGTTGGTCCTAACGTCGGCTGCGTATCCGGCGATGCCAACGGTTCGCAGACCGCCTATTCGATCGACAAATCAAGGGCAAACCACTGGTTGCGTGTCACCACTCACTACGATATCGCCAACCGTGGTATCGACTTCTGGGTCTACGACCTAACCAGCGGTGAGCTGCTGGCGGAGAACTATATGGGTTCTTACAACGGCAATCCGGTCGACTTTCTCGACTCGACGGTGGATATCACCGATTTGACCTTCAGAAACTACAGTGGTTCGCATAAGCCGAACCCAGAAAAAGCATCTCCACACTACTGGATAAAAAACGCCATTCTTACCGCAGAGCCGATTGCATATTGACAATAGTGCGCTCCCGGTATCCGGATGCTCGTACCCGCAACAGATCTCCTCATGTATATGAGGTCAAGATAATAGCAACAGAGTTCACGCATTGGCACAAGGAAGTGCCACCTAACACGGGTATTTAAATTGAGTATATGTGCATCTACCGACTCAACGAAATGTGATTCGATCTGAGTGATCTGCACTAATTGATTTCATCCTTCTGGGTGATGCTTAAACACTCAATCAGCAGGTAGTCTGTAATAGCCCCTATTGAAGATATTAGTTATCTGCCGGTAGATGTATTTTTTTCTCATGTCAGATTTGAGCATGTGGCCGGTGATCCGCTTGGTTTCAAGCCAGAATTTTCAAATGGTATATCGGGTAAACCATTTGTCATAATGACGGGGAGAGATGCCGGTTTTAGCTGGGATAGCTCCCTTGCCAGGGTTTGTTATCCTGAGGAAATCCCAGTTAACACTATCCTTTTTGTTAAGGTTAGCGAAGGAAAATACCGGGCGCTTCCGATCAATTATACAATGGCACATCCAAACAACAGAAGATTTCTGGACGTGCGCTATTATCCAGTAATGGGTTTGAGCAGCTATTACGTTGCGGATTATGCAGGAGAGTCAATGGTGATTATAGACAATGACTATATACAGTTCCCTTACCCTGTGAAGTAAGCTCACAGGCTTGGGTGGCTTTTCTTATTTGTGCACGGGAAATGCCAAGGACTGCATCTTTCGAAATGATTGTGCAGTCTGTCTATTTCGGATGGCAGGTAAGACAAAGTTCAGACCCGGCAAGTGGTTTTCTCAACAGTTTGATGTCCTGTACCTGCTCATTATGGACATCGTGGCATGTCGCACATTCGATCCTCGTATTGAAAAATTTGAGGCCACCGCCAATTTGGGCTCGCGGCGTATTACCGTCGTTCCCGTGGCAGTTTGTGCATGTTTGCACTGCTACTCCTCCGTCACCTTGCGTCTGGTGTACCCAGCGTAAGCTGACGGGGTGATCGTCTCTCAAGTCTGTGCCTTTAGAGAATATACCTGTCAGATTGTTATCCGGCGTTCCGGGTTGGCCCGCGTATGAATCGATGGCAATCGTCCCGTCATGGCAAGATAGACACAGACGTGAGATGCTTCCCACACCTAATGGATCGGGTTGTATGTACATGCTATCGCTGTTATAAAGCGTATATTCCGCAGTGCTGGTTTCGTGATTCCATAATGTCCCGATACTGTTGTCATCGGGATGCGGTGTATGACAAACTTTACAGTACTCACCGTTTGGGTTGGTATCCGATAAATCGTGGACACTGCCCTGTATCGCGGCATTCGTCAGTGACGGGTATGAAACCAGTACACTAATCGCTGCAACGACGCATGATACTGATTCAAAAGGTATTAGTCGTTTATCAGGAAGCACTTAATTATCCTCGAATTAAATCTTGCGATCGACATCGTCTTGTCACCCGGGCCAGCAGCGAAACAGATTCCAAGCGGTCATGACATAAAGTCGTTATGGCTACCTGCCAATCGGCGCTAGGTAATGTAGCTTACGAAAAACTTTTGTTGTATAGCCACCAAGTGTCAGTACGTCCAAGTTACTATTCAAGCTTGAACGCAATATTAATGAATGACAATCACCCAAAAGGGTGAAATGGAAATAAGATGGGTTGTATTTGAATCATGGTGCTCAGTGCATGGTATTCAAGATATAGCAGAAATCGGTAGAAAATTGCGCCGATGTATGACTATATAACTTGATTACCCTATTCTGAAATAGACTGATCCGTTAAGTGTCGTTGTTTCCGATCATCGGCAATTATGTAGCATAATCAGGATTATATGACCAATTCATAACCGTATTGATAAGCTTGTGGATGTAACGCGTAAAGCATAGCTTCGGAGTCAGTTGAGTGCTTTGATTAAGACAAGATGTAGCAATTTTCGAACTCTATACGAAAATAGATTTACTCAAGAAATTTATAGTTAAAACCCACAAAATTTGACATGGATTACAGCATCAGGTAGAAACCTCTTCTCCTTAACTTTGATTGATTCATAATATTTGCAACGTTGACACACCTTACCGATGCCCAGGTTATAGCCTCAAAATTGATCATTCCGCGCTATACCGGACCAACGCTCTATCGCCCAAGACTATGCGAGGAAATAGACAGCCAGTCTTTGATGCCGCTGAACATTATCTGCGCACCTGCCGGGTTTGGTAAAAGCATACTTGCGATACATTGGATCGAAAAGCTGGGGTTACCCGTAGCATGGTACTCTATCGACGGCGAAGACAATGATGCGGTGCGATGGATGCGTCATCTGGTAGCTGCGTTTCGCACGGTTGACATGGATTTCGGCACCTCAATAATACGAAAGCTGAATTCAGTGACACCTGCAAATGTCGAGTCACTGATTCCTGGACTGCTTGATCTGATCGCGGATATCCCACACAAGACCGTATTCGTACTGGACGACTATCATCTGATCGAAAATGATCTAATACACCATATTATCAAGCAAATCATTGCACTTGAATCAGAAAACCTGTACCTGCTGATTACATCTCGATCAAAATTGCCGCGGCCTTTCTCCAATCTACTCGAAGATTACCAGGTCTATATGGTGAATGGTGAAGACCTTAGATTCTCACGCAGGGAAATAGATGAACTTCTGAACAACATGTCCGGACTTGGCTTGAACGAGAATGATATTGAAATTCTTGAGAAGCGAACTGAAGGCTGGGTATCCGGTCTGCAACTGGCGGAAATATCACTCCAAACAGAGGTAGATAAAAGTTCATTCATTAAGGCATTCAATGGTGTGGATCGATATATCATGGATTATCTTTCGGAAGAGGTATTAAGTCGCCAATCCGATAATATTAAAGAATTTTTGTTAAAGACATCTGTGCTCGATCAGTTCAGTGGACCCTTGTGCGATGCGGTAACCGGGATAGAAAACTGTAGTGACTATCTCGATCGGCTACAACATACCAACATGTTTCTGTTTGCAGTAGATAGTAAAAGGAACTGGTATCGATATCATCATCTGTTTTCTGAGTTTCTTCGTAGCCAATTACAGCGAACCCAACCAGATGCCTGCGCGAAACTCTATCTTAAGGCGAGCGATTGGTATAGTGACAATGACTACCCTTATGACGCCATGCGATATGCGCTTGAATACGCAGCTGCCAAGGACAATGAAATATCTGCATATGAACAAGCAGTAAAAATTCTTGACCGCTATGTTTCAAGGCTGTTTATTCGAGGCCAGTCACCTGTGCTGATAAACTGGTTTCGAAATATTCCAGAGGTGTACATCAACCAGAGCCCCAATCGTATGTTGATTTACATCTGGATTATGTTTCTCGGTCGTGGTGAAGTACAGGCACCGCAGCTTGAAGAGCTGGAAAGTAGGCTTCGCAAGGGGCAGATTGAAAAAGAGCTGGCAAAAGATATAGAAGGAGAACTATCTTTTCTTCACGCATTTCATATGATGCAAGGCAGAAATATAGATTGCTCGATTGATCTGGCGATCCACGCCTTGACTTTGACGCCGCAACAACTAGGCCCCAGGATGCTTGTTGCAGGTGGTTTGTACGCAAAGGGGCAACTGCGTGAAGCTGAATCTCGCTTCTCGGAAGTGGTTCGGGATGCATTTGAACAGCAGTACACAATCGTACTCAGTGCCTGCATCACCGGGCTTGCATGCACAATAATGAAACAAGGCAGGCTGAATGAAGCCGTCAATGTAATAGAAAGCAATATTGATGCATTACATGAAAACGGCTGGTATGAAATGCTTCATGACAGGTCGTGTCTCTACTTGGCATTGGGGGAGATCGCATATAAGCGTAATGAGTTGATTGCCGCGCAGAAATATTTTAAGAAAGTCAAAGAAGAGACAAGAATCGGACCATTCGAGGAGCTTGAACGCATAGCAGACATATACTTGGCAATGATTGATTGGAACCAGGGAGATAAGACTGCTGCCGCGAAGGCCCTGGAAGAGTATACAAACCTGGTGGTGTTACCTGCGCCTCTGCCGCTGTTTCAGTCATACTCCCTGGTATTGGCGCGTGCGGCAATGTTGATGAATAATTCAAAACCGGCAATCGATTATATTGCGTCAAGGAATATATCCGAAACCTACGAGCCGCATCCTGAACGGGAAAGTGACGATATATTGCTGATACGCGTTTTGTTGAAGAATCGAGATACAGAGAAATCATTACAGCTTATTTCATCACTTATGGACAATGCCGAGCAAGAACATCGAGTAGAGGCATTATTGGAATTGTGGGTTCTCCAGGTAGTTGCACTGCAGCAACTGGGCGACCAGAAAAGAGCGGTTGAAAGCTTACAGCACGCGCTGAAGCTGGCGGAAGTGGAAAATTGTGTACGTATTTTCATAAACGAACATGTGCCAGTAAGGAAACTGCTCGAATATGTTGTAAAGAACTGCAATGACACAACCTACGCTAGAAAACTGTTGGAGTTAATGCCCGGCGATGATGAAGATTTAGAAGATAACCCTGAAAAGCGTCACTCATGTGCGACGATATTGAGCAATACGGAGCTAAGGATTTTGTGCCTGCTCACCATGGGGCTATCCAATAAGGAAATAGCAGAGAAATCGTTCATATCCAATAATACTGTCAAGACACATTTACGAAATATATATCAAAAACTTGGTGTCAATAATCGAGCGAAAGCAATTGTGAGAGCGAAAGAGCTTGGCATAGAGCGCCGGGCGGGCCACGCTGAGTGAGTGTTGAGTAAATGGAAGGATCATCGGGATGTGAGGCGTTAAATATTCTGGATGCGCAGTTTTTGAATAAGGAATATGCTCAAGAACGGCATGTATGAAGATCGTCGCCATACATTCCTCGACTGCATCTTTGGAAAAAGTGGAAATTTATACTCAAGCACAGCAGAGACAGATTATGTTGGCAAAATTGGTTATGTAAAGGTATATGGTGATACAAATCGGCATGCCACGCCTGGGCAATCCGTCTGTGTCTTGGAAAAGCCGAAGTCATGGAGAATATTCGGGCTATTTTTCTATCAATGCGAAATGTTTATGTCGGCACCCGGTTCAATCCCGCTGGTAGCGGTTCCAGATTGGGCTCGTTTTCGCGCCAGGATATAGCGTATCGGCATTCCGATCTCATCCACGATCAAATCGAATCCGTGGCGCTCGAATAGGGATTTCAGCTTGCAGTCGTGCCAAGCCTCCAGAAATGGTTCATGTATGGTTTTGGCGAACCAGCTGAAATAGAGCCCCTTGATGCCATGCTCCTTGAGCATATGCCAGTAACTTGATCCGGCCTGAATCGGGGAGGGTTCGCCAATCGACAGCAGTCCTCCCGGCTCGAGGATACGGTTGATCTCCTGCAGGCTCAGTTCGACATACTTGACCGGCATCTCATGGAATAGAAAGCAGGCCGTTGCCCCATCAAACCGTCTGTCCGGAAACCCCGTGTCTTCGGCGATTGCTTGTACGAACCTGATATTCGGATAGTTATCAGCTGCAAGCTTCAGTAAATAGGGTGAGGGGTCTATCCCCCAGACATCTTCAACACCGACCGCCGCCAATTCGCAAGCCACGCCTCCACCGGAACAACCAATGTCTACCACGCGTTGAAAGCCTCTGAATTCCGCTGCCATACGCTTGCGCAGGACACTGATACGCCCCAACATAAAGCGATCGAAATTGTTGATATATCTGAGTGCCATCAACTTGGAGTAGTTGCCATTGGGGAAATTATGGAACTCGCGCAGAATATATTTGGGGATTTTGCCATGTCCAGGCATATCGTTGGGCACCCTGACGGGTGCGCGCTTGCGGGTGACGACCTGCTTTAGAAAGGACAAGAGCACTGCCGGTCGTTTGAATGCCAGGCTGTCGGGCCAGGCATCCGGAATTTCCATCGAATGCCAATCGGGCACGAGAGGATCATTTCCAACACTGCTAGCCGTCCACAAGGAAAAATGATTGATATTAGATTCGCTGATACTATCAGTCATAATACTGCTCCCGGATCTCACTCCATACAGTTGTAAATGATGGAGCGATAGACATAGACACGCTATCTGTTCATGGAACTTTAACAGATAAGGGCGGCCGATGTACTTTTTAACAATTTGAGACTCCATTGTGTCTATCAGATTTAGACGGTTTTCCTTGCTGACGTCGACCTGCGCACGGCAGGCAGTTTTTGCAGTCAGGCCATTGTTATCAATGACATCCAAAGCTTAGGGAAAACCCTAGGCTTGCCGCCTCAATACGGCATAGGAAAGGGAGGCAGTCCCACCTCGATTAAAGAACGCATACCTGGTCGCCGGGCTAGTGGTATTCACGAGGATGGGCGACTGCCGGCCTGGTTGAAAATGACCAGGCATTTGACGTCAAGCCGGAAAAGTGTCGGCATAAAACTGCAGTACTCTCCAGTTCTTTCGTCCAGATGAAGGAGAACCTGTAAATTGCCTTCAGAGAAATCAGTTGGGTTGCCGGCCAGATCAAGCGAACCACGCAAGCCATAAAGAATAAACTTCCTTGCATTGATCTCCAACCCTAATCACAAATCGACTACAAACATGTTGACAGCGCCGTCGAGAAGCAGACGCTATTATCTATTGTCCGCAACAAACTTTCCTTCGAAAGAACAGCTTATGACAAGTAGAATTACCCTGATGGACAACTATTATGCCTGTCTTTGGCTTTATCCCATGGAGGGGATAATACATCATCAGTTCCTACAACCGATCTCGGGTGAGGAGTTTCGCTCTGTGCTCAAGTCGGGGCTGCAATTGATGCAAGAACAACGCGCGACTAAATGGCTCTCCGATGACCGCAGCAATACGAACCTGCCGGCAGAAGACAGCGCCTGGTCTCAGGATTACTGGCTGCCGCGCGCCGTCAAGTCCGGCTGGGAATATTGGGCCATGATGCCTCCGGCAAAGGCGCGGGGTCGAATCAATGTCGAACGCCTGTTTGGGTTTGTCAAGCAGCATTACGGCGTCACCAGCGAGATATTCACCGATCCCGAGGGGGCCTGGCAATGGCTGGTGCGCCAGGGTTGAGCTGGTACAAACAGTTGTATGGCACCCCATGGTTGAGGGGGGCCTGGCAGCCATGTTGAGAGTGATAACTGCTAATAAGTGTCGTCAAGTGGCGTATCAGTGATAAGGGTACTGGCCAGCGCCTCGAGTACGCTTCATAATGTGCCGTCGTAAGAGTTAATGAAAGTGGTATTATTCATGGTATTGATTCTTGAGGGCAGCGCTAAGCTCTTGGTAGTATTGAAGGTTAACTGCTTTTTCACTATCGGGTGGAGACAGGTTCGGACCACCCAATTCTATCCTTGACCGATGTCTGTCGATGAGGTGGATCTGAAGGACCGGCAATTCATGCAGCAGGCACTATTGCTGGCCGAAAGAGCGGAATCACAGGGCGAGGTACCGGTGGGTGCCGTGGTCGTCCTGGGTGACATCATCATCGGTGAGGGATGGAACCGGCCAATCGGGCAACACGACCCGACAGCCCATGCCGAGATAGTGGCGCTGCGCGATGCCGCATCCAGGGTTGGCAACTACCGTCTGCCGGATACCACGCTCTATGTCACGCTGGAGCCCTGTCCCATGTGCGCGGGCGCGATCGTGCACGCGCGGGTGGCGCGTGTTGTCTACGGCGCCGACGATCCCAAGGGCGGCGCTGCTGGCAGCGTCTTCGATATGTTGCCGACTGATGAAAGGTTCAATCATTTTGTAGCAGTGAAAGGAGGGGTGCAGGGAGAGCGGTCTACCGAACTGCTTAAAGCGTTTTTTCGTCGCAAGCGGAAAGAACAGAAAAACGGGAGTGACAAGCAATGATCGCCAGCCTTCGAATGCTCATCATTACGATGATGCTGTGGGTATTTCTTGGGCCTTGTCTGGTATCGGCTGATCCGTTGGCCGACTATGAACGCTGTATCTGGGAGCAGTTAGAGAGTGCGGACCAGGGTCTTACAATCAGGGATATGAAACTGTTCTGCCTGAATCGCCCGGATCCCCTCGAAGAGCCCGTGTTAAGTGACAGCGAAACCCCGGCGCCGGTGACAGAGAAGAGCGTCTCGCTGGTGGAGCAGCGGATTCACGAGGAGGAGAAGACCCGCTCCAACCCCTTTGTGCTCTCTCCCCACAAACAGAACTATGTGTTGCTGGCCTCCTATAACGACAGACCGAACTACGAAGTATACAACCAACCGGCCAGCGAGTTCGATCGCGTGGAGATGAAGTTTCAGCTCAGTTTCAAGATACCAGTGATCGAATCCCTGTTCGACACTCGCGCAGACCTCTATGCGGCTTACACCAATCTTTCGTTCTGGCAGGCCTACAATCGGGATATCTCATCGCCTTTCCGTGAAACCGTGCACGAGCCCGAGATGTTTCTGACGATACCCAGCGACTGGTCGCTGTTCGGCTGGCGCAACGCGCTGCAGCAGTATGGGATGGTCCATCAGTCCAATGGCCAGGGCGGGTATCTGTCACGCAGCTGGAATCGGATATATGCCAATTTCATCTTTGAAAAAAAGAACTTCCTGGTTGGCTTCAAACCCTGGTATCGCATACCGGAAGACAACGACGACAATCCCGATATCGACGACTTTCTTGGAAGCTATGAATTGACGGGTATCTACAAGCATGAGGACCAGACTTTCAGCTTGCTGTTGCGCAACCTCTTCGATGCTGACAACCGCCAGACCATGCAGCTCGACTGGAGTTTTCCCATCCATGGGCGGTGGCGCGGCTATCTGCAGTACTTCAACGGTTATGGCGAAAGCCTGATCGACTATGATGCCAAGAGCCATCGTATAGGTTTTGGCCTGCAGCTGACCGATTGGCTATAGCGCATCGGGGGTTATCGAGAGTGCGGGAGACTGTATCTCCTTGCCTTTCTCGGCCAGCTCCATCTGCCGCAGTTGCCATTTCAGCAGCTCGTAATAAGCACGGATATTGTCTACGTAGTTGACCGGTTCCTTGCCCCGGGCATAGCCGCGCTTGAGGCTGGAATACCATTTTTTCAGGCTCAGTTTCGGCAGGTGTTTCTTCACATCCGCCCATTTGTCAGGGTCATCTTCCAGGTGCTCGGTCAGAATGCGCGCATCCTCCAGGTGGCCGAATCCCACATTGTAACCGGCCAGGGTCAGCCACAACCGGTCCGGTTCCCGGATTCGTTCCGGCAGCAGCTTTTCGATGTAACGCAGGTACTTCGCGCCGCCGATGATGCTTTGTTCAGGATCGAGCCGGCTTTTGATATCCATCTGCTTAGCTGTGGTCAGGGTAAGCATCATGATTCCTCTCACCCCGGTTGGCGATTTCGCTTTCGGATTCCAGTGCGATTCCTGATAACCGATGGCCGCCAGCATGCGCCAGTCGATGCCCGTCTCCTTCTCTGCCTCCTCGAAGTAGGGCCGGTATTTCGGCAAGCGGTCTTTGATGTGCTTGATGAAGGTACGCAGCTCCACGAAATTGAGCCGGCCGATATGGCCGTAGAAGCGTTCTATCAGTTGCGCCAGGGTACCGTCTTCGCGAATGCGCTTGAAAAACGCCTCCATAGCCTTGAACAGGCTGTCATCCTCAGCATGGGCCATTGCCCATGCCAGCGGCTGGGGTTCGGTCAGGTTGAAGCCGACCCTGAGGTAGGGCATGAAGCGTCGGGTAACGGCAAATTCATTGGAGTCGGCGATTGTGCAATCGATCTTCTTGTCTTGCACCATCTGCATCAATTCGGCGCTCTCCAGATCGGTATGGCTGGTCCAGCTCAGTTCCGGGTACTGTGCCTTCAGACGGATCAGCTCCTCCTCATGGCTGCTCCCGGAGAGTACATGCAGCTCTTTTCCGATCAAGTCCTCGACTTTGCGGGGGCGCGTCATGCCGCTTCGGTAGATGACCTGCTGGGTGATCTCCTGGTAGGAGGGTCCGAAGCGGATCTCATCTTCGCGTTCCGGGGTAACGGTCAGCCCCGCTGCGGCCAGGTGGGCATCGCCGTTGATCACTGTGGGCAGCAGGTCGTCGAATTGCTTGGGAATGATGAAGTGGGCCTTTACCCCCAGCTCTTTGGCAAAAAGCTGTACCAGTTCGTACTCGAAACCGGTCAAGCCTTCCGAGCCTTCGTAAAGGGTCGTACCACTGTTTCTGGTCACCACGATCAACTCGCCCGAGGCCTTGATGCGTTCCACCAATGGTGGCGGAATGGTGCAACTGCCCAGTATCGATGAGAGGACGAGCAGACAGATAATGATCAGCAGAGTGCGTTCTATTGGCTGCATCTATCTCACTGGTTGCTCATTACTTTTTATTATGACTGCAGTAGCGGCACTTGACTCCATGTTAATCTGCTTTTATTGACGGATTTGGCCATAAATTGGGACATTAAATACTTAATTTGGGTCCATTTGGTATAGAATGGATCGGTTGACGCCGGGTGTGTCGCCTGCTTTGGGTATCCAATTCTGCCCATTGAGGCATTGATTTTAGACAATTAGCTGGATTTATGACATCTTTCCGCCCGGTGCAGAGCAACTGTCGACGGACCTGTCAGCGAAGACAGACAGGGCTCACGATTCGGAGAGGTGCCGGAGTGGCCGAACGGGCCTGACTCGAAATCAGGTGATCCCTTGCGGGATCCGAGGGTTCGAATCCCTCCCTCTCCGCCAATTGAAGTGCTCCACTCCACGCGATACGCCATGATCTGATCAATTTCCTTTCATCGATCGGCAGGAAAGGCGGTCTCAGGTGCGCAAATTGGCGAACTAAATACCCATCCACCGGCCTTGATTGTTGAATTCAAGGAAGCGGTTTCATAAAAGCTGAGCTAGACTTAACCGATACGCTAATCAAACAGCACAGATAGCAGACGCCATGGATTTGCGCCTTTGTTTGAACGGAACAGGGTGTGTTGTTGCAAGCCTGTCGATAATCTCATCTCTATCTTTCACATTCAGTCATCATTTTTTGGAAGACACATCTACTTATGGCGGACTTGGGCGGCATTGGGTACAGAAGTGAACCAGTTGGATTGGACGAGTGTACCGAAACGGATGGAGATGGGGGGGTAGCGGATATCGGTGCCCAGTACCAGGCACTGTTCTCGATCATCAATGAGGGTGCGTTGCTGCACGGCAAGCAGGGTCAAATCCTATCCGTCAACCCGGCAGCCGAGCGCATCCTGGGCTGTTCCGCCATGGAGGTTGTCCAGGGCGGATCCACTTTTCCATGGTCGACACACACTGAAAACGGGGATCCGTACCCTCAGGAACAGCTGCCTTGGATGACCGCCCTGCGCACAGGCCTACCCCAATCGAACGTGGTCATTGGGGTGGTGTGCGGTGATGGCAAACAGCTTAGGATCAGCGTCAATTCACAACCCGTGTTCGAGCCTGCTACAAAAAGATGCCAGGCTGTGATGACGGTGTTTCAGGATATCACCCGGCAACGGCTGGCGGATGAGATGCTTTGGGAGGATGATTCCCATCTGCATGCCCTGTTCGAGGTGATACCCAATCCCTTTTTCGTCAAGGGCCAGGATGGCAGATACCTGGCATGCAATAACGCCTTTGAGAGATTTCTGGGAATGAGCCGGGATCGTATCCTGGGCAGGACGGTCTATGACATCTCATCCAGGGAACTCGCGGATCGCTATGCCGAGGCGGACCAGGCGTTGTTCAGGAATCCGGGGGGGCAGGTCTACGAAGCCAAAGTGCAGTGGGCAGACGGCTCCCTGCGCGACGTGATCTTTCACAAGACGGCGCTCACACGAACCGACGGCAGTGTACGCGGCATCACGGGCCTCATTGTGGATATCACCGATCGCAAGCAGATAGAGCAGACGCTCAGACTGCAGGAGCGGCAGTATCGAACCCTGGTGGAACACAGCCCGGATCTGATCGTCCGCTACGATGCCAGGCTGCGACGGATCTATGTCAACCCGGCCTGGGAGAGAGCCAGCGGGCTGAGTGCCGCCGAGGTACTCAACATTCCACCATCCGAGATACCAAAGGTGGCACAACCGATCGCCAGCGAGTATGAAACGACACTGCGTCATGTGCTCGAGAAAGGGGATCGCCAGGCGGTGGAATTTTCATGGGTCAATGCCCGGGGAGAGGAGCTCTATCTGCAATACGTGGTGGTGCCTGAGACCGATCATGATGGCGAGGTTGTCAGCCTGTTGGCTGTGGGTCGCGATATCACCGGGCACAAGCAGTCCGAGACTGCACTGCTCGAGAGTGAGTCGCATCTGCGTAAGGTCAACCGGGCATTGCGGACCTTGAGTGCCGGAAATGAAACCTTGGTCAGGGCGGGCAGCGAACAGGAGTTGCTGGATAAGATGTGTCAGGCCATGGTGGAGGTTGGTGGGCATGTACTCGCCACAATCGGTGCGATAGGAACTGACAACAAAGATATCGATATCCGAGCCTGGTGCGGCCCCGATGATCCGCTTTTGCGCAAATGTATCTGTAGTACCACCTGCCATCCTTTGATGTCTGCACTCGAGCGGGGGACGCCCTCGGTCGTCCACGATATTGCCAGCGATTCCCGTTGCAGTGAGTGTCCGATCAGGCACGATAGCGGCGCTATACATTCCACCCTGATTCTGCCTCTGCAGTACGATGGTGAGAGTCTTGGCATGCTGTCGATACATTCGGCCGATCAGGCTGCGTTTGATGACGATGAGGTTTCACTGATGCAGGAACTGGGTGAAGACCTCTCCTACGGCATTTGCGCCCTGCGCAACCGCGTCGAGCGGATGGAGGGATTGCACCGTATCCAATCGACCATGGAAGAGACGATTCAGGCGTTGGCCAGCACGGTCGAATTCCGCGACCCCTATACAGCGGGTCATCAGCGGAGAGTCGCTCAATTGGCGACGGAAATTGCCCGGGAGATGGGGTTGACGGATGATCGAGTCACCGGGCTATATCTGGCGGCGGTCATTCACGACATCGGCAAGATCCGCGTACCGGTGGAAGTACTCACCCGGCCGGGCCGCCTGTCCAGGACTGAATATGAGATCGTGATGGCCCATGTCGAAGCCGGCTACGAAATCATCAAATCGATCGATTTTCCCTGGCCTATCGCCGATATCGTGCGCCAGCACCATGAGCGTCTGGATGGTTCCGGCTATCCGCTTGGCGTTGGTGGCGAGACGCTGCTGCTGGAGTCACGCATCCTGGCGGTGGCGGACGTGGTCGAGGCCATCTCCAGTTTCCGACCCTATCGGCCGGGATTGGGATTAGACCATGCCCTTGGCGAAATCGAGGCTGGGCGGGACAAGCTCTTCGATGGCGAAGTTGTCGATGCCTGCCTGCGCTTGTTCAGGGAGTTGAATTTCAGTTTCGAGCAGTAGCGGGATGCTCACAAAAAAGGGATGTTGGGAATGTTGTCGGTGACGTAAAGAGCACCAAGGACAAGAAGCAGTGCGGCAAGCACGAAATATCCCAAGTGGTTTCTACGTCTTCGAAAGAGCGGGCGATTGCGCCATTTCCGTTCAGCTTTCGTGAGATCGTCTATCTTCATACGCACCCCGAGGCTCGAACACGCCCCTGCTGCATGTAATACGGGCTACTTTTCGAATTGGACCTGCAGAATCCGGTATCTCCTGATGCCGCCAGGTGTTTCGACCGTAACCACTTCGTCTTCCTCCCTGCCCAGTACCGCTCGCGCCAGGGGAGCGGAAAACGAGAGCCTGCCTGCCGCTATATCACCTTCGTCTTCACCGACTATGCGGTAGCTTGAGACCTCTCCATCCGGTTCCATGCGAAGCGTTACCAACGCACCTAACGCTGCGCGGGTGAGTTCATTGGATTTCATCTGTCCTCTCGATATCAATGTTATCGGTGTTGAGCGGCTCCCTATACCGGGTGAACTAGACACGCCACTGAGGCTATGCGCATTGATTCCGCATCCTGCCACGGATCGTGGAGACTCAGACTCGCAATGAGATACTGAGTCTATCGATCAGCAGGCGTAAGCTCATGTGGATACAGGTTGAAAGATTAGTGTACTAAATAATCAGGGCCAAAAACAGCATCCTGGGACTAGCGGTGAGATGTGGGTTTATCTCTTTGAATGTAGGGAGTATTGCACAACAGTCTAAGCTTGGATTTGATCTATAAGTTGAATAAATACTTAGTGCACAATATAATTAGCGCGTTTTATCAAACCTGTTCGGCGGTATGGAATTCCACAAAGAGGTCAGCGACGAGATCCTTATGGCGCTGCGCCGTATCGTCAGGGCTATAGATCTTCATTCGCGGCGCCTGGCTCAAGAGTTCGGGCTCACCGGACCGCAGGTCGTTCTGTTGAGAGAACTGGTGCGCCGGGACGAGATGCATGTCGCGGAATTGGCCAAGTGCGTCAATCTGAGCCACGCCACCGTCACTGATATCCTGAACCGGCTTGAAAAACGAGGTCTGGTAGAGCGTACCCGTTCATTGGTCGATAGAAGACGCATCCTCGTTACTCCCACGTTAAAGGCAATCTCATTGATAGAACAATCGCCGCCCTTGTTGCACGAACAGTTTTCAGAGCGTCTTGGAAATCTTCAGCATTGGGAACTGAACCAAATCCTTTCGGTTTTGCAGCGTGTTGCATTGATGATGGATGCACAGGAAGTGGAGGCGTCACCGCTATTGGCTACCGGGTCAATGACCGCCGGCCCGGAAATGGTTGAAGAGGTGACGCGGACTGAGACAGGTGCGAACCAAGACGAGACGGGTGCGGAACCATCCCTGAATCTCTCAGGCACAGACCAGCGCGCATCCTGAGCGAGTAGACAGTGTGTAGCCAATGAAGATTATCTATCGGCCGCCTGTTATCGGGGATGGCGCGCGTATATGGGCGCTGGTGCGTCATAGCGGGGTGTTGGACGCCAACTCCGCCTATTGCTATTTGTTGCTATGCAAAGACTTTTCCGAGACCTGCATGGTGGCGGAGGCTGACGGCGATGTGCTTGGTTTTGTCACTGCATATCTCAAACCGGGGCATGAGGATCTGCTGTTTATCTGGCAGGTCGGCGTAGCCCGCGAGCTGCATGGCCAAGGGGTGGCGAGTCGTCTGCTCGATGAGTTGTTGCAGCGGGAGCGTTGTCGCGGTGTCAGGTATCTGGAAACCACTATCACCCCGTCAAATACCGCATCGCATGCCTTGTTCAAAGGTTTGGCAAGGCGATTGAACGCAAATCTGTCAGAGCAGACCTATTTTGATGTGACGCTATTCCCGGGGGATGACCATGAACCTGAGAATCTGATCCGGATTGGCCCGCTTCAGGATTATCTCTCTGACCAAACATCCAACCAGGACAGTTGATCATGCGAATATTCGAAGAACTAGAGTCAGAAGTCAGAGGTTATATCCGTGCATTCCCGGCAGTGTTCGACACCGCCAAGGGGGCTTTGCTCCATGATGAACAGGGGAAGCGTTACATCGACTTCTTTGCCGGCGCGGGGACGCTCAATTATGGTCATAACAACCCCGTTGTCTCATCCGCGCTGATGGAATATCTTCAACAGGACGGAATCATACATGCTCTCGACAAAGCGACAGTCGCCAAGCGGGATTTCCTGTTGAAACTGCGCGACACTATCCTTGCGCCGAGAAACCTCCGCTACAAGGTTCAGTTTCCGGGTCCCACCGGTACCAATGCGGTGGAAACCGCATTGAAACTGGCGAGGCTGGTCAAGAAGCGCTCCAACATCATTGCCTTCACCAATGGTTATCATGGCCTGACCATGGGTTCGTTGGCGATTACCGGCAATGCGTTCTACCGGGACGAGTCCTATGGTGTGCGTCACAATACCGATTTTCTGCCCTACGACGGCTATCTCGGCCAGGATGTCAATACCATCGAGTATATCCGCCGTTTTCTGGCCGACCAGAGTAGCGGCGTCGACCTGCCGGCGGCGATGATCGTCGAGACAGTGCAGGGTGAAGGCGGCATCCACGTGGCAAGCGACCAATGGCTGCGCGACCTGGAGCATTTGTGCCGGGAATTCGACATTCTTCTCATTGTGGACGATATCCAGATGGGTAATGGCCGTACCGGTACATTTTTCAGTTTCGAGCGCGCCGGCATCACCCCGGACATGGTGGCTGTCTCCAAGTCGATCGGTAGTGGCCTGCCGCTCTCTTTGTTGCTGATGCGGCCTGAACTCGACCAGTGGGAGCCGGGTGAGCACACCGGAACCTTCCGTGGTAACAATCTTGCGTTTGTCGCGGCGACACAAGCGCTCGGTTTCTGGGATGATGGTCAGCTCGCCGAGTCGGTACGGAAAAAGAGTGAAATCATGGCGCAGGAGTTGAGTAGGATTGTCGAGGCTTTTCCTGAGGCCGAGGCGGTGCTCAGGGGTGTGGGCATGGTATGGGGATTGGAGTTCGCGGATTCATATTTCGCCGGTGAGCTCTCATCCGTAGCCTTTAAGAAAGGATTGGTTATCGAGACAGCCGGAGCCAAATCCCAGGTTCTGAAGTTTCTGCCGCCCCTGGTGATCGAGGAAGAGTTGTTGCGCGAAGGGCTCGATATCGTCGAGCAGTCGATAGGCGATCTACTCGAGTCCAGGCAAGCTACCGACAAAAGGGTGCTTGTATGATAGTTAGACGTCTTGAAGAGGTCATCGGCAGCGAACGGGATGTCAAGGCGGATAATGGCAACTGGGTCAGTCGGCGATTGTTGTTGCGCGATGAAAAAATGGGCTTCTCATTGCACGATACCACCATTTTCGCCGGCACGGAGACCTACATTCACTACAAGAATCACCTGGAGGCCGTCTACTGCGTGGGTGGCGAAGGTGAAATCGAAGATTTGGGGACGGGAGAGATTCACCCGCTTGCCGACGGTACCATGTATGCGCTGAACGGCAATGAGCGTCACTACCTGCGCGCCAGAACGGATATGCGTATGGTGTGTGTATTTAATCCTGCCTTGACTGGTGATGAGGTGCATGACGGCGAAGGTGCCTATCCCTTGTCGCAAGAGGAGTGTTGAGAGTCCAGGCAACGCATCCCGTATGGTATGAAATCCAAGAACGGAGACTGAACATGAGCGGATCTGAAAGGCATACAGAACAGGCAACTGATGTCGTGGACCTATACCCTACCCGCGGTAGCGAAGAGAAAATCGTGCAACGTCCCGATCCGGTCATCTATGGTGACGGTCGGCCTAGAGGGAGGCACAGTTTGGGTCCGGATCAGTTGGATTTCTATGCAAGGAACGGCTTTATCGTCATCCCGGGCGTTTTTTCCCGGCGGGAGGTCGATCTCTTCTGTGACGAATATGAGGAGCTGGCCGTTTCGGAGAAGTTGCAGGGCAGGGACGAATTGATTCTGGAGCCTGGTGGCGATCAACCTCGTTCCATTTTCAATCCACAGTATTTCAGTGATGTCTTCTTTCGCCTGGCAAGAGATCACAGGATTCTCGACAAGATCTCCCAGATTCTCGACAGCGATGTCTATATCCATCATGCGCGTATCAATATCAAACGCGCCCTCAACGGCAAGTCCTTTCCCTGGCACTCGGATTTCGAGACCTGGCATGCCGAAGACGGGCTGCCGCGTTGCCGTGTGCTCAGTGCATGGGTGATGCTGAGCGAAAACAATGAGTTCAACGGGCCGCTGTATCTTATTCCCGGCTCGCATAAGATGTTTGTTTCCTGTGCCGGGCCCACACCCGAAGAGCACCATAAGGACTCATTGCGTAAACAGGAATTTGGTGTGCCAAGCCTGGATGCTCTCAACGAGCTCAGTAAAGAGCGCGATGTCGTAGCGGCTCACGGGGCTCCTGGCACCTTGATTCTGCATGAGGGTAATGTCATGCATGGTTCACCCGACAACATCTCACCCCACGCCAGGACCAACCTGTTTTTCGTTTACAACAGCGTGGCAAATACCCCGGTGGAGAAACCGTTTGCCGCCACCGATTTTCGTCCGCAGTTTCTCGGCAGTCGTAATTTCACCCCTTTGCAGGCAATCGACAACAAGTTTGAATAATGGCAGCGCAATGCGTCATTGTCGGACTATTCAAGCGCATCGACAGCACCATAGCGTGCCCGCTATGTGTATCTCAGCGCTTTGATGCCGGCGTCTGTTCCTCTCTTGGCAGGGTCGAAAAGGATTGGGCCACCGGGTGTGGTTGACGCCGCCGACGTGAAGGCCGGCCCGATGTGGACACAGATCCGGGAAGGTTCCGGATATCGATTCCCGGTATCAAGCGTTATTCGCCGGCTCTTTCCGGGCTAAGCATTGATAATCGGCGAATCTCGACACCGAGTGCACGATTATTTATTGCAATATTGTGACTAATGGTCATAATATGACTATTAGTCATTAATCGGAGTTCCAGATGACAATCGCAGAGCGGAAGCAGCGCGTTTTCGAGCGTCGTGAGGCGGAGATTCTGGATGCGGCGCTGGCGCTGTTGGCCCATCCCAATTGGGAGTCGGTGACTGTTGAACAGATTGCCAACGAGGCCGAGATCGGCAAGGGTACTTTCTATAAACACTTTGCCAGCAAGGATGAGCTGCTGTTTCGGTTGATGATGCGCTTCTACAGCGGTCTCTTAGACCATATTCAGAAGCTGGCGGTGGCGGATTCGAACGACATTCTTGACGGATTCCGGCAAATTTTCGAGTTCTCTTTCCGTTATCACCTGCAACGCAAAGAGTACCGCTATATCGTCGAATACTGTAACCGCATCGATTTCAAGGAGCGGGCTGATGGCACCTGGCGCGCCTCCTTTCTTGAACTGGACAGGGCGTTTGGAGATTGGGGCGATCCGCTGTTGCTGGCCGCCATGGAGAAAGGTTTGATAGGGAAGCGTCCGCTGGCGCAGATCAATATCGGTTTGCATGCCTGTTTCAAGGGGGCCGTTGACATGCTCTGGGCGGGGAAGGACTGGTGCGTTCTGGGTGACGAGGAAGCGATCATCGAGTCCGTTACGGAATTTATGATGGCGGCGCTTGTCGGACGTAGTTAAAAAATTTATCTGTTTGTGACTGACGGTCATTATTTGACTTATGGTCAAACGGAGATTGCCATGAAAAGCTCTATTTATCTCTCGCTCGGGTTGTTGCTGGCTGTTGTGCTGTGGATGTTGAGCGGCGCCATCGCCAGTGTTCCCGAAGCTGACGACGCTGCCATGAATCCCGGCGTGGACAGCCGCGAAAAGATCCAGGCGATCAGGGTCAGGGTCGAGGAAGTGACGGCCCAGGAGATCACTCGCGAGCTTGTGGTCCAGGGAGAGTTGGAGCCTTTGCGCCAGGTCGAGATCAGGGCGCAGACCACTTCACGGGTAGTCGGATTGCCGGTAAAGAAGGGCGAGTGGATCAAAGCCGGAACTGCCGTGGCCGAACTGGCGGTCGAAGGTCGCCGGGCACAGTACGAAAGAGCCCGGGCGGAGGTGGCCAACCGCAAGCTCGAGGTGGCCGGCGCCCGTAAGCTGAAGCAGAAGGGTCTACAGTCAGAAACCCGCCTGAAGGCAGCGGAAGCGGCGTTGGCAGCGGCCGAGGCCGACTTGGAAACCGCCCGCTTGGAGCTTGATTACGTTCACGTCAACGCCCCCTTCGACGCACGCCTCGAGATGCGTTACGTGGAGTTGGGGAGTCACCTCGAACGGGGCGACCCGGTGGCCCTGATGGTGGATGGATCGGTGCTCAAAGCAGTGGGTTCGGTCTCGCAGCAGAGTGCGGGAGCGCTCAAACTGGGGCAATCCATACGGGTCAGGCTGCTCGACGGCCATGAGGCGCACGGTGCAGTGACCTATGTCTCGCATCTGGGCGATGCGAAGACCCACAGCTTCCGGGTGGAGGCCGAGGTCCCCAATCCGCAGCGCCTGCTGAGTGCAGGTGTCAGCGCAGAGATCCATATCGACATCGGTCGTGAGGCGGCCCACTTTCTCTCCCCTGCGGTATTGTCCCTGAGCGGCAAGGGTGAGGTGGGTGTCAAGAGTGTGGATGGGGAGGGACGTGTACAATTCCACCCCATCGAGCTGTTGCGCAGCGAGGCAGGCGGTGTTTGGGTTGGCGGTCTGCCAACCCGGGTACGGTTGATAACCCAAGGCCAGGAATTCGTCAGTGCCGGCGAAAAGGTGATTCCGGTGCAGGCCTCAAAGGGTTGAGTCGATGAATGTCCTTATCGATCTCGCTTTCTCTCGCAGCCGTACGGTGCTATTGAGCCTGCTCTTTGTACTGGTTTCAGGTGCGCTTGCCTATCAGTCGATTCCTAAAGAGTCGGATCCCGATATCGCCATACCGATTATCTATGTCTCCATGAGCCACGAAGGCATCTCCCCCGAGGATGCGGAACGTCTGCTGGTGCGGCCCATGGAACAGGAGCTGCAAACCATCGAGGGACTGAAGGAGATGAAGAGCACCGCCGGCGAGGGGCATGCCGCGGTACAATTGGAGTTCAGCGCGGGTTTCGATAGCGGTCAGGCGTTGACCGATGTACGGGAGAAGGTGGATCTGGCCAAGGTGAAGCTGCCCGCGGCCACGGAAGAGCCTGAGGTGGTGGAGGTTAATGTGGCGCTCTTTCCGGTGTTGACGGTCTCGCTTTCCGGCCCCATTCCCGAACGTAGCCTGGTCAGCATCGCACGGGATCTTCAGGATCGTATCGAGGCGCTGCCCGGTGTGTTGGAGGCACTGATCGGCGGCGATAGGGAGGCCCAACTCGAAATTATCGTCGATCCGGCGGTGATGGAGACCTATGACGTACAGTATGGCGAGCTCTTCTCCCTGGTCGCCAATAACAACAAATTGGTTGCCGCCGGCGCCATGGATACGGGCGCGGGGCGTCAGGTGCTCAAGGTGCCGGGCGTGATCGAGGATATTGACGATGTACTGAAGTTGCCGGTCAAGGTGGACGGCAATCAAGTGGTAACTTTCGGTGAGGTCGCGAACATACGGCAGGGCTTTAAGGACGCGGAGAGCTTTGCCCGGGTGGGCGGCCAGCCGGCGGTGACCATTGAGGTCAAGAAAAGGGTCGGCGCCAATATTATCGATACTATCGCGCAGGTGCGTGAAGTGGTGGAGGCGCAGCGGGCGCATTGGCCAGCTGGACTCAAGGTCGCCTTCATGCAGGACAAGTCCGATCAGATCCGCAGCCTGCTGGGGGATCTTCAGAACAATATCCTGTCGGCCATCATTCTGGTGATGATCGTCATCATCGCGGCCCTGGGTCCCCGTTCCGCTATTTTGGTGGGACTGGCGATACCCGGCTCCTTTCTGGCGGCCATTCTGGTGCTCGACGCCATGGGTTATACCCTCAATATCGTAGTACTGTTCAGCCTGATACTGGTGGTCGGCATGCTGGTGGACGGGGCTATCGTGGTGAGCGAGCTGGCGGATCGGCGGATGGGGGAGGGGCATTCCCCGCAAGTCGCTTTCGCGGCAGCCGCCAAACGTATGTCCTGGCCGATTACCGCCTCGACGATTACCACCCTGGCGGTGTTTCTACCGCTGCTGTTCTGGCCCGGTGTGGTCGGTGAGTTCATGAAGTACCTTCCGATCACCGTGATTATCGCCCTCAGCGCATCGCTCGCCATGGCCTTGGTCTTCGTGCCGGTGCTTGGCGGCCTGATCACCCGGAGGGGGAATCGAGTAGAGACGGCCAGCGATGGATTTGTTACCCACCGCTATGTCGGGATACTGAGCGGATTGCTGCATCATCCGGGCAAGACACTGTTGGTTGCCATTGCCGTAATGATCGGTGCCTATGCCACCTATATGGCAATGGGCAAGGGGTTGGAGTTCTTTCCTGAAATGGAACCCGAGTTCGCACTTGTTCAGGTCCATGCCCGTGGCGACCTCTCGGTCCGTGAAAAGGACGCCATCGTACGCCAGGTGGAACGGCGGGTGCTGGATATGGAAGAGTTGAAATCGGTCTATGCCCGCACCTTCAATCGCCCCAGTGGACAGAATATCGCCGCGGATGTGATAGGCACCATCCAGTTGGAGTTCATCGATTGGGATCGGCGCAGGCCAGCGGCGGAGATTCTCCAGGAGATGCGCCGGCGAAGCGACGATATCCCAGGCATCCAGCTTGAGTTTCGTAAAGCGGAAGGCGGTCCTTCCGGCGGCAAGCCGATCCAGATCGAGTTCAGCGCAAGAGACTTTTCCACGGTTCCCGCCGTCGTGGAAAAGGTACGCGGCCTGATGCGTGAACAGGGAGGATTCGTGGATGTGGAAGACGACCTTCCGCTACCTGGTATCGAGTGGCGTTTGCAAGTGGATCGTGAACGCGCAGCCCGCTATGGCGCCGATGTGGTCACCTTGGGCAATGCGGTGCAGATGGTCACCAACGGTATCAAGGTGACCGACTATCGACCCGACGATGTTGACGATGAAGTGGATGTCAGAGTCCGCTTCCCATACAGCGAGCGTAATCTCGGACAGCTGGACCAACTGCGGGTCCCGACAGCCAACGGCATGGTACCGATAAACAACTTCGTCACCATCGTACCTGCGCCCAAACGCGGCACATTGACCAGGGTGGATGCCAAGCGCGTGACCACCCTCAAGGCCGACGTGGCCGAAGGACGCCTCCCCGATACCCAGTTGACAGCGCTACAGGAAGCCATCTCCAAGGTGGACCTCGATCCGGGCGTCAATATCGCATTCAAGGGTGAAGACGAAGATCAACGGGAAGCGATGGCGTTTCTGATCGGTGCCTTCATCAGTGCCATCTTTCTTATGGGATTGGTGCTGGTAACCCAGTTCAACTCGATCTACCAGACCCTGCTGGTGTTATCGGCGATCGTCTTTTCCACCGCCGGCGTACTGCTGGGGTTGCTGATCACGGGGCAACCCTTCGGTATCGTCATGGTGGGATTGGGTATCATTGCCCTGGCCGGCATCGTGGTGAACAACAACATCGTCCTGATCGATACCTACAACCGTCAGCGCCAAAGCGGACTCGATGCGATAACCGCAGCCGTCGAGACCGGACGCAGGCGTCTGCGTCCGGTCTTCCTCACCGCTTTTACCACAGTGCTTGGACTGATGCCCATGGTGCTGGCCATGAACATCGATCTCATCCATAGAAGCATTAGCTTCGGCGCCCCTTCGACCCAGCTATGGACCCAGCTCGCCAGCGCCATTGCGGGTGGGCTCGCCTTTGCTACTTTGTTGACGCTGGTGCTGACGCCCTGCCTGCTGGTCTTGGGTGATAATCTGTCCGCCCGGTTGCGACGCCTGCCGGCGCGACTTTTATCAGCGCGAGTTTCGTGATACGACTGATTCCAAAGAGACTGCCCCGAATCAAACGCCGAAATTCCGCGCTTGAGTTCATGAAATTGATCTTGTAAACAATAGGTTTCCTGATTACACATAATCCTCAGCCATTTCTCAACCTGGTTGTCATCGACAAGCGATACAAGATGATATTCGGGCTTCATGACGCTGCGACAGGTCAGTAATATTTTTCATGAATACCCGCTTTACTCAGCCATTGAACAACGACCCAACTCAGTTATGAGTTATGAGTTATGAGTGGATGACTCTTTGTGGAACTGGTTGCAGACACAACACGTTATGGTGGGGCAGGGCCCCACCCTACTTGTACCAAAATGTAGGGTGGGGCCCTGCCTCACCAGTAGAGCTTGAACAAGAAAGCAACTTTTCAACCAGCATGGTAGTTTGTCAGCAACAACCATACCCTAGGCATTCCCAAGCTAAAGATCCTATAGCTGAGAATGATGGGTAACCAGGTATTGTTTTCTCTTTTTAAAAGAAGAAAAGATGTCTGTCCTAATACTTACTGGAAGTTCTTCAATCTCATCAAGGCCCGGTACATCAAGCATACCATCGAGAGACAGGATATATGTCTAATACTGTTTCCTTCAGACTGCAAATCATTGGGTATATATAAAAATTTGAGAAAAATGACTGGTTGTTCCTTGACATACTTGGAGTGTTCATATGCGTCCCAAGTCATTCAGAAACTATTCCAGGAATTTAGGAATTTTATTGAAACCTGGAACAAGAAAAAAGCCACTTCAACATATCTGATAACTGAACAAAGAATTATTCTTTTACTTGCAGTTTCAACCCATTTCTGCACGATGATCAATCTCAAATCAAAGACTATGTAATGGAATCGACTGGGCTGAGTTTAATGGATATAAATAACATTCAGATACATTGGGTCGTGAGCTGTCGCAGCTCAATGCATCAGAACAATTTTGCATAGTACAGTGCCATTTCACAAACGACTGTCAGCATATCTACCCGCTTCCATTCGGGCAATGTTAAGGTATGCTGTAAGTCCCTACAGCTATTTACGTGTCCAGTCGCCGGTGACTGCTCTGTTGGGTCCCGAGTACAGGCGCAGTAGAACTTTTTTGGAGATCGATCTGACATGGTCATGCAATCTGCGCTGTTACAACTGCAATCGTTCCTGTGGTCAGGCGCCTACTGCGGAACGATTGAAGGTGAACCAGATACACAGACTTGTCGATGAGAATGTGGCAACAGGGCAGCGCTGGAAGCGGATCCGTCTGTTGGGTGGTGAGCCTACCCTTCATCCGGATTTTAAGGAGATACTTGAATTACTGATTACATGGAAGCACGAATTCAGTCCTGAAACACAATTAGAGATTACCACGAACGGCTATGGCCGCGTCGTACAAAAAGCACTTACTGATATCCCGACAGATGTAGTGATACACAATACCAACAAGGTAAGGCAGACCCAGCCCTTTCGAAGCTTTAATGTTGCTCCGAAAGATTGCATGGAATATGCGTGGGCGGACTATACGAATGGTTGTCGGGTGATGAAAAACTCAGGCGTCGGCTTTACGCCCTACGGCTGGTATGTCTGCCCTGTAGCGGGAGGGATCGACCGTATCATAGGTCTTGATTTGGGCCTGAAGCAGTTTCCAGCGCAAAGTGACGATATGGATTATCAACTCAAAGCCTTTTGTCGCTTGTGCGGACACTTCAAACGTCTCTATGGTATGCCTGTCAGGAAGCCACTTCTATCGAAGAGTTGGGAAGAGGCATACCATCAACATCGAATTGATCCCCCACAATTGACACGATATTGATTGTTCAAACCACAAAACCGCAAAGACCCCACCCGAAATATACCACTAGCAGCCGGTGTCGATCTCCGCATCGAAGCCCGGATTGATCGCCTCGTAGATGGCCGAGTAGTCCTCTTCCCCATAACCGGCTTCACGCCCGCTGATCAGCACTTTCAGCAGGGCATTTACAATCTCCACATTGATGCCGGATGACTCGGCTACCTGTTGAAACAGGTTGACATCCTTGATCAAGTGTTTCAAAGGAAAGTTTGGATTGCCATAGTCGTGCTCCAGGAAGTTCTGCATCTTTTTGTCGAACGTGGGGGCATAGAGTGCGCTCTGTCTCAATAGCTTCATGAACAGCTCTACCTCAACGCCTTCTGCGCGGATCAGCCCTAGGCTCTGCGAGAATGCGGCTGTGAGTGCCGCAATCAGTTGGTTCATCGCCAGCTTTACCGCCGCGCCCTTGCCCACAGGGCCGAGATGGTCAACCTCCTTGCCAAGTCCACGCAGCAGCAGCAGGGTCTGGTGGTATGCGCTCTCGGAGCCTGCCGCCATTATGATCAATTCGCCCGCCCTGGCCTCGGGAATACTCCCAAGTACCGGGGCTTCCAGGTAGACGCCGCCCGCGGTATCAACCCGGGAACCTATATTCCTGCTCTGCTCAGGGGCAATGGTACCCATCTGCAAAACGGTTTTACCTTCGATGAGCGGAGTCACAGCGGCATCGAACAGCACCTCTTCGATCGCCGCGGCGTCACTGAGGGTCAGGATGATGACGTCACCCGCCTCCACCGCCGCGGTGATTGACGACTCCACCGCCAACCCCTCCTCCCGGGCAAGCATCAAGCGCTCCCTGGAGCGGTTCCAGGCGGTCACATCATGACCACAATGGACTAGCCGGTGAGCGATCGGAAGTCCCATCAGTCCAAGACCAAGCAGAGCTACTCTCATTATCTCAACCTCTCGGTTCAGGCTTCGGCATGGTAGGCGCGACTCAGCTCGTGAACCGCTTCCACAAACACGCCCGCGTGCTCTGGATCGATCTCAGGATGTATCCCATGCCCGAGGTTGAACACATGACCGCTGCCCTTGCCGAAACTGGCCAACACCTGTGCCACCTCCTCTCTGATCCGTTGCGGCGAAGCGTAGAGTGTGCAAGGGTCGAGATTCCCCTGCAGCGCAACCCTGTCACCCACACGCCGCCGGGCATCCGCGAGACTCATTGTCCAGTCTATCCCCAGGGCATCACAGCCACTCTCAGCCATTGCTTCCAACCAGAGCCCACCGCCTTTGGTAAACAGGATAGAGGGTACCTTGCGTCCCTCCGCCTCCCGGGTCAGACCCTGTAGAATCCGGCGCATATAGTCCAGGGAGAAGGATTCATAGTGCTGCGGTGTCAACACGCCACCCCAGGTATCGAACAGCATCACCGCCTGGGCACCTGCATCTATCTGGGCATTCAGATAAGCGGTAACCGCATCCGCGACCTTGCTCAACAGACGATGCATCAAATCCGGGCGGTCGTACATCATCCCCTTCACTTTGGAGAAATTCTTGGTGCCGCCCCCCTCCACCATATAGGTGGCCAGGGTCCAGGGACTGCCGCTGAATCCAATCAGTGGCACCCGGCCCTGCAGCTCGCGCCGAATGGTACGAACCGCATCCATGACATAGCCGAGGTCGTCTTCCATGTCAGGTATCCCAAGTGCATCGACGCTGGCCTCATCTCCCACCGGGCGCTCGAAGTGGGGACCTTCACCCTCGGCAAAATAGAGACCCAGGCCCATGGCGTCTGGGACGGTAAGGATATCGGAAAAGAGTATAGCGGCATCCAGCGGATAACGGTCCAGGGGTTGAATGGTGACTTCACAGGCCAGATCCGGATTTCGGCAGAGGTCCATGAAGCTTCCCGCCTTACTGCGGGTCGCCCGATACTCGGGTAGATAGCGTCCGGCCTGGCGCATCATCCAAACCGGGGTTATGTCCACGGGCTCACGACAGAGAGCCCGCAACAAACGGTCATTTTTCAATCTGGTCACAGAGAAACATCCTTCGTTACGCTTTTGGTATAAAGAGCCGCCGATTGTACACGCAAAACCACTTTTCTTCCTTTTCGCGCAAAATTACGACGACTCGGCTTGGTAGGGTAATAACGACATAAAGCCGTTTCAGCCGCTACTCCCGTATGGGATACTATCCATAAATCCTCCTCTCGACAAAAAGAGCAATGACCCCGGTTAAACAGATCATCCTTGCGAAAAAGGACGCTTTGGCCGCAACCGTAGCCGAACCGCTATCGCAGCTTGCCATACTGTGTGCACCTGTCTGGGACGACACCGATGCGCTGGACCAGGTACTGCTGGGACAGATCGACAGGATCACAAACTGTGAATTCCTCTATGCCTGGGACCTTGATGGCATGGAGATCTCTTCACTGATACTGCCCGGCCACGCGGAAACGAGCTGGCGGGGCAGGGACCTCTCCAAGCGCCCCTATCTGAAAAACAACCTGCCGTTCAAAGGCATCATGCTATCTTCCGTCTATCACAGCCAATTCTCGGACAGGGAGTGCGTCACCGCACTTCAGGCGGTGCGTCAGGAGCAGAGACTACTGGGTTTTATCGCTGCCGATTTTTCTCTCGACAAGCTGGTTGCCGATGAGAACCACAACATCAAACCGCAGCACTGGCAACAATTCAAAGGCGATCCTGCGGTACGGGGCACGCTCTTCATGCAGCAGAGAATACAGAGTCGGCTGGACGAAAATATCGACTCTGTGAATGAAACCATTTTTGACCTGATGACCCAGCACGGCATTTTCCATTGCAAAATACACTACTCGAGCGGTCGCTGTTCATTCTGGGAGCTCAGCGACCCCTATACGTACCAGGTGCATGGTGTTGAGGAGATCATCGACCCGGATATCGTACTGGCCTATCCGCTCTACAGCTACCCGCAACGGGCTAAAGTGACTCCCGAACAGATACAGGAGGTGCTCAGTGAATTCAAGGCGTTGCGCTTTGCCGACGAGACCATCTACCTGCGCAGCGCCTCGATCAATATCATGAACGGAATGTTGGGCCTGACCTTCTCCTGCGACGGCTCCCACTATATGCCGGTAGAGGAGTTTATCGAAAAGAATCTGGGATTCTGGCTTGGAGAGCTTGCTTCGGAGCGGCTTTGACGCCAATCTCAGGGCAGGCGGTAGTTGTTTTGTGTTACCAAATCCACACCACACTCGAGGCCGTCAATCCAATTGATTAATTCGTTCACGATTTTCTTGCCCACAAAGGCGCGCCCATGCTGCGGCACAATCATGTCGATTTCAAGCTGGCGAACCATGTTTGCCCACAGCTTGCACACCTTGTTGGAATTCATGTAGCGCCGATGGAACCCCTCCATGTACGGGAGTACCTCCGAGAGCTTTTTCACCGGCACGTTCAAGTCTCCCGGCGGTAGATTCGCACCCAGATCACCGGAGAAGAGAATGCGGCTCAGGGGATCATAAAACTGAAAATTACCTTCGGCATGAAGAAAATGCGCCGGCAGCGCCATCAGACGTATATTGCCCAGCTCCAGATTAGTCCCTTCGTCCGGAATCGCCACAACCCTGTCCACCAATCGACCAGGTCGCGTGAAATGCGGTATGAAGCGCTCCCACAGGGCCGGCACAACCACTTTACAATCGGTTCCGACCAGCCACTTGTTCACTGAAGCGACGATATCCGGATCCTGGTGTGAAGCTATGACATAGTCCAGTCGTTTCACGTTCATGTAGTCACTGATGGCCATGAACAGGCGGGAATAGGTCAATTCGCCGCCTGGATCTATCAATGCGGCATGTTGGTGGTCATAGATCAGGAATTGGTTCGCCTGCACGGCTTCGCCCGATACCAGGTCTCTGAACGCTACACAGATGTGACTACCATTGTTAAATAACTCAACTGACATGATCTTTACTGCGCTAAATAATTTCGGTTATTAATTGAGACCTGTGGGCGATTCTGCACAGGCCGATATGAGACATTTATCGACGCAATCCGGAAAAGCTTAACTGGATCACAATTTATTTCAAGAAAAATCAGCCAACTAATGTAAAACTTCTCTGAAAACCAGCCTTCATATCACCATGTTGTTACACGATTGGAACCTCACACCCAGCGAAGCGATCGATCTGCAACGCCGCTTGCAACATCAAATAATCGATGAAGACAGATTCGACACGGCACGTCGTATCGCGGGTGTCGATGTTGGATTCGAAGCAGGGGGTCGCATCACTCGCGCCGCGGTCGTTGTATTGAGTTATCCCGAACTGCAACCGCTGGAGCAGTCGATTGCCCGGTTGCCCACGGCTTTTCCCTACATCCCCGGACTGCTCTCGTTTCGCGAGGTACCCGCCATTCTGCAGGCTTTCCACGGCCTCAGTCAGCCACCCGACATTTTTCTCTGCGATGGCCAGGGCAGGGCGCATCCACGGCGATTCGGGCTCGCCTGCCATCTTGGTTTATATACGGATATACCGGCCATAGGCGTCGCCAAGACCCGGTTGACCGGGCACCATACAGAAGTGCCGGTTGAAAAGGGCGGTTGGGTTCCGCTGATCGATAAAGGAGAGACAATCGGCGCCGTTGTACGCACGCGAAACAACGTGAAACCTCTCTATATCTCTGTCGGCCACAAAATTTCACTGCCAAGCGCCATCGAATTGGTGCTTGCCTGTACCACGCGCTATCGATTGCCGGAGACTACACGCGCCGCCCACAAACTGGCTTCGGGCTGAACAATAGGGACTGGTATGACGATATACCGGGGTTTCGCTAAACCAGTGTATTCTTCAATACGTAATCAGCCAGTGCCTTACCCAGTGTCAGATGCTGTGGTTCATCCAGGTGGATGCCGTCAATCTTGCTCGTTTCAGTGACATCACCCGCATTGAAATAGTGAGTTGAGAGTTCGGCCGCGATCCTGGCAAGCTGATCGGGCAAGCCCTTGAATCGCTCTTCGGCGCCCTGAAACTTGGCCGCTATCGGGCCTCTGGGCTTAGCGATAGCCGGTGGGGCGACAATCAGGATACCCGGTATGGGCATACCTGGCTCCACCGGCGCCTGCCTGGCGATATTGACCAGTTTCGCCATTCCCTGTGCGGACAACCAGGCACTGTTGTCATGGGTGCATTGAAAATCGTTAGTCCCAAGCATCAGGATCAGCAGCTTCAGGGGAGCGTGCATCTCTATCACCTGTGCCAGCCCTAGAGCCCCGTCTCTCCCCGGCTTGAAAGGATCGGACCACGCCGTTCGCCGACCATTGAGGCAATTTTCGATAATCCGGATATCTCTCCCTGCATCCACAAGCGCGCTTTCGAATACACCCGGCCAACGCCTGTCAAACGCTAACCGCTCTCTGGTGTTGGGGACGATTCCCCAGGTCAGGCTATCGGAATAGATCAGGACCTGTTCCACTGTCACTCAATCTGTCTTTCGAATGTGCTCGATGTAGTGAGGACGATCGTCCATGACCAGTCTGACCCCTTCTGCCCATGCCTGGAGCCGTGTATCACTTTTATCGAACTTCAGATCACATCGGGCACGTCCCCGGCTGTTCAGAGGGATCGGAATCATGTCCCGATAGGTATATACATTCTCACCAACGTCTCCGCCTTCGCAAATGCATGGACACTCCGGCGGCGTGGATTCAAGCTCGGCACCTTCATATACAAGTGCTCCGGCCTGCCACCATCGGGTACGCTCTTCCGACCCGCTCATGGTCTTTATAATAATGGCGCGGGAGAAGCGGATCGTCAGTTCGCCGTTTTCGTATGTGATTGACTCGACTTCACTGCCGGGGAGGTCTATTGAGCTTGAATCCATGGATAATCACCTGCAACAAGACGGATCTGAATGATAACCTTAAGTTTGCGAATGGCAAACTCAGGATCTCTCCAGTCCAAGCTCCTTGATCTTACGTGTCAGGGTGTTTCGCCCCCAGCCAAGCAGGCGTGCCGCATCCTGACGTCTGCCCGCGGTATGTTCCAGGGCGACTTCTATCATAGCGGTTTCAAACTCCGGAGCTGCTTCATTGAGCAAGCCCTCGCCCCCCTCGTGAAGGCGCTTTCTTACCCAGTCGCGCAACTGCTGCTGCCAGTCATCCTGGTTGCTGGGATGTACTTCACCACTCTCCCTCAGTTCGCTCGGCAAATCATCGACGTGAATCTCCTGGCCGGAGGCCATCACGGTCAGCCAGCGGGCCGTATTCTCCAGTTGTCGAACATTGCCAGGCCAACCCAGCTGACTCAAATAGGCTTCCGTCTCAGGTAGTAGAAGTTTGCTCTCCACAGCCAGTTCTTCCGCTGCGCTTTTGAGAAAATGCCTCATCAGTAAAGGGATGTCTTCGCGTCTTTGGCGCAACGCCGGTATGTGAATACGTATGACGTTGAGTCGATGAAACAGATCCTCCCTGAAAGAGCCATCCTTTACCAATCCTTCCAGATGCTGATGGGTGGCGGCGATGATTCGAACATCGACCTTGACCGGTTCATGCCCACCCACGCGATAGAACTCGCCATCGGCCAGTACCCGCAGTAACCGGGTCTGCAGCTCCGCCGGCATGTCTCCGATCTCATCCAGAAACAGGGTACCGCCGTCCGCCTGTTCAAAGCGACCCGTGCGGCGGGTTTGTGCGCCGGTAAAGGCACCACGCTCATGTCCGAACAACTCCGACTCCATCAGGTCCTTTGGGATGGCTGCCATGTTCAGTGCGATGAAGGGCCCCGAAGCACGTGTACTGTGCCGATGCAGGGCCTGGGCCACCAACTCCTTTCCTGTCCCCGATTCACCGTTGATAAGGACGGTAATGTTCGATCTGGCCAATCGACCTATGGCACGGAAAACCTCCTGCATCGCAGGCGCCTCGCCGATGATCACTTTCTCCCGGTCCACCTGGCCAGAGAGCGGCTTTTCATCGACCGACATCTGCTGGCGGCATGCCCGTCTGATCTGTTGAATGGCCTCATCCACGTCGAAGGGTTTCGGCAGGTATTCAAATGCACCGCCATGGTATGCCGAAACCGCGCTTTCGAGGTCGGAATGTGCGGTCATGATAATGACTGGCATATCCGGATAGCGTGTGTGCAGCAATTCAAGGAGTTCCAATCCATCCATTCCCGGCATACGGATATCCGAGACCACCACATCCGGCTGTTCTTTTTCCAGATAACTCAGCACCCGGTCCGCGCTCTCGAAACAGGTGACATCCATATCCGCTTTCTCAAGGGTCTTTTGCAACACCCAACGAATCGAGCGATCGTCATCGATAACCCAGACTCGACATCTTCTATCCATCTACCTGCTCCAGAGGAAGTAATACTCTAAATACCGTATGCCCCGGTTTACTCGTAAACTCGATCAGCCCCTGATGTCTGTTGATCAGGGTCTGAGATATCGAGAGTCCCAATCCCATGCCATCGCTCCCTGAAACCAGTGGAAAGAAAACCCGCTCCTGAAGCTCGACAGGAATACCCGGTCCGTTATCGGAGATTTCCACCGACACCACCAGACGATGACGGATATTACCGATGGTGAACTGGCGCAGGACCCGGGTGTATATCTCAATAGTTCCATGCGGTCCCGCAGCGTGCACACCATTTCTCAGAATGTTGAGAAACGCCTGGATCAGCTGGTCCGTATCGGCTTTCAAATCGGGAATGCTGGGATCGTAGTCTTTATTTATTTCCAATCCGGGCCCCGTCTCTGCCTGTACCAGGTTGCATACCCGCTCCAGAACCTGATGAACATTGACCGGTTTCATAACCGGTATCTTGTTCGGTCCCAACATACGATCCACGAGGTTCTGTAAACGGTCGGCCTCTTCGATGATGATCTGGGTATATTCCGCCAGAGCCGGATCGGGAAGTTCTCTCTCCAACAGTTGCGCCGCACCTCTCAGTCCACCCAGTGGATTCTTGATCTCATGTGCAAGACCTCTCACGAGTGCGCGGCTGGCCTGGTTGCGTGAGAGAATCTGCTCCTCCCTGGATATCCTTAACTGCCTGTCGACCTGTTGAATCTCCACTAGGAACTCTTTGACATGCTGACCCGAGCTTATTGGGATCACAGTACAATCGACGGTAATTTCATTACCTTCATGAACGAACAGCTGATGTTCCCGTTCGGTGAAGGGCTGGCCCGTCTCCAATGATTTTTTCAGGTTTTCGTGGACCACGTTTCCCGAACAGCTGATCAGATCCACAGCGGGACTGCCGATCACCTTGCGCGAACTGATACCAAACAGCATCTCAGCAGAGGAATTGATATAACTCAGTTTGAAATCGCTATTGAAAAGCAGAATAGCAGTACTCAGATTATCGAGTACCCGCTTCTCCATACTGGTTGCAACTTGGTCGGAATTCATGGCCTTTTTTGTGCAATTTGCGGGCCAAAGCATACTCGCAGAACCGCTGCTTTGGGTTGTGTCTCCGGGCTCGGTCTGTTCATAGATAACCCATTGATTCCAGGTTCAGTAATGCGAAAACTGGCTGCTATTGGATGAACTGGATCCCGAGATTCGGATTCGATCAGCGTTTAGATCAGCACCAAGCCAGTCACAGCAACTCGATGACCAAGCCTCTTTGCACTATTATAGTGCACGCCCTTTCAGGCAATAGAGTCCAAAAGGTCTGAAACTGTCATATTTTGAAGAAATAGATCTTCCGGTGCCCAGTGCCGGCGCCCAGTGGTGCACGCCTGCAACCCTGAGTCTGAAAGGTGGAGCGATATCGAGATTATTCGACCGACGCTTGGCGCAGGTGAAAGGTTATGCTGTTCGAGTCCTTTAGGGATTCACCTTCGGCATTGACGATCTTTGCCTGCAGTGAGTGCGTGCCCCGACTCAACTGCTGCAGGCTGATCTGAGTCTGCTTGATATCGGAATCGAGCTTGGTGCCATCCAGGTAGAGGTGGATTACATGACCTTCCGCCAGGCCGGGGGTTAGAGAGATGCCTATCGAAACCGTACCTTCGTCATTGCGGATGGTTTCGTCATCGCTTGGCTGCACAATGGTAAAACTGGCGTAGTCACCCGCCGCTGCAGCGAGTGCCTCTTCACTTTGATCACCCAGCGGGAGTGAAGCTCCCTTCTTGCTGTCTGGGACCTTAATGCGTTCCGCGTCCGGATGGTATCGTTCGGAATAGACGATCTCACCATCTTCGGAGACGAACTTATAGACGTCCCTGGCAAAAAGCGGCAATGCCATGAAAAGGGAAATTAGCACGATACCTATACGCATGCACAAATCATAGACCAGTGCCACCCATCGAAACAAGCGCCACTCATCGAAACTAGCGACATTGTTCGCATAACCAATAAAAAAAGCGCCCCCAGGAAGGGGGCGCTTTTCCTCTCAACAATTCCCGCAGTTCGTTTACAGGCTGTAGTACATATCGAATTCGACCGGATGAGTGGTCATACGCATGGTGGTGACCTCTTCCATCTTCAGCGCGATATAACCGTCGATAAGGTCATCAGTGAAGACGCCGCCGGCGGTAAGAAATTCACGGTCCGCATCCAAAGCTTCCAGGGCCATATCCAGGCTGTGGCAGACCGTGGGGATATTGGCCGCCTCTTCCGCGGGCAGGTCGTAGAGATCCTTGTCCAGCGGATCGCCAGGGTGGATCTTGTTCTGGATGCCGTCCAGGCCAGCCATCATCATGGCGGAGAAGGCCAGGTAGGGATTGGCCATAGGATCGGGGAAGCGTACCTCAATGCGCCGTCCCTTGGGGCTGGAGACCCATGGAATACGGATCGAAGCGGAGCGGTTACGGGCGGAGTAGGCCAGCATGACAGGCGCCTCGAAACCCGGTACCAGACGCTTGTAGGAGTTGGTCGCCGGGTTGGTGAGCGCATTCAATGCGCGGGCGTGCTTGATGATGCCGCCGATGTAGTAGAGCGCGGTCTCGGAGAGTCCGCCGTACTGGTCGCCGGCGAAGATGTTTTCACCGCCTTTGCCAAGGGACTGATGCACATGCATACCCGACCCATTGTCGCCCACCAGAGGCTTTGGCATGAAGGTAGCGGTCTTGCCGTAGGCATGGGCCACGTTCCAGGTACAGTATTTCTGGATCTGAACCCAGTCGGCACGGGTCACCAGAGTATTGAACATGGTGCCGATTTCGCACTGCCCGGCGGTGGCCACCTCATGGTGATGCACCTCTGTGGCCACGCCCATCTCTTCCATGGCCAGACACATGGCGCCACGCAGGTCGTGCAGTGAATCCACGGGTGGTACCGGGAAGTAGCCGCCCTTGACACCGGGACGGTGACCGATGTTGCCGTCCTCATAGACGCGTTCGGAGTTCCACTCGGCCTCTTCGGAGTCGACCTTGACCATGGAACCGCTCATATCGACGCTCCAGCGTACATCATCGAGAACGAAGAACTCCGGTTCTGGGCCGAAGTAGGCGGAATCGGCGATGCCGGTGGATGCCAGATAGGCCTCAGCGCGCTTGGCCAGGGAGCGGGGATCACGCTCGTAGCCCTGCATGGTGGTGGGTTCCAGGATGTCGCAGCGGATGATCAGTGTGTTCTCGTCGGCAAAGGGATCCATGACCGAGGTCGCATCCTCCGGCATGAGGATCATGTCGGATTCGTTGATGCCCTTCCAACCGGCGATGGATGAGCCGTCAAACATCTTGCCGTCGGTGAAAAAGTCGTCGTCGACCACGCTGGTGGGCAGGGTCACATGCTGCTCCTTGCCACGGGTATCAGTGAAACGCAGATCGACAAATTTCACATCATTGTCTTTGATCATCTTCAGGGCTTTTGCGGCCATCGTCATCTCCAGGATATTTCGGTTATTAAATGCTGATCTGAATCAGCCATTCGTAGCTTTTGCGGCCGGGCAATGATACCAGGACGCTACGGATAACGCAGAAAAGCAGATTTCATGCCACACAATCGGAGTCGCTATTCAATCCGGTTTTCCGTTTTGTCAGAGACCTTATATATTAAGGTGAAACATATAAAAATTAGGGAGTTAATCTGAACCTGTCACCCCACCCCTCGCTACGCCCGGTGCTCAGCACGCCGAGAAACCGAATAGCATCTGAACCTCTGCACAGGCAGCGTGCACTATAACAGGGCATACTCTCCACGTGTCGCACCATACCAGTGCTAGCCAAACCAGATCTTAACATCCCTGAATATCTCCGAATCCTCGACAGCTGTCTGAAAATCACTGTGTAATCTGACTGCCTGTTGATTCGAGACGAAGCAGTGTAATGGCAAGTAGAGTTCGATATCAATGCGTCCGGAAAGATAGTGCAGCACCAGCCGGACTTTCTGACTGTAGCAGGGCAGATCTTTCCACACACTTTCGAGCATCAGCTCGGCCTCGGACCTGAGCGGCAGATTGGCGCAGGATGGCCCATCTTCATCATTTTCCGGATCGATGTGGACAGTGACGTCTTCCAGCACATCCACCCCGTCTATCAGACCGTACTGGACCACCTCAGCAATACGGTGTCCCTCGGAAACACTCAGCCAGGGATCGACCTGGACATGAACATCGGCCAGGGCGTGGCCTCCGAGCTTGCGGGTACGCAACATATGGACACTCTTAACCCCGGAAATATTGCCGATCACACCCCGGATCTCCGATAGCGACTCCTTTTCAAGTCCCGCATCCGCGAGTTCCTGGGATGCCGTATAACCCAGATCCCAGCCTATCTTCACTATCATCAATCCCACCAGGACTGCGGCGATGGCATCCAGGTAGGGAAGACCCATCATGGTACCGCCAATACCGACCAGTACCACCACGGAAGAGACCGAATCGGAACGGTGGTGCCAGGCGTTTGCGCGCAGCAGATTGGAGTTGATCTGGTTGGCGAAATGCCGGGTGTAGAAAAAAAGCCACTCATTTGCCAGGATGGAAAAGCCTGCCACATAGAGGGTGAAGGGTTGCGGCACCATGAGCTGTTCCGGAGCGAACAGCCGATCTGCCGCATCCCACATGATACCGCCACCCACAGTGACGAGAATGCCGCCGAGAACCAGGGTACCGATGGTTTCGAATCTACCATGGCCGTAGGGGTGCTCTTCGTCCGGTGCCTCATTCGCATGACGTGCGGCAAACAGCACCAGTGCGTCAGTCAGCAGGTCCGAGAGGGAGTGCACACCGTCGGCGACTAGTGACTGGGAGTGACCCACGAAACCGAAAATCAATTTCACGATGGAGAGCAGAGTATTGGTCAATGCACCAACGATGGCTACCCGGCGACTGACATCGTAGCGCTCTTCCCGGCTCATCCACCACCTTCCTCGACCACTTCCACCACCACAATATACTCCCCGTCTCTGCGCGTGGCCTCGATAACCCGATGGCCATTGATGCGTGACCAGGCCGGTATGTCGCTCAGCGCGCCGGGATCGGTGCAGACCGCCTCGACCTGGCTGCCCCCCGGGAGCCCCTCGATCGCGTTTTGCACCCGAATCACCGGCATCGGACAAAGCAAACGACGGCAGTCGATAACCAGTCGGCTCAAATCAGCCACTCCTTCGGGATCTCATGGGCCGGCATGGGTCTTACCTTCAGCATCCTGTCATGACCCGCCAGGTCAGTAAAGCGCAATTCAACCTCCTGTGCGTCGCGCCCCTGACTGTAACGCGCGACAACGCGGGCTATCAGCTCGATATCGCGATCATCAACCTCGCCGTCGATCAAGGCGAACGGACCGGCATGACTCACCATTGTGATATGCGGATAGAGCTTCCGATAGCCCTGCATGAAGTTCACCTCACCCTCCTCACGGGCGATGATCACCTTATAGTGACTTGCCGGACGAAGATGTCTGCCCACTTTCAACAGCATGATGTCATCCAGTTCATAGGCCTTGCTGCCCCTTGCCCGCCACAGGTCCCGTAATTTGACCGCGTACTGTTCATCGGTGAGAAAACAGCAGCCGCCGGCAGGCTGTGCATAGTCCTCGAAACCGAATCGCGCCGCCAGATCCATCTGCGGCTTTCGGCTGCGCCCGGAGAATCCAAAGAGCTGTTCACGATCGACCCAGCCCTCCCTTTCGGGCTTTGTCATCGGTAGATTCCTGGCGCACAGCGGTCGCAGCAGCAGGTCATGGGCACCGGATTCGTCAGAGACGATGGGCATGGTCTCCTTACGTTGTGACATGGGACGCTGACCAATCACTTCACCGGTGATTATGAAATCGAACCCCTTTGACTCGATCCATTCCAGGGCCTTGTGAACCATGAAGATCTTGCAATCGAGACAGGGATTGAGATTTGCGCCATAGCCATGCCTCGGATTTGTAAGGACCTGTTTGTACTCCTCGACGATATCGACGATGTGCAGTTTGATACCCAGTTGTTCGGCGACCCAGAGGGCATTGTTGCGCTTCTCCTTTTTCTGGTCGCGTTTGCGTATCGCGTGAGTGTGGCCTTCGACACAGAAACCGGTGTAGAAATTGATACCCTCCACGTGGATGCCCTGGTCCAGAATCACGCGAGCGGCTAGGAGCGAATCCAAGCCACCCGAGATCAGTGCTGCTGCTTTTCTCTGCTCACTCATGGAATAATGTCGTGTAAATGAAATGCGGGAGTATACCCTCAATCCACCGGATAGACTGCCTGTCTTTGACTCACCTTCGAGCACCCGGGGATGGGTTCACAGCGCCTTTCCCATACAACCGAATTCATGGAAACTGTCCCAGATTGAGCGCTGAACACCGAAACTTGAGTATTAAGACTATGCGGGATATGAGGATATAATAACGCTATTCTAACACTGGTATAGCGCTGTAGACACCATTCGCGGCGCGCATCGAACCCGGAGATAGATATGAATGCAGTTCGCTACCTCGCCCTATTGTCCCTACTGTTGGTGTCGACGTCAGCGACATCAGCCAATACACTCCTGGAAAACCTGACCAGCCAATTGGGTGTTACCACGGAGCAGGCGGCAGGTGGTGCAGGCGCCCTGTTCGACCTGGCAAAACGCCGCCTGCCCGGTGAAGAGTTTTCCCGGATTGCAGCGGTGGTGCCGGAGATTGACAATTTGATCGAAGGCGCGCCCCTTTGGAATGAAAAGACCGCCAGCGCAGCGGCATCCATGCTGGGAGGAGAGGGCGCTCTGGCCGATCTTGCAACCCTGGCTGTCTCATTTGCCGAGTTGGGCCTCTCATCGGAGATGATCGGGCGGTTCACACCCATTCTCCTGGACTATCTGCAAAAGATGGGAGGTAGCGATGTCATGGAACTGATGAAAACAGTGGTCGCATTCCCGCAATAAGGCCTCTGAAACTCCACCCTCCCGCCATTGACATGCCAAGGAGGCAATAGAGCCATCGTGCGCTGAACTCCGGGACTTGAGTAACAATCAACCAAAGCGTGCCTATCAATCATCTCAGGTGTAGCGGGCATCTCTTGGATTACCGCCCTGTCATCGCTGCTTCGATTTGGCTTGCCGGCCCTGACGACATCGACCTCCACGTCTTGCGCCAAGGTCCGCCATGTTAGCCATTAACAGAGAGCATCGTTATACTTACGCGATTTTCTTCCCTAGCGATCGGGGTTTGGACGTGAACCAACCTAAACAACAGAACCGAAACGAGATAAGAACCTTTCAGCAGCTGCTTTTCGCTCTACAGGACTACTGGGCGGACCAGGGGTGTATCATTCTGCAGCCCTATGACATGGAGGTTGGGGCAGGGACCTTCCACACCGCCACATTCCTGCGCTCCATCGGACCTGAGCCATGGTATGCCGCCTATGTGCAACCCTCTAGAAGACCAACTGACGGTCGCTACGGCGAGAATCCCAACCGCTTGCAACACTATTACCAGTTTCAGGTCGTCCTCAAACCTTCGCCAAAGAACATCCAGCAACTCTATCTGGGTTCCCTGGAGATGCTGGGTCTCGATCTCATGGCCAATGACATTCGTTTCGTCGAGGACAACTGGGAGTCGCCTACCCTTGGCGCCTGGGGACTGGGCTGGGAGGTCTGGCTCAACGGAATGGAGGTAACCCAGTTCACCTACTTCCAGCAGGTGGGCGGTCTCGATTGCCGGCCGGTGACCGGTGAAATTACATATGGTCTGGAACGCATAGCCATGTACCTGCAGGGCGTGGAGAGCCTGTTCGACCTGATCTGGACGCAGACACCTCAGGGCATAGTCACCTACGGCGATGTCTTTCATCAGAATGAAGTGGAGCAGTCTGCTTACAACTTCGAACATGCCGACGTCGACTATCTGTTCGGACATTTCGACCAGTGCGAGAAGGAGTCGAAGAAACTTGTCGAATCGGGTCTCCCCCTGCCGGCCTACGAACAGGCGCTCAAGGCTTCACACACTTTCAATCTGCTCGACGCCCGCCATGCGATCTCAGTCACCGAGCGTCAGCGCTATATCCTGAGAGTCCGCGGACTGGCAAGGGATGTGGCCCAGGCATACTACGATTCCCGCGAACGCCTCGGATTTCCGATGCTGAAGGCAGCTAAGGAGGCGGCAAATGGCTGACACAGACCACCTGCTTTTCGAACTCGGTACGGAAGAGCTGCCACCGAAGGCGCTGAAGCAGCTCTCCACATCGCTCACCGAGGGGTTCACCAACGCTCTGCACCAGGCCAACCTCAGTCATGGCGAGGTGGAGAGCTTCGCCACACCAAGACGACTCGCTCTACTGATACGCGATTGCTCGCACCGACAGCCGGACCGGGAGGTCGAAAGACGCGGGCCCGCAATCAAGGCCGCATTCGACGATGCCGGCAATCCGACCAAGGCAGCCGAAGGCTTTGCCCGCTCCTGCAACACCACCGTGGATCAGCTGCAGCGCACCCAGACCGACAAGGGCGAGTGGTTGAGCTATCGAATCCATGAGACCGGACAACTCGCAACCGAACTCCTTCCTGAGATCGCAATCCAGGCCCTCAACCGGCTACCCATACCCAAGCGCATGCGCTGGGGCGATTCCGAGGCACAATTCGTGCGCCCGGTTCACTGGCTGGTTTTTCTCCTTGGGGAGCAGGTGGTTGATTGCCGGATACTCGATGTCAGTGCCGACCGCTTGACCTATGGCCACCGTTTTCACCACCCAACGGCAATCACTCTATACAATCCAGAGGACTATGCCTCCGTACTCGAAGACATGGGTCACGTAATCCCCGGCTTTGAGAAACGCAGGCAAATAATCAACGCATTGGTCGAACAGAGCGCAGGCAAGCTGGGAGCAGAGCCGGATCTGGACCAGGATCTGCTGGATGAGGTCACCGCGCTAAACGAGTGGCCGGTGGCTATCAGCGCCAGTTTCGAGGAGAGGTTTCTTGAGGTGCCCCAGGAGGCACTGGTCGCTACAATGAAGGGAAATCAGAAATATTTTCCGCTGTTTACCGGTGAAGGCAAGCTGATGAACCATTTCATCACTATCGCCAACATCGAAAGTCCCAAACCAGAGCTTATTCGCAAAGGCAATGAACGCGTTATCCGACCAAGACTGGCGGACGCGATGTTCTTCTGGGAACAGGATGGCAGGCAGCGCCTGGAGGATCATCTGCAATCCCTCAAACATGTGGTGTTCCAAAACACCCTCGGGTCGATGTACGACAAATCACAGCGGGTGGCTCAACTCGCCAAGCGGATCGCTGGTGAAATCGGTGGGGAACCCGATCTCGCCCAACGTGCCGGCCTGTTGAGCCGTTGTGATCTGATGACCAACATGGTCTACGAATTTCCCGAGATGCAGGGCGTCATGGGACGCTACCAGGCTGTGCGCGACGGTGAGGACGCAGAACTGGCGCAAGCCTTGGACGAGTTCTACATGCCCCGCTTCTCCGGTGACAAGTTACCGCAGACAAAAACCGGTATTGCAGTTTCACTGGCGGAGAAGCTCGATACGCTGATCGGCATATTCGGCATCGGTCAGAAACCGACGGGAGACAGGGATCCCTTTGCCCTGAGAAGGGCTGCCCTCGGTGCACTACGTATTATACGTGAGTACTCACTTGCGTTGAATGTAAAGGAATTGCTGCTAACAGTAGCCGAAACCATGAAAGAGCATCTGAGTGAGGCCGATGTCGCCGCTGAAGTCTATCTGTTCATGATGGAAAGACTCAGGGGAATCTACCTCGATCTCGGCGTGAGCTCCGATCTGTTTCAGGCAGTCGTAGATGTAGAGCCAAAGGACCTGGCCGACTTCGACCTGCGTATCCAGGCAATGAGCGACTTCAGTCGTCTGTCAGAAGCACAGAGTCTCTCGGCTGCAAACAAGCGTATTCGTAATATACTCAAGAAGAGCGACGAAAAGACGGGTTTGCGTGCCGACCCCGGACTTTTTCAGGATGATGCTGAACGTGCACTCGCGGCCAAGATCGAGGAACTGACGCCTATGGTGCAGCCTTTGTTCGAACGCGGTGAGTACACCAAAGGCCTGAAGATCCTTGCTGCTCTCAAGGAACCGGTAGACAGGTTTTTTGATCAAGTGATGGTCATGACCGAAGACAGCTCGTTGCGCAACAACCGGCTCACGCTGCTTTCGCAACTGGAGAATCTGTTTCTCAGTGTCGCTGACATATCCCGTCTTCAACCCCAGGAGAGCAGCTAATGAACCCTGACTCCTACAAGGCAATGCTCGCAGAAGTCTCCGCATTCCACCAGAAGCACCGATTTCGGGAGACTGGTGGCGAAGAGATGGTATATCGCATCGCCCTGATGGCAGAGGAACTGGGTGAGATCTCCAGCTGCGTCACCAAGGGCAAAAGCAAGGAGGCATTGGCTGAAGAGGTTGCCGATCTACTGATTCTGGTCATGGGTACAGCGATAGCGGAGGATTTCGACCTCAACCAGGCATTTTGGCAAAAAATGGAAAAGCTCAGGATGCGTGATTCGCGCATGATCAATGGCCGTGTAAGAGTCTCTGAATTTCGCGACATGGAATAAAGTAAGCACTTACTTTCATGAAACTTATCATTCTAGATAGGGATGGCGTTATCAACCAGGATTCGGACAGCTATATCAAAACTCCGGACGAGTGGATTCCTATGGAAGAAAGCCTGCAGGCTATCGCCAAACTAAGCAGAGCGGGTTACCGGGTTTTTGTCGCCACCAATCAATCGGGTCTGGCCAGGGGTCTCTTCGATATCGAGACGTTGAATGCCATTCATCGAAAAATGGTAAGTGCCGTACAGGAGGTAGGGGGAAACATAGAGGCCATACTGTTTTGTCCACACGGTCCGGATGACGGCTGTGACTGCCGTAAGCCAAAACCCGGTCTCTACATGGAGATCGCAAGGCGTGCACAGCAGTCGCTTAAAGGCGTACCAATCATTGGCGATTCGGCCAGAGACATCGAAGCGGCGATCAGCGTTAACGCCCAACCTGTAATGGTGCTGACCGGGAAAGGCCGAATCGAGTCGGAGAAAATCAAGCGAAAACACCCCGAAGTACCTATGTACACAGACCTCATGAGTGTCACGGATGCCTTGGTAAGACGAAGCAGAACAAGAAGATGATCCTTATCCGCTCCATTATCTATTTCATCCTGCTGTTACTCAGCACTATTGTCTTAGCCACCATCGGCACCCTGGTTGGATGGGCATTTACCCGCAATGCCATCCATTGGGTCGACCATAGCTGGAGCCGGATCAACCTTTGGGGTCTGGAGCATATCTGTGGTCTGAAATACCGGTTGCAGGGTAAAGAGAACATACCCGATACCAGCTGCATCATATTTGCAAAACACCAGTCGGCCTGGGAGACCATTGCATTGATCAGCCTGTTGCCAGGTCCAAAGGCATGGGTGTTGAAACGAGAACTGCTATTTGTGCCATTCCTCGGCTGGGTCATGATCTACTTCAAACCCATCGCCATCAACCGCAAATCCGGGCACAAGGCCGTAGATCAGATAATCGAGCAGGGAGTCCAACGCCTCGAATCAGGCAAGAACGTCTTTGTGTTTCCTGAAGGCACAAGAGTTGAACCGGGGACACGCAAGCGCTATGGAGTCGGTGGTGCGATTCTGGCGGAAAAGTCCGGTTATCCAGTACTGCCGATCGCCCATAACGCAGGTGTCTTCTGGCGCCGGCGTGATATCCGAAAGTACCCGGGAACCATCGATGTGCGTATAGGACCACTGATCCAGACCCAAGGCCTCAGTGCAGCACAGATCAACAAAGCCGCGGAGGCCTGGATCGAGTCTACGGTGGAGAGTCTCCCGCAGCATCGGGAAGGAAATAATAAAAGTCCGCAAATGAACGCCAATTAAAGCAAATATTTCATAAATAATGCATAAGATGCTGGTTTATTAAAAAATTACTTATGGAGCAAAAAGCGTTGAAATAAGTAATATATTTCCGTGACTTAGTCTTGATATTTGCGTTTATTAGCGTTCATTTGCGGACCAATTCAATCAAACATCGAGATTCTCTACGGTCAACGCATGAGTCTCGATGAAATCACGTCTAGGCTCCACCTGGTCACCCATCAGCGTGGCAAAGATCTGATCGGCCGCTACGGCATCTTCGATACTTACCTGGAGCAGCCGGCGACTTTCTGCATTCATGGTTGTTTCCCACAGCTGTTCCGGATTCATTTCTCCAAGTCCCTTGTAACGCTGTACATGTTGACCCCGTTTTGCATCTTCCATCAGCCAGTCCAGTGCCTGTCTGAAGCTCGAGACAGGTTGCTCCTTATCACCCCGTTTTATCAATGCATCATCACTGAGCAGTCCATTGAGTTGGCTACCCAGTTCAATGATCTTTCGATATTCGACACTGTTGAAAAAATCGAGAGGTATAAGATGCTCATTACCTATACCGTGTACCTTTCGAGTCAGAAGAATTCCTCCTTCATCTCCATTTGTTTCTGACATGAGTTTCAGGGTACAGGATTCGGAAATGCCCAGATCAGTATTCAGTCTTAACTCTAACTCATTGATCCAATTTGAAATATTCTTCTCATTCTCGATCATTGCCTCATCTACCTTCGGCATATAGATCAATTTTTCGAGAAGGGCACCATCATAACGAAGTGACAAACGCTGGATACTGGCCATCACCGTAAGAAATGTACGTGACAGAGATTCAAGGCTCTCACCCATCAGCGGCGGTGCGCCTTCGGTAACCACCAGTGATGCATTATCCAACGCACTTTGAAGAAAGTAGTTGTTCAAATCATGGTCGTCTTTGAGATACTGTTCCTGCTTGCCCTTTTTTACCTTGTATAGCGGAGGCTGGGCAATATAGATATGCCCCCTATCGATCAATTCCGGCATTTGACGATAGAAAAAGGTAAGCAACAATGTACGGATGTGGGCACCATCTACATCGGCGTCGGTCATGATTATAACCCGATGATAACGCAGTTTGTCCGGATTGAACTCCTCTCTACCGATTCCACAGCCAAGTGCAGTGATCAGTGTACCCACCTCAGCGGACGATAGCATTTTATCGAAACGCGCCTTTTCAACATTCAGAATCTTACCCTTGAGTGGAAGAATAGCCTGATAACGACGGTCCCTACCCTGCTTTGCCGATCCACCTGCGGAGTCTCCCTCCACCAGGTAGAGTTCGGAAAGTGCCGGATCTTTCTCCTGGCAATCAGCCAGTTTCCCCGGCAAACCTGCGATATCCAGTGCACCTTTCCTTCTGGTCATCTCCCTAGCTTTTCTCGCCGCCTCTCTAGCACGGGCGGCTTCAAGCATCTTTCCTGCAATACTTTTGGCTTCTGCGGGATTCTCCATCAAGAAATCACTCAACTTTTCCGCAAGCAGTGTTTCGACAATTCCCTTGACTTCGGATGAGACAAGTTTGTCCTTGGTCTGTGAGGAAAATTTAGGGTCAGGTACCTTCACAGAGAGGACAGCAGTGAGACCCTCGCGGGCATCATCACCGGATGTGTTCACCTTCTGTTTTTTGGAAAGGCCACTCTGCTCGATATATTGGTTGAGGGTCCGAGTCAGCGCACCACGAAAACCGGCCAGATGTGTACCCCCGTCACGTTGGGGAATATTATTGGTGTAGCAGTAGATGTTCTCCTGGTAGGACTCATTCCACTGCATCGCAATTTCAACTGCCACATCGTTGCGCTCGTCAAAAAAACTAAAGACCTTTTCGTGAAGGGGAGATTTGTTTCTATTCAGGTGCTCTACAAAGGCAAGAATACCACCCACATATTCAAATATATCCTCTCTCCCTGTTGCCTCCTCTTTCAAAATGATCTTTATCCCGGAGTTGAGAAAGGAGAGTTCTCTGAGGCGCTTCGCAAGAATGTCGTAATGAAACTCGATATTATTGAAGGTCTCTCGGCTAGGCATAAAGGTGACAGTGGTCCCGGTCTTATCTGTATCACCGACAATCTTAAGATCGGATTGAGGCACTCCATGAACATAGGACTGCTTCCAGATACTCCCCTGACGGCGTATTTTCAAGACAAGCTTTTCGGACAGTGCATTGACCACGGAAACACCCACTCCGTGCAAACCACCAGAAACCTTGTAGGAGTTATCATCAAACTTACCGCCAGCATGAAGCACAGTCATGATAACTTCAGCAGCAGACTTCTTCTCTTCGGGATGCTCATCTACAGGTATTCCACGACCGTTATCACTCACTGTGACACTCTGGTCGGAATGAATGGTTACCTTGATCTCATTACAATAACCAGCAAGTGCTTCATCGATAGAGTTATCGACAACCTCGAAGACCATATGGTGAAGGCCGGTACCGTCATCGGTGTCACCGATATACATGCCGGGACGCTTTCGAACAGCATCCAATCCCTTCAAGACCTTGATATTCGACGAATCGTAACTCATATAATTTCCATGAATAGCTAACTACTGGAGAACCGTAAAGAACACACTATTATACCTATACTTTCTGATCCCTGACGAACCATTTCTACAGAAAAAAAACAGGAATTATACAAATCAGTGATCGACAAGCTGACCATGTTCCACGTGGAACACACTGAAACCCTCTTTCACACTGGATATATCCGCATCACCAATATTTAGCGTAGTTATGAATGTTTGGAGTTTTAGAGCAGATATTAGTGATATGAGTTTGTGATATCTCTTGTTGTCCAACTCGGAATGCAGATCATCTATAAGTACTATCGGGCTCTCTCCTGTCATTCTTTCAGAGATCGTAATCTGAGACAAAAGCATCAAAACGGCTGTTAGCTTTGATTCTCCTCTCGAAAATATGTTTTTTACAAGCTTCCCTTCCCTCAGGATACTTATATCTGAACGATGAGGACCGGTGCTCGTGAAACCTCTCTCAATATCAACTGATCTGTTTCTTTCCATAGCCTCTTGTAATGAAAGACCTTCCTTCCACCCTTGTTTCATTTGAAGTTCTATAGGTTTAGTTACGTCTAGGTCAGTCTGCATCTTTTTGAATGCCTGGTTCCAAAGCGAAGTGTAATTCACCATGCGTCTACTGATTTCCGAACCCAGCACCTCTAACTCTTTGTCCCATACTTTTAGTTGGCTAGTTGATTGTCTTAATGCTGAGTTTCTTTGAATCAACGTTTTTTTATATCTACCAGCCAGATCACTATACTGGTGTTCCACGTGGAACATTCCCCAGTTGAGCAGCCTTCTGCGGTATTTTGGTTCGTCTTCAACAAGTCGTTGAATATTTGGTGAGATGATTGTAAGTGGAAGCGACTTAGCGATAGTCGAGAGTTTCTTTAAGGTTTCTCCATCTCTCCTGATGATCGTTTTATTTGTTGTTTTTTTCAGTCCGATTCTATGTCTTGTTTTCTCAGACGTCTCTACTCTTGCAAATAGATTGAGTTGCTCCTCTTCTTCTTTTATTAGTCTTCTATTTGATTGTTCTCTGAATGATTTAGCTCTCGCCAGAAGGTAGATCGATTCGAGTAGGCTTGTTTTTCCCGCGCCGTTATCACCTACAATGAAATTGGTGTATTTATGAGGGGTGAGTTGTGCGAACTTAATGTTTCGCAGGTTCTCTATTGTTAGCTGGTTTATCTGCAATTTTTTCTATTTCTATATCCTCATGGGCATGACGACATATTTGCTTTCGCTGTCGTTCTTCCCATAAATCAATGCACTACTGTTGGTATCCTTCAGTTCTATAATGATCTCTTCCTCTCCTATGGCACCTATCGCATCCAGCAGATAACTTACATTAAAACCTATCTTCAGTTCTTCTCCACTGTATTTGACTTCCAATTCCTCTTCCGACTCTTCCTGTTCAGGATTATGTGCCTGTAGCTGCAGCAGGTTTTCTTTCAACTCGAAACGTATGCCTCGATATTTTTCATTTGACAGTATCGACACTCTGGTTAGTGATTGGCGCAGTGAATTCTTATCCGCTTCTACCTCTTTATCTGAGCCGGTAGGCATCACTCTTTGATATTCGGGAAATCTTCCATCTATCAATTTAGAGGTAAACACTGTTTTCTCTAGCAGTACCCTGATGTAGTTGTTACTCAGTTCAATCTTTATTTCATTATCTTTGCTTGATAACAATCTTCCCAATTCTATGACGGCTTTTCTTGGGAGTATGAGTTGTTGATTTATATCTTCCGGGGCTGAATTCTTAACCTGGCTCATTGCTAGGCGATGTCCATCGGTGGCTACTGTCCGAATATCGCCCTTGTTGATTTCCAGCAACATTCCGTTCAGGTAGTAGCGAACATCTTGCTGTGCCATTGCAAATTGTGTTTTATCAATCAGACGGCTGAGTGTCGCCTCCTTGATATTCATGACCGTTTTACTTGGTGTCGGTTCGATTACCGGGTAGTCATTCGCAGGTAGCAGGCTCAAAGAAAATCTGCTTCTTCCTGACTGCAGCTTTACTTTGTCTTCGCTTACGTCGAGTGTTATTTGTGCGGATTCCGGTAGGGCCTTGCAGATATCGAGCAACTTTCTCGCTGGTATTGTAAAGTCTGCTTCTCCTTCGCACTCCGCATTTGCTTCTGTCTTCAATTCAACTTCAAGATCTGTGGCTGTAAGTTGAATAATTCCATTTCCTGCATTTACAAGAATATTGGCGAGTATTGGTAATGTCTGGCGTCTTTCAACTACACCTGCAATCTTTTGCAATGGTTCGAGCAGGTTTTCCCGGTTTGTGTTTATCTTCATGTTATCCACTCAGCCTATAATTAATTATTTTTGAAGAAAATATCTCTATTATTGTTATTAAGCCTGTTCATATCTTTGTTATTTATATATATCTTTATGTTTTTTAAAGATTTTTCTCACTTTTTACATATGCTTTCAGGTACTTGTTTCCTGCCGATTATCTGTTGATGAATTGTGGATAGACCGGCGTTTCAATATTACCCGATTTTCTCAACATTTTATCCACATTAACTACTGAGGGTTCTCAACAAGTTTGAATAGTCCTCTGAAATACGTGGATCGCTCTCCCGTAGTTCCTTCACCTTACGGTTGGCATGGATGACGGTAGTATGGTCTCTACCTCCGAATGCATTTCCTATCTCGGGCAGACTGTGATTGGTCAACTCCTTAGCCAGGGTCATTGCGATCTGCCTGGGTCTTGCGATCGAACGGCTTCTTTTAGAAGAGGTGAGGTCCGAGGTGCGGATCTGAAAGTACTCGGCCACTGTCTTCTGGATATTCTCAATGGTGATCTGCTTGTCGTGGGCGGCGAGCATGTCGCGTAACGCATTCTTGGCAAAATCGAGATTTATCTCCCGACCGGTGAAGGTGGCATTGGCTATGACCCTGCGCAGAGCCCCTTCTAATTCACGAATATTTGATCGAATCCGCTTACCCATGAAGAAGGCGACTTCGTTGGGAAGTTCAACATTGAGTTGCAGTGCCTTGCTTTGTAGTATCGCGACTCGAGTTTCCAGATCCGGTGGTTCGATGGCAACGGTCAAGCCCCATCCAAACCGGGATTTGAGTCGCTCTTCCAGTCCGCTGACCTCCTTTGGGAAACGATCGCTTGAGAGGATAATCTGTTGTTGTGACTCGAACAGCGCATTGAAGGTATGAAAGAACTCCTCCTGAGAGCGCTCCTTGCCGGCAAAAAACTGGATGTCGTCGATGAGCAGGGCATTGACGGAGCGATATCGCTTCTTGAACTGTTCGATGGTGTTATGTTGTAACGCCTTTACCATCTCGGCCACGAAACGTTCGGAATGGAGATAGACGACCCGGGCTTGCGGGTTCTTTTGCAGCATCATATTACCCACCGCATGCATGAGATGGGTCTTCCCCAGGCCAACCCCTCCGTATATGAAAAGTGGATTATAAGCCTTTCCCGGATTTTCCCCGATCTGCATGGAGGCGGCACGTGCGATCTGGTTGGACTTGCCCTCCACGAATGTATCGAAAACAAAACTGTGATTGAGATTGCTCTCTATCGGAACCGGCTTTTCTCCGCTCGACGGTGGTATTCTTGGCTTGCTTCTGTCTGTCTGCGGCTGGTTGACGCGCTTCTTGGTGCCGATCTCCACGATGACAGTGGGAGGATTTCCGTCGCTGAGATTGTTCAGATGATCCTGAATCGTATCCAGATAGTGGTTTCTGACCCAGTCAAGAACGAATCTGTTGGGTGCCAGAAGTTTTAGGAATTCCTGGTCTTCAACGATTTGTAGCGGTCTGATCCACGTGTTGAACTGCTGAGGTGAAAGCACCTGTTCTAGATGGTCTGAGCAGCGTTGCCAAAGGTTCAAGATCTCTCTCCAACAGCGTGGGACGAGTTGCAATAGCGGATTTGAAAAGCAGCCAACCGGCTTTATGATGACCTCTGGCCATGCACTTTCGAACTGTAAAGTCTACATCCGGGCGGTGCAGTTATCTATAGTCTTCTGGCCAATGAAATCGGCTTTTTGCATATCTAATCTCTATTGACAGGAGAGGGTGTTTGGGACTAGTCTACGCGTCTTTTTTTCGACCATAAATTTATTTTTCGATTTTTGGCGGATCTACCGGTAAGCAGCTATGAAAAGAACCTTTCAACCCAGTAATTTAAAGAAGGCGCGTACCCACGGTTTTCGTGCGCGTATGGCAACCCGTAACGGCCGTAAGGTGCTGAAATCCAGACGTGCCAAGGGAAGAGCACGCCTGGCCACCTGACAATAAGCTCCTTGCCAGCATCCGTATGGAATTTTCCCCGTCGTTGCCGACTTCTCAAGGCTGACGACTACCGTCGGGTTTTTGATCATGGGGTGCGCTCTTCAGACCGTTTTTTCCTGGTGATCGCCCGACCCAATATGCAGCTATCTGCACGTCTCGGTCTGGCGGTATCAAAGAAAAGTTGTCGCAGTGCAGTTGGCAGAAACCGTATCAAGCGATTGATTCGGGAGAGTTTCAGATTGTACCAGTCGCAACTCGTCGGATTCGATCTGGTGGTCGTATCTAGACATGGCGCTGTAAATGCCGAGAATAGGCAATGTTTGAATTCACTTGGATACCATTGGCGAAAAACGGTGGAACTATGCGCCGCATCGTGATCTTTCTGATCAGGCTCTACCAAACAATCCTGAGTCCCTTCATCGGGCAGCACTGCCGTTTCTATCCAAGTTGTTCCAGCTACTCACTACAAGCTCTGGAGAAGCATGGCGTGGCGCGTGGCCTGTGGCTCTCCATCAAGCGAGTCTCACGCTGTCATCCCTGGCATGAAGGCGGTGTAGACCCGGTTCCAGAACCCAAAGAAAAGCAGTTACATGGATAATCTACGACTGATCCTATTTTTTGTCCTCGCCTTCGTTGGGTTGATGCTCTACCAGGCGTGGCAACAGGACTATGGTCCTGAATCTCAGAGCCGGCAGCAGACTGCCGAGGTTTCACCGAACGCGGTGCCCTCGGATGACCCGGCGGCCATCCCGACGGCGGAAGTCAAGGCCGTGGTACCTAATGCTGAACAACCCAAAAGCGACATTGCAGCTGCCAGTTCGGCTCAATCTGAAACAGTGACCGTGGAGACGGATCTCCTGAAACTGGAGATATCGACTCGTGGTGGTACGGTGCGCCAGGCATTGTTGCTCGATTACCCCGTATCCCTGGATCAGCCGGATAAAAAAGTCGAACTCTTGACACCAGGGGAAGCCGATATCTTCATCGCCCAATCGGGTCTTATCGGTACCGATAAGGGCAGAGCGCCGAGCCACGAGGCAGTTTTCCAGGCAGCTCAGAAGCACTATGAAATGGCCGAGGGCAGCGATGAATTGGTGGTTCCGCTGCTATGGTCGAGCGGTGATGGCGTTGAGATAACCAAAGAATTCGTTTTGCGCCGTGGCAGCTATCTTGCTGAACTACGCTATAAGATCGACAACCAGTCGGATCAGGGATGGGCGGCCAGGGATTACGGTCAGTTACAGCGTACCGAGCCGAAGGAGAAGTCTGGGGGATTCACCACCTATACCTATACCGGCGGAGTCTACTATAACCCGCAGGATAAATATGAGAAGGTGGATTTCGACGAGATGGCCAAGAAAAAGCTGAACGTAGAATCCGACAACGGATGGTCTGCGATGATTCAGCACTATTTTCTAAGCGCATGGATTCCCCCCAAAGAGCAGGTTGAACACTACTATACCAATGCCCTGGCAGGTGGAAAGTACCTTATCGGGAGCTACTCGCCAACGGTCACTATCGCAGCGGGTGAGCAGGGAACCCTGGGGCGTCAGCTCTATGTCGGCCCCAAGCTGCAGGATCAGCTGGAGACTATTGCCGAAGGCCTCGAACTGACGGTCGATTATGGCTGGCTGACGGTCATAGCTAAGCCGATTTTCTGGTTGTTGAAAACGATCCACGACCTTGTTGGTAACTGGGGTTGGGCGATTATCATTCTCACCCTGCTGATCAAAGCTGCCTTCTTCAAGCTGTCCGAGACCAGTTACAAGTCGATGGCCAACATGCGCAAATTCACACCAAGGATACAGGCGATCAAAGATCGCTACGGTGATGACAAGCAACGTGTACAGGCCGCGATGATGGAGCTCTATAAAAAGGAGAAGATCAACCCGTTGGGTGGTTGTCTGCCAATTTTTGTCCAGATACCTGTGTTCATCGCACTCTACTGGGTGTTGTTGGAGACTGTGGAAATGCGCCAGGCACCATGGATCCTGTGGATTCAGAGTCTGTCTGATAAGGACCCATATTTCATATTGCCGCTGATCATGGGTGTCTCCATGTTCGTGCAGCAGAAGCTCAATCCTGCACCACCCGATCCGATGCAGGCTAAGATCATGATGTCTCTGCCATTCGTTTTCACAATCTTCTTCGCCTTTTTTCCGGCTGGGCTTGTGCTCTATTGGGTGGTCAACAACATGATTTCGATTGCGCAACAGTGGTATATCACACGCAAGATCGAACAGTCGGCGAGCTGACCGTAGCAGTATGTCCATACAGCCGCTAGATACCATCGCGGCTGTGGCCACGCCACCTGGACGAGGTGGGGTCGGCATTGTCCGAGTCAGCGGTCCGGCCAGTATCGAAATTGCGCAGAATTTGTTGGCCTCCGTGCCTCCGCCTCGTCATGCCTGTTTCAGTTCATTTCTTGATCTGAGTGGCGGTGTCATCGACAGTGGATTGGCGATTTTTTTCCCCAAACCCCACTCTTTTACCGGTGAAGATGTGCTGGAACTGCAGGGTCATGGCGGACCGGTGGTTATCGACCTGCTCTTGCAGACGACCCTGCGGCTGGGTGCGCGACTGGCTCGACCCGGTGAATTCAGCGAGCGGGCCTTCCTCAATGGAAAGCTCGATCTGGCTCAGGCAGAGGCCATAGCGGATCTTATCGATGCCGAGAGTCAAGCAGCCGCCAGATCGGCAACTCGCACCTTGCAGGGCGCCTTTTCCAAAAAGATTCATCAGTTAGTGGAAGCACTTATTGAACTGCGTTTATTTATTGAATCGGCAATCGACTTTCCCGATGAAGAGATTGATTTTCTGAGCAATAATAGTGTAAGTGAGCGCTTACTAAATATACTTGCCGATATTGAATCACTGCGTAAAAGTGCTCATACCGGGAGGTTGTTGAGAGATGGCGTGACTCTGGTGATCGCGGGCCGGCCCAATGCCGGTAAATCGAGTCTTTTGAATGTCCTGGCCGGTACCGATAGCGCTATCGTTACCGAAATACCCGGTACCACCAGGGATCTTTTACGCGAAAGGATAAACCTCGATGGCATGCCCCTGCACATAGTCGATACCGCAGGAATGCGAGAGAGCCACGATCCGGTCGAAGCTGAAGGTATTCGCCGGGCAAAGGAGCAGATAGAACAAGCCGACCGGGTGCTATGGGTGTTCGATGATTCCACCGACCCGCAGCATCTCGCGATCGACACGGATCAGTTACCCGAGGGTATTCCCGTCACCCTGATCCGCAACAAAATAGATATCTCGGGAAAACCCCCGGCTGTGCATGTGGATCAATCAGGTGTTGAAATTGCGCTATCGGCAACCAGTGGCGACGGTATCGATCTGCTCAGAGCCCATCTCAAGGAGTGCGTGGGGTTTCAGCATATAGCCGAAGGCGAATTCATCGCCCGCCGTCGCCATCTGGATGCTCTGCAACGTGCCCGTGATCATCTGCTTGAAGGTGAGAAGAGCCTGGGTCAGGATCTTGCTTTGGAGTTGCTTGCAGAAGATCTGCGGCTTGCCCAGCTGTCGCTATCGGAGATCACAGGAGAATTCACTTCAGATGATCTGTTGGGCCGCATCTTCACCAGTTTTTGTATAGGGAAATAGCATCAGTACAGTTTTCTTGATCGAGAACATTGAAGTCATGGCATTGACAGTGCTAACTGTGGTGCAATATTAGAACAGTAAAAATACAGGAGTAATATCATGCTGGGCGAACCCCATGACCTTGTTCATGAATTTCCGGAGTATACCGACAAGATTGCTCAATTGCGCACGAGCAATGAGGTTTTTCACAACCTGATGGACGAGTACGACTGGCTGGATGCGCATATCCGTAAACTGGAGGAGTTGCATAATCCGGTTTCTGATTTTCACATGGAGGAGATGAAAAAGCGGCGAGTTCTACTGAAAGACAGATTATATGCCATTTTGCATGGTTGATTGAATTTCATCGACGTCTTGGACGGAATTGCCTGACTTGCCGCGCGAAAGCACGTACTATTTCCCGTTCGCCCTGATGTGAGGCGTACCGCAATCTGATATAGAGTTCGATGATAGGCATGATCTGCTGAGCCAGATCGGGGCGGTTTCGCACTGCCCGTTTGGCAAAATCCATGGGTCCCTCATAGGTTCTGCGAGTGATGCCGATGCGCGATAGCTTGTTGCAGAATCGTAGATAGTTTTGTTGAGTCGGCGATGTTTTCAAACTGCCATGACGCAACACGTTAAAAGTGACCAACAATAGTATAATCGCCACCATACCCGTGGTGATCAGACTCCATTGCATCGTGGAATAGGTATCCAAACCAAAACTACGCATCAATGTGAATTGATGCTCCCTGCTGTAACCGACTATCCATCGACGCCACTGTACATTGGCGCTATCCAGCGAATGCGCGACCTGTCGCATCATGGTGGCAAGCAACCCACCGCCATCGATGTCGAACATGGCTGGCGCCCCCTCTTCGCCGAATGCAAGACGCAAGGGATACTCGATTCGTTCCGGGGCGACCGCGGCAGTGGGATCGACCCTGATCCAACCGCGCCCTTCGAGCCATACCTCTGACCAGGCATGGGCATGGTATTGGCGTACGATCAGGTAGTCGCCGAGATTGTTGTACTCGCCGCCCTGATAACCCAATACCAGCCGTGCCGGTATTCCGGCTACACGCATCAGCTGGCTGAAACTGGTGGCGTAGTGCTCACAAAAACCCGCCCTCCCCTCGAATAGGAACTCATCGACAGGATTGTCTCGATAAGTCGGCGGGGAGAGCGTATATATAAAAGGATTCTTATTGAAATAACTCAGCGCCCGCTCTACGACCTGGCTGTCGCTATCGGAATCCGCCCTCCATTGCGCCACCAGCCGGCGCTGACGGGGCGTCACCGTTTCTCCGAGCCTCAATGCCCGGGCGCGCAGAACCGTTGAGAGCTGCGTCATCCTGTATCTGGTTGTGGACTGCAGCCAGTAGTTGATGGGTTTGGTAACGCGTCTGTTGTGTAGCAACTGAAAATCGGAAGTAAGCCGGTTTCGCGGTGGTGCCTCGATCGGCATATCCAGGGCAAAAAGCCACTGTTCATCGTGGGGTTCCAGGAAAATCTCATACTCAATCGGTTTATCCACTATCTGTAACCGTTCAGCCGCTCCTGCTATTGGTTGTTTTTTGTCCGTGTACCAGCTGTAGCCATCGGTATCCCATAGTACAAGACCGCGCCAGTAGCGCAGCTGCACCGGCGGTGGTGCCTGTTTGAAATCCGCCCTGAATACCACTTCGGATGATTCGATCAGTTCGCTGATCTCGCCTGGAGCCACCCGATCGCTGAGGCCTGTTCTAGCGGTTGATCCTGAGGCGAAATTCCAGAGTGGCTGTGTAATGCGAGGAAATATGATGAACAGGATGATCGCAATAGGCAGGGCCTGGCCGGTGATGGTGAGGGTCTTAAGCAGTGGTATAAACGGGTTTCGCGACGGCACGACGCGATTGATCTCAAGCAATAAAGCAGTAAGAGCGGTCACGATGGCAATGAGATATAGCGATAACGGCAGCGACTGACTGAACAGAAATTGCGTGATGACGACGAAGTAGGAGATAAATACGGAGATATAGATATCCCGGCGCTTTTGTATCTCCATGATCTTCAGTATCAACATGGATACCAGTAGGGCGACACCCGCATCCCGACCCAATAGTGTCCGGTATTGAGAATAGACGGTAAAGATTGACGCGAATGTCACTGCCATCAGCAGCCAGCGTCCGGGTTGCAGTCTTACCCAGTGAATACTGGCGACCCGCCAGGTGAACAGAAACAGCAGATAGAGCGTGATGCTTACCGGGAAGTTGGCTGCATGGGGTAGCAGCACCAGCCCCATGGTCAGACTGAGCTTGACCATGAAGCGTGGAGTTACAGAATAGTCAACGGGTTGTTTCATGGTCACACCCATAGCGGGCCAACAATGAGAGACAGCGCTCCTGGTGCAATGGCCCGGAGCCGGAGGGGATCTTCTCTCCCGGCATCTTGAGACTATAAGTCTGTTGCCGCTCCTCGGCCTGTAGAATGAAGCGGCATAGCAGGCTGAGTCGGTGTTCGGTTTCGAATGCCTCGAGCAGGTCCCAGTCGAGACTGATTTTTTCGCTCCTGTCACCTCCGAACTGCTTGCTCAGCAGTCCTCGCTCTCTTGCCTGCGCCTTCCAGTCTATCTGTCTTGGCGAATCACCGGCCCGATAGTTTCGCAGGCCGATGAAGTCATCCGCACCGACCCCCCTGTCTCCACTGTCGCTGTGACTGTAGATTGCCATTGCAGGGGGCTCGCCTTGGGTGGCCGGCTTTGGATAGGCCAGACAACTCAAATCGAGCCGGGCATAACTCCAGGCACGGAACAGGCCAAGCGGGTAGGTGGTTTGAATGGTGATTTCTGGCATCGGCAATATCCCCCTGTGTTCTGTCCTGTCCGGGATATGCATTTCGGCACCCGAATTGGCTGGTATATCGGCAGCGCTACCCGGCCGCTTTCCAGACTTAATGCTTATGCCATAGCGACTTGATTTACCGTTATTCATGACCCGAAGCACGAAATCCGCGGTCTGACCGGCAAACACGGGGGCGGCCTCTTGCGGGTGAAGCGACAGACCGAGCAGATTGCGCCAGGTATGCAGTATGGTTACCAGCCAGATGCCACCGAGGAGAAATGTCATCAGGTGACCGAGATTACTGCCGTAGTTGATCGAGCCTGCCAGCATGAGCAACAGCAGAAACGCCATCAGCATCCCCTGACGGGTTGGCAGGATATAGATGCTGCGAGGCGCTATTCGCAGGCTGCCCCGCGAATCCGGCCTTGCGCTTCTGCGCATCCGGGTCCACAGATTTGCTAAGGTGTGTGCTGTCATCTCAGGGGATGGGTACGGAACTGATCAGATTCATGACCAGGCTCTCTCCATGAGGCTCGGCACTGTCGCCGGCAGGCTGCAGTCGATGACCGATGGTGGCGGGCAGGATGGCCTGAATATCTTCGGGCAACACCAGTTTTCTGCCCTCGATCAAGGCCCATGCCCTGGCACCGTGCAGGATTGCCAGGCCTGCTCTTGGCGACAGGCCGTGACGGTAGTCGGGTGAACTCCTGCTGAAGCTGAGTATATCCTGGCAATAGTCGATCAAGGCGTCGGCCACATGTATCTCCGATACGCGTTGTTGATACTCGAGCAACTGCTGGCCGCTCAGTTCGGCGGAGACTCTCTTCAGCATTTGCCGCCGATCCTCACCGCTGAGCAGATCTCTTTCCGCTTCCCGCTCGGGATAGCCTATGTGTATGCGCATTAAAAAGCGATCGAGCTGAGACTCCGGCAGAGGAAAGGTTCCGACCTGGTGACTGGGATTTTGCGTGGCGATGACAAAAAAGGGTTCGGGCAGGCCGTGAGTGACCCCATCGGTGGTGACTTGCCGCTCCTCCATCGCCTCCAGCAAGGCGCTCTGGGCCTTGGGTGTGGCGCGATTGATCTCATCGGCCAGTACCAGCTGGGCAAAGATCGGGCCCTGATGGAACTGAAAGCGCTGTTCGCTTCTCTCGAAGATGGAAACGCCGATGATATCCGATGGCAGCAGATCACTGGTAAACTGGATGCGTTGGTAGTGCAGTCCCAGCAGATGGGCCAGGGTATGGGCCAGCGTGGTCTTGCCGACGCCTGGCAGATCCTCGATCAGCAGGTGGCCTCTGGCCAGCATGCAGGCCACCGATAGTTTGACGACCTGCTGTTTACCCAGGAGGATTTTGCTGGCGGCGTCGATTACCTTGTGCAGTTCAGTGCTCATAGATTTCCGTGGTGTTTCTCGAATCGGCTAATATACCCGGTTCCAGTGAATGGCTCCTTGCCGAGGCAAGGTATTGAAGACCTATGTTTTATACCAACAGTTATGATGTGATTGTAGTGGGTGGCGGACATGCCGGTACCGAAGCGGCGCTGGCTGCCGCGCGCATGGGCGCGCAGACTCTGCTGCTCAGCCATAATATCGAAACCCTGGGACAGATGAGCTGCAATCCGGCCATCGGCGGCATCGGCAAGGGCCATCTGGTCAAGGAAGTGGATGCACTGGGCGGAGTCATGGCCGAGGCTGCGGACCTCGGCGGGATTCAGTTTCGCATTCTCAATTCGCGCAAAGGCGCGGCGGTACGCGCCACCCGCGCCCAGGCGGACCGGGTGCGCTACAAGGCGGCGGTACGACACGCGCTGGAAAATCAGCCCAACCTGCAGCTCTTTCAGCAAGCGGTGGACGATCTCCTGGTGGAACAGGACAGGGTTTGCGGTGTCGTCACCCAGATGGGTTTGAAGTTCCGCGCCAGCGCCGTGGTGTTGACCGTCGGCACTTTTCTCGGCGGCAGGATCCATATCGGTATGTCCAACTATGAAGGCGGTCGCGCGGGCGATCCTCCCGCCAATGCCCTCGCGCACAGATTGCGTGAACTGCCGTTTCGGGTGGAGCGGCTGAAAACCGGCACCCCCCCGCGAATCGATGGGCGCAGCATCGATTACTCGGGCCTGCAGGCGCAGCCAGGCGACATCCCCACCCCGGTTTTCTCCTTTCTCGGCACGCCTGATCGGCATCCTCGACAGGTCAATTGCCATATCACCCACACCAATGAGGAGACCCACGAGATCATCCGCGGCGGACTTGCCCGTTCTCCCATGTACACCGGTGTCATCGAGGGCGTTGGGCCACGCTACTGTCCCTCTATCGAGGATAAGATCGTACGCTTCGCGGATAAGACCTCGCATCAGATATTTATCGAGCCCGAGGGGCTGGATACCCACGAAGTCTATCCAAACGGCATCTCCACCAGCCTGCCGTTCGATATCCAGCAGCGCCTGGTACGCTCCATGAAGGGATTCGAACAGGCCCATCTGACCCGCCCGGGCTATGCCATCGAATATGACTTTTTCGATCCCCGCGATCTACAGGCATCGCTGCAGACCAAGCATATACAGGGGCTCTTTTTCGCCGGCCAGATCAACGGTACCACTGGATATGAAGAGGCCGCCGCCCAGGGACTCCTGGCCGGGGTGAACGCCGTGCTCCATGGTCGCGAACGGCCGGCCTGGACACCAAGGCGGGACGAGGCCTACCTGGGGGTCATGGTGGACGATTTGATCACGCAGGGTACCCTGGAGCCCTATCGCATGTTCACCAGCCGCGCCGAGTATCGTCTGCTGTTGCGCGAGGACAACGCCGATCTGCGTCTGACCCATATCGGTCGCGAACTCGGTCTGGTCGATGACCGGCGCTGGGATGCCTTCTGCCGCAAGCGCGAAGCGATCGAACGCGAACAGCAGCGCCTCAAAGCCATCTGGCTCACCCCAAACGATATCGAATCTGCCCAGGCCGAGACCCTGCTGGGCGGCGTTCTCTCGAAAGAGGCCTGTGCCATCAGTCTGCTCGCCAGGCCGAATGTCGAATACCTGAAGCTGATGCGTCTGGCCAAACTGGGGCCTGGCGAGACCGATCCCCAGGTCGTCGAACAGCTCGAGGTGCAGGCAAAGTATGCCGGTTATATCGATCGTCAGCGTGGCGAAATAGAGAAGCAGAGGGCCAACGAGGCAGTCTCCCTGCCCTTCGATCTCGACTACGCCGGGGTGCGTGGACTCTCCTCCGAGGTGAGAGAGAAACTGCACCGTCACCGCCCCGAGACCCTCGGCCAGGCGGGACGCATTCCAGGTGTCACGCCCGCTGCGCTCTCGCTGCTTTTGATCCATTTGAAAAAGCGTTCCGTCTGATGGCCGGGGACCACTTCAATGAATCCGCCTGCCGGGAACGCCTGCTGGCGGGTGCCGCCGAGATGGGCGTGGCCCTCGAGAGCGCTGAGCAGGCGCAGCTGATGGACTTTCTCTCACTGCTGGTGAAGTGGAACAGTGCCTACAATCTCACCGCGGTTCGCGAACCCCTGGCGATGGTCAGCCGGCACCTCCTGGACAGCCTGGTTCTGTTGCCCTATCTGAGGGGTGATAGCTGTCTCGACATGGGTACCGGACCGGGCCTGCCCGGTATTCCCCTGGCGATCATGAGGCCGCATACCCAATTCGTGCTGCTCGACAGCAACAGCAAAAAGATACGTTTCGTACGCCAGGCGAAACTCGAACTGGGGCTGGAGAATGTTCAACCGGTACAGGCCAGGCTCGAGGCCTACCGACCACAGAACAGGTTTCCGACCCTGGTGGCACGGGCGTTCAGCGCGCTGCCGAAGATGGTTGCGCTGAGCCAGGGCCTGGGTGCACCTGATGCCGAGATCCTGGCAATGAAAGGTAGTGTGCCCGAGCAGGAGATCGCCGGATTGCCACCCGGGTACCGTTGTGAAGTGGTCCCGCTTCGGGTTCCTTTCGAAGAGGGGGAACGCTGCCTGGTGAGGGTAGTACACGCTGTGCGAGATGATCAGATCATGGCGCCGCATCACGCAGAGTGACAGCTGAACCAGTAGATTCGGCGGGCGTGCAGCGTGCAACATATTGATTCGCAAAGCTATATTTAAAATCCCATTCCTACCCTCAGGGCTGGTGAGATTCTTTATATAGCTTGATGGATCAAGAGTTTGCGCAATATGCCCCGACGAACTCACAGGTTCAGGTGACAGAAAGGGTACCACCTTGAACGGCTGTGCCGTTATGATAGGCAGTTCCTGTTATCGCAGAGCCGGATTACGCTATGGGTTACATCATCTCTATCGCCAATCAGAAGGGCGGGGTCGGCAAGACCACGACCACCGTAAATCTGGCCGCCTCGCTTGCCGCCATGAAAAAACGGGTGTTGCTGGTGGATATGGATCCACAGGGCAATGCAAGCATGGGCAGCGGTATCGACAAACACGACCTGAAGCACTCCACATGCGAAGTGCTGCTGGGGGACTCCACACTGCGCGAGTCAATACGACAGGCGCCGGATGCCAACTATGATGTGCTGCCCGCGAATGCGGATCTCACGGCGGCGGAGGTCGGATTGATGAGCAGCTCGATGCGGGAGAAACGCCTCGACCTCGCGCTGACCCCGGCACGGACCAGCTATGATTATATTCTGGTCGATTGCCCGCCTTCCCTGAATATGCTGACCCTCAACGCCCTGGTGGCGGCCGATGGGGTGCTGATCCCCATCCAGACCGAGTACTATGCGCTGGAGGGTCTGACCGCACTGATGAACACGGTGGACCAGATTCGCAGCCACCTCAACCAGGATCTTCAGATAGAGGGCTTTCTGCGCACCATGCACGATCCTCGCAACAATCTTGCGATCGATGTCTCGGGCCAGCTGCTCTCCCATTTCAAGGATGCCGTGTTCAATACCATCATCCCGCGTAATGTACGGGTTGCCGAGGCGCCGAGCCATGGCATACCGGTACTGCTCTACGACAAGAACTCAAGAGGTGCCACCGCCTATCTGGCCCTGGCCAGTGAGTTGTTAAGACGGCATCGCATGCGCGATGTGCAAACCCAAACGGCCTGACGGATAGCGATATGGCGACAAAAAAAAGAGGACTGGGTCGTGGTCTCGATGCCCTGCTGGGGGGCATGCAGGCCGAGACCTCCGATAAACAAGCCGCTTCCGGCACCGGCAACCGGGACAACCTGCAGCGCCTGCCCCTCGACCTGATCCAGCGTGGCCGCTACCAGCCAAGACGGGAGTTCGATGCTGATGGCTTGCGTGAACTCGCCGATTCCATCGCCGCCCAGGGGGTGATCCAGCCAGTGGTGGTACGTGCGGTGGAGAATGAACGCTACGAGCTGATCGCCGGTGAGCGGCGCTGGCGCGCGGCCCAGCAGGCGGGTCTGGATGAGATCCCGGTTGTGATCAAGGATGTCACCGAAGAGGCCGCCATGGCGATGGGGCTGATCGAGAACATCCAACGCGAGGACTTGAATCCGCTTGAGGAGGCGAACGCCCTGAGTCGGTTGTTGCTGGAGTTCGGCCTGACCCACCAGGAGGTGGCCAAGGCGGTGGGCAAGTCACGCACCACCGTTACCAACCTGCTGCGACTGCTGGAACTCAACGAAGAGGTCAAGACACTGCTCGAGAGCGGACGCCTGGAGATGGGGCATGCCCGTTGCCTGCTTGGCCTCAAGGGCGAGGCGCAGACAAAGGCGGCGAACCAGGTTGCCGCCCAGGG
>JBNKLI010000128.1:0-57765 GCA_050292275.1 Candidatus Thiodiazotropha sp.
TGCCCAACGTTGATTAGGCTGGCATAGATATCATCAAAGGGCGCCATCAATTGCTCTATCTTTGCTCCAAAAGATGATGATATCAGCCCGGCGTAGTACTCCGACAAATGCACAGTTTACTGGAAGGTCAAAAATACGGTCGTGGGGCCGCTACTACGCACATTGACACCGGTCGGATGCACCCCGGACAAAGCGTGGACATTGGTTGCAATAAGCGCAACAATCAAACTGAATATTAGACGAATAACCATGGATCTCTATTCCCTAGAAAAAACTGAAGCTCAGACCGGCGGTAACGGCCCAGGTCTTGACAAGCGATTCGAAGCCGAATTCATTGTCACTCGACTCATTCTCCGAGAGGTTATACCGCAGATAAAACTGTCCAGGCCTTTTCTTGCCATCGGGAAAGGGCAGCCTGAAACGTCTTACAGCCTGAAGGTCGGCACTGATCGAATCATTTTCAGCCAGATCTTTCGAGTCATCCTCGAAGATTTTTTCAACACTGCCTGAGACGCCCCATTTATCCTGAATCTGCCAGTTGAAATTGGCACCAGCACTTTTTGAATAGTTATCCAGGACTTGCGCTACATTCTTATTTATCACTCGGCCAATCGAAAACCCGAATTGAAAACCATATGAGACTTGATAATTCGCTTCAAGTGAGTGGCCATCGGTTTTGAAATCATCGTCTTCGCGGCCCACCTGCCTGTTGTCTTGATCCGCATAGGAATAGTTGTAGGCCAGTCCCCAATTATCGATACTCCAGCTTAAATTCAGATTGCCGGCCAAGTTATTCTGATCGGGCAGGTGGCTCCCGCCGTTGAAACCCGATATTTCCGAATCCGGGTTATTGCCGGCATATTGCCGCACCCTATTCAAAGACAGACTCGCGCTGGGCAAAAACCATGTGGAGGATTCATCGCTTGCATACCGGGAAAAATCATAGGCGGCGCTAAAGTCTGTATTTTCAGTCTTTGTTTTCAGGATCGATGCCAGGTCATCCAGATTGTCTTCCATCCACGCATGCTGCAACTGCAACGAAAGCGCGCCGATCTGTGACACAAATCCGACCTTGGTTTTGATAACATCCGCATTGGGGAAGGCAGCGAGCGTTTTGTAGAAAGGATCGATGCGCTCGTGCAACAACGACATGGTCAGACTGATCGGGGTGGATAGATCCTGCATATTGCTTGTCAAAATATCGTAGCTGACATTCACCCGATAGGCGGAGTTTGTCGTTTCTTCTACCGCAACCACATCGTTGAAGCCCTGGTTCAGCAGATCGTCCTCAGGGTTTGTATAGGAACTTCGCGCATAATCCAGTTCCCCCCTAAGCCTTCCTGACTCCGAGCTTCCGACTAGACGAATACCGTAACCGACACTCTTCTCTGCTTCCGAAACCTCACCGACATCGAAATTGAGATCAGACTGGATCTCCGCCGTGACATATGAGACCTCCACCCGAAACGCCCCAGGGCGGGAGGGGATAAACTCATATCCAAGCGTCCCTCCGGTAATATTGTGGTCGAAGGAGCGTAGACCAAACAGGTTGTTGAAACCGACAATACTGCTGCCGTTTTGAGAGGCAACGGCTAAATCCAGGCTATCGGAAAACCGGTGTCTGAATGTCAGCCCGCGATTGCTGATACTGCTGGCCAACAAGGGATTCTGCCCATAGGATGAGTGACCCACAGTGAAACTGCTATCGCCTTTGTTTAACTCCACCAGATAGTCACTCAAGTCGATCTTCGCCGCGTCTTCCCCTTTCTCCGAATAGCGCAGCGCCTGTTCCTGAACTGAACTTCCCACCAGGTTGACATCAGATCGAAGTGAGGTGTCATCCTTGGTCAGTCGAGAGCTGAGCCCCGCATTCATCGTGACATCGGTGTAGCGCGATCGTTCCGGCTCACCTGCATCTTCCGAGTGTCCCTCATCGAGTTGTGAGTCTATTGAAATATCCAGTCTCGGCTCCAGCTTTGAAGACTCATAACCAGATTCAGTCAAAATCCGCAGAGAGGCTCGACCTGCCTCAATCCACTCCTTTCCTTCGATCCTGAATAGTTTCAACTCCGACTCACCGCTTGGAAGCGGAAGTACCGCACTCGTATATTGAAACTCACCCGTCACAGTTCGATGAAATAGCGCGGTTACGTCGGCTGTTCCAAGCAGAATGGCGTAATTCCCTTCAGTGACATCCACTCCTTCTCCCAGGGTAAAGCGGATTTTTGAAATCGGGCTGATCCACTCATCCGGCGTTGAAGGCTCAAGCAACTGCAACTGGGCTGAAGCAGCTTGTGAAAACAAACAGATTAATAGAAAGGGTAGACACTTCAGACGAAATATGCCCATTGATTCCTGCATTTTTACTCTCACCTTGGTTTCTGTTATCTGCTCATATTCCGGCGTAAGAACCTCTCTGCTTTTTGTCCCTGGATGCCATCTATTTGTCATTCATTCATTGAATGATCTCTGAATCGACTCGATTTCATTTCTACACCTACCTTGAAATCGAATTTTCATGCACTTATCCAACCGGTATCAGCGTGTTCGTTAATGTAGGAAATCTCTTTTACTTGCACTATCCCCTATTATGGGGATACCGGTCACAGCCTCTCCTATCTATTCTGCACACAGACACAACCAGCAGAGAGATCAACATGAAAAGAGTCACTACCCTGATGCTGTTAGGCAGCCTTCTGTTGACAAGCCATGCCATTTTTGCCGAGGACCGCCACATCCATGTCAATGGCCAGTGTCTAGAGCCGGGGGAGATGGCACAACTCGACCAACTGGTCGGCAGGCAGGCGCCCAACGGTTTCTACTGGATCGACTTCAACAGCGGCGCCTGGGGTTATGAAGGTAACGAGACGATCCAGGGCTACCTGACACCCCCTGCCAGCGGGCAGGAGGAGCAGAGTGCTGATAACACCAGTAGCGGCGGCGACAGACCTTACATGGAATCCTCGATCACCGGCCGTGTCGTGAGTGGCCAGATCAATGGCCAGGAGTGCACCTATGTTTCGGTAGGCGGCACCACTATGCGCTCTTGTGACTAAGGCGGATCAGTAAAGACAAAGGATTCAGTGAAAATGAACAGCAGCATGAGAATCGCCACTCTCTTGTCACTATTCCTGACGACAAACGCAGTCATTGCAGTCCAGCCAATAAAAACGGCTGTTACAGTGGGGGGTTAAAAATACCAACACTGCCTGCCAGGCAATAGCCGGCGCCATCGGCAACCGCCAGGGCAGCGTGGAGTTACAGGTAGGCAGCCGAGTCATCCCCGCTACCATCACCAACTGGCGACCTGACTGGATAGGCGTGCAGTTTCCGGAGGATATCAGCGGCCTGCCTATCTCCAGAAACAATGCGGCGGTCATCGTCCGCAACGGAGACCTGGGTTCGAGAACCCATATCAAAGCAGTAAGGTTCTCTGGACCCGGAACTGGGGCGAAACCCTCTCATGTGTAATCTCCACTGTGGTTGAGGGCCCCAGAGGCATGCCCAGTGGTACAGAGAACCTGCGTCAAAACGATTATTAGCGTGGAGCAGACATCGTCGAGTCTGTTCGGTTGCGGCCCCCGCACCTGATTCTGCTCGATCTGATGTTGCCAGGCAAAGACGGGATCAGTATCTGCCGAGAGATACGCCACTTCTCGGATGTACCCACTATCATGATCACCGCACGTGTCGAGGAAGTAGACCGGCTTCTCGGTAAGGCCTGGCAGACCTCGCCGAGAATGCACACCCCAAGTCTCGGCCCGGGAAAGGGATAGCGGTAGGTCATCTCGTAGGGCAGACCCGGCTCGACGCCGATCTGGCACACCTCGTCCTTGAACAACTCGCGCAGGGGTTCCTGCCAGCGCCAATGATTGACATTTGTCGATTTACAATCTTGAATTTCAGACAGATACCGTCATACGGTCGAAACATACATGGCCTGGCCAATCAAGGAGGATGCCAATGCCGGACGATATATTACCCGAGCCCAGGATCCCGTCACAAAAGTTCGGCCTCATTGAAGGCGGCTCGAAGTATCCGGTACGGGATGATCTGAGCGTGCCCGGTCCCATACTCAAGGCCTGGCAATTGACAGTAGATCTCATCGCTGAACTTGTTCGTGTACCGGCAGCACTGATCATGCGGGTATATCCACGGGAAATCGAGGTCTTCGTCACCAGCAATAGCCCAGGCAACGTATATAAAGCCGGCGAACGCGCGCGATTGAACACCGGTCTCTATTGTGAAACAGTAATGGATACACAACGGGTCCTCTGTGTACCCAATGCGCGGGAGGATCCCCATTGGAACAAAAATCCTGATATCGAATTGGGAATGATTTCCTACTACGGACTACCTCTAACCTGGCCCAGCGGTGATATTTTCGGCACTTTCTGTGTTCTGGACAACAAAACCAATACCTATTCGGTGATCTATCGTCAATTGATAGAACGTTTCCGTGACAGCATTCAATTGAGTATCGATCTGATCTACCAGAATCATCTGAAATCATTAGAAGTACGGCATACCAAAGAGGAGATGAGGATCTTGACCCAAGCGGTGGAACAGAGTCCGATTTCAATCATGATAACCGATGCCGAAGCCAACATTGAGTATGTAAATAGGGCTTTTGAAAACATAACCGGCTATAGCGCCAAGGAGGTGTTAGGAAGGAAACCTAGTTTGTTCAAATCCGGAAATACACCGCGAAGTGTCTATAGGGATCTCTGGAAGGCAATTACCTCTCAATCCACCTGGGAGGGCGAACTCGAAAACCGCCGCAAGAATGGTGAACTCTATTGGGAGCAAGCCCACATCGGACCGGTTCTGGATTCCACGGGGAACATTTGCCATTTCCTGGCGATGAAAGTGGATATCACACAACAGAAAAGACAAGCGGAACTGATCCAACACCAAGCATTCTACGACCCTTTGACAGACCTCCCCAACAGGGCCCTGGTACTGGACCGGCTCGAGCAGTTGCTTGTCGAAGCAAATCGCAACGGGAGACATATAGCGATCCTGTTTCTGGATCTGGACGATTTTAAAAAAATCAATGACTCATTGGGTCACATAGAAGGGGACCATATGCTGCTTCTGGTTGCCCAACGCTTATGTGATGCTGTGCGTGAAATCGACACCGTGGGACGCCTGGGTGGCGATGAGTTCGTCATTCTGCTGGGTGGTATCAACAGTGCCAACGACGTGCGCCCCGTGGCAGAAAAAATACTCAGCCGTTTTCACGACATATTCAAGCTTGGCGGCAGGGACTTTATGGTATCGGTAAGCATGGGAATCGCCATCTATCCAGAGGATGCTCAATCCGCAACCGAGTTGTTGCGAAACGCCGATACGGCCATGTATAGCGCCAAGGAACGGGGCAGAAACACCTGCTGCTATTTTACCTATGAAATGAATCAGGACATCTCTCGGCGCTTGATGATTGAAGAGCAGCTACACGGTGCTTTGGTGCGTGGAGAGTTCTATGTTTGCTACCAACCACTGATGGATACCAAGACCGAGTCTACGATTAGCGCCGAGGCGTTATTGCGTTGGAACAATAGAATTCTCGGCATAGTAGAACCTGAAGAGTTTATACCCATAGCCGAGCGAAGCAGATTTATTGTTCAGCTCGGTCGCTTTGTTATCCGCGAAGCATTGCAATGGGCCGCGCGGTGGAAAAAGACATTGAAGCGTGATTTCAAAATTGCGGTAAACCTCTCGCCACACCAACTTAGGGATCTGGACCTGATCCCGTTTATCGAGGAAACGCTGAAGGAAAACAGCATTAACGGGAGTTCACTGGAGCTGGAGATTACCGAAGGTGTGTTGATTCATGACCACTCTTATGTCGATAAAACCCTGAAATCCCTCAACCAGATGGGAATAGGTATTGTCATGGACGATTTCGGTACCGGCTACTCCTCCTTGAATTATCTGCGTAAGTATCCATTCGACAAGCTGAAGATCGATCGAAGCTTCATCAAGGATATCATGGTCGACCCGACTGATCGCATACTGGTGAATACCTCCATTGCCATGGCCCATAGCCTGGGACTGGAGGTCGTGGCAGAGGGTGTTGAGACTGAAGAGCAACTGCAAAAGCTTAGCGAGCAGCAGTGCGACTTGGTTCAAGGCTATCTGCTGGGTCGCCCCGTCGTTCCCGAAGAGCTGACTACGCTGATTTCCTAGCTTTAATTCGCTCACCCATCCATCGCGCTGGTTAACCGGTTAACCAGCGCCAAACCTATTCCCGTTCCAACCGGTTCGGCAACGTTCAACTCATAACCGGTCGTTCTGCCTCCACCTGGTAGCGGGATGATGACCCCTTTGGCAACCAGGTCTGATAAATCACGACTGGCTGTACGGTTGGGGCACTTGGTGATCGCTTCATATTTCCTGGTTGTTATTCCGCCTTCAAAGCCCTTTCGGCCTTCTGCAAATACCCGCGACACCATCCTGGCCTGCCGGTCATTCAACTGGTCAGCATAGGTTTCGTAGAAGCGTGTCTTGGCCAGCACAAAATCCACTTCTTCCCTGGCAATTTCTTGTGCCTTGACGACCATATCGGCGAAGTAATCTAGCCAGGTATTAACGTCCATACCTCCGCGACTCGCTTTCTCCAGCTGCAGGTAATAGGTTTTTTTATCCCCCTCTAATGCCGTGGCCAGGCAAGCTGTTGTCGGATAACCGAGGTATTGCGAAAGCGCATGGTCCGCGATCGCCCTCCCGACTCGACCATTACCATCATCGAAGGGGTGAATCACCTCGAACCAGAGATGAGCAATACCTGCGCGGGCGATCCCGGATATTGTCTTATTCCCACACAAGGGGCTGGTTTGGTTGTACCAGTCGATAAGCCTCCCCATTTCGTCAGGCACCTGAGTCGCTGGTAGGGCTTCATATTGAGCCTGCTCCCGACCATAAGGCCCGCTCACTATTTGCATTGGCGAAGGGTCGTCGCGATATGCACCACGCAGAATAGGTGTGTAGCGCTGTTCCGGGACAGCCATGGATTGCCACTTGCCCAGCAGGTCATGCGTCAGGGATGTTTGCCAGTTCACGTTTATTGGCCTCATACAGTACAATTCCTTCCTGCATACTTGAAAGCGCCACACTGCTGGTCTATGAGGTTTACCGGAACAGCCCATACGCCAATGGGTACTGAGCTTTCCATTTTATTTGCGATTCCTGTTTGCCAGTCATCCGGAACTGATGGGGCGGGTACTGGTGGTTGCGTACAGGGTCCTCTCGGGTCATCTGATAAAAAACTGGGTTTGCATGAAAAATCAAGCAGACCTGCGCGGTGACGCTGATTCATCGATTCGGCAGTGTGTTGAGTCTGACTGTGTATTTTCATGAGGCATATCCATGTGTTTTAGGCGCATCCGTGTGCCTTACCTCTTCGAGGAAGCTTGACCGGTTTTCACAACTCTCTACACGGTACAGCAACATGTACAGTGGCTTGTTGCCCGAATAAATCGGCAGGCAAGAAAGGCAGTGGAAGAAGACCGATTAATCCAGTAATCCAGGAAATTGAAAAAATTGAGACTGGATAGAGGGCTATTTCAGGCGTATCTCCTGCTTACAGTTTTCTGCCTTGATTTCCAGAGCTGTTGCGTTTATTGTCCTATATCTGTAACAAAGTAGAAAGGAATAGTTTGATTAATATGACCGGAGCATTAACGATTGGGATACTTTCAAGCATTAACAGGATTCACGAGTTCCGCTTGTACAAAGTCTAGCAAGTAAATCAGTCAAAATAATCTCCAACGAGAATTCCAGCTATATCCAATTGTCGAATTCACCCCCGATGCCGAAGGCGTGATGTCGAAAGGAACTTTCGGATCTGGCACAAAAATCACCTACACGAACTCAGTGAGATAACACGTAACATGTTTTTCTCGAATGGCATGGAAAGTACCCAGCAGACTGTTATTCACGTTTCCCCACATAGTGTTGCCCCATTTGAAGCACGAATGCTGGACGCTTTGGCGGTCTGCGCTGAGCACAATGGGACTATGTGTGCACGCAGCTGTCGTCACATCTCTGAAGCGCCAGAGACCATCCAAAATAACCTCACTGCCGGGCGCCAGACCGGACTTGGCGAAGCGGGAAAAATCGCGCTAGCGAAAGCCCCGTACACGATGCAGTTGAATTTTCATGAGGCTGCCGTCCTTAGTCGTCTCAATAGCGGCCACAAAAGGGACCTTGGTACACGTTCAACGTCCGCGTTTACCTGCTTTCACTCCTCCCAGATAAGCACCATCCATTTCAATACGTTCAGACAGACTCTTGCCGCGTTAGCGCTCCACTATCACCTGCATCAACTTATGCTTGATATACCAGGCTATGTTGTAATTCACGCCGATCTCTCGGGAAAGCTGCAGCCCCGAAGCGCTCTTCGTTGCGTTGTGTCAGCAGATGGATAGCAAGAAACCACTTGTTCAGAGGCAGTTTGGTGCCATGAAAGATGCTTCCGACAGTCAGGGAGGTCTGCTGATGGTATTTGTGGTACTGGTATTTCGAGCGATTTTTGAGTTTGCAATCCATGGTGTTGCCGCATTCAAGACAAACATTTCCTTTAGGCCAGTGCAATGTATACCGTGCTTGTCAGCATTGCTTTTCGGTTCCGTTCTTTTCAAAAAACCGCGTAATCCAAGACTCTTTTTTAAATTGAATCGTTATTACCATGATGGAAATCCTCCTTTATTCAGTAGCTTCCATTTTGCGAGGACTGGAAGCTCAATAGCAGAGTCTCATGGGTAATCAGATAAGTTAGTAATTAGGCGAATGAAGGTGTCTTTGTGATTAAGAAAACATTTTCCGGAGCGATTCTGCTAACGGTACTTTTATTGTTGCCACAATGCTTGGCTCCTGTATTTTATGCGGATCCTTCAAGTCAAAATATTGTTGGAAGTTTTCAAATAAGTAACTTTTTGAATCTGCAAGTGATAGGATCATTGGGCGTATATTTCCTAACTATTTTCTTTGTCCACTATTTTATTTCATTTCTTGGATATGTATATATATATAGCGGTACAAAACAACATCAATCCGTTCATCTCCGGTTGTTTACCCTCTATTTATTGTCCTTTGTTTTATTAATTATTTCTCTAAATTCGTTTCTTAATCCAAGGGCTATTGGAAGTGTTTCAATTAATACTGCGTGTGTTTTTTCTGTTTTAAGTGCAGTGTTTTTATTTACGATTGTTATTGCGGTTGGTCTATATATAAGGATAATTTACTTGTCCTTGTTTGCCTGTCTTCCTTTTGTGGTTGCTATAAGTGCAGGAGGGTTTGAACTGCATGAATCAGACACATCAAAATTGCCCAATATACTAGTAATCGGTATTGATAGTCTTAGATATGATGTAATGGAAAAATACCCAGAGCAAGCCCCCTATTTAACAGACTTTATTTCTAAAGGGGTGTCCTTTGATAAGGTTTATACGCCATTGGCTAGAACTCACACGTCATGGATTTCCGCCATGACAGGTAAATATCCTTCTGAGTCAGGTATTTTCTTCAACTTGATACCAATGGATGCTGTAGAAGACGAGGAGTTGATTTCGGAATACGCAATATCAAAAGGCTACGATACTTTGTTTGCCATGAATGATAGACGCTTTTCAAATATTGATGCTGATTATGGCTTTAAGCGGATTGTGGGGCCTAAGGTTGGTATTGCTGAATTTTTAATTGGCTACTTAGGAACGAACCCAACAAGCTCTGTTGTTAAAAAAACATACTTGGGGAGATGGCTGTTTCCATATCAAAGATCTAATCGAGCGATTTCGGCAATATACTCTGGTGACGAGTTTTCCTCGGATTTAGAGTCTGCACTAACTAGATTTAGATCGCGTAATCGACCAGTATTCTCTATTGTGCATTTCACTGAGACTCATTACCCCTATATGAAGGCACTTCCTGATACAGCGGATTTCGATGTTTCGCCTATTTTCAGAAACTACCTAGGTGCTGTCGAGTATGTTGATTCTATGGTTAATAGGTTGCTGGGATATTATAAAAAAAATAAATTTTTAGATAACGCAGTAGTGTTGCTCGTTTCTGATCATGGTGAATCGTTTCCAGAAGATGTAATGACGTTTTCTGGCGAAGAGCAACATGCGGAATATAAGGGCTTTACACATGGCACTTCAGCTTTAGCGTTGGAGCAGTCTCATGTAGTGTTTCATGTGCAAAGATATTTGCATGGTCAGCCAGTTGTAACAAGCAAGCATGTAGAAAATAAACTGTATTCTTTTAAATCTTTGTCAGAAGTTTTAAAGAATTTAATGGTTGACAAACAAAAGAAGTATTTTGTTAATTTTAATAATTGGTTACCTACTCCAGAGAGTTCTGTTGCAATTGAGACTGGGTTCTGGGTTTCTGGCTTAACGACTGGTAACGCGGATAAAAAAGCAATATTTTTACAGTCGTTATCTGCATATAAAATAAATCAAGCGGGTAGGGTAGAGTTAAAAAAATCAAGACTAAACTATTTGATAAAAGGAAAGGAATTGTCGATTTACGACGGTCGATTACAGTTGTTTTTTGCAAGAGAGCAGAGCCTATCAGATTTTAATAGGCCGTTAGTTTTCGATAGGACAAATAATACATTTGAAGAGTTAAACAAAAGCAATAGGACTCATGAAGAGTTGCTGCAAAATTTTTGCTCGATTTATCATTATTATGACAACCGTCCAGATGTTGTTGAATACTGCAACCTTTAGGAATGCTGATTGCCTGGGTTGTTTGTTTGTATAGTTCTATTTGTTTTGTTCTCATAATTTGGGACGTGAATCAGTCGTGCTTTATGTTCGGTGTATTAAAAGGACATATGATTGTCATCTTGATATTACAAAAGTTAGTCGCCTCGTCAGAAAAAATCGTGGGTAGTTATTGGAACAGGTAGCGCCCCAAGAGCGGCCTTTGTGCAGCAGCCTACCCGGGGGTTGCGTGCCAAGTATAAGGAGAATAACCGCAACGCCCCTGTCTATCAGGGCTGAAAATTGGAGCCCGGGTATGCCTGAAATATCCGTCTATCTAGCCTCAATCGATTCAACCCCCTGGATTTCCGACTGCATCTGCCATCTTCCCCTGCCTTCCTGGCCTTGCGGAATAGTGCAGGCAACAAGCCGCCATGCTACCTGTCCTTTCATTTGCTGTATCGTATGGAGAAATGTGAAAACCCAGAACTATGCAAACCAGCCTGAATCTGGTGTGACCCCCGATGCCGGCGATCACCTTGGCTTTACCGCACCACTTTGGGCAGCCCGACAAGTCGATGTTGAATACCCGTTCCAGGAGGCCTTCGCGCTCCGGAAATCCAGCAACACGATGGATTATCGTATGTAGCAGTTCCACTGATTCCTGCTGATCCGGTGCGGATACAATATGACAGCACATCTCAATCAAGTGTTATATAAGGAATTTATGCCGCCGCATGGTTATGTTACCTTTTCGTAATAATATACAGTTTTTGACGTGATGAACCATAAACATTAAGCAATATTAATATTTTTATTAACTTGACTATTTCTACGTCACCTTCTAGCTTATTTCTTAGCGCTTCCATGAAACAGTAATAATTAGAATCTAACGGTATCCCTCAAGAGCCATTGATGTTTTATAAGTCAATGGCCATTTGTCAATCTACTGTTATAGCGCGTACAAATTTATATTTGGATGGAGTCCATTAGCTATGGAGTGGCAAGTTATTTAAAACTGTAAAAATAGACCCAATCATCGCACAAATTAGTTGGCTGACGTCGCCAAGCTCATGCTATCGCACAGAAACGAGCTGCGCACTCTCCTGCTCCAAACCTCACGTAGGTTGCGACTCCGTCTTGGTTTGGCGCAAGCTCCATGCGTTACTATTTTCTCACGTCAGCAAGCCGCAGAACCAACGTTTAGACAGCAATTGGGTTAAGTTCAGTATGACATGCCGTTCCAGGAAGCAAGGAATACAAATATGGAGGGGAAGTTCAATGTTAGTCAAAACTGAGCAAAGACGGATTGATTTGGCCACTGTGCTTTTTGCAGCGACTACACTTTATCTTGCAGGAGGTCAGGTTACAGCAACCTTTGCTTCAGATCTCGGCCTTGCGGAAGCGGACTGCCGATGCTGCCACGGAACGAACTTGGCAAACCGCCATCACTTGCTGGTATCGATAAGTGGACGCGAATGCCTCTCCTGTCACTCTCTCGACTGGAATCCGGATAATTCTTCATTTGACCTCGGTGTATTCCGGGATTGCTTGCACTGTCATACAGGTTCCCTAGCCGACCGACACCATCTGTTGGTGGATCAAGTAACCTATGACTGCTTTACTTGTCACGCAATTGTCTGGGATCCCCTGGCGTTACAATATGTAGCGGACTTCAACAGGATGTGTGAGTACTCCAATCCTCCGGCTCCCTCAGGAACTATAAGCGGTACCGTCACAGATCAGCAGGGCACAGGACTTGGCTGGGCCAGTGTTGCCACATCAGATGGTACTTTTTCGACACTGACCACCTCAACCGGGGCATACGAGTTGGCCGACATTGCACCAGGCAGCTATAGCCTTACCGCCTCATTGTCTGGCTTCGCTGATGCAAGCCAGGATGTCTTGTTATCGGATGAAAGCTACCTCACAGCCGACTTCTCCATCTATCCCCTCAATCTTCTTAATTCGGGTAACTTGACAGAGACCCAGTCGGCAAGTGTTTCAGACACGCCAAATCTGTCAGTGAACAAAGTGTTTCAAGCCGGAATCGAGTTCTGCGGAGATGGAGTCGATAACAATGGTAATGGTCTTATCGACTGTAAAGACCCCTCCTGCTTGGTCAATGCCGATTGTCAAACTTCAATATCAATCTCTGCCGCGAAAGCTGAGAAATGCAACGACGGCCGCGACAACGATAATAACACCCTTACCGATTGCAGAGATCCGGCCTGTATCGGCACTGGGCGTTGCAAATCGCCGCTCGCAGAGGCCTGCAACGATAACATCGACAATAATCGCGACGGAATGGTCGATTGTGAAGATCCCCTTTGCAGTAAAACCATGTTTTGTCTGACAGAGCGGTGTTATGACGGAATCGATAATAATGCTGACGGTTTGATCGATTGCAGCGATCCAGAGTGCACAGAAACCAGTAGTTGTCTTCCGCCTCCCATTGAACTCTGCAGCGATAACATCGACAACGACAACAACGGCCTGATCGACTGCGAGGATGCGAAGTGTTTCGGCCTTGATAGTTGCGTAGCTCCTGTAGCTGATGAGCTTTGTAAGAACGGCATAGACGATAATAACGACGGATATATCGATTGCGCAGACATCAAGTGCCGTAATCGAGCAGTCTGTCTGAATGAAATATGCGACAATAAAATCGACGATGATGCGGATAGTCGGGTAGACTGCGAGGATAGCGAGTGCAGCGATACACCTGCCTGCAGCACATATACAGCCGGTGCTCCTCTGAACTTCAACGCTACTGCTTCAAGAGAGAGTTCACTCCACGAAGCCAAAAATGTCCTTGACAAAGATAGTGCCACACGTTGGTGGGTGAAAGAGAACAAAATGCAGTGGCTGAAGCTCGACCTGGGTGGGACTTATCCAGTCGACAGAGTCAACATTTATTGGCACAGCCTCTATGCCGCTCATTATAAGATCAGGGTTTCCGAAGATGGAACCTATTGGAAAACGGCCATGGTCATCAACGAAAGCAACGGCGGACTCGATTCCAATACGTTTAAGACTCAAGATGCTCGCTTTATTCTCATCGAGTGTAAGAAACCTGCTCTGAACGGCTATTCGATCTACGAAGTAGAGGTCTTCCGTGGCGCAAATTGACATATAACGATGTCAATAATTAGCAGTGGCTGTTATTTGACAACGTACCAGGTGTTTTTGCCCAATCATTGCATAACTCACTGTGCACTGAATGAGAAGTATAAGGAGAATAACCGCAACACTTTGGGCAGACCGACACGTCGATGTTGAATACCGGTTTCAGGCGCTGTGCCCAGGTCATGGTCTGATGGCGCTGTTCTGTGGCCCCACGGCGATGCGGTAGCTGACCGAGCAACCCAGTACCTGCTGCATCGGGTTTTAGTCGCCGTCCTCCAGGTTCAGGTAACTGTTTTCTTTATCCCGTTCCAGGATGCCTTCGCGCTCCAGAAATCCAGCAACCCGGTGGCTTACGGTTTGTACCGGTTCCACCAATTCCTGCTGATCCGGTGCGATAGAGTAGTGTCTGTTCCGGCCGGTGACGCCGATACGGCGCTCCGGGTGTTGCGACTTCCCTGGTCGCAATGTGAGACATATCGCTCTCCTTTCCATGGAGATGCCAATACTCTCATTATGTTCTCTTTCTGTATAGACGAATGTTTGATGCTTGCCGATGCCAGTCGGTACCTCCCAGTACTGGTCACTCCCACTCGATGGTAGCAGGCGGCTTGCTGGAGATATCGTAGGCCACTCGAGAGATACCGGTGACCTCGTTGATGATCCTCCGCGATACCTCCTCCAGGAACTCGAACGGCAGGTGGGCGAACCTGGCGGTCATGAAGTCCACGGTCTTTACTGCACGCAAAGTCACCACATATTCATAACGGCGGGCATCACCCACGACACCGACGGAGCGTACCGGTAGGAACACGGCGAAGGCCTGGCTGACCTCGTCGTAAAGATTATGTTTGTAGAGCTCCTCGATGTAGATATGGTCGGCCTGGCGCAGCAGGTCCGCATACTCCTTGGTGACCTCGCCGAGGATGCGCACCCCAAGTCCCGGTCCGGGAAAGGGATGGCGATAGATCATCTCGTAGGGAAGACCCAGCTCGACGCCGATCTGGCGCACCTCGTCCTTGAACAGCTCGCGCAGGGGCTCGACCAGCGCCAGTTTCATATATTCCGGCAGTCCGCCTACATTGTGGTGGGACTTGATGACATGGGCCTTGCCCGATTTGGCACCGGCTGATTCGATGACATCGGGGTAGATTGTGCCCTGGGCGAGGAAGGTGACATCCTCCAGCTTGCTCGCCTCCTCCTCGAAGATGTCGATGAAGAGATTGCCGATGATCTTGCGTTTCTGTTCCGGGTCCCCAACCCCGTTGAGTGCCTTGAGAAAACGCTCCTCCGCATCCACCCGGATCACCTTGACACCCATGTGCTCGGCGAAGGTGGCCATCACCTGGTCGCCCTCGTTGAGACGCAGCAATCCGTTATCGACAAAGACACAGGTCAGCTGGTCGCCGATGGCGCGATGCAGCATCGCCGCCACCACGGAGGAATCGACACCGCCGGAGAGTCCAAGGAGAACCTGTTTGTCTCCGACTTGCTGGCGCACATGGACAATCGTGTCCTCTATGATCCTGCCTGGTGACCACAAAACCTCACAGCCACAGATCTCGAAAAGAAATCGCTCGATAATGCGCTTGCCCTGGCGGGTATGGGTGACTTCAGGGTGAAACTGCAGACCGTAGTAGTTACGCGATTCATCGGCGATACCGGCGATAGGCGCATTGGCAGTCTCGCAGATCACCTTGAAACCCTGGGGAAGGGACTCGACACGGTCGCCGTGGCTCATCCATACATCCAGCAGGCCATATCCCTCTTCACTGGTGTGGTCTTCGATATCCCTGAGCAAGCGGGAGTGGCCCCTGGCGCGGACCCGGGCATAGCCGTACTCATGCTTGTCGGATGAGATCACCCCACCGCCCAGTTGCGCCGCCATGGTCTGCATGCCATAGCAGATACCCAGCACCGGAACACCGAGATCGAAAACCTCTTGTGGTGCGACGGGCGCCTCATCGGCGGTCACCGTCTCGGGGCCGCCCGAGAGGATGATACCGGCGGGCTTTGCCCCGGCTAGACCATGTTCGGGATTGTCGTAAGGATAGATCTCGCAATAGACTCCAGCCTCGCGCACGCGACGGGCGATCAGCTGGGTGTATTGGGAGCCGAAATCGAGGATCAGGATCCGGTGCGCGTGGATATCGGTAGTCATCTCAATCGCGCCGGTAGTTGGGGGCTTCTTTGGTTATGGTAACATCGTGCACATGGGACTCGGTGACACCCGCGTTGGTGACCCGTACGAAGACCGGCTTGGTGCGCATCTCGTCGATATTGGCGCAGCCCGTATAGCCCATACTGGAGCGGATGCCGCCGATGATCTGGTAGATGACCCCGATCACCGGACCCTTGTAGGGAACCCGGCCCTCTATCCCTTCTGGAACCAGTTTCTCCTTATCGCTGGTCTCCTGGAAATAGCGGTCGCTGGAGCCCTCCTTGCCCGACATCGCACCCAGGGACCCCATGCCCCGGTAGGATTTGTAGGAACGGCCCTGATAGATCTCCACCTCACCGGGAGATTCATCGGTTCCGGCGAACATACCGCCGATCATCACCGAATAGGCGCCGGCGGCCAGGACCTTGGCGATATCTCCTGAATAGCGCAGGCCACCGTCGGCGATCAACGGCACATCGGTGCCCTCCAGGGCCTTGGCCACATTGGAGACCGCGCTCACCTGGGGCACCCCCACGCCGGCAACCATGCGGGTGGTACAGATGGATCCGGGACCTATACCCACCTTGACCGCATCCGCTCCCGACTTGACCAGATCCCTGGCCGCTTCCGCAGTGGCGATATTGCCGCCGATGACCTGTACATCGGGATAGCTTTTCTTGACCCAGGCAACCCGGTCGAGCACCCCCTGGGAGTGGCCATGAGCAGTGTCGACAATGATCACGTCGACCCCTGATTTGACCAGGGCATCCACCCGCTCCTCGGTACCGGCTCCGACACCGACAGCGGCGCCGACCCGCAGACGTCCGTGCTCGTCGCGGCAGGCATTGGGATAGTCTTTGGCCTTTTGAATATCCTTTGCGGTGATCATTCCGCGCAGGGCAAAATCGTCATCCACCACCAACACCTTCTCGATACGGTGTTTATGCAGCAGTTGCAATACCTCGTCGCTGCTGGCCCCCTCCTTAACAGTTACCAGATTCTCCTTTCTAGTCATTATGTTGCGCACCGGATCGTCCATTTTTCGTTCAAAGCGCAGATCCCGGCCGGTGACGATACCGACCAGCTCCTCGCCATCCACAACAGGCACACCGGAGATATTTCTCGCACGGGTCAGCTCAACCACATCTCCTATACTGACATAGGGTCCGACCGTAATCGGCTCGCGAATGACGCCGCTCTCATATTTCTTGACCTTCGCCACTTCGGCGGCCTGCTGCTCAGGGGTCATATTCTTGTGCACTATGCCGATGCCCCCCTCCAGTGCCAGTGCGATGGCGAAACGGGACTCGGTCACCGTATCCATGGCGGCTGAAACCAGGGGTATGCTGAGATCGATCCCACGCGTCAGCTTGGTCCGCAGATCAACGTCTTTGGGGAGCACCAGAGAGTGGGCCGGTACCAGAAGTACATCGTCGAATGTGAGGGCTTCCTCGATTACACGCATAGTAGCTATTCCGGCTGGTGGGGTGAAATAAACCGGGCATTATAGGAGCTGCCGGTTAACCGGTAAACCGTTAACAAAAAACAGGTACTAAAACAATGGGATATCTCCCCGGACAAGGTCCCTGCAAAGAGGAATTCGCGAATTTCCTTCATTTCGCCCGATGAACCCGGCAACTTGGCGGAACAGAGACCTGGGCATCTCGCCGGCGATAAGTAGGTCACTATAATAGGAAGAGACTACCCGACATCCGGCAGTCAAGGCACTATGCTTCAGTTAAGGAGAGATAATTGCCCGGAACAGCAACCATGCGCAGACGAGATATCACTGACATTGGACGATATCTCCTGTTTTTTCTACTGTTTGTCATAGATATCGTCCAAGCGGAGCAGTCCACTAACCTGCTGAAAGTCGGTATCTATCACAATCCACCGCTGGTCACAGCCAGCAACACAGGAAATCCCAGTGGCCTGTTCATCGATATCCTCAAGGAGATAGCCTCGGATGAGGGCTGGAAACTACAGTTCGTCTCCGGCACCTGGAGCGAAAATCTCAACCGCTTGTCCTCTGGCAAGATAGATCTGCTGCCCGCCATCGCCAGCAATACGACCAGGCAACAGCATTTTCTCTTCACCAGCGAAAGCGTGGTCAGCAACTGGGCGCAGATATTCGTTGCGGAAGAGTCGACGATCCAGTCGCTCCCCGATCTCGACGGCAAGCGCATCGCCGTATTGCGTGACGACATCTATGTCAACGGGGAGCATGGTCTGGAGGCACTGTGCAAATCGTTCTCCATCACTTGCAATCTCATCGAATACGATACCTACGACAGAGTAATGCGCGCTGTCTCCAAGGGAATGACCGATGCCGGTCTGACCAACCGCCTGTTTGGCGCCACCCGGGGGCACATATACAACGCCATCGCCAGTCCCATTGTACTGATGCCACAGGATATCCACATCGCCATATCGCGGAAATCACCCAATGCCGCCTATATAAAGCAGCGTCTCGACCAGCATTTGGCGATAATGAAAATCGACGATCTTTCCACCTACCAGCAGCACCTTAGAACCCTGTTCGAGCCAAAGGCCCGTATCAAGGAGACTCCGACCTGGGTACTGGAGGTTTTGCCGATCGGCAGCCTGGTGATTATTACCCTGTTGATCACGGCACTGATACTCAGCCTGAAGCATGGCCGTAAGAGTCGAAGACTGGTCTCGCAGGAGACCGAGTACCACCGCTTCTTCAACGGGGTCGCCATCGCTTTGTGCGAAGGCGACAGCTCTCGGGCGCTGTTTAAGCTGCAACAGCTCATGGACTCGGGAGTAATGAACATACCCAGCCATTTCGAAAACCATCCGCAAGAGCTTGCGGAGTACATCAAGCTGATCCGCATCGTGAATGCCAATCCGGCCACGCTGAGGCTGTTTGCCGTCGATACGCTGTATGAACTGCAACACTGGTTACCGGAAAGCTACACCCCCGATATCTTCACCGCGTTCAAGAAATGGCTGATCGCAAGCAGCGAACGACAGCAGACATACACCGCGGAAATCTCAATGCTCGCGGCCGATGGGCGGCGCATCCAGTTGATCGTGGCCTTTCCTCTCACCAGCAACCTGGATGAAGCCCGCCATATCCCCGTCTCGATCCTCGACGTAACTCAGCAGCGCGAGGCGGAGAGACAGCTGTCACTGGTGATAAAGGGCGCCTCGCTGGGATTCTGGGATTGGAACCTGGTCACCAACGAAATGACGGTAAACGACAGATGGATGGAGATGCTGGGGCTGGAGTCGAGTGATTTAAAAGGTAATCTGAACGATTGGCGCAGTCGCCTCCATCCGGCGGACAGCGAGCGGGTGATGCCGATTATCACCCAGTATATCGATGATGGCATACCTTATAACGTGGAATTTCGCATGCGTCACAGCGATGGACACTGGATATGGATCGAGGGTTCGGGAGGCGCCGTCGAATATGAACCCCACAGCCACCGTCCGATTCGTGCATGCGGCACACATCAGGAGATCTCCGAGCGCAAACGGGCATCGGAGACACTGCATACATTGATGCAGAGTATGGTGGGCATCACCGGCGGTGACTTCTTCAAGCATGTAGCGCTTGAACTCTGCTACTGGTTCGACGCCGATGGCGTCAATATCGGCGAGGTGATCGACCACAACCGCATCAAGTCCCTGGCCACCATAATCAACAACGAGGCCATCGACGAGTTCACCTATTCGCTAAGCGGCACACCTTGTGAAATCGTAATCAAGGAAGGCGCGCAACTCTATCCACAAGGTGTCCAGGACCTGTTTCCCAATGATAAAGACCTGGTGTTGCTCAAGGCGCAAGGCTATGCGGGTACACCAATCAGGGATCTTGCAGGCAGGGTCATAGGAATCGTCTGGGTTACCTCGAGCAAACCCCTGTTCATGGAACATGAATGGATGCAGGTAATGGATATCATTGCCGCGCGGATCAGTGCAGAGATCGAACGCATGCGTGCGATGGAGCAACTGGAGCACCAGGCAACCTTCGATGTCCTCACCGAACTGCCCAACAGACGTATGTTGATCGATCGGCTGAGCCAGGCCAGGGCACGCTGTCTGCGCCACAACCACCGGGGCGCGGTGATGTTCATGGACCTCGACCATTTCAAAACCATCAATGACTCCCTGGGCCACAACATAGGCGACATTCTGCTACAGGAGGTGGCACGCAGATTGACCCGGCAGATCCGCGATGAGGATACCGCATCACGACTTGGTGGTGATGAATTCGTAGTGCTGTTTTCAGAACTGAGTGGAGATCCCCAGCTAGCCGCGCAGCAGGCCCGGCAGGGCGCAAACAAGATCCTCAAAAAGATTTCAGAACCCTACACGATCAACAGCAACGAGCTCCATATCACGCCAAGCATAGGTATAGTCATCTTTCCCATGAACCATGAAAGTGCAGACGATATCCTCAAGTTTGCCGATACCGCGATGTATCGTGCAAAGGAGGCCGGGCGCAACACAATCCGCTTCTTCCTCCCGGGTATGCAGCAGGCTGCAGAAGATCATCTGCATCTGCAGGACGATTTACGACAGTCGCTGGATAACGACCAGTTGCAGCTCCACTATCAACCCATGGTCGATAGCGATGAAAAACTGATGGGCGCCGAGACGCTTTTGCGCTGGTACCACCCCCAACAGGGCATTATCAAGCCGAAAACCATCATCCCTGCGGCAGAGGAGTCGGGCATGATCCTGCAGATCAGTGAATGGATTCTGAAGCAGGCACTGACTACGTGCAAACCCTGGTTGGACAGCACAACCAACCTCAAACGCATCTCAGTCAATATCAATAGCGTACATTTCCATCAGGTCGGATTTGCCGATCAGGTGAAACGCATGTTACAGGAGTCCGCGTTCAATCCCGAACAGTTGACCCTGGAGATTCCGGAAAACTTCCTGGCGGAAAATCTCGAAGAGGCAAAACAGAAGATCATTTCACTAAAAGAGCTTGGGGTGAGGTTCTGTATCGACAGCTTTGGTACCGGCTATGCTTCAATCGCCTATTTGAGACAACTCCCGTTGGATGAATTGAAAATCGACCGCAGTTTCATCAGGGATATCACCGTCGACCCAAAGGATGCCAAACTGGTTCAGACCCTCATCACCATGGCCAATCAGATGGAAATTGAAGCCATCGCCATGGGCGTCGAGACAGAGGAACAACTGAAATTTCTTCGTGACAACGGCTGCAGGATATTCCAAGGTTACTACTTCAGCCATCCACTGTCAGAGGCCGATTTCGCCTCCAATCTGAGTAAAGAGCCAGCTTGAATACGATAACCGAGGATTTTCAGAAAAGAGAGGTCTATACCGTCTCACGCCTGGTGCGGGAAACCCGCGTGGTACTTGAAGGGAGCTTCCCCCTGATCTGGGTCAGTGGCGAAATTTCCAACCTGGCACAGCCGGCCTCAGGTCACATCTACTTCAGCCTGAAAGACGAGATTGCCCAGGTTCGCTGCGCGATGTTTCGCATGAAGCGCCAGCGCCTGCGCTTTGAGCCACGCAACGGGCAACAGGTCCTGCTTCGTGCCAGAGTCAGTCTTTACGAGACACGCGGCGAATTCCAGTTGATTGCCGAGCACATGGAGCCAGCGGGTGAAGGTGCGTTGCGAATCGCCTTCGAGCAGCTGAAACAGAAGCTCGCCGCTGAAGGATTGTTCGACGCCACACATAAAATAGACCTACCTGTCATACCGCGGCAAATCGGCATCATCACCTCACCAAGCGGTGCCGCTATCCGGGATCTGTTGACGGTCTTGAAGAGGCGTTTCCCTGCACTGCCCGTGATCATCTATCCGGTTCAGGTTCAGGGCGAGGGAGCCGCGGATCAGATGACCCATATGCTGCAACTGGCCAACCGGCGCAACGAGTGTGACCTGTTGATCCTGAGTCGCGGCGGAGGATCGCTGGAGGATCTACAGGCATTCAATGATGAGGGGCTTGCACGGGCAATCCACGCATCCGGGATTCCAGTGGTAACAGGCATCGGCCATGAAATCGATTTCACCATTGCCGATTTCGTTGCCGATCATCGTGCCCCCACGCCATCGGCGGCGGCGGAGCTGGTATCGCCCGATCAAGCAGCCTGGTTGAGACAGCTGCAGCAGTCGGGGCAGCGTCTCAACCTTATCCAGACACGGCGCCTGCGTCTATTGCGCGAGGCGCTCTCTGCACTGAGCAACCGCCTCCACAGGCAACACCCGAATCAACGTCTGCAACAGCGCGCCCAGCGCTTCGATGAGCTGTGCCAGCGTCTCAAAAAGGCGCAACAACTCCATCTCGTCACCCGGGAACACCGACTTGAAAAACTGCGTTCCAGGCTTTTTCGACTCTCTCCGCAACAACGCATCGAACGCCAACGCAACGACTATCAACGTTATGTGCAAAGACTGCAACAGGCAGTTGAACGACGGCTCTTGGATGGGAGAGCGAAATTGAGCCAGCTGGCAAGGGACCTCGATACCTTGAGCCCGCTGAATACCCTGAACAGAGGATACGCCATCGTCAGTCGTGAACAGGATAAGCGTATCATTCGCACCAGCAGCGAGGTGAACAGAGGTGACAGGGTGAGGGCCAGACTCAGCCAAGGCGGGCTGGTGTGCCGGGTTGAAGATATTGACCCGGAATGAACACGAGTAGACGCCATTTTTGTTTCAACATGTAGGGTGCGGCTTGCCGCACCAATGCGAGATATGTTTTAACGCAATCGGTGCGCCAAGCCGCACCCTACATATTTTACCCAATCATAGGACCTGCGTGAGTTGGACTCCCATGGACCACCATGCGAGTTAGAGAAAGTATTTGCGTTCATTTGCGGACTGAGTTATGGCTATAGCTCATCGGAGCGAATCACCATCATCTTCTCGACCTGCATGTCGCGCATGGTATGGGGGATACCGCCGACACCCATTCCCGACTGGCGCAGACCGGCAAAGGGCATCCAGTCGACACGAAAGGCGGTAAAGTCGTTAATCATCACCGCTGATGCATTCAAGCGCTTGTAGCCCCGCAGTGAACGTTGCAGATTGTTGCTGAAAACCGCTGCCTGAAAAGCAAAGGGCAGCGAATTGGCCTGATCGATGGCAAGATCCATATCTTCATAGGGATAGACACAGACCACGGGACCAAAGACCTCGTGTGTACTCACTTTCGCATCCACCGGAGGATCGTAGAGCACCGTGGGTGCATAACAGGTCTCGGAAATGCGTTCGCCGCCACAGATCAACTCAGCACCCTGCGCCACGGCTTCCTCGACCCAGGCATGTATCCGTTGCACCTCTTGGGGACGGATCAATGGACCTATGGCTGTCTCCTCCAAAGTCGGATCACCAACGTGCATTCGCTTCCCTTCTCCAGCCAAACCATCCGCGACTCTGCGTGCAATCGACTGATCCGCGAACACACGCTGCACCGAGACGCAGACCTGTCCGGCATGATAGAAGGCCCCCTTGGCCAGCAGTGGCAATGCATCTTCGAGTTTTGCGTCGGCCTCGACGATCACCGGTGCTACACCTCCGTGTTCGAGGGCACATCGAGTCCCGGGGGCCAGGCGCGATCGCAACTGCCAGCCCACCCTGGCGCTGCCGATAAAACTGAAAAAGTCGACCCTGGGATCGGTCACCAACCTGCCCGCCACGTCAAGATCCTTGGTCACCATAGCCTGAGCCCAGCCTGCCGGCAGCCCGGCCTCGCGCAGCATTTCGATGAAACGCATACATGAGAGTGGTGTATCCTCCGCCGGCTTGACGATCACCGGGCAACCGGTAGCCACCGCCGGGGCAACCTGATGCACAATGAGATTCAAGGGATGGTTGAACGCACTGACAGCCACGACAACACCGATCGGCTCCCGATGAGTGAAGGCGATGCGTCCCTGTGATGCAGGATTGACCCCCATCGGAATCTCCACACCGGCTTGTGTGCGCAGGGTTTCGATGCAGATGGCAATGCCGTCGATGGCTCGGGCCACCTCCACACGTGAATCGACAAGGGGCTTACCACCCTCCCTGGCCGCCTCCAGCGCCAAAAACTCGGCCCTTTCGCTCATCAGCTCGGCAGTACGTTTGAGGATTGAGATCCGATCGGAAAGCGTCAGCCAACCATCACGCTCATCGAACAGCCTTCGCGCAACAGCCAAGGCCTGATCCACTCCAGCCTGATCCACACAATCGATGGTCGCAATCGTTGTCCGGTCGAATGGCGCAGTCACCTGGATGCGACCTGCAGGCTCTATCCCGGTTGCAAGCATATGGGGAAAGTGGCTCGGTTGAGGCATCAATAAAACTCCCTGGATTTAAATATCGTCCGTTTTTTTGTTTACCACGACAAACACGCTATCCGGCTTGTAACTCCTTTGCCTGTTCCACCCAGCGTTCACGTTCGATTCTGCCTTTGAAATTGAGTTTTTGCGAGAACTCCTCTACTTCCTCACTCCCCCAGGCGGCGATCTGTCCATAGTTGGTAATTCCATACTCATGCAGCTTCTTCTCGATCACCGCTCCTATACCTTTTATTTTTTGCAGCTCATTGTTGGTTTGCGACGCCGCCTTCCCCACCGCTGTGTTCTTGGCAGCCGGTTGTTTAGCGGTTCGTCTTTTTGTCGCAGGTGATGCCTTGCGGCCCTCCCCCTGAAGCATCGTCCGTATCGCTTTGAGTTCTTTCTCCAACGCCTCCACTCTGGCCTTCATGGCTTTGAAGGTCTCTGCCTTGACGAACTGTTTTTTCAGTTTCTGTTGGATTTTATCCTGCAGAGTCTTACTCGATTTACTCTTCTTTGGCATCTTTTTCCCCTTGTCTCGACAGTTTTTATGATCCAAATAGTGATTATGGAACATATTTGAGCTTTTTTCAGGATTGAAACCAGGGTTATGGGGGGACCTGTCGGCAACGCGATTTCCACACAATTGCTGTATTCGGGACTATTCTAAGCTGAGTTATTATTGTCTAAAGTTTGGATATGAGTTGCGCCAGACAATCTGTGCGAAGCCATAACAAAGCCACCTGCACGAGGAGAAATCGATGTTGGTCAGTGATTACATGAGTGCCACGCCCATCACCGTTCTGCAAGAGGATAATTACAACCTCGCTTTCGAGATCATGGAACAGAAAAACATGCACCACCTGCCGGTCGTGGACAGAGAGAATCAGGTAGTGGGAATCGTAACGCGGCGGGATCTGCAACTGGCCGCACGCTATTTCAAGGAGGCGCCGGTGGAGATCGCCGAGGTCATGCACACACCGGTGTTTACCACTTCTGCGAATACGCCTCTCGCATCCGCAGCGAAACAGATGAACGACAACCGTATCGGCTGCCTGCCGGTGATCGGTGAGGACAACCATGTGGCTGGCATGCTGACCGAAACAGACCTGTTCCGGGCGTTGACAGATCTGTTGGACAGTTAACGAACCGCCATTCAGCAACCCTGCCGGGAAGCATCACGCGAGCTTGAGCGCATCTCTCTGAATCACTGTTTGCGCAATCAGATCACGCAGCCTGATCATCTCTCCGGTACTCCTCATGGTGAAGTTCCCTCTCTAAGGCGGGCGTATGGCGGCAGTGTCTGCACACGGGAATCGACGCGTGGATATCCGAGCGTAAAGTGATAGAGACTTTGCAGCCGGGTATCATCGATACCGAGCGCCTGATGCACGCTGTCGTCGAAAAAGCAACCGATTCCGGTACCGCGCATACCGATGCGTTCCGCCTCGATGTAGGCCGCCTGGCCAGGCAGGGCATCGATCCGTCGTGGCATGGATCGGGTTGGCTATCCCAATCGAGATACTCCGGACCGCGCGCCTAGGCACCGGGATGGTGCTTGGTCCGTTGGTGATAGGTGCGAATCCTGCCTGAGGTCTTCATACCGATTCAAAGGGCACACAAAGCGACTCTACATTCAATCATCACAGTGCAGAAACAGATTCATGACATTTTTGAAATAGCCGCCCGGCGCTATGGTAATCCGGGCATTGTCATGATTGATCTCATCCAATGAGTAACTCGTCACCTCGACACCGGCTTCACGGTACATCTCGGCTGAAAGCCTGAGGTCATCAGCCCAGCGGGAGAGAAAATCCTCGCTGGGCTCGATATAGACGATACGCCCGACCTCCTCCTGGATCAGCTTGGAAGCACAGCGTGGACAGGGCGGGTGGGTCACGTAAACAGTGCAATCCGTGAGATCCCGCTTGGCGAAGATCATCGCGTTCTCTTCGGCATGGATGGTCAGGTTCAGCTTGCAGTCGCGATCCTCCAACCGCTCCTGCTTATCCTCGACTCCCGCGGCGAATCCATTGTAGCCCAGCGAGACGATACGGTTACCGTCAGTGATGACCGCGCCGACTTGCGAGGAGGGATCCTTGCTCCAGGCCGAGATATAGGCCGCCAACCCGAGAAAACGGGTATCCCACTTGGTCATCAGTCTTGATCGTCTCCAGTCGGTGCCACTTTGGCTGCCGCAGCCTCCATCATCTTTTTCAATTCGCCACTCTGATGCATCTCCAGGGTGATATCACAGCCGCCGATCAGTTCGCCATCGATATAGATTTGCGGAAAGGTCGGTCAGTCGGCATAGCGGGGCAGGTTTTCGAAGATTTCCGGATCCGCGAGCACATTGACGTAGGCGAATGGAACCCCACAGTCATGCAACGCAGCGGCTGCACGGGACGAAAAGCCACACATGGGAAACTGCGGCGTTCCCTTCATGTAGATGACAATCGGGTTGCTCTCGACCTGCTCTTTGATTCGTTCCATCACATCCATCGTATGCACCTCATAAAATTTGTTTATCGTATTAAGATGGGGAGCCTCCCCGAGAACTCAAGCACGAGTAGATTAAGGAAATTGTATCCCTTTGTCTGGTAATAAAAAACCCGTAATAGTACTGGCTTGACTCGTTAGACCGGGCGGGATAACGGAAGTTGTATCGCAGCATAGCATACGACCGGTTACGGCAATCCAGTTTGGTCTTGACCCGGGTCACCAGGGGTCCCGATCCGACCACGTACAGGAAACCACACAACTTACAGTGGCATCTTGCGAATCTAATGACTGAAACCGCGAAGGACTGGCATAGAATCTATTTATTATTTAGCATGGTCAGTAGCTTGGGTTAATAACTGGAAGTGAAGTGTGATAGAGGCTGAAGATTACAGTAGTTTCCAACAGCGGGTCTCATTGATCGAAGACCACATCGGCTTTAAATTGGAATCTATTCTGCACTATGCACTGAACGCAAGGGACAGCTATACCCTGGAACACTCAAACCGGGTCGTCTCACTCGCGGGGGTCATAGGCAGGCACCTCCAACTCAACAAACAGGAAATGGATGTACTGTTGCTGACCGCCGGTTTTCACGACATCGGCAAGATCGGAATCCCCGACCATATCCTGCTCAAACCAGGGAACCTCACCGGTGAAGAGTACGAAGGGATCAAGGCCCACCCCAGCATCGGTGCAAACATGCTCCGCACCCTGGGCAATCCATTGCTCGACGAAGTCGCCAAATGCGTGCTGCATCATCATGAGCAATGGAACGGAAAGGGTTATCCCGACGGATTGAAAGGAGAGGAGATACCCATTGTTTCACGTATCATTTCCGTGGTCGACGCCTTTGATGCCATGACCACCACCCGCAGTTACCGACAGCAGATCAGCAAGTGTGACGCATTGAAGATGATCGAATCGGAGCGTGGAGAGCAGTTTTGTCCCAATGCGGTCGATGTGTTGATGGAAATCTGCAGGGCGGGCGATTTCCCCTGTGAGTCCTAAACCTTTCAAGCCGGGTTTTCCCTACTCTTTCATCTGCGCCTCGCAATAGGCTTTGGCCTTCAGGTTGGCGGCAACCGGGTCGGTGCCTTGATCGATGAACTCCTCGGTCATCTGCCTGCGGCACCCCTGATAGTTGAACAGCGCCACGTCGAGGGGTTCGCCGCAAGCCGTCAGCAGCAGCGCCACTGCCGCAAAGACCCGCTTCACTCCTCGCTCCCGGCCTGGTCAAGATTGCGTTGCAGCCAGAATTCGAAAAGCGCGATATGCCATAGCTTGCTGCCTCGAATGCGGGTGTGGTGCATCTCGGGCGCCGACATCAGCATATCGATATAGGACTGTTGAAAGACCCCCCGCGCTCTTGCCGCGGTGGAATCGAGAATATCGCGCATGAATGCCAGAAACTCGCCCCGCACATACTTCAGTGCAGGCATCGGAAAATAGCCCTTGGGACGATCGATTACCAGGTCGGGCAAAATCCCCCTGGCCATCGCCTTCAGGGGATACTTGCCACCCTCACGCAGTTTCAGTTCCGGTGGGCAGCGGGCGGCCAGTTCAACCAACTGGTGGTCGAGAAAGGGTACTCTGGCCTCCAGACCCCAGGCCATGGTCATATTATCCACGCGCTTTACCGGATCATCGACAATCAGCATGGTCTGATCCATATGAAATACGGCGTCGATCAAGGTATCCGCCTCGGTATCCTTCAGGCGCTCGGCAATCAGCTCACGGGTATAGTCGGGCCCGCTGTATTCCTGGGCAACCATGCGCAAATACTCGTCATGGTCACGGTCGAAATAGTGTCTGGCGAATCTATCCTCCGCCGCTCCCTCATGTTCCTGCATAATGCGCGGATACCAGAAGTAGCCGCCGAAAACCTCATCCGCTCCCTGCCCTGACTGCACTACCTTGATCTGCCGCGACACTTGCTCCCCCAGAAGATAAAAGGCCACCGCATCCTGGCCGAACATCGGCTCGGCCATGTTGTCTACGGCCTCCGGCAGTCGCTTCAGTACCTCGCTGTTGGGTACCAGAAACTTATTGTGTCTGGTGTCGTACATCTCGGCCACCGGATCGGAGTATTCGAACTCATTGCCCTTTTCCTCGGGCTGATCCTCAAAGCCCACGGAAAAAGTCCTCAAATCTCCCACCCCCGCCTCCGCCAGCAGTGCCACCAGCAGGCTGGAATCGAGCCCACCTGAGAGGAGCACACCTACCGGCACGTCGGCTATCTCGTTGCGCTTGCGCACCGCTTCGCGCAAGGTGTCGTGAATCGCCTCCAGCCACTCCCCGTCGGAGCGCGGCATCTCGGGACGAGTGGCGGGATAGCGCCAATAGGCGCGAATGCGCTCCGTACCCTTTGCCTCGACCACCATGCAATGACCGGGGGCGAGTTTGCGAATACCCCGAAAGATGGTCAAAGGCGCAGGAACCACGCCGTGCAGGGTGAACTGATGGTGCAATGCCACGGGATCGATAGCAGTGTCGACACCACCGGCGGCGAGCAGCGCCTGGGTGCTGGAAGCGAATCGCAGGCGTCTGTTGTCCTGAGTGTAGTAGAGGGGCTTGATACCGAAACGGTCTCTGGCCATGAACAACCGCTGCCGCTGGCAATCCCACACCGCGAATGCGAACATGCCGTGGAGATGGTCGACGCAGTCCTCGCCCCAGGCGTGGTATGCCTTGAGAATCACCTCGGTGTCGCCGCTGGAGAAAAATTGATAGCCCAGGTTTTTGAGTCTTTTCCTGAGCTCTTTGTAGTTATAGATGGTGCCGTTGAAAACCAGCGCCAGGTTCAGTTTCTGGTCCAGCATTGGCTGATGCGCGTGTTCCGACAGATCGATGATGGACAAACGCCGGTGCCCCAATCCCAGGGCGCCGTCACTGTAGCTGCCACCATGATCGGGACCGCGCCGGCGCAATTTTTCGTTCATGCGCTCGATCGCCGCCAGGTCGGCAGGTGCGCCATCGAAACGCAATTCACCACAGAGTCCGCACATTAGCCAAATCCGTAAAGTTTCTCACTGCCGAGCCTACACCAAGGCATTTTTTCTGTCATGCGGAAAGCTTCGTCAGTGCGAATCCGCCAAGGCCTGCCGGTACGGATCCGCTCAGCGCTGTCGCAATCGAAATTAGATCAATACAAGGCGCGAAGGACGGCTTCAGGCGTCCCCAAATGGACCCGATCCATTGAATTGCTGTGTCCAAGCCCTGAAATCAATGACTTTTTTGCAATTGTGATCCACAATGGAGGGGTCAATGAAATAACTGACACCTGCCCCCAAGGAGTGGATAATGTCATGGATGACTGAGGCTTTATCACTGAACCCCCGCCTGGCGCACGCCCGAGAAATTCTGCTGCACACATTCGGCTATGCCGAATTCCGCTCGCTCCAGGAGCGAATCGTCGCTCATTTGATCGAGGGTGGCGACGCCCTCGTATTGATGCCCACCGGTGGCGGGAAGTCCCTCTGTTACCAGATACCAGCAATCGTCAGAGAAGGCACGGGCGTGGTCATCTCGCCACTGATCGCGTTGATGCAGGACCAGGTCAACGATCTGCGTCAATACGGGGTACGCGCCGCTTTTCTCAATTCGACCTTGAGCCCCGGGGAGGCCGAAGGGGTAGAACAGCGGCTCCTGGATGGCGAACTCGACCTGCTCTATATCGCGCCCGAGCGGCTGTTGACTCCCAGAATGCTCGATCTTCTGCAACAATCACGGATCGCCCTGTTCGCCATTGACGAGGCGCACTGCGTGTCCCAATGGGGGCACGACTTCCGTCCTGAATATATCAAGCTCTCCCTGCTCCACGAGCGCTTTTCGCAAATACCGAGAATAGCGCTCACCGCTACCGCGGATACGCCGACGCGCAGAGAGATCGTACAGCGCCTGGCCCTGCAGCAGGCGGCTGAGTTCATCGCCGGTTTCGACCGGCCCAATATCCGCTATCAGATCACCGAAAACGACGGCAATGCCAAACAGCGCCTGTTGAGATTCATCCTTGACGAACACAAGGGTGAATCGGGCATCGTCTACTGTCTTTCACGCAAGCGCGTCGAGGAGACCGCCGCCTGGCTGCAGCGCAATGATATCGATGCCCTCCCCTATCATGCCGGCATGGACCCTCAGACAAGACAGCGGAATCAGAACAGATTCCGTCGTGACGAGGGCGTGGTGATTGTCGCCACCATTGCATTCGGCATGGGCATAGACAAGCCCGATGTCCGCTTTGTCGCCCATCTCAACCTGCCGAAAAGCATCGAAGCCTACTACCAGGAGACGGGACGTGCAGGGCGCGACGGGCTTGCCGCGGATGCCTGGATGGTCTACGGATTGCAGGATGTGATCATGCTGCGGCAGATGCAATCCTCGTCCTCCGCCGATGAAAACCATAAACGGATCGAGCGTCACAAACTCGATGCCATGCTTGCCTTTTGCGAAATCACCAGTTGCCGCCGCCAGGCACTCCTCGCCTATTTCGACGATCGTCTCGAAGAGCCCTGTGGCAACTGTGACATCTGCCAGCAACCGCCGCAGACCTGGGATGCCACCGTCGCTGCGCAGAAGGCCCTCTCCTGTGTGCATCGGACCGGTCAACGTTTTGGTGTCAACCATCTGATCGATGTCCTGCTCGGGAAGCAGAACGAGCGTCTGCTGCGCTTGGGCCACCAGCGGCTCAGCACATATGGTATCGGTGTCGATCTCAGCGCCGCCGAATGGCGCAGTATCTACCGACAACTCATCGCGCGTGGGCTGCTGAGCGTCGACCTCGAGGGCTATGGGGGCCTTCGCCTGACCGAAGCGAGCCGTCCACTGTTGCGGGGCGAGATCCGGCTGATGCTGCGAAAGGCACGCAAGATGAAGACTCAAAAGCGCGAAAGGCAGAACCTCGGCGTGGACGTCAGCGGCGAATCGCATGGATTATGGCAGGCCTTGAAAAACCTTCGCCTGGAGCTCGCGCAAGCCCAGGGAGTACCGGCCTATGTGGTGTTTCACGATTCAACCCTGTTGGAGATGGCTGCCAAGCGACCGCGTGACAGACAACAACTGGCCATGATATCAGGCGTTGGCGACCGTAAACTCGAACACTACGGGGAGGCGTTCTTGAAGGTCTTGAACGACGCCCCGGAGAGCTTAGAGCAGAACTGATACGGGAAGGCTGGAATTCAAGATCGCCCAAAGCATGTCGCCGAATGACGTATATAATGTCAATCAGTTCTCATTTTTGGACAATAACAATGATAATCGGACAATGACCATAAATACTATGTGCTTAATAAACGATCCGGCAATGAAGGCGAGAGAGGCTATATACCACCAATTGATACCAGAGGTGCATGTACGATGGATCCAAAAACACTCATAAAAGACCTAGACCATCTAGTTTCCCTACCCGATATCTGTATAAAGGTGAATCGGTTGATGGGCTCCGGGAACTACTCATCATCACAAGTTGCCGATATCATCATTCAGGATGCTGACATCTCAGCCAGGCTGCTGAGACTGGTCAATAGTTCGTTCTACGGCCTCCCAGCGAAGGTCGAAACCCTCTCCCGGGCGATCACGATCATCGGCGCGGATGAGCTGCGCAATCTGGTAATGGCTGCGACCGCCATGCGTACATTCACCGGCATTCCAAAGCAACTGGTGGATATGACCGAATACTGGCAACACTCGGTCACCACCGGTGTCATAGCGCAATCACTTGCCAAAATGAGCAACATTCTGCATAGCGAACGACTCTTCGTCATGGGGCTGTTGCACGATGTGGGAAGACTGGCGATCTATCTCACCCTGCCCGAAAAAGCCACCGATGTCCTTTTTATTACCGGTGGTGACAATTGGATTCTGGCGGAGACTGAAAGAGATATTCTGGGCTTCACACACCTGGACGTCGGCGCCGAACTCATGCGCTCTTGGGAGTTGCCGGAGAGTTTCGTCGCGATAGCCGGATACCACGACCATCCCGTAAACGCAGAAGGTTATCAACTTGAAACATCGCTGGTACATATCGCCAAGGCGATTGCCAACGGGGAGATGGTTGGCTTGGGCATCAATGAGATGCTGTGGGCGATCGATCCGTTCGCCTGGAACATGACGGGGCTGACTCCGGAGATCGTATCGCCGATGATCGATGAGATGGCGGCAAAAAGTCACGAAGCATTGAGCATGATCACCACCGAGCACAAGCAGGCTATGGCTTAACCAGAGACATGCAATACGTTTTCCTGGTTTCCTGTCGTGCCCAGCCATGGAAATAGAGTTGCTGGAATCCTGGAACCATATAGAAAGTTTTGAGTTATGAGTTTTTAGTTGTCGGAGTCGCAGTGATGTACTCACGTTGCTTCTTGTGCCTCAACAGCAATAGGACACTCAATGGAGAAGAAAGCTGTGAGCGAAGCGAACTCATAACTCAAAACTGTGTCAGGCCACACCTTCTGCCTCAATGAAATCAGTGCACCTAATCTCCCACTATCGACAAGAACCGCCGGAATAAGCGCTGGTTGCCGTACGGGTATCAGAAACTGTTGTACACAGGTACGCAGACATAAAGCATCCAGGGGCAGGCTTGTATTTCAATGACAATTATCAATCAAACAGGGTAATTTTCAATCTCTTGATCTAAATCAAAGCCACAAAATAAATCTATGGACAGTTAACCCCCGCTGGCCGGATATTCCCAAATCTCGCCGTTTGATGCAGGTATAGGGCGAACATATCGAGTCCCGGTTGCCGTACTGCCAGGTCGCATCGAAATTCAGATAAAGGAGTAGATTAATGGGTTGGAATATCCCACGCCTGTCTCGCCGTGCGTTTTTGAAGTCTGCCGCCGGTGGTACCGGTCTTACAATGCTGACTCCGATCACCGGAGTCATTTCAAAAACATCCGACGACAACGAAGTAAATACAGAAATAAGTCACAGCATTTGCAACTTCTGCTCATCTCTTTGCAATCTCAAGGTAAAGACCGAGAGTCGCAACGGTCACAAGCGCATCGTCAAACTGGCGGGTAATCCCCAATCGACACTCAATCGCGGTAAGCTCTGCGCCAGGGGCCAATCGGGCCTGAGGCAGACTTACGACACCGATCGCATCAAAACGCCCCTGATCCGTGTCGAAGGGAGTAAACGGGGTGAATACGCATTTCGCAGCGCCACCTGGGAAGAAGCCTGGGACTACATTGCACAGAAGAAGACAAGCGCCGATATAAAACCCTGGGAGTGGACCATGGTGGGCGGCTGGACCTCCTGCGTCTTCTACATGAACTGGGCGATACCCTTTGCCATGTCCAACGGCATTCCCAACATCATCGCCTCACCGATGCAGCACTGTGTCACAACAGGCCACCTGGGCACCGATGCCGTGACCGGAAATTTCAATATCCATGACGAAATCCTGCCCGATTTCGACAACGCCCGCTACATTCTCTTCGTCGCCAACAACGCCTCGATCGGTGCAGTCTCCACCTGTCGCATGGTGCGTTTCGCCCAGGGCCGCAAAAATGGCGCGAAAGTCGTAGCGCTGGATCCGCGCCGTTCCGAGACCGCCGCCAAAGCGGATGAGTGGCTGGCCATACGCCCGGGCACCGATCTCGCCTTTTTATTGGCGATGATGCGCATCATGATGGAGGAAGGCTATTACGATGCCACATTCCTCAAGCGCCATACCAACATGCCTTTCCTGCTCCACCGGGACGATTCGGGCGAGTGGCGGCCGTTGGTTGATGACGAGGGACGTCCAAAAGTCATCGCCGAAGGCAGCCGTCAAGTGATGACATTGAAGAAATTCAGTAATGACAACCGGGGCAGCATCGATGGGCACAGCTTCTGCCCCGAACTTCTGCCCCCTGATGACATCGTCATCGACGGCAAGGCGGTTAAGAGCGTATTTCAGGCTCAGCTGGAGGAGCTGGAACCCTACACCGCCGAATGGGCTTCGGTATCGACAGGAATCGATGCAGAGACCATCAAAAGAATTGCCCGGGAATTCGGTACCAGCCGTCCGGCGATCATCGATCCGGGCTGGCATGGCGCCCGCTTCGGTAATGTCATGATGCTGCGGCGGGTACAGGCCATGATCCAGGCCCTGACGGGGGGGATCGACACCATCGGCGGATGGATCCAGGCAGCCGAATATCGCCATAAGGCCCATGAGATGTTCAAGGCCTATGATGCAGGACACGAAATCGCCGCACCCATGGCCAACCTGGCGGGCATGCATTTCGCCAAGATGGTGATCGGCGCGGTCTCCAACGGCGACAATTTCGACCATGGCCGTCCGGGCTGGACCTGGGCCTGGGCGAAACAGCAACGCGAAGCGGGCAACGAGAGTATCGCCCTGCCGGTGATGACAGACACCGGCTTCCGGGAATCGATCGAAGGCAAGGTGGAATGGAACGGCGAACCCTATCTGACCCGGGCGGTGATCATCAACGCCGCCAACCCGGTGCGTCACTACTATCCAGACACCTACTGGAAAGAGTGCCTGAGTCACGAGAACATGGAACTGGTGGTCGCCATCGACGTGCTCCCCTCCGACACCACCGCCTACGCGGACGTCATCCTGCCCAATACCACCTATCTGGAGCGTGACGAGCCGGCGGTCTACGGCAACGGAGTGAATCAGGATCTCGCCCTGACCACCCGCTACGCGGCCATCGATCCGCTCTACGACACCGAGGAGACACCGGACATGCTCTATAAGCTGACCGAGATCGTCTCCGGCAACACGGAGGGGTTCCTGGACTGGATCGAGACGCTCACAGGCTTGCCGAAGCAACCCGTAAAAAGTGTCTGGGAAGAGACCCGAAAGATCCATCCAAAAGGGGACTTTCTGGCCGCCTGCAGGCGCGTGGCATTCGTGGAGGCGGCAAAGAAAATCCACAGGACCTCCGCCGAACTCGACCAGACACTGCGCCAGAGGGGGATCTATCACGAATCGGACAAGATCGACCTGATCGAGCACGCAGGCATGCCACGCAAGATGCCCGTGCCCACCGACTCGGGCCGTATCGAGTTCTTTTCCAACCTGTTTCACGGCCTGCGCCAGGCCGGGCACAAAGCACCCAACTTCAGTCCCCTGGCGACCTACATCGCCGCTGAATGCCGCACCGGCCGCAAGATGCACGAGCCATTGGCGCCCGATGAGTTCTATTTCACCTATGGCAAGACGCCTACTGTCTCCCATGGCTCGACCAACAGCAACAATCCGGTGCTGGCCGCCATCAACGATTTCAAGAACAATATCTACAAAAGCGTGTGGATACATCCCGAGCGTGCCAAATCCCTGGGAATCGCCCAGGGCGACAAAATCAGAATCACCAATCTGGTGAGCAATCAGTCTACCGACGGCAATGCCTATCTCACCCGTCTGATTCGTCCCGACACGCTGTTCATCTACTCCTCCTTCGGCGTGGAAAACAGTGCCCTGTCACAGACCCAGGGCGAGGGTACGGCGACCAACAAGTTGATCCCCTACCAGGTGGAACCCGTGGTTGCCGGTTTCAAATCCCAGGAATTCACGCTGCGCGTGCACAAAGCATAAGGAGGCGGCAACATGACACACTATGCAATGGTCATCGACCTCAATACCTGCGTTGGCTGCAACGCCTGCATGGCCGCCTGCGCCATGGAAAACCAGACACCGGTATGGAAAAGCAGCTGGCGAACCTATGTCCATGACAAGGAGATCGGCAGCGGCAGTGACGTACATCGCCGTTTCTTCCCCCGGCTGTGCAACCACTGCGACAATCCGCCCTGCATGTCCGTCTGCCCCACCGGCGCCACCCATAAACTCGATAACGGCATCGTTCTGGTGGATGAGGATCTGTGCATGGGCTGCCGGGCATGTGCCATGGCATGCCCCTACGATGCGCGGCGCGCCGTCACCTACGACGATGTGGAGAAGGGCAGGGAGTTCTATGGCGAGGCTTATCGAAGAAAACGTCCCAGTGTGGACAAATGCACCTTCTGTGAACATCGGGTCAAACTGGGCCAGCAACCGGCATGCGTCGAAACCTGTGTCGGATCCGCCCGCATGTTCGGCGACCTTGACAATCCCGAGGACCCGATAGCCCAAATGGTCGCCAGTGGTGTGGCCAGACCGCTGATGTCACACCTGGGTACAAGGCCGAATGTCTACTACATCGACGACTTGAAAAGGAGGGGTTGAGATGGAGACCACTATCAGTTTCTATACACAGGATATCTGGACCTGGTGGCTCGCCATCTATCTCTATTTCGGCGGTCTCGGCGCGGCAACCCTGGCAGTCACCTTCCTCACGGATATGTATATCAAACCCCACCGCGACCTGGTGCTGTGGGGCGCATTTTCGGGTATTGTCCTGCTTGCGCTGGGTTCACTGATGCTGTTCAGCCATCTGCTCGACCATCGGGCGGTGATCCATGTGCTCAATCCGATGGTGCTGATCAACAAACCCGACGCCTGGATCGCCTGGGGTACTCAGTTCATCATCTGGATGATGTTCTGGGGTGTTCTCTATGCCCTGCCCTACATGTACTCAACCGCGTTTTTCGACAATATACCTGTCGTCAACTGGCTGATGGATCGCAAACCGGTGAAATGGATCGCTGAAATTTCGACCCGTTACCGTAAGATCGTCGGTTGGCTCGCCACCATCAATGGCGTGGGTGTGGCGGTCTACACCGGGCTGCTCCTGCAATCCTTCCCGGCGGTGGCGCTCTGGCACAACCCCGGCGTGCCGCTGTTGTTCACCGTCTCCGCTTTTTCCACGGCGATGGCCTTTCTGTTGCTGATCATGTACCTGATCCTTAAGCAGGATGATGATCACAAGATCCGCAGATTCTATGAGCGGGTCGATCTGATCCTGATCTCGGCCGAACTGGTCATTCTTTTCTCCTTCTTCCACTACATGTCAGCCGGCAACGAATCGGCCATGCATTCGGCGAAGTTGCTGTGGAACGACCTGGGATGGTTGATCGGTTTCATCGGCTTCGGCCTGATAGTGCCGTTCTTCCTCGAACTGCGTGGCGTTCTCAAAGGCTGGACCAGCCATATCCCCATCGTCACCGCATCGGTACTGGTGCTCATTGGCGGCTATCTGCTACGCCACTATTTTATGTACAGCGGCGTCTACGCCTATCCCTGGTAACGGCCATGTTCAGAGACAGCGAACAACTCCGACTGCATATGCTTATGCTCTCGCAACCCGTAGAGGACTCGCTATCGCTGTTGCAGACCCTGTCGGCAGACCACCCATGGCTCGCGCTGGGCGTAAAAGAGCTCTCCGGCATCCCCCTGTCAACATGGCAGGGGGAGCATACTCGGCTGTTTGTCAGCGGCTACCCGAAGACCGTCGCCCCCCCGTTCGAGTCGGTCTATCGACACCAGGCCATGTTCGGCCCAGTGGTGGAGGAGTTGATCGCACTCTATCGACATGCAGGTCTGAGCGCCGAGCAGATGCCGGCAGACTACCTCGGAGTGGAACTCGAATGCGCCCTCTATCTGACAACGTCGCAACAGGCTGACGCCTCGCGACTGCTGCACCAGCTCTGGGCAGATCATCTGCTGCGCTGGCTTCCGGCTTTCGCCGCCGACCTGCAGCACAGCCGCCTTGCGCTCTATCGCCTGTGGGGAGAGCAGTTGAATCAATTATGTATGACCGGGAATGAACGCGCCTATGCCTGATACAACATGGCAACTCCTGCCCAGCGAGTTGAACGACGATGACCGATTCAAACAAACCCTGATCGACGTCCACCGGGAGATCTATGATGACTATTTTTCCGATGACCCGCTGATCAACGACTCCCTGGGTTTCCATCTGCATGCCTATCGGCGCACCAGCGGTTGGCGTGTGGTGCTGATTCTCACCCCCTGGATGATGTCTCGTCTGTTGTTTCCGGACAAAGACCCCCATATCGTGATTCCTGAAGGGTGGAGCGGAGAAGAGCGATGCGGTACCGACTATCAGGTGTTGGGGCCCTCCCTGCGCCTTGGATGGAGCGGTAACTATATGCAGTCTCATCTCAATTTCCACGCCAGACTCGGACACTATCTATTGCAGCCGATTCTCCTCAACATGCAGAACTATCACTCGCCTCAGGCGGCGTTCGAGGCATGGAACGGCGTCATCAGGACCCGTGATGAAAACATGAAACGCATGCAGCGCCAGTGCCCCTGGCAGGAGGAGGTATCACGCCGTGAATTCATGCAGAAATACCTGGGTTGACGCACAGGCCTTGTTGTTTCCTGATTACCCATAATGCTCAGCCATTGTATCAGCGACCCTACTTAGTTTTGAGTTATGAGTGAGGATGATGGGTAATCAAGTGTTGTTTTGCGCCTGTATGGCGGAGTCTCATTTTCGCTCTGCGATGGAACAGCCTCCCCGCTGCGAAATGACTTCGTGCTTGTGATTGAACTCATCTCGCGCCTGGCGAATGATCAGGGTTGCCGAATGAAGGAAGAGTAACGACATCAGAAAGGCGACCAGCAGGTCAGGCCAGTCGCTGCGTGAGAGAAAAACCAGACCGGCAGCGATCATCACCGCCAGATTCCCTATCGCATCGTTGCGACTGCATAGCCAGACAGAGCGTACATTGGCGTCGCCGTCGCGGTATTTGAGCAACAATAGCACACTGAGCAGATTGGCAGCGAAGGCAGACAATGCCACCGAACCCATGATGAACTCATTGGGAACACCCAGCACGAACACCCGGTAGAGGGTGGATCCCAACACCCAGAATCCCATACAGACCAGGGTCGCCCCTTTGAACATCGCTGCTGAGGCCCTCCATCGCTGGGGACGGCCGATGGCCAGAAGCGTGATCCCATAAGTCAGGGAGTCACCGAGAAAATCAAGTGCATCGGCGCGCAACGCCATGGAGTTCGATACCACGCTGGCCCCTGTTTCGACGAGAAACATCAGGGCATTGATGGCGATGACCAGCCACAGTATTCGTCTGTAGCCCACCGACACACCATCGAATTTCAACTCATTGCCGCAATCACATCCAGCCATTACCACACCCCGAAATGGTCTCCCCATGGTGAAGATAGTAGCCGACTCGCGGTAAAGGGTACTCCTGGATCCGGCAGGGATATTCGCTCAGAGAAAGAGTCAGTGGCCTGATGTTACCTGACTACCCGACATACTCAACTATCCTGCCTCATCGCCAGTGAGTTTCATAACGCAAGTTTCGGAGTTCAAATCGCGATTCAGACTCCGCCGTTTGCGTGGACTCGGCTGTCTGGGAAAGCGTCGGCCGCCGGAGCGCCCCAGCCGCCACCACCGGGGGTCTCGATGGTGATGTTGTCGCCTGCCTCGACATGCAGCGTGACCTTGGCCGGGAGCGTTGCGCCGTTGTGACTGTTGCCCCCCACCCGGCCAGGCTGACCGCCCGCGCAGCCCCAGGGTGAATGAGTGCGTCTTTCACTCAACAGGGTAACCTGGGTCGGCGCGAGAAACTCAAAACACCTGACCAGCCCATCGCCACCCTTTCGCATCCCCTTGCCACCGGAGTCCCTGCGCAATCCATACCTGACCACCCGCACAGGAAAACGAGACTCGATCACCTCGATCGGGGTATTCAGGGTATTGGTCATGTGAGTCTGCACGCCATCGAGCCCTCCACCCCGCCTGCCCGCTCCCATACCGCCACCCACGGTTTCATAATAGTCCCAGCGAAGCTCACCGCTGACGCTTCCCATCGCCAGGTTGTTCATGCTGCCATGACTGGCGGCGGGTATCTCATCGGGCAGCACCTCGGCGAGGGCGCCCAGCATCACATCCACGACCCTGGTACTGGTCTCCACGTTCCCCGCCGCAACGGCTGCAGGGCGCCTGGCATTGAGCAGACAGCCCTGAGGCACCCGCAGTTCGATGGATTTGAAGCTCCCTGCGCAGGCCGGTGTCTGCGGCGGCATCAGGCAGCGGAAGACATAATAGACAGCGGCCGCGGCCACCGACAGGGGGGCATTGATATTGCCGGGAACCTGGTCGGCGGTACCGCTGAAGTCGACCAGGATCCGTGATTGTTCCACCACCAGCCTGACCTGGATGGGGATATCGCAATTGCCCTGGCCATCATCATCCATCAGATCCTTGAAGCGGTACTCTCCGGGTGGAATCCGTTTCAAGGCCTCTCCCGCGAGTCGCTCGGCATAGGCGTTGAGCGCCTCCAGACCGACAAGGAAGGCATCCCTGCCCCACTCCTCGATGAGTTGACCCAGACGCCTGAGACCACTTCTGTTTGCGCTGATCTGTGCCGCGAAGTCCCCACGAGATTCGCCGGGATTGCGGTTGTCGCTCACAATCGAGGTGAGAAACTCCTCGTCGATGGCGCCGCCTCTGACCAGCTTTCCCGGTGGAATGACACGCCCCTCCTGATCGAGGGAGTGAGAGACAGGCATGGATCCTGGCGACGAGGCGCCGATATCCGCATGATGGGCCCGGTTGACCAGGAATGCGGTGAGCCGGCCGGTGACGAAAAGCGGGGCGATGAGGGTGACATCGGGCAGATGCGTTCCTCCCATGAAGGGGTCGTTGAGCACCACCATATCACCCTCGTGCCACTCCACCCTGGAGACAATATCCGCCATGGCGTAGGCCATGCTGCCGAGATGGACCGGGATATGCGCAGCCTGGGCGCACAACTCGCCGCGGGCATCGAACACCGCGCAGGAGAAGTCGAGACGGTCACGGATATTTGGCGAGAAGGCCGCGTTACGCAATACCGCCCCCATTTCGTCACAGACTGCTTCCAGGCGCGAGGCGAAAATACTCAGTTCAACCGCGTCCATATACCTTTCACGCCTCCACTGATTCAGGACCGAATATCGCCTGTCCAGAAACCACAGTACTCGTCATTGCGTTGCATGCCGTAGAAGATGGATGCAGCGTTTGCGGACCTAAGGTTGGAATCCGGTAACTCATTGAATACACTGGATCCCGGTACCGGACCGACTCCGGCACAGGCCGCCGGTATGACGTATTTTCACAAAAAGTGTGTATTTATGGATGGGCACGAATCATCAGGATACACGATATAGTTTTAACAAAACCAGAATCAGTATGAACCTTCCATGAATTATAATCACAAGGGAGCCACACCGGGACAATACCGACAAAGTCATCCTCGGCGGGCTGTATCGGTCAAAAGCGGCACCGTTTATGGAAGGATGGGGATAGCGTGCAGCCGTCCCTCGTCGGATTCAACCTGGACACTTGAGATAAAATGCTGATTTCGCACATGCTCGTGGAGAGAATAATCGCGATTTAAATCATGTCACATCTTGCGAAGATAACCTTGATACTACTCACCGGCAGTCTGCTCGCCCTGGTACTGCTGCTCTTCTATCTCACCCACACGCTCCAGAGTTCGGCCATCAAACAGTGGGTCGACTATAAGCAAACCTCATCCGCGCGGCTCGCCAATTGGATTGACGACGAACTGGACAAGGCGCTGTCCGATCTGAGATTCACCGCCCAACTGCCTGAGTTGCGCACACCGCCGGATGCGGCATTGATCGATCTCAACCTGAACGGCATTCCCCTCGATGCCGACCCCGAAAGGCGCCAAGCGCTTGACTGGCTTCGCGGTATCAACCACCACTTCAGCGTCCTTTTCGTGCTCCTGCCCAACGGCGATCACTACATTTCACATCCCTTCCACATACAGACCTCCCTGAAGCGTTACAATCTCTCTTCGCGCCCCTACTTCATGGAGGTCAGGCGCACCCACAAACCGGCAATATCCGATAGTTTCCTCGGAGCCGACGGCGTGCCTGCCGTCGCAATAGACGTCCCCGTCATCGATGAAACGGGTGAAATCACCTCCCACGTCGGCGGCGTGTTCCATCTGTCACGCTTATCCAGCATGTTCGACGAGAGCCCCTACAAAAACAGTAACGAAGCGACGTTTCTGCTCGATCGGACCGGCAAGATCATCACCTACAGCAATCGCGCCAAGGCGGAGATCGATAAGATATCGCTGCAGCCATTCATACGCCAGTTCATTGCCCGCAAGAGACCCACAAGCGATGTAATGGGCTACAGCATCGCCACTCAACAGTTGTCGGCCACGAACATGCACGACGAGCAGATGTTGATGCTGGTGCGTCTGCAAAGCGGCTGGACCCTTGGCGTTTCCTCCGATCTGGCGACCATAGTCGAAAAGTTCAAACCGGGAATCTGGAGAAACGTCATCCTTGCGGCGTTACTGATGATCCTGCTCAGCACGGCCGGCATTCTTGCCGTGCACAGAATCGGATTACGCTGGCAGCATGCCGAAAGCAAGGTCAAGGCAGCACGGGACACCCTTGAGCTCAAAGTATCCGAACGCACCAGGGAATTGGGTGATAAAGAACGTCGACTGCGACTGTTGATAGAAACCATTCCCGATCAGGTCTGGATGAAGGACAACAACGGACGATACCTCTCCTGCAATCGGAAATTCGAGGCTTTCTCCGGTGCTACCGAGCAGGAAATCATAGGCAAGACCGATTTTGAACTGACACATCGGCAGAATCCTGAGCAGATTCAATGCGACGACCTCCATGTGCTTCACACCGGATTGTCCACCACCCACGAGGAGTGGATCACTTATGCCGAAGGCGGGCGCAGTGAGTGTCGCGAAACGACACTGACACCCGTTTTCGATACTGATGGCACAGTCATCGGAGTATTGGGTATCGGACGGGATATCACCGAACGCAAGAGGGCGGAAAGCAGCTTGAGAGAGAGCGAGGCGTTTCGTCAACGGGTGTTCCAAAGCTCCAGTGTTCCTATTGTCGTCATGGATAGCGATAGCCACGAATTCATTGACTGCAATCCCGCCGCAGTGGCCATATACGGATTCGAATCCCGCGAGCAAACCCTGGGTAAAACACCACTCGACGTCTCCACGCCGACTCAATATGACGGCACTGCTTCAGAAACAGCCGCGAGCGACCATATCAACAAGGCTTTAAGCGGCGCCACCGTGGTTTTCGAGTGGCGCCACCAAAGACCCAGCGGCGAAATTTGGGATGCCGAAGTGCACTTGATCAGTTTCGAATCCGGGGAACATCGCTTGCTGCAATTCATTCTGCACGACATTACCGAACAGAAAAGAGCCGCCGAACAGATTCGAACACTGTCTCAGGCTATCGAACAAAGCCCGGCATCGGTGATGATCACTGATACCGAAGGCAATATCGAGTATGTCAACAGCAGCTTTGAACGGATCACGGGTTACCTTCTGAAAGAGGTTGCCGGGAATAAACCGAGCATCCTGCGATCGGATACAACGCCCTCGTCCCAATACCGCGAATTGTGGCAGACCATCAGTGCAGGTAAACCCTGGCGCGGTGAATTCCAAAACATAAAAAAGAATGGAGAGATGTTCTGGGAGTCGGCCCACATCGCGCCTGTGTTCAATGATAGAGGAGAAATCATCCACTATCTGGCGGTCAAGGAGGACATCACACTGAGCAAACAACAGGAACAACGTATATTGCACCAGGCCCATTTCGATGCGCTGACCGATCTGCCCAATCGTTTTCTTTCCCTTGACCGTTTGACGCAACTGATCAATGACGCTCAGCGGCAAAAGGACAAAATCGCGGTACTGTTCGTCGACCTGGACGATTTTAAAAAAATCAACGACTCTCTCGGCCACGATGTCGGCGACAAACTGTTGATGCAGGCCGCAGCCCGGCTACGCGACAGTATCCGTAAAAATGATACCATCGGCCGTCTCGGCGGCGACGAGTTCATCATCCTGCTTGGCGGTCTGCACGAAGCAGCGGAGGCCCGCCCGATAATCTCCGGGCTTCTCGAGGAATTCAGGGAGCCGTTCACTGTTGACAATCAAGAACTGATCATAACTGCCAGCATCGGCGTGGCTGTCTTCCCCAATGACGGCGATAATCCTTCAGAACTGCTACGTAACGCCGACTCAGCCATGTACCACTCCAAGGAACAGGGCCGCAACACTTTCGCCTTCTTCACAGACGCCATGAATCTGGAGGTTTCACGCCAACTCGCACTCGAACAACAGCTGCACGGGGCGCTCAGTCGCGGTGAATTTCATATCCAGTACCAACCTTTGATCAATATCGCGGACAGGGCAATCATCGGTGCTGAAGCACTGCTGCGCTGGAACAATCCTGCCGTGGGTAAAATAACTCCCGATGAATTCATTCCAATCGCGGAACGCACCGGATTGATAGTCCCCATCGGGAGGTTCGTAACCGCTGGAGCGCTCTCCCAAGTACGCAAATGGCGGAACCGGCAAGCGGATTTCAAGATAGCCATTAACTATTCCCCACGGCAGTTTCGCGACCCCGAACTGGTGCAGTTCATCAGTCACAGCATGCAGCAGGCGGAGATCGGCGCAAACACACTGGCAATAGAAATAACCGAAGGCGTACTGATGAGCGGCCACGCCTATATAGACAATACATTGGACGCCCTGAGCAAAATGGAGATAGATATCGCCATGGATGATTTCGGAACAGGCTACTCCTCACTGAGCTATCTGCGCAGGTACCCGTTCAATATACTGAAAATCGATCGCAGTTTTATCAACGATATAACCACCGACCCGGCTGACCGTGAATTGATCAGCGCGACCATCGCCATGGCGCACAGCCTCGGCCTCAGGGTCATCGCCGAAGGAGTGGAGACAGAAGAACAATTGGAATACTTGCACAGCCTCGGATGCGACCACGCCCAGGGTCACCTCTTCAGCCCACCGCTGTGCGCCGCGGAAATCACCCTGATGCTTACACCACGGACGCCAAAAACAAATAGCGGCTAGTGGGCCGCCAGCATCACGGTCGGCCTGATTGAAAATTGCGCAGGCTATGCTGTACTAGTGGTAGTATTTTCCCCACAACACCCCCTGTTGCATCCCGGCATCATCATCGCTAGAATAGCCGACCATTATACTTGGTTATAGTCCGGATCCATTCGACGAGGACCACAACAAGAATTCACATTTAACGAAGGAGTACCACTCAATGGCACATGAATTACCAGCCCTGCCCTATGCAATCGACGCACTGGAACCCGTAATATCCAAAGAGACATTGGAGTTTCACCACGGAAAGCATCACAACACCTATGTGACCAATCTCAACAACCTGATACCCGGCACTGAATTCGAGAACGCCTCACTGGAAGATATCATCATGAAATCGTCAGGTGGTGTTTTCAACAACGCGGCACAGATCTGGAACCACACCTTCTACTGGAACTGCCTTACAAGCCCCAGCGATGACAACGCGCCCAGTGGTGCGCTGGCTGACGCCATCAACTCGACATTCGGATCCTTTGACGAGTTCAAGAAGCAGTTTGCCAACTCGGGCGCGACCAACTTCGGCTCCGGCTGGACCTGGCTCGTGCAGAACGATGACGGTAGCCTGGAGATCTTCAATACCTCCAATGCAGGTACACCGATGACATCGGGAAAGAAGGCTCTGCTGACCGTCGATGTCTGGGAGCATGCCTACTACATCGACTACCGCAATGCACGACCCGCCTATCTGGAGGCTTTCTGGAAAGTGGTCAATTGGGACTTCGCCGCAGGTAACATGGGCTAGACCACTCTGACCGCCGGCATGAAACCATGCCGGCGGTTTCATTCACACTCATCATCCCTTCCACCTACCTGTCACCTGACACCTTCGCCCCTCATCCTTTCAACACTATATCTTAGAGTTTTCTTAAACAATCCTGATTACCGACCATACTCGGCTATCCTGCATCATCGTCAATGAGTGTCATAAAACCAGGCCGCAAATGTAAGCGTGTCGACACTGATTTTGATAGCCGCGCTGCTCGCAAGGCATGGCGAGATTTTTAGTCGGAAACGAATCTGCGCTAGATGAACAGAGTGATTTCTCAATGCTATAGAGAGTGAAAAGGCAGACCATGTTACCATAGCGTAACACATGTCAGGCGATTCGGATGTTACCGATCCGTCACATCCCCCGCTTTCCCATCCGCAGCGTTCTAACTACATCACTCTTATGAAAGACAGGATCACTTTGCAACTGGCCGGATATTGTAAAAAGCTGCAACAAACCACTAAACTGTAGGTCCCATTCTAAATCTGAACTTTGTTCATGGTATCAACGCTACAGTGAGCCGATGAATGTGATACCGCCAAAACCTAAAATGCACCTGAGGATTGTTCGATGAAAATATCAGCCCTGTCTCTACTTCTTTGCTGCTCCACAATCGCATTCGCCGCCGAGACACCCAGTAACAATCCACCCGCCGATCACAGTACCGCCGTCGACACATCCAACAAAAGTGCGCCAGTTGATCACAGCGCGATCTTTCAACACTCTGAGCAAGCACCACCAGTCGATATAGAATCAATGCTCAAAGCCGAAGTCGTCAGCGTCGTGGATACAAAAGGATACACATATATCGAGATAACCCGGGATGATGAGCCGCTGTGGCTAGCCGTGCCGACGACAGAGGTTAAGGCGGGCGACACCGTTCACTACGGTGATGGCCCGGTTGTAAGAGATTACCAAAGCCAAACACTAAAAAAGACATTTCCAACAGTTCTCTTTCTGCTCAGTGTTGTCGTTAACTATGACAAGTAGCCGCCACGACATACAAATTATTGAAATCGGATCGACGGTTCTGTCACGCCGTGGAGTGGCGGTGACCCTGATTTGACTATCCAATAGAGTATTGTATCGGTCACGAACTGCGGAATATTGGGGGTGGAGGAGAGACGCCCCCACAGTTGTGGCACACTGTATATTTCAGTGGCTCACGCGCTGCGGAACAGCGCAGATACGGGAATACGCATGAGACCAGATCGCATGCCGACCCGACCAGTATTCTCTGTACATCTTCATACGCACCAAGTGAATTTTTTCCATTGAGAGGCAGATTGAGGCTCGGCTTACCCTGTATAATCAAAAATATAATAGATACCTATCCTCATATTAATATACTTAATAGTCCTGCGTTTCAGCCAAAATAATCAAAACCGCAGAGATTTTCACTTCGCCTGACAGCACCAATTACTCATATTTTTCAGTTATTTATAACGATGTTCAGTATAGAGCAAGATTCCTTTTATATATCCATAATCTATTCTTATTGTAACAATTAGTTATATTTATTTGACAAAATCGGTCAAAAAAACCTTACTAAATAAGGAGGCTTTATGCTTTCTTGTGAAAAAGTAGAATAACTGCCAAGTAAGCGCAGTCACCATCCGCTGGACTGGCATTTCTAACCATGCGGATGCGAGGCGATACAGGTGTATCGTCATTGAACGAGAGACGTGGCAGGGCCTGGAAGTCAGACAACAAACAACCCAGATAATCGACTTCCAGGGCTTGAGTGAATAATTTCTTGTTCTTAATTTTTATGTCTGATTGTTCGGGTGGAATTAGCATTCAATGATAAGTAACTCATTGATCCCAAACAATACAATCGGTCAACAAGATCAGTGCCTCCAAGCACTCACGTTAACAGATGAACAGCAGGTTCATCATGTGAAGCGATCCGTCGATCCCGATCGATTTTTCGGTGTATTCGTTCTAGGTAAAAAGTTTAACCGGGGAGAGGTGCCATACACGAGTCGCTCATCCTTAGCATGGATGGAGTAACTCTTGTATACGCGGATCATAAGTATGCTTGAGGAACACAGATGTTACCTTCATCGTCACGTTCAACACTTGGGCCGGCCATTGTAAGCACCACCATTTGTACGTTGCTTATTTACACACCCGTGTCGATAGCCGTGATTCAAGGCAGTGTTCACGATCTCTCGGCACGCGGTATCACTACTGAAATATGCAATGTATGCCATACACCGCATACCATCATCGATAACGCACCCGCCCCATTGTGGAATCACGAAGTATCGACCGAGGTCTATACAATGTACAATAGCTCCACAATGGACTACCCAGCTGAAGCATTGGGCCCGGGCAGTCCATCTCGCTTATGCCTGTCGTGTCACGACGGCACCGTTTCCATCGACGCCTATGGCGGCAATCCGGGCGACCCCGACAACAAGCTCAGCGGAATATTCTCGAAGGGAACGGACCTACGGGACGACCACCCCGTAGGCATCCTATGGAAACACCAGACCCAGGGGAATGGAGCGACTACCAAGTGCTTGAACTGCCATGATGCTTTTAATGTAACCGGACCACGGGGAAAAGAGCTCAAATTCTTTAACGGCAGGGTCGAATGCCCCTCATGCCACGACGTCCATAACAATCAGGTCATGGATGTCAAATTACTTCGAAAGCCACTTGCAGGGTCGCAACTATGTCTGCATTGCCACCCGAAATAGATGATCCGTTTTTTGTATATGCAAGCGTTCTTTCACGCTTCATATACCTCATGTCTGGCAACCAAAAGTGCTATACGCACTAAAACGACATTAACAAATATAAAAACAATAACAAACAGAACTAAATACTTAACATACTTAAAGCGCGAGGAACAGTTAGAAGTGGAGACACCAACAGAAAGCAATGGAGACAGCATAAAACGGTTATGTCTCGTGGAGGACGACGCAATCATGCGAGAGTCTTTATGTCAAAGGCTCGAGATTGAAAACATAGCCGTCGATTGTTTTTGCAGTGCTGAAATAGCAATGAAGTCACTGCTAAGCAAGGAATATGCAGCACTGATTACGGATATCCGCCTGCCGGATATCGGCGGCGAAGATCTTTTCAATGCCATCATCGATGCAAACCGGGTACCACCACCCACCATTTTCATCAGTGGGTTCGGTGATATCAATCAGGCTGTAAGATTACTGAAGATGGGGGCTGTCGATTATCTGACAAAACCATTCGACCTGGATGAGTTGATTGACAAACTGCGTGAAGTGGCACCCATCCTTTTCGGCAACAACAAGGAGGACAGTACCGTACTGGGCGTTTCCCCCAAGATGAGGGAGATCAAGGCGATGCTGGATCGGCTGGCTGATCACAACTGCGATATTCTGATTACCGGCGAGTCCGGTGTCGGCAAGGAGTACGCCGCACGCTATTTCGCAGGCAGATTGAACAATGGCGAAGAAAAACCATTCGTTGCCCTCAATTGCGCAGCCCTTCCCGAAGATCTTCTCGAAGCGGAGCTGTTCGGCCATGCCGAAGGTGCGTTCACAGGCGCCATCAAATCCAGGAAAGGGGTATTCGAACTTGCCGATGGCGGCGTATTGTTTCTCGACGAAATCGGAGAGACTTCAGCGAGAATGCAGGCAAAGCTTTTACGATCAATTCAGGAGAGGGTGGTCCATAGACTTGGGGAGGAAAAACCGATCTCCGTCAATCTTCGCCTGATCTATGCCACAAACAGAGACTTGAAAAAGATGGTCGCGAATGGCGAGTTTCGCGAAGACCTCTATTTCAGGATCAACACGGTCCATCTGCATATACCGCCACTGCGCGAACGCAGAGAGGATATCTACTGGCTGGCCAACCGTCTGGTTCAGCGATTTTTCAATGAACACAAAAAACGTCGTCTCCTGCTTCCGCTCACGGTTCGCTATCTGGAAAAACAGCACTGGCCCGGCAATTTGCGGGAGCTGGCCAATTCAGTCGAGCGTGCCTGCATCCTCTCACCTCAGGATATTCTTGGACCCCGGGAATTCGGCGCGCCTTCGGAAGAGCATCTTATCCCATGTTGCGAAATGAAGCTTAAGGAGTCCATGGAAGAACATGAAAAGCAGTTTCTGCTGGAAAAGCTGGAATCGCACGAATGGCGTATAGCCGAAACCGCATCCTGCCTGGGTATCAGCAGGAAGAGTTTGTGGGAGAAGATGAAACGCCACGAAATATCACAGCTCAATAATTCCTGATTGCCCTCGGAACTCGGCTATCCATGCCGGGTTCAAGATACCGGGAGTTCAAAACACAAGGTTAGGCGTTCTAATCGCGATTTGGACTCCGCCGTTTGTGTGGGCTTGGCTATCTGGGAGAGCGTCGGCCGCAGGGAGGTGGCCGTCGTACACCCATTCCACAATGGGGCTACACACTCCCCCGGCAGGATCCTCCATGCCGGCATATTGAACCGGGTTAGAAACGTGAAAATAGTGTTCACCGGCGGATCTTACTCAAAGGTAACCAAGTGCAACCCATCCATACTCATCTTGAATACCCAGTCAAAACACCACTATTTGCGAATTAACTACTGCTCAAGTCATGGGATCGAGAAATACCGCCACGCTTACTTGATCCATACAGCGCAAATTGCGAGCCAATCCCATATAACAACGTTAAATCAGTCAGTTAGATACGATCTGCCAACTTCTGTATATCTTAAGACCCGGTTAAGCCCACCCCATGGGAATCTGCTTCGCGCCCCCGGCCCGGGGAAAATCGGCCGCATTTCGCACGTTACCCAATTGAAACATTCCCGGTTTTTTGGCCATATCTGCAATTTCCACATATAAAACAATGAATTATTTAAAACTTGGGCAGATTGCTGTTACTTTTCCGTAACCTATCGGCGGTACTGGCAGCTACCCAAAATTGGGCAACACAGCATCGATAGTCTTTTTTTTATCATTTTTCATAGCGTTAGATAAAGTCATGGGGACTTTGGCATCGATCATGCAGTGTAGAATGACAGGGACAGCCATTAACAGGACTCAATAGTGCCGTTTCCGAACCGACGACAGGTTTTGATATATGTAGTCGTCGTTCGGAATTCTCAAGTAAGGAACGACCATGGGAGGCAGTAGATTTGAGCATGCATGGATGCGCCCTAGGAGGAATGGCTCGGCTTAATCGATGGCATATACAGCGATCCGAAATCAGAACGCCCGCTGTATGTACCAGCTAAAGATTGCCAGGTTTGTGGCGACCTGGGACAGGACGCCACGAGCAGGCAAACCAGGCACCGGATTAAGCAGGGCATTCGGAACCCTCTCAGGAAACGAGATTAATGATGGAATCGTTGACTGGGCGTGTTTTAAAAACCCGTGGCTGGTAACAAAAACACCATCAACCGGGCATTACCGTACGACTTGTGACAGGAATGCCTACTCTCATGTCAACTGGAGGAATTATGAAGAGAAGTAATCGATTTAATCTGCCGATGAGGACAATCCTCGCAGGCGTTATAGGCGCGGCATGCGGGCTCACGGCGCTCTCCGCGTCCGCGACCATTGTGGGATCCCCACATGATCTGAGAAACAAACTGCCGCAGGTTGATAACAGCACGGGCGAGATCTGTAAGGTCTGCCATACCCCCCATGATGCGGACGCCAACACGAACACAGGCGCAATCGTGCCCGAGACGCCGCTGTGGAACCGCACCTTGCCGGATACCGCCGGCTACACCATGTACGCCAACATGAGCGGCACCATCGATGGCGTCGAAGACGGCACGCCGACAGGCGCCAGCAGGCTGTGTCTCTCCTGTCATGACGGCACCTTGGCGTTTGACCAATACGGCGGAGGAACCCAAGATCCAACCAGCTTGCCTGGAATACCGGCTAGCAACTACGCCTATGTGGGACAGGATCTGCGGGGGCAGCACCCTGTCTCTCTGACTTACGACAACGGCGCAGATCCGGGACTGCACCCCCCCGGCAGAAGCGTCACCATCGGCGGCTATGATCTTGATGCCGCTGATGCTATTCCTGCGTTGCCAACCAGGACCGGTACGCTTGGCGATCTTATGCTGCCCAACGGCAAGGTACAGTGCAGCTCCTGTCATGACGTGCACAACACCTTTGTTGCGACATCAAGCAACATGCTGCGCATCAATATAGCGGGCAGCGCACTTTGCCTGACTTGCCACAATAAGTAATCGAGGAGACTGGACATCCCCCCTGGGTTCGTAAACCCGGGGGGGATTTGTCGTCTGTGGCACATCAGATCTAGTTTCTGCACCATCATGCCGCTTGACAGCGCAAGACTTCACACCTTGGAGACCCTCCCGAAACCATGAGAATTACAACGTTACCAACCAGATTACAATCACAACAAGTGGGTAACCGGCCCGGCGTCATACAGATTGCAATCGCGCTACTCTACGCGCTCTACCTGTCGGGTTGCGCTACGGGTCCCAAGGAACTGGGCCCCCTCTTCTACCCCAGCCTGCCCAACCCCCCGCGAATCCAGCATTTGAAGACCATCTCCAATGTGAATGACCTCAAAGGCAGCGGCAGCAACCTGGCTGCTTTCATACTCGCTGGCGCAGCGAATGAAGCCAGCATTGCCAAACCCTACGGGCTGGCCGTCGACGGCAATAAGATCTATGTGGTGGACACGAGCAACAACGGTTATGGAATCTTCGACCTGAAAGAGAATGAGTTCCGCTTCGTAATGGGCACCGGAGGGGGAGGCCTGTCGAAACCGATCAATATCGAGATCGACGAGGACGGCTCCAAGTATGTCGCGGACACCAACCGCATGCAGGTCGTCGTCTTCGACCAGGACGACAACTATGCGCGCGCCTATGGGGTGGAGGGGCAGTTCAAGCCCACAGACGTCGCCATGGACGATGATCGCCTCTATGTGAGCGACATCCAGGAAAGCAAGATACATGTCCTCGACAAGAGAACGGGGGAAACCCTCTTCACCTTTCCATCTGACGATAAAAACTCGTCCGCTCATCTCGCCCATCCAACCAACCTGGCTCTGGACAAAGGCTATCTCTACGTTGCCGACTCGACTGCCGCACGGGTCAACAAATACACCACCGAAGGTGAATATGTAATGACATTCGGCTCTATGGGCGTAAAACCCGGCCAATTTGCCAGACCCAAGGGAGTTGCCGTCGATAAGATGGGCAACCTCTATGTTGTGGATGCCGCATTCGACAATGTGCAGATCTTCTCGGAAGATGGAAGCCTGCTGCTGTTTTTCGGCCAGGCCGGCCCCGAGCGCAGAGATCTCAACCTGCCGGCAACCGTGGTGCTCGATTACGACAACCACGACTTCTATCAGCAATATGCAGAACCGGGGTTCAATGTCGAATACGCCATCCTGGTCGTCAGCCAGTATGGCAATGGAAGCATTAACATTTTCGGTTTCGGAACAATGGAGGGCATGGACTACTCATCAGAGTCTGCTGATCAGGAACCCGACACAGAACAAAATTGAAAAGGGTTTTTCCATACTCTGATTTCGCAGGCCTTCTTATCAACGGGTGTAAACGGCGGAGAGTTGTCCGCATGAAGTCGACGGGTGAAAGGACCCGCACCCTCTATTTCAGGTACCGTTGTGTTTTTCCATATCGACCAATTTAGAAACTCAGAAAAAGGCCCGCGCCGGAATCATGAACGCGGGACCGGCATCAGGGCTCAAGGTGACCGATCAAGCCTGTACAAAGCAGTCAGGCTGCAGGCAGTGGTCTGGACGTTCGCACCTGCATTGTGCCTTGGCGCCGAGCTCGATTTTTTCAGGTTGACCGGGCTGGGAGGGTCACTGGAACTCGATTACACCGTCAAAGACCTGGAAACAGAGAGAGTGAACAGACCCACATCCACCCAGCACCACCCTATATCGAAGCAGAAGCTGAAGCTGGAGTCGACAGGCTACATTTACCATCCCAACCTGGTGGATATGGAGCTGGGTCTAGGCATCGAATTCAGACAGGACGAGTATGAAGACGACTCGGTGGTAACCAATGAAAGCAAGCAGAAACTCTACAGTTTCGATGGCCGCTTCGACATACTGAAGGAGAAACCCTATCCGCTGAAACTCCATTTCAATCACTATAACCCAACTATAACAACTGGTCTTGCCGATACGGTGACCACTGAAAACACCAACTACGGGATGCTATTGTCTCTGAGAGAACCCCTTGTCTCTTTCCCTATCTGGCTGAGAGCGGACCATGCGCAGACGAAAGGAGATGGCGGCGGCGCTACAATAGACAGTGATTACGATTATCAGCAATTGAGCATATCAAGCCGCGGCCTGGACAATGTCCGCTTGAGTGCAAGTTTCGATCACTCCCGAAAACGCTCCAGCAGTGGCAGTGTTAACCTGCCGATCATGCCCACCTTGAGTGAAACCTATGGATTGCTTCTCAGAAGCGCTGTCTTGTTCGGAGAAGAAGGTAAAAACACATTCGTCAACAGGCTGAACTACGATATCGAGGAGTTCAAAGGTATCTCCAAGAGCAAATCAGGTGAGTTCGACACCTACCTGACCCTGCAACATGGAGGTGACTTCCAGTCGAATTACAAGTACAGCATAAGTAACACAATAAACGATGAATCGGATTACGAATCAACCCACGAGACTCTGGATATCGGTCTCTCCGGCAGCATTATCGAATCGATGAAATTCAATTCGAACCTGATTGCCACCGACGATGAGAGCGAAGGCTATAACACAAGGACATACGGAACCAAAAATGATTTGCTATATAGCATGGACTTGACCGAAAACCTGTCGTTCAGCACGACCTACTCACTGCAATATGACAACTATGACCAGAGCAGCGATACACGCCAACTCTCCATAACCGGTGAAACTCATCTTCTTGACAGCCTGCAGCCCGTGTTACTGTCACGTGATTATATCCTATTGGAGTCGGTGGTGGTGAGTAATCCGGATAGAACGCAGATATACCTTGAGGGCCTCGACTACCGTCTGACCGTAGTCGGTGAAGAGACAAGACTGGAGCGACTGCTCACCGGCAATATACCAGATGGAGAATCGGTACTGATCGACTACGATTATGAAACTGGGGGGACATACGCCTACACTGTCCTAGGCCAGGGCCTTAGTTTTGGGTTCTCCGTCTTCAAGACCTACCGGTTCCGCATGGGATACTCGAAAAGTGATCCGACACTGAAAGAAGGCCGTCCGCTCAAGCCACTCTATTCACGAGAAAGATCCTATGCTGCAGCCGAGTCACGCCATCTGCTTAGCCGGACAATGGTCTTCTCCTGGCATATCGGAGTAGAGAAGCAGACAGATGAATTGAGACCATATGTTCGCAAGGATGCTGATATCAGCTATAGATTCAGGCTGCCATTTGTCAAAGGTTCCGCCAGGCTCTACTCGAGATACGAACAAACAGACAACAAGCTCTCCGAGGAAGACGTTATGCTCACGCAGCATGGCCTGGATATGACGTTCAGAACGGGAAGGCGAAGCGGTGTAATCATCAGATACAGCACTGACAAGGACACCGGCGGAACAATGACCCGGGAACGGAGACGCGCCCTGTTAGACTACAAATGGCGTTGGCGGCTGCTCAGTTTCAGTCTGAGAGGTAAATACGACCTGGATGAGCAGGACGACGCTTCGAAGAAAGATTCATCGATTGAACTAACCCTGACCAGGCTATTCTAATGTACCCGATCAACCGACAGCGTGTTTGGATACCTCTATCGATGCTTTGCATGGCAGTGCTCCTCAACGCCTGTACCGGACAAGGGATTGCGACGGTAAAGCAAGATACGGACGAGCAGCTCGTGTGGCCGTTGGCGCCGAACAAGCCACGTATCGAATACCTCGGAAGTCTGACGCATCCGGACGACCTTGGAATCACCAAGGGTTTTATGGATAAGCTCAAGGATTTGGCGTTGGGCGAGAAAGATAACGGAATGGTGCTACCCATGGCCGTGGTTGAGAACAGCGTCAAGCAGCTCTACGTAGCCGATCCCGGTGTCAAGGCGGTACACAGATTCGATCGTAAGAATGGGCGCTACGATGCTATAAAAAGGAGGGGCGGTGGGGATTTCGAATCACCGGTCAGCCTTGCGGCAGACAGTGATGGAAAAGTCTATATCACCGATTCTGAACTTGGACAAGTTTTCGTAGTCGCTGCAGACGAAAAGGAGGCTGTTGCCCTACAGCTCGAAGAGGATTTCATCAGGCCTACGGGTATCGCCATAGACAAAAGTAACGGCTGGATCTATATAGTCGACACCGGGCTACATGCCATATCCATTTTCAATCCGAATCTATCGCTGTTGAAAAAGTTTGGCCACAGGGGTTCAGGTGATGGTGAGTTCAATTTCCCGACTCACATTTGGCTAACCCGTAATAGAGAGCTGCTGGTTACCGACAGCCTTAATTTCCGAATTCAACTTTTAGATCGCCATGGAAACTACCTGAATCAATTCGGCATCCCTGGCAATGCCGCAGGTACCCTTTCACGACCCAAGGGCGTGGCTCAGGACAGCTATGACCATACCTACGTGGTTGATTCCCTGTTTCACAATGTACAGCTTTTCGATGCATCCGGCTCGGTGCTGATGCACTTTGGCCAACAGGGATCCCAAGCGGGCGAGTTTTGGCTGCCTGTGGGTATATACATCAGCGAGAATGACACCATCTATATCTGCGACTCTTACAACAAACGGGTTCAACTATTTCAATATATCGGTGATGAGCCATGAGAATTACTAAACATGGATTTGTACTAGTAGCCGCCTTCAGTCTATTTGTCTCTGAAGCTCTCGCGGGCTTAGCGGAAACCAAGCATAACCTCTCCGCCTCTGGAACCGGGTCCATTAGAGCCGTAAGCGAGAAAGAAGTATGCATATTTTGTCACATACCACATAGCGTCATGCCAGGCAAATCATTGTGGAATCGTGATACAACCGGTGGCTACTTCACTCCCTACACGAGCTCAACCGTCGTCTCTTCCCCAGGACAGCCAAACGGTACTTCAATCCTCTGCTTGAGTTGCCATGACGGCACCATCGCCCTCGGTGACATCGCGAGCAAAGAGACTCCTGTCAGTATGCTGGGCGGTATAACCACTATGCCGCCAGGTCCATCCGTGCTGGGAACGGACCTTTCTGACGACCATCCTATATCCTTTCACTACACATCTAACGTTGCTTCGCGCCGGGGTGATCTCGTCGACCCCGCCTTCCTTACCGGTCCTGTAAAACTGGACAAGGCCGGCTGGATGCAATGTACGGCCTGCCACGATGCTCACAATGACTCCAATGGTAAGTTTCTCACAGTAAGTAATCTGGGTGGCGCGCTGTGTACTACCTGTCACCTCTATCTCGACCACTGGAACCAGT
>JBNKLI010000129.1:0-8632 GCA_050292275.1 Candidatus Thiodiazotropha sp.
CAAAACTTGCTGTAGGAGTGCTACAGCGGCGTTTTGATGCCTTGCTGCAGGCAGGCACACTTCGGCTGAAGACGACATACTTAGTCGCCGGGTTAATAATATTCTTTATTAGCTTATTTTCAGATTCTCCTGGTCGATGAAACGTGCCTTGATTTGGGAAACCTGGTGTTCCATCGTCTCCTCATCCGGATTGAGCAGATCACCGTCGAGCCTGGCATTGAGGGTTGGCAGACGCAATTCGAATTCCACACCGCTGATATCCAGCGGCCTGAACTTCATCAAGGTTTTTTTGTACTCTTGCTTGAGTTCGAGCTGCCAGCGTGGGTAGGAGGGATGGCTGGGATCGTAAACGATATCGCGATGAGAGAGGTCCTCGCCATCGATGCGATGGGTTCGCTGATCGCTGCGATGGGTGATCTCGATGTTGTCGACGGTGCCGAAAAATTTCCACTCCTGCTGGGCATCACCCTGCCCGGTTCCGGATTTCCGACATAGCGGAGCCTCCTTATCGATCACGATTTCAATGACATCGGTGATGATTTCCCCGTCGGTTGTTTCTACACGCAGTGAAACGACTTCATTCTGATTGTCAATGTTGCGGAATTCCAGCTTACCATCATAGCCCTTTGCAATTTCTTTCACGAAATAGAGACCCAGCCCTTTTCCATGGTGACCTCGCCTGCGCCGGGTGGAAAAACCCAGTTGATAGATATTTTCCGCATTCTCGCTGTCGATGTGCTGTCCCCGATTGAAAACACGAAAACGGGCATATTCGTCCAGTTGGTCGAGAAAAATGGCGACGCCCGTGTGTTTCTGCTTGTAGCGGCGTTTGCCGGCATAGAATTGTGCATTGCTGATCAGGTTCTCGAGCGCCAGTACGACGTGATTTTCACTGCCGAGCAACTTATCGACAGGCTCGATGGCCAAGCGCGCCCGCAAGTGGCCATCGACGCTGAGGTGCCTGTAATCAGTGTCACTCAAGGCCACCCCGAAACAGCGTTTCAGCGATTTGTCCAAAGCGCTTTCGGCTGAGAATACATTCTGCGAAGGATAGGGTTCCCGCCGGTCTCCATTGAGTTCCGCCTGAAAGATGGTCTCTTCGCTTTCACATATCTGATTGGCGATATGCAGAGCGATATTGTCGGCGGTTGACAGATCCAGCAGGTCCCACAGATAGATCAGGCTATCGAGCGCCGACTGTAATGGTTCGATCTGTTCATCGTCATCCAGTAGTTCCATTTGCGTGGTTAAAACCGTCTTGATTTTATCGTAGCTGATCACGCCGTTGTGGCGCACCTCGGATGCGATGCTTTTGAAGTGCAGAAACTTCTCGTCGTACTCGATAAACTCGATCAGTTTGTCGCTGATAAACAACTTTAATTTATCCGCGTGACCGGCGTAGACATGAGCCCTCGCCTGCAGTTGCTTCTTGTTCTCGAGCAGCTCATCGACTTTCTCCTCGAAGCGGGCGATTTCATTGGCCTGGGATTTACAGCGACGCCGATAGAAGCGAAATTCAACAACCAGGGTGAGGATAAAGGCGCTGATCAGCATCCATTTCCAGCGCGGCGCGAAAACCTCGACCGGGACCCCGTAGGTGTCGGACAGATTCGGGTGTGCCAGAAGATAGAGATAGAAAATCACCAGCAACGCCATCACAGCGGTGAAATAGGGATACAAGGTAGTTTTTGTTTTCATGCTTTGTCCGGCTTCCAGCTGTAGGCATGTTCGGCACCGAAAGTGACAATACCGCGCCCCTGCTTGCACAGCGTGTTGAAGCGGCCGCTGTTGCCTTCGGCAAGCTCGAATGCACTGCGTAGCGTCTTGATGTGCTGGCGGTAGTTGGCATAAGAGAAGCGTTCCGGGTCCGCTTCGAGCAGATCGACAACTTGATCCGTGGTCAAGGGGCGGGGGCTGCGTTGTACCAGGAAACGCAGAATTTTCCGCGGCGTCGGCGCCAGTGGCCGCTTTGGATTGTGGGGATTCATCAGCTTGACGCCCTTCCAGCAGACCTCCCAGCTGACCAGATCGATACGCAGGCTTCCGCTTTCGATAACATCTTCAGGCCCGCTCGATTGCCGATGATGTTTTTTCAGCGCGGCCTTGATTCGCCAGCACAGTACCGCTTCGATATTGCGTTGGTGTTTGGCGATGAAATCCTCGGCATTGGTCTGTTCGAAGGCCAGTTCCTCCAGCCTGGTGCCGCTGTGCTCCGAAAGAAAGATGATGGGCAGTTCCGGCCATTTCTTTCGCAACGCCCTCGAAACGCTGAATCCCGCCTCGTCCGAGCCGTTCATATGGGCATCCAGGATGGCTATATCGGGCCGTGATTGTTCATCCAGGGTAGCGATGCGCTGTTTCGCCGCCGCTGGAAATTTAAATATTTCCAGACTGTTCTCGCTGCCATCGAAATCGGTGGTTTGCAGGATGCCGGTGAATTTATCGATCCAGTGTATCTGGTCTTCCACCCAAAAGAGTTTTGCCATAACAGATAACGCACTAAAAAAATTATGTGAATTGCGTCACAGTTTGCCAGAAGGTAGTCACCAGCTTACTAAACCATGAAATGACGTCGCTGGAACTCACAGATTATTCACAAGCATACACAAAAATCCCTCATTAACAGCGCATGAAGAGTTGTCGTGCGCCTTTGTTCACATATTTATCAGGAGAGCAATCATGTTTTCAGACTTGCTTATGATCTGGTCCGACCAACCCGGCGTCTCTTTTGCGGTCTGGCTGGTTGTGCTGATCACCATACTCTATCTGGCGCGCCTGCCGGCCCACCAGTTGCTGAAAAGCACAGGTCGCATCATTTATCGTTTTATGCGCAGCGCCTCCCGTGCTGTCGCCAACATCGAATGCCAGGCCGTCAATCGCAACAAAGAGGTGATTCTGGCCCAGGGCCGCGAGGCAACCGAAAAGATCATCGAACGGGAATTTACCCGGGTCAGTGAAATCGTGGCGAAAGACCTGAGTCGCTACCCGGCCCTGCATCGCAAGATCAGCGACCTGGTCGATCAGCTGGAAAAAGACTATGAATCGTCCACCGATACGCCGCCGCTGCCACCGGAATGGCTCAGCGTGGTGCAGACAATCTCAGAACTGCCGAAGCAGAGCGACCCGCTGGTGGCCGATATTCTCGAGCATATCAAGGAGAAGATATCCAATGCTCATGAAGAAACCCTGAAGGCCTATCAAAAGGCTACCGGCGAGCGTCACGGCATACTGGCAGGCATGCAGCCAAACTGGCGTTCCCTCAGCGCGAAAATGGATAAAGCCCAGAGCGCCGTTTCCATTTCACAGGAGCGCACCGAAGCCATCGACCGGCATATGGAGACCTACAAGGCCATTCGCGACGGCGAAGACAAGGCCGCACGCGCCTTGACCGCGTCTTCGCTGACCCAGTTCTTCATTGCCGGTTTGGTGCTGTTCGTGGCGGCAATGGGTGGCCTGATCAACTTCCAGCTTATCGCCATGCCCATGTCCGAAATGGTCGGCGGCTCGAGCTATATCGGCAGCCTGAAGACCGCCGATATCGCGGCGTTGGTCATCATCCTGATAGAAATTGCCATGGGGCTCTTTCTGCTCGATTCGCTGCGTATTACCAAGCTCTTCTCGGTAATCGGTCATATGGACGACAGGATGCGCAGGCGTATGATGTTCATCACCTTCAGCATCCTGTTGATACTCGCCTGCATCGAGGCGTCGCTGGCCTACATGCGTGACTTGCTGGCGCTGGACCGGGAGGCCCTGAATCAATCCCTGGCCGGTACCGGCGTTCTGCAGGCCGAGTTTCGGTGGATTCCCTCCATTGGCCAAATGGTGATGGGATTCGTGCTGCCGTTTACGCTCTCGTTCGTGGCGATCCCCCTTGAGTCATTTATCCACTCCTCGCGCACCGTGCTGGGTGTGGCATCGGTAGCCGTGCTGCGCGCCATCGTAATCGTGTTGCGTTTGATCGGCGGTACGGCGCACCAGTTGAGCAAACTAGCCGTCTATCTGTACGACATGGTGATTACCGTACCCCTGGCTTTCGAAAAGGCGATACGTCACGGCATCACGTCCCGGGACAGGGGTGTGAAAAGTGTTGAACCGGCTCCGGTCGATGATAGCAGCATGTCTTTGGATAGTGCCGGCAAGAAACCAGCTAAAAAAAGAGTGCGCAAAAGTCTGCGTGAAAACGAACTAACGGATGAAGATGAACTCGCTTTCGGCAAGGGCTGAAACAACGGCCTGGCTGTGAGCTGCATCATTAGACAATGTTTGACTATACGGTTCGGACATCGGATCCGGACCAGGAGCAACCATTATGGAATACAGAGTAATTTTAAAGCTGGGCTTAGCAATCTTGCTGACAAGCTCACTGCAGGCCTGCAGTCAGACCGCGCCTGCGAACCGGGCGGTCTATCTGCTGATCGACACATCCGGTACATACGCCGAGGAGTTGTCGAAGGCCCAGGCGATCCTCAACTATCTACTGGCCACCCTGGACAGCGGTGATTCGATCGCCGCGGCGCGGATCGACAGCGGCAGCTTCAGTGAAAAGGATATTATCGCCAAAATGACTTTCGACCTGCGCCCGAGCATGGCCAACAGCCAGAAGCGCCTGTTCAAGAACAAAATGGACGAGTTTGTCGACAAGATAAAACGTGGCAGCGCCCATACGGATATCACCGGCGGCGTACTTCAGGCAGCCGAGTACCTCAATGAGACCGGCGCGGGGGAAAAATATATCCTGGTATTTTCCGATCTCGAAGAGGATCTGAAAAAAGGCCATATCCGGAACTTTCCCATCACCCTGTCAGGCATCCACGTGGTCGCGCTCAATGTGACCAAGCTGCGCACGGACAATATCGATCCACGGGACTACCTCAATCGCCTTGCCGCCTGGCAGCAGCGGGTGATCGACGGCGGCGGTGATTGGCGCGTGGTGAATGACTTCGATCGCCTTGATAGCTTGATCGCGGCGAGGTAGGAGATGAAATTTGCAAATGAATGCGAATAAACGCAAATTGTAACTACTCTGCCACTGTAGAAAAGAACACCCGAACTAAGCGTTGGATGACGTACAGGCATCAGTAACCGTTATCCGCAGGGACGCGGACATCTATCGAACATATTCCGGATTCACACCCAATACACCATGTGAAACGATTATTTAGCAAAATTTGTGCAACGATTGGATAAACTTGACCCACCACCTCATTGCCGGTTAACTTCAAGCAACGAATTTTTGTTTCTGGAGAAGTGAGTGATGTCAGAGAAAAACAGCTTTGCCACAGGACGATGCCTATGTGGTAGTGTGAAATATACAATTGCATCGCCACCAGTGAGGATGGGGCAATGCCATTGCGATGATTGTAGAAAAAGCTCGGGTACCGGGCATTCGTCAAATGCATTTTTCAACAAGGATGATGTAGCGATTGAAGGCAAGTTAAGTGACTTTACTTCAACCACGGATACCGGATCAGAGATTACACGTTATTTTTGCCCAAGCTGTGGAAGCCGCCTCTTCGGAACAAGCAATGTGGTTACCGATATCATAAGCGTCTCTGCCGGAACCCTTGACGACAGCTCCTGGTTCAAACCGGGTGCCATCGTTTACAACAAGAGAAAGCCGGATTGGGATTTTATGGATGAAACCATTCCTGCTTTTGATGAGATGCCGCCACAAAGAAAATAGTCCTGGCACTGTTGTCCTCACAGCACCCTCTCCCCCGGCCCCTCTCCCGCAAGCGGGAGAGGGGAGTCGTTGTAAAATTCAAAACTAACGTATGCCGGGGTTTTCACCGATCAGCAACATCAATGCTTCATAAACCCGCATCTGCGCCCGTTATTGTCCCACGTCTCATCGAATCCGTTACACAGCGACACGCCAGAGAAGTTCGAGCAGTTTTTTCCGCTCGCTTTCAGAAAGCTTTCCGGTAACACGAACTTCATGCTCCTTCACCGCCTCCTCCAAGCGGCTCAACATGCGGCGTCCGGAGCCTGTCAACACGAGTGACTGGTTGCGGCGATCCCTCTGGTCGACTTCCCGGGAGATCAGGTCCCGCTGTTCCAGTTCGTCGATCAATCTGACCATGCCCGATCGGGCCACTCCGAGGGTGCGTGCCAGATCCACTGAACGGATTCCCGGGTTCTCGCGAATCAGCAACATCAAGGTAAAGCGGGTCGGCGTGGTGTCCAGATTGGCCAATCCCGCGTAGAAGTCTTCATAGACACGTATCTGTGCCCGGCGGATCGCATAGCCGATATTGTGTTTGAACTGCGAGGGTATCTGTATTTCATCCCCTGCGGCGAAACCGGAGATCTCGATTTCACCGCCTTTTCTACCTTTAGCCATATCGACCTCTGTCCCCTTTCACCATGCATGAATGCGTCGTACATGACGATATCTATTAAAACAATGTCGCGTTAAGCGCCTCAAGCCTGCCCTCTCTCGAATAGATGACTATACCAAGCATCAGACAGACGACAGCTGCAATACCGGTGACCCACAGGGCGTCCTGCCAAAGACCGCTGCTCGCCACCAACGCCGCAACCAGTGGCGGACCGATGAATTGGCCAAGGTGGGCGATTTGAAGAAACAGTCCCTGCAGGGTTCCGATCTGACGGCTGGTTTTTGCCAATGCCTCGGTGGATGAGATCACCGATGCAGAGATAAGTCCACCGCAAAACGAAAGCGCGAGGCAGGCAAGATAACGGGATATGTCCGGCAGCAGTTCGAGATAGATGACCAGATTCAAGGCAGCGGTGATGATACTGGCAACAGTGATCAGCGCACCACGACGATAATGGTGCTTGACCAGCGCTCCGCCGAGGAGATTACCCGGGGCATGGATGAGCACCACCGCAGCCGACAGAATACCGGCCATACCCTGACTCATACCGTGCTGCTCCTTCAGGAAGGTCGGCAGCCAGACGATCAGCGCAAAATATTGAATGGCCCAGCTGCACAGAGCGAAACCGAGCAGCCAGGGCATGGGATCAATCACCGCGGTTTTGATGTCGTCGAGCGAATGGGGCGAGGTTTCAGGGTGACGGGCATAGGTATTGCGGTAACGATAGATGGCGAGGCCTGTGACGATCAGGCAACCAACCGACAACAGCCATAGGCTGCGCCAACCGCCAAACGGCAGCAGTAGTGGTGCCGCCAGCATGGCGATACCGATACCGGTAGGCAGATATGTGGCCCAGATACCGAGTGCGAAGCGGCGATCGGACTTCTGCGTGGCGGCACTGATCAACCCGGGCGCGGCTATCACTATGGCAAGAAATCCCACGCCCTCGCCGAAGCGCGAAAGCAGCAGGCCGCCGCTTTGTTCCACATAGATACCGGCCAGAGTGGCGGCGACACTGATCGTGACGCCAATAGTGACCATGCGCAGGTGCCCGATGCGATCACACAACACACCGATAATCAGAGCGGCGAATACCGACAGGGTACTCAACATGGAGGCGACCCAGCCGGCGGCGACCAATGAGAGGGAGAACTCCTGGCGCAACAGGTCCAGGGCAATGGGAACCTTGCCCACATTGATCGCCCCGGCGATACCGCAGGCGGCGACCGCATAAACCGCGGTCCAGTGGGTTTCCATGGCCCGCATGGTCAAGGAACGGCCGCCGCGTCCCACCCCTCATGACCTATGCCCAAGCCTTCACCGAGCCGCATCTCTGCGGAGCGCAGGGTATTCTCGATCAGCATGGTAACGGTCATGGGGCCGACGCCGCCGGGGACGGGGGTGATCCAGGACGCCTTCTCCTTCACCCCATCGAAATCCACATCGCCGACGATGCTGTTGTCCGCCAGGCGGTTGATGCCCACATCGATCACGATGGCCCCCCTGCGCACCATCTGCGGTACGATCAGACCGGGCTTGCCCGCGGCGACGATGAGGATATCGGCAAGAATAGTGTGTTGTGCCAGATCGCGGGTTTTGACATGACAGACTGTTACCGTCGCCTCTTTCTGCAGCAGCATCAGCGCCATCGGCTTGCCGACGATGTTGGAGGCGCCCACGATGACCACGTTCTTGCCGGCCACATCGACACCGGTGGTCTCCAGTAACAGCTCGACGCCATAAGGCGTGCAAGGGGGGAAGATGCTATTGCCCACCACCAGGCCGCCCACGTTGTAGAGATGAAATCCGTCCACGTCCTTGTCCACCGCGATCGCCTCCAGCACCCGACGCACATCGATATGGGGCGGCAGCGGCAGCTGCACCAGGATGCCGTGCACACTGGGATCGGCGTTGAGGCGCTGGATCAGCGCCAGCAGCTCCGCCTCGGGCGCGTCGGCGCAAAGGGTGTGGCGAAACGATTCGACACCGCACTCCTCGCAGGCCTTCACCTTGTTGCCCACATAGACCTTTGAGGCGGGATTCTCCCCCACCAGCACCACCGCCAGTCCGGGCTGCACCCCTTTGGCGATCAGATCATCCACACGCTCGCGGAACTTGCCGCGCAGTGTCTTGGCGAGGGCCTTGCCGTCGATGATTCGGGCAGTCACAAATCAGTCTCCTTTTGTTTACACGCAAGAGTTGAGTGAGCCTTTCTTGTGCGAGATGGCTCCGGCAGCGATCCTAAGCTTTCATCGCTGACAATATGGAAACGGTGCGGCAAGCCGCAC
>JBNKLI010000130.1:0-11805 GCA_050292275.1 Candidatus Thiodiazotropha sp.
CAGGTCTTCGGCGAAGGGACAGAGCCCCACCGTCACGGCCGCCTCATCGATCTCGGGTGTCAGTGCCGATCTGGGTGACCATCCCGGCGCCAGCGGGCCGAAACCGGCCGGCGTCGGGCGTTGGCTGAGGCTATGCAGCCAGTCGGGACCCTGTTCTATCTGGGGTACCTGCAGGGCCGGATGGTGGCGGGAGGTGTGACTGTAGCCCAGGCCGACCGGGTTGGCCGCGTAGATCTCTTCCGGTCTGCGCGGGTCACTGCCGCCGTAGGCCGACTCGTAGCGCAGGGGCAGGGGTTGTAGCGGGCCGGGCTCGCCGGGGGCGGTCGAAAGCAGGCCACGCTGCCAGCTTCGCGGCCCCGTCACCCGCAGGGTCTTGTGCCAGAAGTCGCTGTCGTCGCGCCGCAAGCCCAGTTTGACCACCATTGCGGTGGCGCCTTCCTCCGGTGGCCTGGCGGTGCCGAAGCAGAGCAACTCGCCGCCCTGCTTGAAGGGGGCGTTCTCGCAGGCAGCGGCCAGGCTGCTGGTCTCTGGATCGTTGTGATGGCGATCCGCCTCCTCGATGGCGGGTATCTTGTTCATGGCGCTGATGCGCCCCTGGCGCTCGAACCGGTAGGCGGTCTTGATCACCAGGGTGGTCTGGCGTCGGCGAGCGGCGCTCCAGCCTGGGTAGAGGGCCGCCTGCCAGAGGCTCTGGTTGTCGAGTTGCAGCACGCTTCAGCCCCCCTTGCCCGCAGTGGTCTGTGGGTGGGTCGGTTCTGCCTGCGTCTTCAGATAGTCGAGGCGCAGATTCTGCCAGCCCCATCGTGGGCTCATGCCCAGGGGGCGCTTGAGCCGCAGGGCGAGCAGGTCTGTCAGGTCGGCGGCGGTCTCGCCTGCGAAGTGGCGGCAGAGGGTGATCAGGCGGTTGGTGTCGCCGGGCTGGCCCATGACCCAGCGCTGTTCGCCCCAGGCCGCGCGATGGTGCTCCCACCAGAGGCGGGCGGCCTGGCCGTCGGGTACCGAGCCTGACTCCTGTTCCGCCTCGGACGGCGTCTCGGCGGTCTCTCCCTTTGAATCGACCAGCATCAGCAGGGGGCGCTCCGGCAGGGGGTGTCCGGTGAGGAAGAGCCAGTCGTCATGGGCCGCTTTGGCGTATCGGGGTTGGCCGAGTCGTTCGAGCAGCCGTTCCGCCACTTCAGCCCGTCCGCTCAGGGCCAGGGTGCGGGTATCGATACCATTCGCTTGCCTGGCAGTCGCCAGCAGGATGGGGAGATGTTCGGGCGCGCCGTTCAGGGCCATCAGCCGCAGCAATTGGTTTCTGATCTTGGGCGATTCGACCCGCTCGACGGCCCGCTGCAGGGCGGGCGGGGCGTCGGGGTCGCCCCGGAGCAGACCGCCCCAGAGGACGGGCTCGAAGAGGGTTTCGTCAAGCGGCGGGGTCGCGCTCTGCAGCAGTGGGGTGTAGTAGGCGCGGAACAGTTCAAGGCCGCAAGCGGGCTGGTTGGCCGCATAGGCCAGGGCCTCGTGCTGCAGGCGAGGGTTCTCCTGCTGCAACTCGGCCTGATTCAGCAGGCCGGGCGGGATCTCGACGCGCTGTCGGCGCCAGAGGGAGAAGAAGGCGCGGCCCGCTTCGGGCATCTGTTCATAGAGCCGGCGTGTCAATTCAAGCGGTGGCGGGTAGAGGGCGAAGGCGTCGTGCAGCGGGGTATCGTCCAGGCTGTCGTCGCACAACTGTTCAATCGCCAGGCGGCAGGTGTCAAACAATGCCGCTTCGTCTTCTGTCTGTAGGGCGGTGGCGAAGTGGAGGAAACGCTGGGTGTCGTCACCGTCCGCCGCGCCGGCTTCGGCGCTCATGCAGGAGAGGATGTCCAGGTGCACCGACAGGCGTCGCTCCAGTTCGAGCAGGCTGCGACTGCCACTCATGCGCCGGCTCAGCAGCCGGGCGCGAAGCGGGTAGAGTTCCCGTACCTGCTTGCTGTGGCGCTGCGCCAGGGGGAAGGCGTTCGACGGCATCAGTTGGCCTCGATCACGGGGGCGCGCAGGCGCAGGTTCTCCGCCGCCGCCTGGGTGATGGTTTTGCCTTCCAGGATGATTTCGCCATTGGGCAGCAGGGTGATGCTGCTTTCACCGCTGCGCAGGCGAAGGGGGCGGTCGCTGGCCAGTTCCAGCATATCGGGATGGACCTGGAAGGTCGCTGGCGGATGTTCGCCGTCGCGCATCAGCCGGCCGGTGATGATGGCGCCCTCGGGTGTTTCGTCGATGGTGACCTCATCGCCCGTCTCCAGCCAGGGGGTAAGGCTGTTCTGTCCGCGCAGTGCGATGGGGTTGTTTTCGGCATTGACCAGTTTCAGTGCCTTGCCCCGGGCCGCCTCCGCCACCAGGGCGACTCCCTTTCGGTTGGTTCCAGCGGTTTCGCGCGTCGAATTGGTTTTTTTCAGCATGGTTTACACTCCTTTGTTTGTTTCCGTTGCTCGATCAGTTGAGCAGTACTTCACCGTCGGCGGTGATTTCCAGCCGGCCGCTACCGGACTCCAGCCGGATGCCCTCGGCGCGCAGGTACGCGGCCCGGCCGATCAGATCAAAACCGGTTCTCGGCGGTTCGCCTAACCGTCTGAGGCGGTCGAAGATAACGGCTCCCTGCGGCATCGGCGCCACCAGCACGGCGTCTCCTTCTTCCAGCCAGGGGGTGTTGGCGCCGTGTCCAGCCACGCTGACCGGTTCCGGACAGCCGGGTACGTCGCGAAGAGTAAGGGCCTCGCCTTTGCGGGCGTCCATGACAATCGCCATGAAGATGGTCCTGGGTAGACCGGTGGGTGAGCAATCGTCCTGATGGCTCATGGCCGTCTCCTCCGTTGTTGTTCATTTGCAGTAACAGACAGAGAAGGGCGGTCTTCGCTTATGCGGTGGGAGTCTGCGGGGAGGGTGAGAATACGATCGTTGAGTGGATGTGCTCCTTCACCACTATCCCTGTGTCTGCCATACCCTGGCGGCGCCTGTCTCTGGCTGATATTTTCCTGAGTGGTCGGACTATAAAATGGCCTCAACGTCATAGCAAGGTCAGATTGCCGGAAGTGTTGACGGGATCATCTCTACACCGCAATGTCATGAAACTGTTGGACATGCGCTGGCAGATAAAAGGGAGACTGCGATAGGGCCGGTAGCTTTACCGGCTACAGGTAAGGAAATGAGTGACGATGGATGAAGATGTGCAACTTGAAGGGGAGGAGCTTCGAAGAGCGCAGAGCGAAGTCAGCATCGTTGTGGATGATAGAGAGGCTCGCAGCGGTGTCATGCAGGCGCTTCGTGCCGCTGAAAACGCGTCAATCACGGTAAGGCGTCTTGAGGTGGGTGATTATGAAGTGGATGGCCGCTTGCTGGTGGAGCGCAAGACACTGCTTGATCTTGCAGAGTCGATCAAGGACGGCCGCCTGTTCCGCCAGGCTCACCGGTTGGTGGAATCGCCACTGAGAAGTCTCATCATATTGGAAGGTGTATCCGGAAGTCTGAAGGCGAGCGGTATGCGCCGTGAAGCATTGCAAGGCGCACTGATTACGCTGACGCTCTACTTCGGTATCCCCTTGCTGCGATCCCGAGACCCACAGGAGACGGTTCGCCTGATGATCCATGCAGCACGTCAGTGGCGGGCCATAGCAGCCGGTGGGCTGCCGCGCAAAGGAAAGCGGCCGAGGGGTAAGCTGCGGACCCAGCTTCACATCCTGCAGGGGCTGCCGGGTGTCGGGCCGCAACGGGCGAGGCTTCTTCTTCAAGCCTTTGGCAGTGTCGAAGCGGTGTTCTCGGCGAGCGAGGAGGCATTGAGCTTGGTCGAGGGAATAGGTTCAACGACAGTGAAGCGTATTTGCTGGGCGATCCGTGAGCCGGGACCCTCATATGACTTTTGATGCAACGAGCTATACATATGATCTTTCACTTGTATAGAAAACTAATATTTTGTTGACATGAGTAGATTCTATGTATAGAAAGTAGTTATTTTGTATACATATAGCGGTGGCAGGGAATTCACGATGACTGATGGCGAGATCTCACTGTTACCACCCGACGCTGAATTGGAAACCAGAGCGGTGCTGAAAGCGCTGGCTCCGGCCCATCGCTACCTGGCCGAGCTCAAGGGATTGGCAGCCACTATCCCCAATGAACACATCCTGATCAATACCCTTGCCCTGCAGGAGGCCAAGGACAGTTCCGAGATCGAGAATGTGATTACCACTCATGATGAACTCTATAAAGCCGACCTGTTCGCGGATTACATTAAAAACCCTGCGGCCAAGGAAGTCAGCCGTTATGCCACTTCACTGAAGACGGCCTTCAACCAGGTCAAACGCGATCGGCTGATCAGCGTTAACCGGATCATGGATATCCACCGGGTGTTGGAACAGAACGATGCCGGTATCCGCAGGTTGCCGGGCACAGCGCTGAAGAACGAGAGGACCGGGGAAACCGTGTACACGCCGCCGCAGGATCACGCCGAGATCGTTCGTTTGATGAACAACCTGGAACAATTCACTAACGACGAAGCACTGTGCGATATAGATCCCCTGGTCAAGATGGCAGTTATTCACCACCAGTTCGAGAGTATCCACCCGTTCTACGACGGCAATGGCCGAACCGGACGTATCATCAACATTCTCTATCTGGTGGCCAAGGGGCTGTTGGACATTCCCGTGCTCTACCTCAGCCGTTACATCATCCGCAACAAGCCAGACTACTATCGGCTGTTACAAGCAACCCGCGATACCGGCGACTGGGAGCCATGGATCCTGTACATGCTCGACGGCATTGAGCTGACTGCGCGTCAGACCATCTGGATTATCCGGCGTATTAAGGAGATCATGATGGCCTACAAGCACCGCATCCGCGCGGAGCTGCCGAAGATCTACAGCCAGGATCTGCTCAACAACCTGTTCAGGCATCCCTACACCAAGATCGAATCCATCCAGTCTGATCTTCGCGTTTCACGCCTTACGGCTGCCAAGTACCTGGAACAGCTGACGGAAAGGGGTTTTATCGAGAAACACAAGATCGGGCGTTACAACTATTACGTTAACCGTCCCCTCATGAACGTCTTTATGGACATTCCAGACATGCCGGATAACAGGGAAACAGGCTATGCCGCAGCTGGAACACATTGAAGCCATCGAAAAACGTCTGTGGACCACTAGGTGAAAACTACGGATCCAACTTTACATCCTGCAGGGGCTGCCGGGTGTCGGACCGCAACGGGCGAGGCTTCTTCTTCAAGCCTTTGGCGGTGTCGAAGCGGTGTTCTCGGAGAGCGAGGAGGCATTGAGCTTGGTCGAGGGAATTGGTGCAACGACAGTAAAGCGTATTTGCTGGGCGATCCGTGAGCCGGGTGCGGTCTACAGCTTGACTGGGCAATAATCTGCCGAAGGTTGGTCTGATCAGCCCATTTAAGCCTGTCTGAAGGCGAAGGGTGTTGGAAAGTGCTTTTGAGGCTCGCCTGGTGAGCCTGTGACGGGCGTAGGATAGCAATATGGACAGAAGAATCTACTATGATTGCGCATCGAAATAGAAATGGCGAAGAACAATCACTTAGCGATCATCTTGAAGAGGTAGGTGAGAAAGCTGCCTGCATCGCATCAAAGATGGGCCTTAAGGATGCCGGTAGGTTGCTCGGCCTACTGCATGATCTTGGGAAGCATAGTGCTGAATTTCAGAGCTATATTGGCTCCGCTACCGGCAAAATAGATCCCGATGCAGATGGATATGTTGAGCATGAAAAGCTCAAAGGGAAGATCGATCACTCAAGCGCTGGTGCCCAATGGGCCTGGGAGCAGTGCCAAAAGTGGGGTCAAAAAGGCCAGCTGGTCGGTCAGATGTTGGCGCTAATTATTGCGTCTCACCACAGTGGTCTGATTGACTCTTTGAAGCCGGATGGCAGGAATGGCTTCATCGAGAGAATGGAAAAAGAGGATGAAAAGACACACAAAACAGAGTCACTCGGTTGTGTGGATAAACATCTTTTTCAAGAGCTAGAAAACCTGCTAGGCCAGGAGTTTGTTCGCGGCACACTGATCCAGATAGAAAAAATAACGAAGGGCCAGAAGAGAGTTGTCCGCCATTTCAACCTTGGCATGTTTACCCGCATGCTATTCAGCTGCCTGATCGACGCAGACCGCATAAACAGTGCGGATTTCGAGAGCCCTGAAAATAAACAGCACAGAAATACGCAACCCAACGACTGGTCAATACCGATCAACCGTTTTGAACAGGCGCTATCTGAACTTAAAGGTAAAAACCCGATTGACGAGCTACGCCGGAATATCTCAAATAGCTGTCGTGAACGGGCATTGGAAAAGCCGGGTATCTACACGCTGACGGTTCCCACCGGCGGAGGAAAAACCTACGCGAGTCTGCGCTATGCTCTTCACCACGCGAATGAGCATCGGCTGGATCGTATTATATACATCATTCCTTTCACCTCGATCATCGAGCAGAATGCTGAAGCAATCAGAGGGCTGATTGAGCATCCCACGGATGACAAGCCTTGGGTATTGGAGGTCCACTCCAGCCTTGAGCCGGAAAAACAGACCTGGCACAGTAAACTGGTGAGCGAGAATTGGGATGCCCCTATCGTAATGACCACCATGGTGCAGTTTCTTGAGGTGCTCTTTTCCGGCGGTACGCGTGGTGCCAGAAAAATGCATCAACTGGCCAATGCGGTATTGATCTTCGACGAGATCCAGACGCTACCCATAAATTGCACTCATCTTTTCTGCAATGCTCTCAACTACCTTACCGATTTTTGCAACAGCACGGCCCTGTTGTGCACTGCAACCCAACCTCTGCTAAACAAGCTGAAAACCCCGGAGAAAGGGCAGCTGAGCATACCGCCGGAAAATGAACTCATGCCTGATCCGCCAAAGCTGTTTGCCGATCTGGAGCGGGTAACGCTGAGCAACAAGATACGACCGCAAGGATGGACCGCCGAACAGATAGCAACCTTGGCGGTGGAAGAGTTTGATCATCTGGGTAGCTGCCTGATTATCGTCAACACCAAGGGATGGGCGCAGCGGCTTTATGTTACGTTGAAAAATGAGTATCAGATAGACCAAGGCGCGTTGTTTCATTTGAGTACCAACCTCTGCCCCGCTCACCGGAAAGTGATCTTTGCCAAGATAAAAAGCGGTTAGAACAGGAACTACCCGTATTGTGCATCAGTACCCAGCTGATTGAAGCAGGGGTGGACGTGGATTTTGCCACCGTTATCCGCTTCCTTGCCGGGCTGGATTCGATCGCGCAGGCTGCCGGACGATGTAACAGAAACGGCCGATGCAAGAAATCGACTGTGCACATCCTCAATCCGGAGAACGAACCGGTTGAACAGCTGATCGATATCAAGGTGGGAAAAGAGGCCGCCAGGCGGGTTTTGGATGAGGGATTTGAAAATCTCGTAGCGCCCGAGGCCATTAGCCAGTATTTCAACTACTACTTCTATGACCGTGCGAAGGAGATGAGTTACCCGGTTTCAGCGAAGCAGATAGGCAGAGACGATGACCTGCTCAATCTGCTGAGTTGCAATAATCGTAATATCGGCTGGAACCCCAACACCCTCCTGCTGCAACACTCATTTATGACCGCCGGCAAAGCCTTCAAGGCGATTGATTCCCCCACCTATGCGGTCATCGTACCGCATGGTGAGGAAGGGAAAGCACTGATTGCCGAACTCTGCCGGGTTGCCAAGGAGTTCGAGGTCACGCGCTATCGGCAGCTGTTGAAAGAGGCGCAGCAATACAGTGTCAACGTTTTTCCAAATGTCTGGAAGCGGCTTTTAGATGAAGGATCTGTGAATGAGACTCAACACGGCGAAGGTATCTACCACCTTGATTCCAGGTACTACAGTGAAGAGTTTGGTCTGTCGGAAAAGCCATGTAATTTAATGGAACCCAACATCTGTTAGGAGAACGCAGTATGTTTGAGACCCCAAAAAACAGTATCAGTTTCAAGGTCTATGGGCGCTATGCTCTGTTCACCGACCCCGTAACCAAGGTGGGCGGCGAGAAGTGCTCCTACCACCTCCCCACCTATGAGGCGATTAAAGGCATACTGAAGTCGATCTACTGGAAGCCCACCTTCATCTGGCATGTGGACAGAGTGCGGGTGTTGAAACCGATGCGCACCCAAACAAAGGGGACAAAACCCCTGGTCTGGAGCGGTGGCAACAGCCTGGCCATCTACACCTTCCTGCATGATGTCGAATATCAGGTCGAGGCCCATTTCGAATGGAACGAGCACAGACCGGAATTGGCAAGGGATCGTATCGACGGCAAACACTTCGCCATTGCCAAGCGGTCGGTAGAACGCGGTGGCAGGCAGGATATCTTCCTCGGAACCAGAGACTGCCAGGGCTATGTGGAGCCCTGTGAGTTCGGCCAGGGGGAAGGTTCATACGACGACATCGACGAGTTGGGATTCGGACTGATGTTTCATGGCTTCGATTACCCCGATGAGACCGGTAAGGAAGAACTGAACAGCCGTTTCTGGTACGCCACAATGAAAAAAGGTGTGTTGCAGTACCCTCGACCGGAAGAGTGTCAAGTGAGCCGTTTTATCCGTCCGATGCGAGCTAAGCCGTTTCAGGAAGGTGATGACATCCTTTCCGTGGAAGTCGAGGAGGGTAGGCTATGAGTTGGATGGCGATGTTGTATGAAACCTATAACCATGCCATAGACAATCAAGTCTTAGTTGATCACCCAGATCCGTATTTTCATCTTAGAGAAGGATGTCATATTGAGATTGTGATTACTGATGACGGGCGGTTTATATCAGCCAAAAGTTTGGTAGCCGAAAAAAAGTATGGCAAAAAAACCTTCTATAAAAAAGAGAGCACGATCATCCCCATAACGCCAAAGAGTCTGACCGGTAGAACGAGTGGTCCTGCACCTTATCCATTGGCGGAAAAAATCCAATATGTAGCCAAAGATTACGTCGAATATGGAGGTAGGAAAGAATCATATTTCATATATTATCTCGCAGAGTTACAAAAATGGGCATGGCATGACATGTATAGTCATTGGAAGGTCAAGGCTGTGCTTAATTATGTAACAAAAGGATCTGTTGTTAGGGACTTAGTAGAATCTCGTGTTTTGTTTGTAACGAAAGGAAGCGACAAGTATGAACTAATCACAAAGTGGCAGAAGCAGGCGGAAAAAGGAGAGAAAAAACCACCTTTAATACAGGCGTTAACAGGAGGTGACCAAGGAAATGCGACTGTCCGATGGAGGGTACAAAAAAACGGTGTAGCAGATGATACTACTTGGGAAGACCCTGAATTAATAAAGGCATGGCAACTTTATGCGTCTTTGGTGTTTGAAGGCAATGGCTTTTGTCAAGTGTTGGGGAAGGATGCATTTATTACTCAAACTCACCCAAAAGCCATATATCCACAGGCCGTAAATGCAAAACTTATTTCTACACCAACCAATGATGGCTATCTGACATATCAAGGAAGATTTGCGGGGAGTAGTCAATCGGTTAGCATCAGTTTTGAAGCATCGCAAAAAGCTCATAGTGCCCTTCGCTGGTTAATTGGCCGAGGACAAGGAAAGACAATCGGTGAAGCAAGTGAGAAAAACAGACCATCTGTTGTGGTGGCATGGGCAATCTCGGGTGAAGCTATCCCACAACCACTGGATGATATTTTTAATTCAATCAGCGAGGATATCAAGGAAGAGGCTACGCCCGTACACATTGAAACCAAGGTTAATCAGGCAATTGATCTTGGGCAGTCCTTTGCACTAAAGCTATCAAAATATCTAGATGGGTTTAGTGTGAAGTTACGCGCTACTGATTCTGTAGTAATCATGTGTCTTGATACTGCGACTGATGGAAGAATGGCGGTCACATATTACCAGGAGTTTTTCCCGGACGAATATATCGACCGCATTTCACAGTGGCATAATGATTTTGCTTGGCATCAGCGCCACAATATTGAAATAGCTGTTGGAGAAGAAAATCTAATAAACAAAACGGTTTGGTCAGTATGCTCTCCATCCCCTTGGGCGATCTTGGAGGCTATCTATAGTTCAACGATCAATGAGCCGCTTAAAAAGCACACAATCGAGCGTATCCTTCCCTGTATTGTAGAAGGTCGTCCGTTTTCTTGGGACTTGGTACAAAAAGCAATACACCGGGTTACTAATCGCAGTGCCTACAAAAATAAGCAGGGATTGTGGGAGGAGCATTTAGGCGTCGCATGCGCTTTGTATCGTGGATTTAGCAAACGAAATTCAAATAAGGAGTACAAAATGGCGGTAGATGAAAATAATGATTCCAGAGATTACCTATTTGGATGCCTCTTGGCAGTAGCTGAGCGGATTGAAGAAATGTCAATGATTGTTGCACAAGAGAAGGCCCGCTCAACGCATGCCAGCCGCTTAATGCAGCGCTTTTCAGAATACCCGCTTGCAACTTGGAAAACCATTGAGGAAAGCATAAGCCCGTACCAGCAGAGACTTCGAAATAATATTCCACCTCTCGAAAGTGCATATAAGCGACTTTTGGATGATATTTGCGCCAAATTCACTGGAGACGATTTTACGCGAATTGATAAATTAACTGGTGAGTATCTTCTTGGTTACCACCTTCAACGCAAGTGGCTGAGAGAGCATAAGCTTGAGAATGGCAAATGGGTGCAAAAAACAAAGTCAGATGATATCGAATTAAAGTATGAAGGAGATGAATGATGAGCTTGCAACAGAAAATTGATTTCGCCCTGATCTTTAGTGTTAATCGCGCCAATCCCAATGGTGATCCATTAAACGGAAATCGGCCGCGAGTCGATTATGACGGTTTTGGTGAGGTTACGGATGTCTGCCAGAAGCGAAAAATCAGAGACCGTCTGCAGGATATGGGTGAACAGATATTTGTCCAGTCAGATGAGAAAAAGATTGACGGAATGGTTAGTTTGCGTGCACGGGCAGAGTCTGAAGATTATGGCTTGGGAAAAGAGGCATTCACTTTTAGAAAGCCTGGTAAAAATGCAAAGAAAGAGGAAAAAGATAGAATTCATAGAGAGAATGCTGAAAAAATGGAGTCTACCTATCGTGGGGCATGTGATAAGTGGATTGACGTTAGAAGCTTCGGTCAATTATTCGCCTACAGTGGAGGTACAGATGAAGAGGGTGTGTCAATTCCTATTAGAGGCCCCGTATCCATACAATCCGCTTTTAGCGTTGAGCCCGTCAGTATCACCAGCACTCAAATAACCAAGAGCGCCAGTGGAGAAAGTGACGGTAGTAAAAGAGGTTCAGACACAATGGGCATGAAACACCGGGTAGACCGAGCTGTCTATGTCGCCTACGGCGGCATCACCCCTCAACTAGCTGAGCGAACCGGTTTCAGCAATGAGGATGCGGACAAGATCAAGCAGGTCTTGCCAAGGCTGTTCGAAGGCGATGCCTCTTCCGCACGCCCAGAAGGCAGCATGGTGGTCGAGAAGGTGATCTGGTGGGAGCATAACTGCCGCTCTGGCCAATACTCATCGGCAAAGGTGCACCGCACGCTAACCGTAGACGCCGATGGCAGTTATACATTGGTAAATCTGGACGGGCTCGTACCAGAAGAGATCGATGGGTTCTAAGTGAATAAACTCATCCGTAATACTACGTGTGCTACTTAACCTGCTTATAGACTACTATGTATTACATTGTAGTCTATCGGAGAGAGCGATCATGACCGTAACCAGCATCCGCCTGCAGGCAGACCTCGAGGAGCCGTTGAAATCCGCTGCCGAGCGGCACCGTCGAAGTAAAAACTGGATAGTAAATCAGGCGGTTAGGGAGTATTTGC
>JBNKLI010000131.1:0-2154 GCA_050292275.1 Candidatus Thiodiazotropha sp.
GATGGCCCCCATCAGGGCACGAAAGTGTTTGCAGCACTGAATCTTTGGTTTGTCCTCATCCGGGTAATCGACTTCCCAGCGTGGGCTGTCCAACCCAAGGACATCAAGTTCATAATAGAGTTTTTCATTACAGATCGGACAGCGACTGAGTTCTATAAGAGGCAACTCTCTATTATAGGTCTGGTATGTTTCACGCCAGTGCCGCACAAATCCACGCTTCTCTTCTTTCGCAATAGTACGATTAACGGGCGGGCACATATGCTTGAACGCATGCCAATACTGCTCTACCAGTTCAGTCCGGCGACGCTCTTTCCATTCCATATCTTTGCATTCGCCAATAGTCATATTCAGGCTCCGCTTACATTATTCTGGAAGTTCCAGTGCGATGGGACTTCCGTGCCTTTGCAGTTGTACATATTGAGTAGCTGCTCATCGCTGTCCAAATGATAGAAGGTGACCGGTTCCTTACCGTCCACCACCGTGACCGGTGGGTCGGGTTGCATCAGTTCCGGTTTTGGCTCTTCAGCATGTTTCTCGCAATACTCCATATAACCCGCCTGAGAACCATGCTTGATTCGCTTAGAACCAATCTCTGCATTCAGTGCTTTTCGCAAATCCATATCTCTATCGGTTTCCCCCATTATCCGCTCCCCGCTCGTCGCATCGATCATCTCATGCATGTCGTAGTCGCCGGTCAGATGGGCGCCGGTTTTGGTCTGGTATGGCGTCAGCTTGTCAACAGATAGTTTCTCGTCTCCTTCCGGCATTTCATCCAGCATGGATACTAACCCGGCCAGATGTTCATGTCCTTCCGGCAGATTTTTTGCCTTGAAGGTTTTATATTTGACGTCAGTGCCCTTGGATTCGAGTCCTTTTTTCATTTTATCGATACAGTCAGGGTTACTGTCACGGAAGCTGATCACGGCATTGTTGTCCTGACAGACATTCTTGATCGCATCCATATGATCCGGATCGATGCCGCCCTTCTCCGCCGCTTCGGCCTCGCTGACTTCGCATTTACCCAGTTCGTCACAGGCTTCTTCCTGGGTGGCTTTGACCTTTTCCGCGTCAACCTCCCGCACCGGTCCCACTGGTGGTGATTCCAGGTGCGCCATGCGATTACCGGGGGTGTTGGTCGTGCTTTCTTCCTGTTCTGAATCACCCGCTTTGGGTGCCGGTGGGATGTCCTGCGATTGGTGGAGCAGTAATTCTCGTGAGAGCAGATGCTGTTTAACGACAGCACGGTATTCGCTTTCGCTGGTGGTCTGTGGATTGACACTCGGCGGCAGCAGGCCGTTTTCCTGTAGCAGGTCGTGCCAGTGGTGTGGGGTGGATTTGAGTTCGTTGAGGTGTTCGTCGATTTCCGCTTCATTGGAAAATGACAGGTGTGCTTTGCCTGTGGGCAGGGGGATGGGGCCTTTGGTGAAGCTGTATATTGCGCCTTTGCCATTTCGCAATGCGTGTTTCCCTGCCGTGGGAAGTCTGTAAATTGCGAGTGTGCCGCGCACCAGTTGTTTGGCAACCGATTCCAGCGCCAGGATGTCGGCATCCCAACCCGGTAAATGGTTGTGTTCGATATCGTCGGCGTATCGATGCCAGAAGTTCTGTGGGACTTTAAGTGAGCGCAGGAAGGTTTTGGTCAGTACCGGGCAGAAGAAGTCTTTTTGCTTTGCTGCCGGATGAGGTCGCTCAAGTGTCGAGACAATTTGGTAACTACTGCCGAAGATATCTTTGTAGAGAGTGTATTGCCTGTCCATGGTTATATATCCATTTATTCCTGTATCCGTTTTATGCCTGTCCGCCTCGGTTTAGGCAACTGTTTTTAGCCTGCCGACGCTGACGTCAATTTTGCTTTGGTCGAAGAGGCCGACTTTGTCACCGAGGATTTTGACGATGCCGCCGGTGGGGTTGGCGGGGTCGACGCCGAGTTCGTTTTGCAGGATGTCCTTTGTAACGCTGATGCCTATGAGGCCCTGGTTGTCGAAGGTGAGGACGGCCTGTTTGCCGGCCGCCAGGTTGATGGCGCCGAGGTTGGCGCTGATGATGCCGTGGTTTTGCACCTGTTTGCCCAGTAGGGTGACGTTGCCGCCGGTGGCGGCGTTGATGAGGCCGCTGTTGATGACGGTGCCGTCGGTGCCGAGGACTTCGTTGAAG
>JBNKLI010000132.1:0-27917 GCA_050292275.1 Candidatus Thiodiazotropha sp.
GCGGTTCGCAATCCGGAGCTGCAGGTCTTTTTATTGCCCCATGTCAAGGGGGCGTACCTGTTACCTTATCCAAACCCGGAAAAGCCGCTCTTGACCTGTAAGGAGTTTTTCATTAACGAACAGGAAATAGTTTGCAAGAATATCCCGCTTCCCGAAAAGTGGGTCAATGAAGCAAAATGGGATCTGTCAGGTAAAAGCCAAGGGAAATGGATGCCGGATCTACAAACGGCGGATTTTCACGTTGATGGGAAGTACATCGTTGTGAGTCTTGAATATGACTGATGAAGGGAGAGGCCAGTAGCGAATGATATTTACTGAAGAGAAGAAAAACCACAAATGAACGCCAATCACCGCAAAATGCCGCGAATCGTTTTGTAGTCTAGCCCACTGCTGTCCCGTTAACTTTAGTAATCATTCATGTAACCATTTAACAAAACCGGACTATTTTTAACTACAGCTGTTTAAGACAAAAATCGCAAACGGGCGTTCCTTCTCCCTCAGGGAGAAGGACAGGATGAGGGGATCTGAAAATCAAGGCATTAGCCTTTCTAATCCCCTAACGCTCGCCTCTAACTGCCCCTGCCTGAGTTGTTGGATAAAACGCGGTCAAATTAGACCATAAAAGCGGCGGCAGCCACTCTCCCGGCCGCGTACCACGCGCCTGCCTACCAGCGGACCATGGGTTTCGGTGACAACGGTGTGTTGGCCCTCCTGCTGATGGTCGTCGTAGAAGTAGATCACCACCCAGTCCCTGGTGGTTCCCAGTTGGTGAGCGCGGGCAGTGTTTGAGAAGAGGGCGGTAAAGTGCCATCCGTCGCGCTCGGTATGGAGCACCGGCAACCATGCCTCGTTATCGGGATTGAAGCGTTTCGGGGCGATGTGCGGCAGCGCTCCACTAGCCGCGCCTTCACGGTAGAGCCGGTCGACCTCCAGCAGCAGGACCACATCCGGACTGTGTTCCGGTTCTTTGCGAAATCCTCTTCGCGGTCTTCCCAACATGCTGGCCAGGCTCGCGCGCAGGGCGCTGAGGCGGCGTTCGCCCACTCCCTTCAGGCGCTCCAGACTGCCGTCGTAGGCGGCGTTTTCCAGCGCTTCCAGGGTCTCCACATGGAGTTCGTCGTGGATCCGCTGCGCCAGCTCCGGGCCCAGGCCGGGGACGGTCTGCAACAGTGAGCTGCCTTCGCTGCCATGGCGCAGCCGCTGCAGTTGGGCCCAGTTGCCCGTGGTTACCATCTCCCGTATCGATGTCGCTATGCCTTTACCGATAGCCGGCAGCCGCAGCAGTCCGGCGATCCCCTGCCGGGCCAGGATCTCGTCTACGGCCCGGGACTGGTGGTCGAGCTCGGATGCGGCCTGGCGATAGGCTCGGCAGCGAAAGGGGTTGGCCCCCTGCTGTTCCAGCAGGTCACTCATCTGCCGCAGCTTGTCGGCGATCTGATGGTTGATCCTGGGTGTCATCGGCAATGGATCGGGGTCTGTCATGCGACCCTGGCTCCCCTCCCGTCGGGAATAGAGAAGACTGCTGCTTCGGATTGATCGGTCTGTCAGCTCCGCCGGGTGGATCCGAGTTGCCATTTCATAGCGATGATTTCCCGGATACACCTGGGCGAGGGCTTGATTGAAGATCTCGTGCTCCTACTGGAAGTTTAGTCTCAAAAAACCAGGACAAGTGGCCATCCCCACCTGCCAGTTCCAATCGGCCATACGTCAAACAACGTATACCACCCAGCTATTTATCGAATGGTGCGCTGTCATCGGACGCGAATAATGGAGTGCAGATCAATACACCATGAAAAGGGGATTAAATATGCGTGATTTCTGCAACAAAGGTTCTGCCCACCAACCAGAGCGGGCAAGTCTGCCCAATGGTGCGGTTCCCAGGGCACTGAACCTGGGTGCCGCGGCGCTGGACTTGGGTGCCGCGGCGCTGGATCTGGGTGCTGCGGCGCTGGCCATGGCGGTTGCCGGCGCCACAGTGTCCGGCAGTGCCATGGCCGAGGGTTTTCAGCTCAGCGAAAAGCTCAGTGTTACCGGTTTTGTCGACATGTCGTTTCTCTATGTGGATGACGAAAGCGCTTCTGAGTCGACCCAGGATTTCGGACTGGACCAGTTTGAGATCGATTTTCTCTACAGTTTCAGCGACCGTTTTTCCGCCCAGGTGGACCTGGAGTACCAGGATGATGGAAAACTCGAGGCGAACGGTGATCCCGAGGGGGCGGAAACGGATGTCGAACAGGCCTTCTTCACCTATGGCATCAACGATTCATTGAGTCTGAAAGCGGGGCGTTTCCTCAGCTATTCCGGCTGGGAAGCCGAAGAACCCACCGGCTTGTTCCAGTACAGCGGCACCGGCTATGGCAAATACTTTTACGGCGCTTACCAGCAGGGTGTCTCAGGCTATTACGATGGTGGCATGTTCGATGTTGCGCTCTCGGTGGTCAACGATCTGGGAAATCTACAGGGCGACGGTACCGACAACGAACAGATTGCGACGGAACTGATGGTTGCCGTCACGCCGCTGGAAGGGATCACCGCCAAGGCTTTCTACATGACGGAAGGTGATGTCGACCTGATCAACGTCTGGGCCTCTTACGCCACGGGCGGTCTGACCCTGGCTGCTGAATACAACACAGCCGAAGGCAGTGCAGGCGTCGACTCCGAGGCCGACGGTTACCTGCTGATGGCGAACTACTCGGCAGGGATGTACGGCATTACCCTGCGTTACCACGAATGGGAAGTTGAAGACGCAGCCGGGACAACCGTGGAAGAGATGAATGGCATCACCATTTCACCAAGTCTGACGGTCAACGATAACCTGCTGCTCGTGTTCGAGTATCGCATGGACGAAAACGATCTCACTGGCGATGAGACGGACAGCGTTGCCCTTGAAGCGTTGGTTACCTTCTGAATCGCTCCTCACACATAGAAACAAGATAGGAATATTTTTATGAAACTGAAGAAACTGCTAACGGTTGCAGCGGCCTCGGCGTCGCTTGCGATATCATCCTTCGCGATGGCGGCCGACACTATCAAAGTGGGTGTGCTTCACTCGCTGTCCGGCACCATGGCGATTTCAGAGACCACATTGAAAGACACTGTGCTGATGATGGTCGAGGAACAGAACAAGAAAGGCGGCCTGCTCGGCAAGAAGCTCGAGCCTGTGGTGGTCGATCCTGCCTCCAACTGGCCGCTATTCGCGGAAAAGACCCGAGAGCTGCTGACCAAGGAGAAGGTCGATGTCATCTTCGGCTGCTGGACATCGGTATCCCGAAAGTCTGTGTTGCCGGTGATCGAAGAGCTCAACGGCCTGCTGTTCTATCCTGTTCAGTACGAGGGCGAGGAGTCCTCGAAGAATGTCTTCTATACGGGGGCGGCGCCGAACCAACAGGCGATCCCTGCGGTTGACTACCTGATGAACGAAATCGGCGTCAAGCGCTGGGTTCTGGCGGGTACCGACTATGTCTATCCGCGAACCACCAACAAGATTTTGGAGGCCTATCTGAAATCGAAAGGTGTTGCGGATGCCGACATCATGATCAACTACACCCCATTTGGCCATTCCGACTGGCAGAGTATCGTGTCGGATATCAGAAAGTTCGGTAGCACTGGCAAGAAGACTGCGGTCGTCTCCACGATCAACGGCGATGCCAACGTACCGTTCTACAAGGAGCTGGGTAACCAGGGTATCTCCGCCGAGGACATTCCGGTCGTCGCATTCTCGGTGGGCGAAGAGGAGCTCTCGGGTATCGATACCAAACCCCTGGTTGGCCACCTGGCGGCCTGGAACTACTTCCAGAGTGTCGACGATCCGGCCAACGACGCGTTTATCAAGAAATGGAAGGCGTTTATCAAAGACGGCAAGCGTGTCACCAACGATCCCATGGAGGCGACCTACATAGGTTTCAATATGTGGACAAAGGCCGTGGAAAAGGCGGGAACCACCGACGTGGACAAGGTCGAGCAGGCGATGATCGGAATTTCCACGCCTAACCTCACTGGCGGTGAGGCGGTCATGGGTAAAAACCACCATCTTTCTAAGCCGGTATTGATCGGAGAGATCCAGGATGATGGCCAATTCGTGGTGGTTTGGGAAACCGATGGTCTGGTCAAAGGCGATGCCTGGTCCGATTTCCTGCCTGGCTCCAAAGACATTATCTCGGACTGGACCAAGCCTGTCAGCTGTGGCAATTACAACACCAAAACCAAGAAGTGCTCCGGGCAGAACTACTGATTTTGCTTTTACTTCAATCCGTGGGCTCAGAGCTGGTGCGATGCACTGCACCCCGATGAACTCACGGATTCCTGTTTTAGAGAGTTGGGTTGAAAATGTTTGAGAGAGGCTATTGAGCCTCTCTCTTTTTTTTACTATCCAGTATCTTTTAACATCTTGTGAAAAAAAGCACTCTTCTTGAGATCGCCCCTTCTCTCAGCCTGCTGCGCTAAGCCAAGCAGCAAATCCGTGTGCTCTAGGCAGTGACCGCCGCTCTTGAGTATCGACATCATCAGCGGTTCTGCCTCGCGTCCCCTGTTTGCAGAGACTAACCGCTTGACTAGCAGGCAGAGCGTTTTCTTCCCTATTCTCGGCCTGGGTTGTGCCAGCCGCATATAACTTTCATAGGTCTCAAGCACCAGTTGAGTGGTGGCAGGGTCTGTCTCTGATAGTTGAAGTATATGTTGGCAAATCTGGTGAAAACCGTCACTTTCCGGATATAGTTTTGAGGCTTCGAAATAGGCATAAACCAGTTGCCTGTTATCCGGTTGCATGGCAAACAGCGATTTCAATATCGGTAGAGCCCGCCTGTAATTCTGCGCCTCGCAATATTCCAGTGCTGTACTCAGGCGCAGTTTGAAATGCTCGTCACTTTCGCGCTCATCGAATGCCTGAATATTGTAGCCTGGGCTAAAATTCTTGAATAAATATGCTATGACTCCACCTGAAATGAAACCACCCAAATGTGCGAGGTAGTTGATGTTGGAGTCCGGGTAAGCCAGGATCTGGTATAGCTCATTGCCTATCCATAACGGCAGTAACACGATTGCTGGTAAGCGTACATAATCGAAATAGATAAAGAGAAAATAGAAGAATCTGATCTTGCGCATCCAATAGAGTACCGAATACATGCCCATGATGCCGGAAACCGCTCCCGATGCGCCTATGCCAGATGCGTAGCTTTCCTCAGCAATCAAGACATAGAAAAGAGCGCTTCCTATACCTACTACAAGGTAACTGGAGAGAAAATTCCAATGCCCTATCGTCCGCTCCACCAACATTCCAACGGCGACAAGAAAAAACATGTTGCCAAACAGGTGCATGAAGTCAGCGTGCAGAAACATGTGGGCAATCAGGCTCTGCCAGTCAGGTTGAGCCGTGTTAAGGCCGAATTTTAGATATGTAACCCGCTCCAGCAACAGATTGAATTTATCCCGCTTGCTTTTCCATTCAACATAGTTTTCGCTGTCCGGTTTAATCACTTCACTATTTATCAATGCGCGATAGAAGTCGGTGTTGGCACGCATTTCGAAAAAACGGATCATGATGTCGGGATGCTCGTTCTCCATCTCATCTGTCGATACGTAATCAGATGTTTCTCTATAGTGAATAAATGCTGAGTATTCAAGCTCCGCCAAGCCTGAGTCCTGGTAATATTCGATCGCTTCATATAAGCGATCATTTTCCCCGCCCTGCCAGACAAAGAAACATATGCAGTTAATCACGACCAATAGTGAAGTAATCAGCGGGGGATTTTTCCAATCAAAGGAACCTTCCAGCGGCAGAATGATCATTGCAGACTCAGTACATGCGCGAGGTACTGATTTGCCTCGTCAATCCGATGATGGGACGGATATTTTTCCAAAACATATTTTAGAAGCTTTTTCGCCAGATCATCCCGATCCAAGTCTTCACAGCAGATCCTGGCTCCTAAAATATATGCGTCAACAATCTGATCGCTATCCGGAAAAGACTTGTGGAAACCGTTGATCAACTGTACCGCCTGCTTGCCCTTTCCGGTGCCTCTCAACGCATTGGCCAGCTGTATCACATGTTTCGGTGAGCGCAGTTTGATATCGGCATTTCGCATCCGGCATTGTACGTATATGTCCGCCGCCTGATAATCCTTTCCCTGCTCAAGCAGTCTTGGTATGAAGTCCTTAGCCGCATGCTTGCCGGCGGCTTCATTTTCCTGTTCCATGAGTAAGAGATTGTGCAATCGTTTATGCAGCTCCATATCATCTGGGTACTCCCGGATAAGGGTGTTGAGTTCACCCAGCGCAGCCTGCACTTTACCCTGGTCCATGAATTCTTTATACAAGGAGAGCTTTGTAGTGTCGATGTCATTGACTGGTTTTGTTTTTGTAATGACTGCGTCCAGCCTTTCCGTGCTCTGATACAACATATAGCCCATCATATGAAAGTTGATTATCTGAAAATAGACAATAGTGAATTCTATCAATAGGGAGCCAACCGGATTTTGGTCAGGAGTATTCATTAGTTCGGTGAGGTTCATTTCCGCTTGACTTAACAGCATTAGCAAGCCGGTCAGAATCAGGTATGGCCAACTGATTCGTATGATCATCGCTATGAGCAAAAAAGGATTCAGCGCATTCAGAATCGATTCTGTTGAAGTCAGTACCATCAACGAGGCAGGGTAGACGAACAAACCAAAAAAAAGCAGAAGCAGGCCTGCAATTGCACCGACACTGGACGCGATCGAATAGATCAATAGACCGAAAAACACCATCATGAGAAACATCTTCAGTGGTAGATCGTAATCTTCACCCAGTACACTCAGAGGAGGAGGTTTGAGGTCTCCTTCCGAGCTCCTGCGCAACACTTCAAACGCATACTTGAACAGAAATGCATAGAGCAGTATCGTTAGCGCAATGCCAGGCTCAACGAAGACCTCGAAGCAACTGATACCGAATGCGAAAATTATCGGATATGGCCTGAGCCCATACAGAAACGCAGAAGGAAAACGCTGCCACAGGGGCTTGACCACAGGGGAATTGACCTGTTCCATTTTACTTGATCCATCACTTATCAGCCTAAAAAGACTCGACAAAAACCGAAAAGCAACCAAAATAAGAATAAAATTCCTTGGCGGATTATCCTTGCCAGAGAACTCTCAACATGAACAGAGATAATACAATGTCAGAGAGCATATGCCTATTTCATCCAGCGCTTGGGGTGGTGCAACATCCAGCGGCTTAGCCTCTTAATGGAAATCCCTGGATTTTGTCTCCAGTTCACCCAGCCACGCGCTGCGGTCTTCCAGGCGTCCGGCGATCAGATGCAGTACTCCATCTTGTTGCTGCACGATACCGCTGACGATCAATAGATGTGATTGCAATAACGGTTTGCGTTGCGCTTCTGCGATCTTGGGCCAGACGATGACGTTGGCCTGGCCGGTCTCGTCTTCCAGGGTGACGAAAATGACACCGGATGCGGTAGCGGGACGTTGGCGGCCGATGACCAGGCCGGCGGTGCGGGCGACGGCGCCGTTGCGTATCGACCAGAGCGCTTGGGTCGTGTGAATGTGTTCTTTGGTCAAACGGGATCTCAACAAGGCGACGGGGTGGCGGCGCAGGCTCACTCCGCTGCTGGTGTAATCTTCGATGATGTTCTCTCTTTCGCTGGGTTTGGGGAGCATGACTTCGGTTGTATCAGGGGTGTGGTGTTGAAACAGCGGCAATGGCTCTTCCACACCGCTGACCTGCCATTGGGCGCGATAGCGGTCTCCCGAAAGGCCATGCAATGCATCGGCGGCCGCCAGGGCCTGCAGGTCGGCGCGTTGGATTCCACCCTGGTTGGCGAGGTCGTTCACATTGGCGAATGTTTTAAGTCTACGCGCATCGATCAGGTTGCGTATTCCCTCCTCGGAGAGGCCCTTTACCATTTTCAGGCCCAGGCGCAAGACGGGACGGGCGCTATGTACTGTGTTTCGCTCACTGGTGGGCTCGTATTCCAGGGTGCAGTCGGCTTCGCTGTAGCGAACATCGATCGGCCTCACTTTCACGCCATGGCGTTTGGCATCGTTCAGCAGTTGCGCCGGTGCGTAGAATCCCATGGGTTGACTGTTCAGGAGCGCACAGCAGAATTCAGCCGGATGGTAGTGCTTGAGCCAGGCGGAGGCATAGGCCAGCAAGGCGAAACTCGCAGAATGGGATTCGGGGAAACCGTAATCGCTGAAGCCGCGGATCTGGCGAAATATCTGGCGTGCGAACTGGTCGCTGTAACCCCTTTCACGCATGCCGTTGCGCAGTTTTTCCTCGAAGGGTTCCAGGCCGCCTTTGCGCTTCCAGGCTGCCATGGCACGACGTAGCTGGTCGGCTTCACCGGCGCTGAATCCGGCCGCCACCATGGCGATCTGCATTACCTGTTCCTGAAAGATAGGTACACCCAGCGTGCGCTCCAATACTGAGCGTATCGCCTCGCTGGGGTAGTCGACGTGTGACTTGCCGCTGCGGCGCAACAGATAGGGATGCACCATGTCACCCTGTATGGGGCCGGGACGCACGATAGCGATTTGAATCACCAGATCATAGTAATTCCGGGGTTGCAGCCGGGGCAGCATGGACATTTGCGCCCTGGATTCGATTTGAAAGACACCGACCGTGTCGGCACGGCACATCATTTCGTAGACATCGGGATCCTCGGCGGGGATGTCGGCCAGCGAGAGCTCGCGGCGTTGTGACGAACCAATGTAGTCCAGTGCCTTGCGAATGGCCGTCAGCATGCCGAGGGCCAATACGTCCACCTTGAGTAAGCCCAGGGCTTCGATGTCGTCTTTTTCCCATTGGATCACCGTTCGCTCCTCCATGGCCGCGTTTTCAATGGGTACGAGTTGGGTCAGCGGTCCGGCGGAGATCACAAAACCTCCGACATGTTGTGATAGATGACGGGGAAATCCGATCAGCATTTCCACCAGGGCGATCAGGCGTTTGATCATTGGATTGTCCGCGGAAAAGCCCATTTCGGTCAGAAGGTCGGGGTTCAGGATTTGCCTGTCCCACCAGCGGGTGGATCTGGCCAGACGTTCAACCTGTGCCATATCCAGTCCCAATGCCTTGCCCACATCGCGAATCGCGCTGCGGGGCTGGTAGGTGATGACGGTGGCGACCAGGGCGGCGCGGTCCCGGCCATATTTCCGGTAGATGTATTGAATGACCTCCTCGCGCCGGGCGTTTTCAAAATCAACATCGATATCCGGTGGCTCGTTACGCTCCTTGGAGATGAATCTTTCGAACAGCAGATCCATGCGCGCCGGATCGACTGCAGTGATACCGAGGCAGTAACAGACCGTTGAGTTTGCCGCCGAGCCACGCCCCTGGCAAAGTATGTTTTGACTGCGCGCATAACAGACGATGTCATAGATGGTGAGGAAGTAGGGTTCGTAGTGCAATTCCCCGATCAATGCCAGCTCATGCTCGATGGCGTTGCGTACTTTCTCCGGCACCCCCTTTGGCCAGCGTTCTATGGCGCCGGCTTCGACCCTGGAGCGCAGCCATTCCCCGGCGCTGTATCCCGCCGGTACCAGTTCACCGGGATATTCATATCGCAACTCATCCAGGGAGAAGGTGCAGCGTGCGGCAATGCGCAGGGTTTCCTGCATCAGAGGTTTGGGATAGTGTTGCACCAGGTGCCGGTATGATCGCAGATGTCTCTCCCCGTTCGGGGCCAGGCGCTTGCCCAGTTGCGGCAGTGGCATTTTCAGGCGAATTGCGCTCAGGGTATCGTGCAGCAGACGCCGGCTGTGCAGGTGCATCTGCACGTTGCCCGCGGCGCATAGGGGTATATCCCCGGCTCGAGAGAGTTGACGCAGTTTTTTCAGCTGTGCCCGATCGTCTCCACAGAGTAACTGCTCAACCGCAATCCACAGCCGTTCGGGGAAGCGTTCCTTGAGATAGATCAGTTCCTGTTCTTCCCCCGGTAGCCATAAGGCGAGGCAATCGCTCAAGTCATGCCGGATTAAATCCGTCCGGGTCAGGCGATAGTCTCCTTTGGCGGCGTTGCCCCGCGCCAGGGAGATCAAGGCGGATAGCTGGCCGTATCCCTTGCGGTTGGTCGCCAGCAGGACGAAGGAGAGGCCGTCGTCGAGAGTGAACTGGCTGCCGATGATGAGATGGAGACGGTGGCGCCTGGCCTCGACATGGGCGCGCACGACGCCCGCCAGGGAGCACTCGTCGGTGATTGCAAGGGCGCGATAGTCGAGTGCTGCCGCGCGTGCAACCAGTTCCTCGGGGTGGGAGGCGCCTTGCAAAAAGGTGAAGCTGCTGATGCAGTGGAGTTCGGCATAGTGCATCTTTGGTGTGCCTCAGCCAAACAATCCATGCAGGTACCACCCGCCGTCACCCCGCAGATCGCGAAACAACCACAGCAGCCGGCCGCTTTGATCGATTGCCCGATAGTAGTCACGCCGGATATCGAAACCGTCCCACCAGCCGCCTTCGATGCGTTCCTTCTCGGATATCGGCCTGATGCCTTTCAATGCATTGCCCAATGGTCGCGGTTGCGCCAGCAACCAGAGTGGACGCTTTGGCCTGTTGTGGGTTTTTACCTCGGTGTGGGGCGTCGGGCCATAGGCCCAGGCACGTTCAGGGCGGTGGTCATCGCGCAGTTGCAGTTGGCGTAGCGCCTGTTCTCCGAGGCGGGTCTGCAACTGGTCCAGTACCTGTTGCCAACTGCTGTCCTGTTCATCGCCCGGTGCAAACAGCGCTTGATTGGCGATGACCGCGGGATGGAACTCCGATGCGGCCAGGGCCAATTCCAAGACAGGTGCCGAGAGCTTTTCCCGGTTCAGGCGTTCGCGGATCAGCGCCGAGATATGCGCTTCGTCACGGCATAGCTCCCTTGTGCCCAGCTGTAGCCGGGATGTCTCTTTGTGCGCGTGATAAAAGATCACATCCAGGCGATTCAGTGCCAGTTCCCGCAAACGCATGAAATTCACCAGGCGGGGCAGGAGTTGCTCAATGGCGTAAAGGATGAATGTCATGTTTTCGGTCTCCCGGGGGAATGACCAGGAGGCGGAAAAAACCGGCGCGCTTCGGTGAAGCCGGCGTATCTCCGGTGCATCGCCCAACAAGCGATCGAGATAGTCGATAAACGCCGGCCCGAGACGCTTTATCAATCCCCCTCTGGGGAGACGCCAGAGGTCACGCAGTTTGCGCAAGCCCATTTTACCAAGCAGGGCAGCCTGTTTGTCGGTAACGGGTAAAGAGGCGAGGGGCAGGTTGCCCAGGACCGCGCGTAAGGCGGTGCTCTCATCGACACAGCTTTCAATACCGCAACGGGCCAGCAGCAATGCGGCCTGGGGTGTAGGTGCAATGGCAATATCCATGGCATGGGGTTGCTCTCTCAGCTCCCTTTCCATGCGTTCGCGCAGGGTTTGCAGGCCACCGAACAGCTTCAGGCTGGCACCGATCTCGAGCAACAGCGCCTGGGGTTCCAGGCTGACCATGGAGCTATATTCTCCGGCCCTGTCTGCCAGGTCGCTCAGACAGGCCTGTTCGGCTGCCATGTCACGCTGCTCGGTTTCCAATTCGGGACACAAGGCGTAAGCCGCGGTCAATGCCATGCCGGCTTGCACACCCATTGTGCGGGCCGGTTGTGAAACCGCGTGGATTGTCTGTTTTCCATGGACTTCATCCACAACCGCCCAGGGCAGGACATCCACCTCAGCCTGAAGTACCTCCAGCGACAGGCGGGGGAAAAAGAGGCATGTCCATAGTGCTGTCCGCCTGTTTGCAGGCGCAGAGGAGACCGCTAACGGCTGGGCCTGAAACAGGGAGTGCTGAAGGGGAACGGCAGCGGTGGTTTTGGCCATGGGGAGCGGTCATCAGTCGAGTGATAGTGTGACCGTCTGCCCGCTGCGACTGGCACGGCTTTTCAGTACGGTCACCTGTAACCCGCGTGTATCCGGTGTCAGCAACAGGCGGGTTGCTGCAAATGCACTGTCACAGCGTTGCGTCTGAAACAGCACTCCCAGGCTCTCTCCCGCCTCGGCGGCCAACTGCAGACGACGTAGCGTTTTCCCATGCAACCGCCCGGGCCATGCCAGCGCCATGGCGCAACGGCGCTGACGCAACACCATCTCCATGGCCCAGGGTATCTCCTGTTGCCGGGGTGGTTGCAACACCAGCAGATGGTCCATTGAAAGACCACTGGCCACCAAGGCGGGAGGATAGGGGATGTGGGGCGGTGCGATCCATACCAGTTGTCTGCCTGCCTGGGTGGCTGCGGCCATGAGCGGAACAAAGAGCCGCAGTTCTCCAATACCCCAGTGCGGTGCTATCACCTCTATCAGCGAGCCGCTCGGCCATCCCGCTTCGGGCAAAACGGCATCCAATTGGGCATGGCCCGTCGGCACTCCATGGCCAGTGGTGGCATGTCTTTCCCCGCGCCACACCAACTTGTTGTTATTTAAAAGATTATTTAAGGCTGTATTCACGAGATGCCAGCTGTTGATGCTTGATATTTCTCTAAATTTTCTCTATATATTTCTCTAATTTTTCTCTATTCTAGGCTAGAGAAAATTCGGAGAAAGTCAAGTGCTGACGGAATTGGAAAAAAAGATCCTGCTCTTCATCGGAGACTACCTCAGGAAACATCAGGGCCGTTCACCCAAGTTGTCTGAAATCGGCAATGGCTGCGGTATCAAATCGGTAGGTACGGTGCATCGCTACATCTCTTCCATCGAAGAGAAGGGCTTTCTCGAGAAGGCACGTTCCGGTTGGCGCACCCTGCGCTCGCCGAACGAATTGCCGTTCAGAGGTGTGATTGCGGCCGGGCAACCGATAGAAGCGGTGGAGCAGGATGAGTCGATCGATCTCACTTCGCTATTGATACAGCCGGACTGTTTCCTGCTCAGGATAAAAGGGGACTCGATGATCAACAGTGGTATCCTGGATGGGGATCTGGTCGTTATCAAACCATCGGCGACCGCGAGCAACGGTCAGATCGTCGTGGCTTTGGTGGATAATGAAAATGCCTCCCTGAAGGAGCTACAGACAATGCGCGGCGGTCATCGGATCAAGCTCATTCCGCACAACGATGAGATGGAGGCGCAGGTATACGATGCGGACAGGGTGCGGATCCAGGGGGTTTTGGTGAGCGTCGTGAGGACGTATCGCTAGTGGCTGTCCAGCAATAAGGAGTATTTTTTTTATCCCTGGGCGTCTGAGGGTTATCTTTCTTCGGCGCCCCGACAGCATATCCATGTGCTGACGGGGACAAACGCTGCATCCATGCCGCTACTGCGAAAGATAACCCTCAGCCGCCTTCCTTTATTCACGGTGTTTTTGGATGTAGATTCCAGTAGGCTTATGTCGCAGATTCAAGGGATATTGCTGGCAGCAGGTTCCGCTCGGCGGTTTGGAAGCCACAAACTGCTCCACCCGTTGGCTTCGGGCGAATTGGTGGGGGTGGCGGCCGCGCGCAATCTCGTATCCGCGCTACCCGATTCCCTGGCGATCATACGCCGCGGCGATTCCGCCTTGGCGGAGCGCTACGACGCCCTGGGTTTGCGAGTGGTCGAGAACGATAGGGCAGACCAGGGCATGGGCCGAAGCCTGGCCCTGGGAATAGAAATCAGCGCCGATGCGCCCGGTTGGGTGGTCGCCCTGGCGGACATGCCCTGGATCGCGCCGCAGACCATCGTCTGCGTGATCCGAGCGTTGACAGGCGGTGCCTCCCTGGCTGCCCCGGTCTTTCGTGGACGCCGCGGTCATCCCGTCGGTTTTGGGGGAAAGTGGAAGGAGCGGTTACTCGCCTTGGATGGGGATCATGGCGCTCGCCACCTGCTGGCGGCGCATCCGGACCAACTGCGCTTGCTACCCTTGGATGACCCTGGTGTTTTGCTCGATATCGATCATCAGACCGACTTGAATGCCCTGGAGTAGGGATTCCTTTTCTCGATAGAGTGACTAGAATTAAGCCATGAACAGATAGTGAACTAGGGATATATCATGGAAGAAAATCAATCCCCCGCCAACGAAACACCTCCATCCTCGCGTGTCGCGCTACGCGAGCTGTTGATAGAGATGAAACAGCGCGACAAGCTGTTTCAAGACTATATTGAAATCCGCGGCAAGATCCACAATCGGTGGATCATTCTTATCGGCATCGTCGCTGTCATCGCCGGTCTTTGGATGGCGCAGCTCATCAACAGTATGATGGACGATATGGCGCTGATGAGCACCAAGATGGTCGCCATGGAGGGCTACATGCGCAGCATGCGGCAGGATATGGGGGCGATGAAGGTCTCCATGGGCAACATGGAGGGGGCCATGGTCCCCATGCGCGGCTATATGGAGACTATGTCTGACGACATGAGTTCAATGCGGGGCGACATCGCTTCGGTACCGGCGATGCAGAAAGATGTCGGCCGCATGTCTCAAAGCGTCGGCCGCATGCAGTACGACACCGGAGTCATGCGCCACGGTGTTGCCGTGATGTCAAACGATATGGGTAGCATGGGTCACCCGTTTCGCCTGTTGAACTCGGTGACACCCTGGTAAGGATATCTGCTGAAGGCTCTGCTTGTTTATTCATGGCCGATAGGTTTATATGGTCTTCGGCTTGGGGTTTGACACGCTGAAAGCGGGCGTGGAATGAGCAGGAAATCAAACCGGCAAACCTTCAGCACAAGGCTTTGTATATGGATACCACAATCACCTTAGATAGCGGCCGTGAACGACTTATGGCGGAGTTCAGTCGTATCCGCCGCTTCTCCGAGACCCTGTGTCAGCCGTTGCAGACTGATGACTACCAGGTCCAGTCCATGGTGCAGACCAGCCCGCCCAAGTGGCACATCGCCCATGTGAGCTGGTTTTTCGAGGCCTTCGTACTCGCCCGCTTCGATCCGGCTTACACACCCTTTCATCCCCAGTTCGACTTCATCTTCAACAGCTACTACTACACCCATGGCATGATGCATCCCCGACCCAAACGCGGTCTGCTGTCGCGCCCGACGGTGGATGAGGTCTATCATTACCGCGCCCATGTGAATCGACAGATGAAACATCTGATGGAATCTGTAGATGAGAACAAATGGAGGGAGCTCGCGTATCGGGTCATTCTAGGGCTCAATCATGAGGAGCAGCATCAGGAGCTGCTGCTGATGGATGTGAAGCACAATTTCTGGAGCAATCCGCTGAAGCCCAGCTACAGGGACGACCTGAAATCGGCTTGTGCCACCACCAGGGATATACGCTGGGTGGCGCAATCGGGAGGGGTCCAGCTCATCGGTGCCGATCGCGAGGATGGTTTCGCTTACGATAATGAAACGCCCCGTCATCAGGTGTTGCTGTCAGACTGCCGCATCGCCGACCGCTTGACGACCAACGGTGAATATCTGGCTTTCATCGATGACGGTGGATATGGCGATCCTGCGCTATGGCTCTCCGATGGCTGGACACTGCTGCAGCGAGAGGAGTGGCGTCATCCGCTCTACTGGGAACAGCGGGAGGGGGAGTGGATGGAGTTCACCCTGGGTGGGCTGCGTCGGTTGAATCACCATGAACCGGTCTGTCACCTCAGCTACTACGAGGCGGACGCCTTTGCCCGGTGGGCAGGCAAGCGACTGCCGCTGGAGGGCGAACTGGAGATCCTCATGGGGCAGCAGCCGGCGAGCGGCAACTTCGCCGATAGCGATCAGCTCCATCCCGCTCCCGCCGGTGCAGCGGGGCAGTGGTATGGCGACCTTTGGAGCTGGACGGCATCTCCCTATACCGCCTATCCGGGTTTTAAGCCTTTGGCTGGACCGATAGGTGAATACAATGGCAAATTCATGTCCAACCAAATGGTGCTGAAAGGGGGGTGCTGTGTCACCCCGGCAGGTCATACGCGTGCCAGCTATCGCAACTTTTTCTATCCGGATGAACGCTGGGCTTTCACCGGCCTGCGGCTTGCGGAGGATGGCTGATGGAGAATGTCACCTTTCACGATCACAAGCCCCGTGCGTTGAGTCTCTACGAGGCGGCGATTACGGGGCTGTCCAAGTCCGTCAAATCGATCCCGCCGAAATTCTTCTATGACCAGCGCGGATCGGAACTCTTCGACAGGATCTGTGATCAACCGGAATACTACCTGCCTAATGTCGAATGCCGCATGCTTTCGGAACTTGCCGAAGAGATCGCTGCATTGACCGGAAGAGGGCGGGTCGTGATCGAGCCGGGTGCGGGAAGTGCCGGCAAGGTGCGCCTGCTGCTCGATGCGTTGAGACCGAGCGCGTTCGTCCCCATGGATATCTCTTTCGGCTATCTGAAATCGAGTGCAATGAGTCTGGCGAGAGAGTATCCATGGTTACCTATACATGCCGCATGTGTCGATTTCACTCATTCGATACCGGTACCGGACGAAGTACCTCAGGGTCCCCGATTGCTCTTTTTCCCCGGTTCAAGCCTGGGTAATTTCGATCCGCATGAGGCAGGCAGATTTTTACGCATGGTTCAGCGTACAGTGGGTGAGGGTGGTATGCTGCTGATCGGCGTCGATACCAAAAAGAGCGAGCACCTGCTCAATGCCGCCTATAACGACGCGGCGGGTTTGACCGCGGATTTCAATCTCAACCTATTGCAACGCATGCAACAGGAGCTGGGCGCCGAATTCAATCCCGATGATTTCGAACATCTCGCTTTCTACAACGGTGAAGAAGGGCGCGTGGAAATGCACCTGGTCAGTACGCAACGACAGACACTTCACCTCAATGGCCACCGCTTTGAATTCAAAAAGGGCGAGACTCTGCATACCGAAAACTCGTACAAATATTCACCAGTGGAATTTATCGACCTGGTCACCGAAAGCGGCTTCCAGGAAGTGAGCCATTGGGTGGATGACGAGGGTTTGTTTGCGATTTATCTGGTGGTTGTTTAAAACGATTGAAAAAGGAAATTCACCATGCATAAAGTCCAGGGAGGCTGCCACTGTGGAAATATTTCGTATGTAGCTGAATTACCTGATGAGCCATCTGCATATAATCCACGTTCCTGTGATTGTGGGTTTTGCAGCAGTCACGGTGCTTCCTATGCATCCGATAGAAACGGTACGCTGACAATCCACATAAAAAACAGAAATGAACTCAGCAGATACAGACTGGGAAGCCGGATCGCCGATTTTCTGATCTGCAAAAACTGTGGCGTACTGACTAACGTCTGCTATGAAGAGAATGAGTGCGTCTATGGGTCGATCAATATCAGATCTGCCAGTGATCATGCGAGGTTCGGCAATGGTAAGCCGGCTCGCCTGAGCGAGCTCAGTGATGAAGAGCGAATCGGACGCTGGAAAAAGGCCTGGTTTGCGAATGTCAGGATTGTGCATGAAAACGATATTCAAACAGCCTGAGGAGAGGGAATCCTGCAGTGAAGTGCAGGTTGGCGATTGTTGGGTCCCTACCATTACACAGGCGCTAGTGAAGCATCTCTATTTCGATGACTTTGCCCTTGTGGCCTTGCTGGTCGCACCCTTCTCCTATTTCGAATCATACTATGAATAGATGAGATGAATCGGAAGGTATACTGACCGGGTGAGGGCTGACTTTTTTCTGTGTGCGCAGCGGACGGCTGTGATACAACCTTGTATTAAGTGCTAGAATCCATTGACAGGAGTGTTGTGTCATACACAGGGCGGTGAGCATACAAAGAGGGCACCCCGTGTTAGCATCGAGTGGATACAGGATAGGCGATACAATACATCATGGCGCCTTGACGCTCATCTGCCGCGCCTATCGCAATGAAGACGATTTCCAGGTCATTCTGAAAACACTGCGCAGTGAATATCCAAGTCAGGGGGAGATCTCCCGCCTTCGCCTGGAATACGAGAATACCAGGCAGTTCGACGATGAACACATCATCAAGGTGATCGAATACCTGGAGCAGGGAAAGTCGGCCACCCTGGTACTGGAGGATTTCGGCGGCACTTCGCTCGATCACATCATGGCGGTCGAGCGGCTGAGCCTTGAAACATGCCTGCAGATAGCCCTCGAGGTGACCCAGGGACTGGAAATCCTGCATAGTCGGGGGCTGGTGCACAAAGACATCAATCCCTCCAACATCATCTGGAACCGCCAGACCGGCAGGATCAAGATCATCGACCTGGGTTTCGCCTCGGTACCGCCAGTGGCGAGGGCCGTGCGATTCGACGCGGATGTGGTGGAGGGTACCCTTACCTATATCTCTCCGGAACAGACCGGGCGCATCAACCGGCAACTGGACTACCGCAGCGATCTCTACTCATTGGGTGTCACCCTCTATGAGATGGTGACCGGCCAGCCCCCTTTCATTTCCGACGATGCGATGGAGTTGGTGCACGCCCATATCGCCAAGCAGCCCATCGCGCCCCATGATCTAAATCCCGAAATAAACAGTGCACTCTCCGCGCTCATCATGAAGCTGCTGGCGAAGACCGCCGAGGAGCGCTACCAGAGCACTTATGGACTGCGGCAGGATCTCGAGACCTGTCTGCGGCTGTTGCAGTCCGGGGATGTCGAGACGCCGTTCGAGCCCGGAGAACGGGATATCTCGAGTACCTTTACCGTCTCGCAGAATCTCTACGGCCGGGAGGGGGAGACAAAAGCGCTGCTCAACGCATTCGAACGCGTCTGCCGGGGCAGCGGCGAGCTGGTGATGATCGGCGGCTACTCCGGCGTGGGCAAGACCACCCTGGTGAATGAGGTGCAGAAACCGGTGGTGGAGAATCATGGCTATTTCGTGATGGGCAAATTCGATCCGCTGAACCGAAGCATCCCCTACCATGCCTTCATTCAGGCGTTCAAAGAGCTGGTCAGACAACTTCTGTCGGAGAGCGAAACGCAGATCGAGCGGTGGCGTCGGCGTTTGCTGGATGCCCTGGGGCCGAACGGCCAGGTGGTGGTGGCGGTGATCCCGGAGGTAGAGCATATCATCGGTCATCAACCCGCTATTCGCGAGCTGCCGCCACAGGAGTCGCAAAATCGCTTCAACCTGGTGTTTCAGCGTTTCATCCACGCCTTTTGCGGGCCTGACCACCCTTTGACCCTGTTTCTCGATGATCTGCAATGGGCCGACAGCGCTTCGCTGCGGTTGCTGGAACTCATCATGGGAGACAACGAGACCCGGCACCTCCTGATTGTGGGAACCTTCCGCGACAACGAGGTGGATGCCGCCCATCCCTTGAGCATCACCCTGGAGCAGATTCGCAAATCCCACGCCACTCTCTCCTCGATCACCCTTCAACCCCTGGCGCAAAGAGATGTCAAGGCGATCATCGCGGACAGCCTGCAGACTGACGAGGGTCGGGTGGAAGCCCTGGCCAGAATCTGCATGGACAAAACCCTGGGTAATCCGTTTTTCCTGATTCAATTGCTGCACGCCCTGCATGGCCGGGGCTACATACGCTTCGATCGGGAGCTCGGTCAGTGGCGTTGGGAGCTGGATCAAATCGCCGGAGCGGAGATCCCCGACACGGTGGTCGACCTGATGGTCGACAAGATCGGCCACCTTCCCGAGTCCGCCCGGGAGGCGCTCAAACTCTCCGCCGCGATCGGTGAGCGGTTTGATCTGAAGACTCTGTCGATCGTGCATGAACACTTGATCGATGAATGCGCAATGGCGCTGCTGCCGGCGGTTCAGAGCGGTCTTGTCTATCCGGTCAGTGATAACCTGTTGTTCAGCGAGGTGTCCGATGAGCGCAACTCGACCTATCGCTTTCTCCACGACCGTGTCCACCAGGCTGCCTATTCGTTGATCGACGAAGACCGGAAACAGGCTGTTCATTTGCGCATTGGTCACCTGCTGCTGCAACGCCTCGATCCGGAGCAGCGCGATGAGCATATCTTCGAGCTGGTCAATCATCTCAATCTCGGTGTGACCCTGATCGATGATCCCCATGAGCGGGTGCAGCTCGCTCGTCTCAATCTGCAGGCCGGGCAAAAGGCGAAGGGCTCCGCCGCGAACAACGCCGCTTTCGGCTATCTCACCACGGGCATCGGGCTGTTACCGGACGAGGCCTGGAAGCAGAACCAGGAACTGGCGATGCTGCTCCATGAAGAGGCTGCGGAGGCCGCCTACCTCTGTCATCACTATGAAGAGATGGAAGCCCTGGTCGAACAGGTACTGAACCACGTCGGCAACGACCTGCAAAAGGCCAAGGCCTATCGTATTCGTATCCTCGCCAACACGGCCCGCAACCGGCTCAAGGAGGCGGTGGAGAGCGGGCTCGAGTTTCTCGACTTTCTCGATATTCACTTTCCCAGGCCCGTCGAACCACAGGACATCGGCGCGGGCCTGGCACATATCCACGATACCCTGGGTGAGCGCAGTATCGAGAGCCTGAGCCGGTTGCCGAAGATGACCGATCCCCGCGCGCTGGTCATCATGGATACCCTCACCACCCTGGCGAGTCCGGCCTATAACTACTCGCCGGAACTCTTCGTGTTGCTGGTGCTGAGGCAGGTAGAACTCTCCCTGAGCCGCGGCAATGCCGCCGACTCCGCCTTCGCCTATTCAGTCTACGCCCTGGTACTCTGTTCAGCGGAAGGCCGTTACGATGACGGTGACGCCTTCGGACGTCTCGCCATCGATCTGATGAAGCGTCTCAAGGCGCAACACTTCAAGTGCAAGATCTATCTCGATGTCTACCTCTTCGTGCACCATTGGAAGCACTCTTTGAGAGAGACCTTGAAACCCCTGTTGGAGGCCTATCGCAGCGGACTCGATCAAGGGGATCTGCTGTTCGCCGCGCTGAGCGCGCATGTCTATTGTCATCATACGCTGTTCAGCGCGCGTTATCTGCCGGAGACCGCCAGCGAGTTCGCCACCTACCATAAAGCGATTGCCCGCCTCGATCAGCAGGCAGTGGTCTACTGGACCGAGATCTTTCAGCAGACCGTCCTCAACCTGCTCAATCGCAACGTTGATCCACTGAGCCTCACCGGCGAAGCCTTCAACGAGGTAGAACAGGCCCATCTGCTGCAGGAGGATGATGACAAAACGGTCTGTTTTATCTACTACTTCAATAAACTGATTCTTGGTTGTCTGTTCGGTGCCCATGAGCAGGCGCTGGATAATGCAGAGCTGGCGGAGCGCTATCTGCACAGCGTCATGGGCATTATTCATGTTCCCCTGTACCGTTTCTACGCATCCCTGACCCGGCTCGCCCTCGCCAGAGATGCTGTGGGCGAACAACGCCAAACCCTGGTGGAAAAGATCGATGCCAGCAGGGTAGAGCTCGAGCAGTGGGCACGGAGCGCGCCCATGAACTATGCCCATAAACATCAACTGGTCGAAGCGGAATACTGGCGATTGATTGGGGAGCCGGACAAGGCCGAGGCCTGTTACGATCGCTCGATCAACCTGGCGGTGGAAAATGGTTATACCCATGACGAGGCGCTGGCCAACGAGTTGGCTGGGGGCTACTACCTGGAAAAAGGTCGCCTGAAAATCGCCCGCCTCTATTTGAGCGATGCTCTGCATGCCTATGGCAGATGGGGCGCGGAGGCCAAGGTGGTGTCATTGCAGGAGAAGTACGGTGAACTCCTGGCCAGGGTGTCGCCACCCCAGCATACGTCCCAGGACGAACTCGTCGGCTCCAGCGAAACCCCCATGCTAAGTCTCGATTTGGCATCGGTATTGAAGGTTTCGCAAACCATCACCGAAGAGATCGTGCTGGAGCTTCTGCTCGACAAGGTCATGACCACCGTTATGGAAAATGCCGGCGCCCAGCGGGGCTTTCTGATCAGCACCGATGCCGAGGGGCATTGGACAGTCGAGGTGAAGGTGGATCTGGAATCCCGGACAAGACAGGTGTTCAAGCTGGAGCCCCTGGAGAGCCGCACCGACCTTTCGACCGCCATGGTTCACTATGTCGCCAGAACCACGGAACCTCTGGTATTGCACGACGCGGCCAACGAAGGCATGTTTACAACCGATCCATACGTCATCGAGTACCACCCAAAGTCCATACTCTGCATGCCGCTCTCCCACCGGGGGCGGCTCACCGCCATTCTCTATCTTGAAAACAATCTGATCAGCGACGCTTTCACCCCCGATCACCTGGAACTGCTCAAACTGCTGAGTTCACAGATGGCGGTTTCCATCGAGAATGCCAAACTCTATGTCGGCCTTGAGCAACGGGTGACAGAACGCACCGAGCAGCTCTACGACAAAGTGTCGGAGCTGTCGGACGCCTATGATGTGCTGAAACAGACCCAATCGGAGCTGCAACAGGCCAATGCCAAGCTGGAGAGGGACAAGGAACTGCTCCAGGAACTCTCCTCGACCGACCGTCTGACCAAGCTTTACAACCGGGCCAAGCTCGAAGAGCTGTTCGAGTACGAGATCAAACAGAGCATGCGCTACAATACGCCCCTGTCGCTGATCATGTTGGATCTGGACCACTTCAAGAGGGTCAACGACACCTACGGCCACCATATTGGAGACCTCGTGCTGCGGGACGTGGCGGCGATTCTTACCCGTTCATCCCGGGCCAGTGATGTGGTCGCCCGATGGGGCGGCGAGGAGTTTCTCATCCTGACCCCTAAGACCAACCTTCAACAGGCGGCGCAGCTGGCGGAAAAGATCCGCCTTGCTATCGAGAATCACCGGTTTGACGAGGTGGAGCATAAAACCGGCAGCTTCGGCGTCGCCTGCTACCAGGAGCAGGATACGCTGATAACCTTGCTGCAAAGAGCGGACCTGGCGCTCTACCAGGCGAAAGAGGGTGGGAGAAACAGGGTGGTAACGGAGGCCGAGACGAAGAGATGAGATCAAATCACGTTCCCATCCTGTCCTTTATATAGCGCGTAAGTTCAGATTCATCCCCCAGCACATCAATGGCCAGGTCGATCGGCCGCTTGCCGTCGTGTCCTTTGAGGTTGAGGTCCGCCCCCGCATCGATCAACAATTTCGCGCAGGATTCGAAGCCATGCCATAAGGCGTCATGCAGCGGTGTGTAGCCGTTGGTCGGGCCCTGGTAGTCGATCTTGATCCCGGGCTGCTGCAACAACAGGCGTGTCATATCGGCCCTTCCGTTATAGGTGGCCTTGTGCAGCGGCACGGCGAGAAAGGTGGGTTCCACCGCGTTGGGATCGGCGCCGGCGTCGAGCAGGCGTCGGGCCGCTTCGAAATGGCCGTCACGGACCGCCACCAGCAACGGCGTATGGCCATCGTTGAAGCTGCCTGTGCAGGGTGCGCGCATGTCCACCGGGAAACCCTCCTCAATGAGTGCGTCGACGGTTTCCAGGTCGTCGTTGATTACCGCCTCCATCAGCGAATTCTCTTTCTGCTGGGCCCGGTCCTTCTCATGCCGCCTGTTCACGGCAGCCTTGATGGTTTCTACCTTGGTCTGTTCCCTGGGTTTCTGGTTGACCTTGAGCTCATAGGCGATGTGATCATCCAGGGTAAAACCGTAATGGGTCGGGATGGTGAGCTTTACATCGCGTTGCAGCAGGTATTCGGCTATGTCGGCGAACTTGAACCAGGCTGCCTCCATCAATGGGGTGTGGCCGGTGGCCGCGCTCTGGCAATCGAGCTGGGCGCTATGCTCAACCAGAAGTTTGACTATCTCAAGATGCCCGCCCTGGCAGGCCTTATGGATGGGAAAGGCGCCACCCTGGCTGTCGGTGCAATTGGGATCCGCTCCTTGTTGCAGAAGCCATTTTGTCAACTCCAAATAGCCGTAACCACAGGCGATCATCAACGGTGTCAAACCGCTACCGGGGCATTTTACGTTGGGATTGCCCAATTGCCCCAGAGCGCTATTGGCCGCGGCTAGGTCGTTGTTCTCCACCGCGCGGCACAGACTCGCGGCATACTCGGATTTGTTTTCGCCCGTCATCTACTTCCCCTAGTACAAAGTAAAAAAAAAGATCACACCTCGATGGCATGTCCTTGTGCTATTCGAAGTAGTCTATATGCGAATCGTTCTGTTCTGGTATCCAATGGCGGAGTTTCGTGTGACCTACTCTCTGCCAATCAACCATAACCATAGCATGGTATGAAGAACTTTCACCCAGATCCGACATCGGTGGTTGGACTCAAAGCCTCAGTGTCCCGACAGAGCGTTATAGGATTGACTTTCAAAAGCAACTTAAGGGAGTTCGACTCCTTGATGATTCCTTTCTCTCCCGTAATCTGGTTGATCGATCTAATTGTCGTGTGTGGCATTATGTGTGTCAATTTGTGTGAAATGAGGTGCAGTCATGGCCACAAATCTTTCCATAGATACCAACCTGCTGAACGAAGCACTCACCATAAGCGGGCTGCCTACCAAAACGATACAGTAAATCTGGCGCTTAAGGAATTTGTGCGGCGCCGCAAGTAGCGAGAGATCACAACTCTTTTTGGCAACCTGCCCCAGGATGCCGATTACGACTATATAAAAGGACGCAAATGAGCGGCGTACTCGTTGATACCTGCATCTGGTTCTTGGCCCTAAGAGGGAATACGCCAAGAGAAACCGCCGTGGCGGAACAGTTGACCCAGCTGATAGATGAGAACCGAGTTAAAATTATAGGACCGATACGCCAGGAACTACTCTCTGGATACACCCACAAAAGCAGCTTCGATAAATTGCGGCAAAAACTTAACTATTTCCCAAATGAACAGGTACTTGATTCAGACTACGAATGCGCTGCTCCCGTAAAAACTAACGAGCCCGTCGAAATCTATACCCAGCTCAGCCTAAGAATCACTGTGATATTCAGGCCCTTTATCCATACAGCCCCGGATGAGTTTCAATTATTAACTTGAATACCCATCATGCTCAGCGAAAGAAGTTAGTTGCGAGAATCGTGGAACTATCTGAAAAGTTTTGAGTTTTGAATGGATGTGTGTTTTTCATTCAAGGGTCTTTATAACCCCGTCTCCCTGGCCCTCTCCCCGAGGGGAGAGGAGAACTGCTATTCGAATAGATCGAACGTTTCCTGTCTGGTCGTGGGATCAAGCTGCTATTCGCTCCAGCCTTTGATCCATGCATTCCCTCTCCCCTTGGGGAGAGGGCCAGGGAGAGGGGGTACAAATACATTGTGCACAAAGCGCACATCACAACTCAAAACTCATAACCAAGTAGGTTCGCTGATTCAATGGCTGTGCAATGTGGGTAATCAAGCTAATATATTTATTTCAAAAAGCATATCCTTCGGCATAGTGTTACCAATGACCGGGTGGGAAAACGACTGAAGAATATGAAGATGAAAAACTTAATGATCGTTTCAGAAAATCTCAAAATAGTATCGGTTTTCCGGTTACGCTCCCTTGACTACTCCGGTTACATAATGAATGAGCAGGAACATGGTCCTGAACTCTGTCCTGCCTCTTCGAATTTCATTGAAGTCATTAGCTCTCATGGCCTCTACTACCGCGCTCAAGTTACCAATTAGCGGAGGGTCCAAGTCCACCGCCACGAACCTCCCACCGGGTTTCAATACCCGTGAGATCTCGCCTATCCCTTGACGCTTGAGATCATTTGGAAGATGGTGGAGCATCAGGCTGCTGAGCACAATGTCGAATTTGTTATCGGGGAACGGAATATCCTCGATCAGACCGACCTGGTAACTGATATTCAGCTGCCGCTCGGATGCCTTCTCTTGTGCTTTCTGTATCATTTCAGGGGCGGCGTCAATGCCGAAGACCTCGCCGTCGGTCCCGCCACACATCTTGAGTTCCATGGTCAGATTGCCCGTGCCGCAACCAACGTCGAGGATAGTGTTGCCACGCTTTATAGCCGCTAAGTCCACGGTCCGTTCCCTGAATCGACGTTCCCGGCCTAAAAAGAGAAATCGGTTCATGAAGTCATACCAGGACGGTTGGCGAATCAGAATGCCTCTTGTTGCGGGTGGAGTCATTTGATGCGGTTCATTTGACATTTGCAGGTTTCCGTTCCTGTCAGGATTAGCTGGCATCTGAATCCCTTTCATTTCTTTTACTAAATGCAATAAAGTCGCGATAACTTGATCGCAATACCAACTATTATATCATTTATTGCCAGCCAAGTATGACTTGCAATACTCCTGATGGCATTATCGCTCAATGTTACTAAGTTATAGTTATGAACAATATCTAATTAGCCTTGCTGGCTGACTCATCAACTCCCGGAAACACTACTGAGGACATACCGCTTAACACTGTAAGCCATGCTATTGTTTGATAGCATAAGAAATCACACAAGCCATTATTGTCTGCTATTCGACCCACCCCGTACCCAATCGCATCCGCGTCAAGCTGAACGAGATTGAACTTACTCTCCATGGGATCACCATGTACCAAGTGGTCAAAAGTGTCTACTGACTTAATTATGCTCGTCTTGTCTTTTCCGTCGCTGAGGGTCATTAACATTTTTTTTAATAGGGGCCTTTCACAATGGCGCCATCCCTCTTCCCAACTGTCAATGGCCGATGGCACGTTGACAAGGTATGAAATTATACCCACTCGCTCGATGAGTGAATGCATAAGTACAGCAGCGGAAAACAATTGGCCCTGCTTTACCAGCTCTCTAATACTCAATGTGATATTTATGCCCTGAGGGACTATCCGAGTCGCTGCCTTCTGCAGGCGACTCAGGCTGTGTTGATGGCTGTAAACTGCAATATGAGAATTGAGCTCAAGAGAAGTAACAATCAAGTGATCGAGAGCCATCAGAGAATTGAGTCCCAGATATGGCTCGCTGTCGTTTGAAAATTTGATTGGCTTTTTCATTGGTGCTATTCATAAGCAATGAATTGTTATCAAGAAAAGCGATACAGTCCTGCAAAGAACAAACCACCTGTTCTTCCAATAAGCAGCAATGCAATTCCCTCACTGCATCAGGCGTATTGTATTGTTCGTGTTTGCGGCACTAAGGTGCATAACTTTAGCAACATGAATTGAACGCAGATAAAATTTATTGTCTTTTCAGCGTCAAGGTGTCGTTTCCTGATTTCATGCCATAATCAGTCATGCATCGGTAGATGCAATGGTAGTAGGGGGGGCGCATCCAGGCTGATTAGGGTTTCGCGGGCACGTGTCATTATCACAAGACACTTGTTGTGTCTGATGCGTTTTGGAGAGGCTAGTTCACTGAGGAAAAAATGGCAATATATTTATGGATGTCCCCCAATACCACCAATACCAGCCCAAGCTATTTGAAAAATGGGTTAGCCAACAACAGTATTGAAGTTTTATAGGTGCCATCCCCGATACGGTGAAACAGCAGTGATAAAACAATAACAGTTTACCCCTGGCAGAACCTGAGTTGGGACAACGGTCATCAAGGCCTGACGGGTGCAGAGGCGGTGGGGTTTCTTCAAACTCACCAAGGCTCGGAACCTCAAGCGTACTATTGAGAAGCCGGATATGTGTCTAAGACTGTTTTCTTCAGACTGGGAACCATTGGGTAAGAGGTAAAGTAATGATCAGCTAATCCTTGACATCCTTGGGGTGTCCATAAATGTCCCCAATTGCCTTTGATAAGCAAAATGGTCTAGGGTTTGTCGTCAGCTTCAACGTTTCGCGTAACCGGGCGTGCAAAGCTGCTGAGCGAAACGGCGCAGCTATGTGGGATCCGTGTTTACGCGCTTGTGATATGCTTGATGCGCATCCAATATGCGCATAGTATACTTGTATAGTAATTGGAGACAGACCATGCCGCAAGCATTTGACACACACGCCCCAAAAAAGCCGACAAATGTCAGTATAAACAGTGATTTATTGTTAAAGGCCAAAGCTCTTAAAATCAATCTTTCCGCCACCCTGGAATCTGCGCTAATATAATTAGTTAATGCAAGACAGAGGGAAGTGTGGAAGAAAGAGAATCAAGATGCGATCGCCACATACAACCAGTTTGTAGAAGAGAATGGTACATTCGGTGATGATTTGAGGGCTTTTTAATGGCTCAATTTGTCGCCTATAAGAACCCCAACGGTAGAACCAGAAAACTGTACCCCTATCTCTTGGATATACAATCAAACCTG
>JBNKLI010000133.1:0-49669 GCA_050292275.1 Candidatus Thiodiazotropha sp.
TTCATCCAAATTTGTTGCCTTTTTGGTTTCGCTCATCTCATTCAATGCTTCCTCAACACGTGACTCGAGGTCTTCGATGTTTAACTTTTTTGCCTCCTGGTAGATAAGCTCAACGGAGATAAGCCTATCAAGTACCTGCAGTTGCACTTGTTTTGCCAATGCATTGCCATGCTGTTCAGCGCCGTATTTCTGATAGCTGTGAATCTTGCCTTGAACTTGTTTTGTTACTGCCGCCATTTCGATCGGCACGCCGTTAACGCTGGCCGCAATTGCCTTGACTTCGCCAGGGCTGGATACGCCATCACTATCTGCCCATGCAAAAGAGTTATGTAAAGCAACCAATACACCAACAATAGATGGAAGCATGAATCTCATGAGATACCGCTTCGTCGTAGTAAATCCATTCCTTGATTTCTGACTCTCTCTTTTCATCTTTCCCTACCAATTTGCATTTAGGATTACTAAAGAAGCTGGCTCCAATCAGCACAGTCGCGCGGTGCTCTTTACAACCATTACATAGCGCAAGACTTTGTGCCACAGCTATCGATTCCAGCCCACCAATGAGATTTTGCCAAACTTATTGTTCCCATCTAGCCAGGGCTTCCCAACCAGTAAAGAGCTCAATAACCTTGTTAAAAATCACTACTGTTTCTGAATATATATATCCGCTTGGCTATGCTTTTTTCCTTTTGGCAAAAAAACCAATTTTAAAGCTGTTCCTGTTGCATCCAGACTTACACTGGTTTCCTGTGGATATATATTAGCATTACCATTTTTGTCTAGATCTTCATCATCGTCGTGCTTAGCTCTTGCGAATCTTAGCTTTTCGGTGAGGTCACGGCGCAAATGTCCACCCTCGAAAACAAGCATCTTCAAGGCGCGCAAACTCGTGTTTACAATAGTCACATCAAAAACACCATCTTTGATATTGAAGGTTTTCGCACTATTCCTGGGTGGTCCGCCACTCACTTCGAGCAACAGATGTGACACGGGATAGATACCGGAAAACGCGGTAGCAACGTCTATTAACCCGTATCCATGAATCTCATCAAATCCAACATCCCCAAGATCGATAGTGGAATACTGGATCTGCATGCGCAAATCACGATTGTCAACCACACCATTCCCATCTATATCGACAACATCGCCCGAGGACATGAGCAGCGCCGCCAAGCCCGACACATGGGGTGCAGCTTGTGATGTACCGCCAAGAAAGCCATAACCGCCCCAAGCCATTCCTACTGTGGAGAAGACGTTAAGGCCGGGCGCAACGACTTCCATTTCAGGGCCAATGGGTGACACCACCGAGATGTCGCCAAAAATCGTGGTAGCTCCCACTGCGACTACCGACGGGAGCGCGGCTGGATAGAGAACAGGCCCACCATAACTGTTCCCAGCTGCGGCAATCAACATAATTCCCGCCGCTTCGGCCAAGGCACATGCGTCCTCCAACGACTGTGAGTACTGATCCATGCCAACACTCATATTTACTATATCCATTTGATTACTGATGGCCCAATCGATACCGGCAACGATGTCGCTAACCGAGCCGAAACCCGCGCCATCCAGGACTTTGACTGCGTAAATTGAAGCATCGGGCGCGACCCCGACCACGCCAACACCGTCGAGCTGGGCCGCTATGGTACCGGCAACGTGAGTGCCGTGGCTATTCCAGCTATCGTCGAATGGGTCATGATTCTCTGGATCCAGGGATATGAAGTTTTCGCCCCCCGCATAGTTTAGCGCGAGGTCAGGATGATTATAGTCAATGCCAGTATCAAGTATCGCGATTTTCACGCCTGATCCGGTAATTGACTTATTGTGCGCTGTTTCAGTGTTAATAAGCGCGACGCTCCAGGCATTCTCGTACTCGACGCTGCTAGCCGCCATGGCACCTAGCCCTGGAACTGCGGTAACGGGATTAACCGTTTGAATGCTGATGTCCTCTTCGATATAGGCGACATCAGGACTATTTAGAAGTTCAGATAATTGACTTTCTTCGATTTTGACTGACAATGCGCGAACATGACTGTACACTTTGTCAACCGTACCGTGGTTACTTTCTATCAAGGATATTTCGGATTCACCCGGAGCCTTGTTGAATCCGATAACCAATCTCTTCTCAATTCCATATGCACTTGGGTTAATAGATAGATTTGCAACAATACAAACTACCCCGATTGCTATTAACTTATTCATTATTCAAGTCCCTTGCGTTTCTACTAACAACATTGACACTTGATATAGGTAACGCACCGCGGGACTTTATTCCGCGCCACTCCTCCTGAGGCTTCGAGCGTAACTATAAAGCAACTTTTTCCTTAGTACTTTTGAGTGTCAGTTTGGAGGGCTCAGCTTAGTTCTGATACTTTCTTCTGGCCCTAGCATGAAGCTGCGACGATGGATTGAAATCCACCGTCGCAGCAGTTCCTACATAACTAAGCTAGAATCGCATTAGTTAACCGAAGATGAAGCAGTATCAAAAACGGTATTCACTGTTGCATTGCTGCCGCAAGCAGGGAATTCCGCTGTTATTTCACCGTCGGTCCATGACACCACTTCGCCCGCAGTGCCATCCATCTCAACACTGGTTCCAGAGTTGGCGGCATCCAGGTACATACCAAAACCGCTACCTGTTACAACCAGCGTCCCGGTGCCTTGATTACACTCGGCGGAACTGATGGATGCGCCAGGCGTAACGGTCAGAGCCATCGGGTTACTGGAGTTAGCATATTTGGTCACGGTAACCTTGTAGTTACCAGCCGCCACTGTGCCGGGAATGACAACCTCCAGACTACTCGCAGTAATGGTCGTAGGCGTAAAGTCGGTTGTATTACCTTGATCATCGATCAAACGCACTTTCGATTTGAGCAGATAGGTAAACTCACCAGTCCACGGATTTTGCACATAGTTGGTGAAGTTCATACCCCCAAGCGTGAGAGTACTGTCAACACCGGCTTCGATACTCGCGATGCTCATAGAATGCAGAGCGGGAATACCTGCAGCCCCACCAGGAGCAGCCGTCGCCGAAAGTACCGTGCCATTGCTGCCGTGACAACCCCAGCAATCCGCCTGCGCACCAGTATGACTGTAGCCAGCAATTTCCTGACCGGGCATGACATTGCCATCACCGTTACTGTCACTTGTAATGGCATGCAGGGAAGTCACACCATGGCACGACTCACACTGACGAATTACATAGGGCGTTCCGGCGACCGCTGCGTCGTGACACCAGGAACATCTCGTCGAATCATTGACCGCCAAACCGGTGCTGTGATGCGTTTGCATGTTCTGGTAGACAGGCACTACGGAGTTTATCCAGGTATCCTCCAGATTAGCTGTGGGATCTCCGGGTAAACCATCTATGGTGTTATGGCAGAAGTTGCAGTTACCGGGACTGGCCCCTGCAGAACTGACAATTGAATCATCACCGTTGGGTTTGCCGCTCGGCCATGGCGTGACAAGACTGGGCGAGTAGGTGGGAACATAGTGCCCATCCAGCGGATTGTTTATCAAGCTCTGATGACATGCTTTGCAATCCCGATCCGCAGCTTCCTGGGTCAAATGATGCACCGTCGCCTCGTTGTCCTGATGGTGACAATTCATACAATCCCGAAAGTTGTTCACGAGGGCATAATCACCAATAAATGGATCAAACTCGAGGATATGACATGAGAGACACTCATAGACTGTATTGACGACGCCATCACCATCCGGATCGGGGTTCGGCCTGTCACTATCTGGCGGAATAGTCATCTGCAGTATGGCTTTGAGATGATGACGATCTACTAAAAGCCCATCCTTGATCGGTATTCCATCCGGTTTATTAACGTGGCATTCACGGCAAACTGGTTCCGATTGGTTATTGAAAACCCCATCGGGTATGCCCTGCATCTGAATGACTGGCGGGGGTGGCACTGCCGCCTCCACCATTCCTGGTAACACCAGTCCTTGGATTAATGTTAGCGCTGCTAACACTATACGAAGCACACTTTTCTTCATCACATAAATTCCTCCATGACATGGAACACAAGGTCCATAAGACATTTCCAGCATCTTTCTCCCGTAGAAGAAACTTCGATTCCTAAATTTACACAAGCAGACTTTATCCCGATCACCTCCTTTTAGAGTGTTGGATTGAATGGAACCACAAGTTTTTTAGCTTTACCCCAAAAGACGCCTGTCCGATGGCTTAATTAACGTCCCTATGCTCGTAGGTGTTGAGGTTGCAGATGAAGCGTGTTGACTACAGGCTTCCGTACCCCACTCCATGTCAACTTATTTTTTTGTACAGTGAATATATAGGCTAATTTCCAGACCGGGTCAATGGTTTTTCAAGTGATGACTAATTCCCTTAATGTTTGACAACTCATCAGGAAGGCCAATAAATCGCAGCAAACTGCGGCAAAACCTGGAGTTAGCGAACCATCTCACATAAGACAACACAAATAATTTATTTTTTTCCTTAAGCATATGTTTGCGGAATACGAGAACATATTCACACTTGAATATCTTCCTGCCACAGAATAAATGAGCAACCAGAAAATAAGAAAAGATTATTCTTGTCTATCTCGCGCAAATCTTGAACTTATAGTCCGGGCCGAGTGCAAGCCATATATATGTACGGAGACACGCCTGCAGCGAGAAATATTAAGATTTCATTAAGACTAAAAAAATGTTAAAAAAAAAATCAATCGTAGCAAGTTTGATAAATACAATATTAATGGAACTGGGTTAAGCACCGAATTGTTGGTTTTTGTTACCTGCAAGAGAGGATAAAACCCGGTAAAAAACTGAGAATAACCCTGATTTTGCAAGTTCTCGGAAAGAGAAACAGTCAGTGCCAATCCTGAAACAGTTTGATCACTGGCAGGTACCTGGGAGTTGTCTTTCGCAGGCACGGCAGGGATACCGCGCAAGTTCCTTCAATACAAGTACATGGTGTCGAGGCGTCGGAGAAAGACAATCCCTGGCGCCGGGGGGGGGTGAGAGTAATTTACGCTATTTTGGATGGACACTAATTAATAACATTCTAGAATAACGTCAGGCGATCAAAGCGAAAGCCAAATAGACTGCTCACTATTGGTCCGGTTCTCATACCAGTAATATTAAGTAGCATCTTTAACATCGAATCGTTGAGTAAGCGGCACCAGACGTTAGTTTTCTCCGCAAGCGCGTTACCAGACAGAAACAAAACTGGTGTAGAAATATCGGTTAACCGTTTCTTTTGCAGACAGGCATCGCATGGATTTGGCAAGCCCTCAGCTCGGACACAATTCCGCAACACCATATAATGAAACAGTGCTTATCTGGAAACACTTTGAACGCTGGTAGGTACCTGGGGATAGTCTTTCGCAGTAGCGCAAGGATTCCGCGTAAACCCCGTCAGTATAAGGTGTACTGTTGGGACGTTGAAGAAAGACAACCCCAAGGCGCCAGGGGTGGAAAACTAAACTCAAGGGCTGACCATCGGCATGGCGATGACGGAGAAGCAGGGTGGATCGGACATCCGTGTCGACACCACCCGGGCCTACCAAATCGATGGATCCGGTCCGGGGGCAGATTGTGAACTTGTCGGTCACAAGTGGGTTTGATCCGCTCCCATATCCGATGCATTTCTCACACTCGCCAACACGGATGTCGGTCTCTGTTGTTTCCTTCTACCGAGGTGGCCACCCGACGGCACGAAAAACGCCATCCATATTCAACGCTTGAAAAACAAGATGGGTAACGTATCGAACGCATCGGTGGAAGTAGCGTATGGCGGCGCCTCAGACGCAACCTTCATGATCAACCCTTGATGCAAAATGTCTTGGCCGATCTGGCAATTGAGGCGGCTTGGCGGAAGTGGAAGACAACGTACTTGCCCGCCTCTACAGGGAGTCACCCATCAACGCCATCTGGAAAGGTTCGGGGAACATCCAATGCCTCGATCTCATGCGTGCGATAAAGAAAAGCCGCGATGAGTACACCCTGCGCCAATTGATCGAGGCCCTGGCGTTACTCTGGCAAGCCCCGACGGGATATGACTACCAATAACTCGTTAACCTAATGATTTGATTTAGTATTTAGCCATAACAAAGGAGCAGAGATGCGCTTGTCATGTCGCAACCGCCTGGCTACCCGCTGTTGATTGCCGGTGAAATACCGACAAATCCCCCGCTTGAAGCACAGATATTGCCCGCATCACAATAGTGCTGAGAGTCGGAATCACTTGCCATATGCGGAAATATACTGATAATGGCGAACTCCACGGCGAGCCCTGTGCTATAATCCGCCCGGTTTTGTTAATTGGTTGAGCATTCAGTATGGCGAAAGAAGACTTTATTGAGATGGAAGGCACTGTGATCGAGACCCTGCCGAACACCATGTTCCGCGTGGAACTGGAGAACGGTCACGTGGTGACAGCCCATATCTCAGGCAAGATGCGTAAACACTATATCCGCATACTCACCGGAGATAAGGTCACAGTGCAGCTGACACCTTATGATCTGACCAAAGGCCGCATCACCTATCGTGCCCGCTGATAATTATCAGCTATCGTCCAATGTGGTATCGGGCACCTGTTCCCCGATAATATCAAACTTGAGCTTATCATCGGCGACATCGACTTTGACCAATCCGCCGCCGGACAGCTTGCCGAACAGCAGTTCCTCCGCCAGAGGCTTCTTGATCTCATCCTGAATCAGCCTGGCCATCGGGCGGGCGCCCATATTCGGATCATATCCATGTTCCGCCAACCAAACCCTGGCTTCCGGTTCCACCACCAGGCTGACCCGTTTTTCCTGCAGCTGCCCCTCCAATTCGAAGATGAACTTATCGACAACCTTGGCGATATGCTCGGGCGTGAGCCCAGCGAATTGAATAATCGCATCCAGGCGGTTTCTGAACTCGGGGGTGAACATTTTTTTGATCACTTCCATGCCGTCACTGCTGTGATCCTGCTTGGTGAACCCGATGGATGAACGGCTCATCTCCTGAGCACCGGCGTTGGTGGTCATGATGATCACCACATTGCGGAAATCCGCCTTGCGTCCGTTGTTGTCGGTCAATGTACCATGGTCCATCACCTGCAGCAGCAGATTGAAGACATCCGGATGCGCCTTCTCGATCTCATCGAGCAACAGCACGCAGTGAGGATGTTTGGCGATCTCCTCGGTCAACAGTCCGCCCTGGTCGAATCCGACGTATCCGGGAGGGGCGCCAATCAGCCTGGAGACGGTATGGCGCTCCATGTACTCGGACATATCGAAGCGAATCAGCTCCATGCTGAGAATCCTCGCTAGCTGGCGGCTGATCTCCGTCTTGCCGACACCAGTGGGGCCGGTGAACAGAAACGAGCCGACCGGCTTGCCTTCATTGACCAGTCCGGAACGATTCATTCGGATCGCAGCGGTCAAGGCTTCGATGGCCGGATCCTGTCCGAACACCACCAGCTTGAGATCCCGGGTGAGATTACGCAGTGCCTCGGTATCCGAGGTGGAGACCTTCTTCGGCGGAATCCGTGCGATCTTCGCGACTATGGCCTCGACCTCGTCCACATCGATGATCTTCTTGCGTTGCCCTTCAGGCTGAAGCTGTACGTTCGCCCCCGCCTCATCGATGACGTCGATGGCCTTGTCCGGAAGATGACGATCGTTGATGTATTTATCCGACAGTTCCGCCGCGCTGTTCAGGGCGCTCTGCGTATACTCGATATTGTGATGCTCCTCGAAGCGGGATTTCAGCCCCTTGAGAATCTCCACGGTCTCGGCCACCGTCGGTTCTTCCACGTCGATCTTCTGAAAACGCCTTGCCAGGGCACGATCCTTTTCAAAGATCCCTCTGAACTCCTGATAGGTCGTGGAACCGATGCAGCGCAGCTCACCTGAAGCAAGTACCGGCTTGATCAGGTTCGATGCATCCATGACACCGCCTGAGGCGGCGCCGGCACCGATGATGGTGTGAATTTCATCGATGAACAACACCACATCCTTCTCGCGCTTCAGTTCGGCGAGTACCGCTTTGAGGCGTTTTTCGAAATCGCCGCGATATTTCGTGCCTGCGACCAGGGTTCCCAGATCCAGGGCGTAGATGGTTGCATTGGCAAGTACATCGGGCACCTCCTTGTCCACGATCTTCTTGGCAAGTCCCTCGGCAATGGCGGTCTTGCCGACGCCTGCCTCTCCTACCAGCAGGGGGTTGTTCTTGCGTCGGCGGCAGAGAATCTGGACAGTGCGCTCGATCTCCTGCTGGCGACCGATAAGCGGATCGATCTTGCCCATCTCGGCCAGTTTATTGAGATTTGAAGCATAGCTTTCCAGGGGACTGCTCTGGCCATCCCCTTTGGACTCGCTGGACAGCTCGGCGGGGGCCTCGTCCCGACTCATGCCGTCCACCTTTGAGATGCCATGGGAAATATAGTTGACCACGTCGAGGCGACTTACATTCTGCTCATTGAGAAAAAAAACAGCTTGAGAATCCTGTTCATTGAATATCGCCACCAGCACATTGGCGCCCGTGACCTCATTCTTACCCGAGGACTGCACATGGAACACGGCCCTTTGCAGAACACGCTGGAATCCCAGGGTGGGCTGAATCTCCCTGTCATCGCCATCCGGGATGAGTGGTGTGGTCTCTTCGACAAAACTGCTGATATTCTTTCGCATGCTCTCGATGTCGGCCCCACAGGCACGCAACACTGCGACAGCCGTGGGATTATCCAGCAAGGCAAGTAAAAGATGATCCACTGTCATGAATTCATGATGCCTCTCTTTGGCATTCTTGAACGCTTGATTCAGGGTAAATTCCAACTCTTTGTTCAACATCTCCGGAACTCCGTATAGCGCCGCTCAGGTCTCCTCCATGGTGCACATCAGCGGATGCTGGTTGCTGCGAGAGTAATCATTGACTTGTGACACCTTTGTCTCAGCCACATCTTTGGTAAACACACCACACACGCCCATTCCTCGCGTGTGAACATGAAGCATCACTCGGGTCGCTTTCTCCCTGTCCATATTAAAGAAGGTTTCCAGAACCAAAACCACGAACTCCATGGGTGTATAGTCATCATTCAGGATAATAACCTTAAACATTGGAGGTTTTTTGAGTTTTGGAGTCGCCTCCTGTAATGCTAGACCGTCTTCACGTGATGTTTGTTCTCGACTACTCATAATGGCTGATTCTAGCAGGCTGAAACGGCCTGAAAAGTGGAATTATATTCGGGATATCCTATCCCGGTCCGGTGGACTGCGAATCGCTGTCTGCGACGCTGCATTTTATCGGATACGCAGATCGGATTCGAATCCGCAAACAGGGGTTTTTATGGATCAAACCCTGCCATTCACCCGCCTGAGCCCTTATCCGGCTCGATTGGCTGACGACCAATAGGTCATTGAAAACTAGGGATTGTTCGTAGATAGACGCAAAAAAACCTAGGGAAATCACTTATAGTAGCAGAATTATTTGGTCAAAAATTATCTATTTGTTGACCACTGACGACATAGCACTATACTTCTCCCTAAGTGTTGATAATGGTTCCCATTTTAGAAGGACAGGAACACTTGATTGGGGCAGTTAAGTTAACGCCCGTTTATTAACCAAAGGCTGGTACTTGGACAGGTGGACAGAGTAGTTACGCGCCTCTCTGCAAAAATAACAAGTGGCGGTTCACTGTTGGTTCATTCGATTTTGGAGGCGAAGAGAAGAATTATCCGTATTCAGACGACCGAGGTCATCCGCAATAAGGTTTTGAACTCTCCATCGCCCTTCACAGCGAAGAATCACACGAGTGACGCTACAACCACTCCACCCTACCGGGTCATCGATAGTGAGGAGTAACGCTATGGCGACTGGAGTCGTAAAGTGGTTTAACAACGCCAAGGGCTACGGTTTTGTAACCCCGGAAGATGGAGACCAGGACGTTTTCGTCCACTTTTCATCCATTGAGATGGATGGATACAAGACTTTGAAGGAGGGTCAAAAGGTCCAATTCGAGATCAGTCAAGGACCTAAAGGGCTTCATGCAACCAATATCCAAAGAGTAGCGGCAAGCGAGTAAGCCAACAGAAACGCCGATCCACAGGTCAGCGAATCACAAAACCGGTGCGGTGATCCCGTACCGGTTTTTTTATGCCCGAGATCCGATATCGACCCAGCTGATGGTTCCAGTTTGACCTCCAGGGTACTATCATAACGCCTTTTGCCCCGACAGCTTGTATCCAGCCGCAGTCGTCCTCGAATGCTGATTCTATTCAACAAACCCTATGGTGTCCTGACCCAGTTTACCGATGCGAACGGGCGAAAGACCCTTGCCGACTACATCACCGAGAAAGGGGTCTATGCCGCGGGAAGGCTCGACCGGGACAGTGAGGGGCTGCTGCTGCTTACCGACGACGGCAAACTGCAGCACCGCCTCACGGATCCCCGACGCAAGCGATGGAAACGCTACTGGGTCCAGGTTGAGGGTACAGCCGACGCCGACGCTGTCATGCAGCTTGGACAAGGGGTTCATCTCAAAGACGGCCGGACGCGGCCGGCGAAGGTCCGGGTTATCGATGAACCCGATATCTGGCCCCGGCATCCACCGATCCGCCACCGCGCCACCATCCCCACTTCCTGGCTCGAAATAGAGCTGTCCGAGGGACGCAACCGCCAGATACGCCGTATGACAGCGGCGGTGGGCTACCCCACGCTACGCCTGATCCGCGTCGCCATCGACCGCTGGCACCTGAAGGACCTCGAGCCGGGTGACTGGGTCGTTGTCCATGATACCGGGAGCAGGCAGAAGCGAGCCAAGGGGGCGTCATGACAGCCAGGGAGAGAGTAATCGTCGGACTCTCAGGTGGCGTGGACTCCTCCGTCGCCGCCCTGCTGCTGCAGCGCCAGGGCTACCAGGTCGAAGGTCTGTTCATGAAGAACTGGGAGGAGGATGACAGCAGCGATTACTGTTCTGCGGCCGAAGACCTGGCCGATGCCCGGGCGGTGGCCGAGCGTTTGCAGATTCCCCTGCATACGGTGAACTTTTCCGCCGAGTACTGGGACCGCGTATTCACCTATTTCCTCGAAGAGTATAGTGCTGGCCGCACACCCAATCCCGATGTGCTGTGCAATCGCGAAATCAAGTTCAAGGCCTTTCTCGACCATGCGCTCGACCACTTGCAGGCATCGCGAATAGCCACGGGGCACTATGCTGGAGTTGAGCGGGATGAGGAGGGCTACCATCTGCTCAGAGCCATGGATGAAGACAAGGATCAGACCTATTTTCTCTATATGTTGGGCCAACCCCCCCTGAGTCACACGCTTTTCCCTCTGGCGCAACTGACTAAGCAACAGGTCAGGGAGATCGCGCAAGACGCTGGATTTCCCAATCACAAAAAGAAGGACAGCACCGGTATCTGCTTTATCGGCGAGCGAAAGTTCCGCGATTTCCTGCAGCGCTTCCTCCCCGCCCAACCCGGTGATATCGAGGACCCTGACGGCAGGCCGCTGGGGCGACACCAGGGTTTGATCTACTATACCATCGGCCAACGTCAGGGATTGGGCATCGGCGGCCGGCGCGGCCGGGCCGAGGCCCCCTGGTTCGTAGCCGCAAAGGACCTGGCCAGAAACGTGCTGATTGCCGTACAGGGCCATGATCACCCCTTACTGATGTGCCATCGACTGACAGCCTCCCAGATGCACTGGGTAGCGGCACATCCACCCCTCGAACCAATACAGTGCCTGGCCAGAATACGTCATCGTCAGCCCCTGCAATCCTGCAGGATCGCGGCGGTTGATGATCATCGTTATCGGATCGTGTTCGATTCACTCCAGCGGGCGGCGACTCCGGGACAGTCCATTGTGCTCTATCGCAACAATAGGTGTATCGGGGGAGGAATCATTGAACTGGCCGAGACCAGCGCTAATATGTGAAAACCTATGAAATATCGAGACAGTGATCGCGCAATCGCCTTATCGGGCATCTACCAGGCAGCCAGTTCGGTGCAGCAGGTTGCGCGCAGGGGACTGGTCAACGCAGACACCATCGCGGCAAACATCCACAGTCTGTTTCAGATCAATGCCGAAAGTGTGGCCGATGTCTTTGGTGGCGTGGAAGCTGTAGCCCCTGGGCTTCGCCTTGCATATCGTCAATTGAGCGGCGAAGAGGCGCGAGACGATGAGTTGACACGTTATCTGCTCGCCCTGGTGCAATTGGAACGTAAACTCAGCAACCACCTTGATCGTCTCGAACACATCAGGCACGGCATCACAACCATTGCCGCGAGGCTCACCCATTTTCCAGCCACCCATAGCAACATACTCGGTGCCCTGGCGGAAATCTATGCCGAGAATATCAGCCAGTTATCACCCAGAATCATGGTCAGTGGCGAACCCGTCCATCTGCAGAACAGTGACAATGTCAACAAAATCCGTGCACTGCTGCTCTCCGGCATAAGGGCGGCGACCCTGTGGCGGCAGACGGGCGGTAAACGAAGGCAGTTGCTCTTTTTACGCAGACGTTACAGCGATGCGTGTATGCAACTGCTTGGTAATCTTCAATTTGATTAGTGATAACAGGTCCCGAGATCGAGAGGATTCGAAATGAATTACACCAAGCTTGCCATCGCCTTCGGTGGTCTATGCGCCCTGGTAGCATGCAATCAATCCGGTTCGCCGGGTAACGCCAATGCCCAGGAGGCGAATAACAACAAAACGAGTATCCGGCAACAGGTGACGGAGACCGGCAAAGAAACCTGGGAGAAAACCAAAAAGGTCGGCAGAGAGGCGACAAATGCCGTCGTCGATAAGAGCAGGGAGGTCTACGAGGGTGCTAAACAGATGGGTGGCGATACCGCCGATGCCGTTGTCGAGACAAGCAGGGAGATCGTCGACACCACGAAACAGACCGCCGCCGAAGTGGGTAGCGCGGTGAAGGAGAAGACAAAAGAGGTCATGTCAGAGGTCGGTGAAAAGAGTGCGGAGATCTACGATGCGGCAAAGACCAAGACAGGCGAGATAACCGGCACCACGCAAGAGGAAGGGGCGGAAGTGGTGGATAGATGAGTAAATGGAAAAACCCGTCGGACGGAACTCCGTTTCCGTCCGACGGGCTGGATTGACGAACCTATGCCTATAGTTCGTTTGAATGACAATGGGTACAGTTCACCATCTCTCCCTTGGCTATCTGCACGGTCCTGCCCTCGTTGCTAAGAGTCCTGTCTGCGGCCGCGCGGGAGAGCACTGTCCCTTCTCCATTCTGACCATGACAGGCACGGCAGGCGTTCTTGTTGCCTTCGGCGAGGTTCTCGTGGCCACCGTTGGAGAAGCGGGTGTCACCCACCGGATGCATGCCATGCGGCCCATCCAGGGTGTTACCCAGATCGCCTTCGTGACAGGTGCTGCACTCGGTGATCGTACCCTTGTGTCCCTGCAACTGATTTGCCGCCACATTGTCGTTGGCCTGGTCATTCTTGTTCGGCCAGATCCCGTGAGTCGACCCGTGGCAGGCTTCGCAGAAGACACCTTCATGGCCCTTGCTCACCCGGTATAGCATTGGGTTTCCGATGCGCGGATCATCTGGACCACTGACTGCCGGATTGTCCGCTTCGATGACGTTCTCGGCGAATCGCTTATTGACCGGCACGATCGGTGTGGCCTTCGGATCGCCCGTCCTGTAGGCCTGGAACAGACGGATACTGTCCGCATTACCGTTGGCATCATACTCGTTGGTCACCGTACCGCTGGTCCCGGCCAGATTGCTCATGGCATCACCTGTATGACAGGAGCCGCAGCTGGGTTCGTTGGCCCATGGCACACGCGGCTGAGAGGCGTTGGTGTAGAAATCACCACCCAGCTCAAAGGCGCCTGGATTCGCGGGGCTCACACCCCGGGTGAAGTCATTGCCCACCTGCGTCATATCGCCATGGCAGTCCTGACACACCATACCGCCGTTGGCCATGGCGCCACGCAGACAGTCGGTACGACGTCCGGGATGACACTGGTAACAGGTCTGTTGCAACGCGTTCCTGCGCTCCTGGAAGTTCTCCACGACGCCAAACTCATTCTTAATCGCTGCCGGCATTGCGGGGAACACGGGATTACCGTCCTGATCCGTCGCGCTGCCGTGATGGCTGTGCATGACGTTCGACATGCTCTTGACATCGGTCTGCGCACGTCCGTTCGCCAGGGTACCCACATCGCCGCCCAATGGTCCCAACTGGGCCAGATCGAGGGCCGGGGTATAGTGGCACTGCTGGCAGACCACCGGGGTCTGGTTCTGCAGATCGGTACCGTGCTTCTCATCATGCAGACGCAGAATATTGATATCGGTTGCGTACTCCCTGCTGACCTCAAGCGGTACAACATCGAGTTGCGGGTCATCGAGAGTGGTGGCTACGTCTGCCAGTTGCCATGTAGCTACACCGTTACCACCATCCACCTCGGCGGCATGACAGGCACTACAGTTAGCCTCGCCGGAGATGGGTACCACCGTATCCACGGAAGCCAGGGTGGTGCCGCCCATCTTTGCCTGCACCCGATAGAGCGGCCATGGATTCTCCCGGCCATAGTCGTCGAATGCGGTCACCGGAACGCCCGGGGCTTCGTACCAGTTGACCCCCTCGGAGACGTAGCCGAACTGGAAGTCAGGATTGATGAAGAAGGCCTGGTCCACCACATAGGCCTCGAACTTCTGAGGCACATTCTCTATATAGGGCCCATACCTGCCCGGCATCGACTGCTGGTCGGCCACCAGTTCGCCGTCACCCAGGTAGAGACGCTCCACATTGGGCATGGGCAGTCCGAGATCCAGGATCCCCTCGACGGGACCATCCGGATAGAACAGGGAGAGTACGCCGTCCGGGGTGAAGGGTTCCGCCGGATAGAAAGGCGCATAGGCTTCGCGGGCCACGTCCCAGAAGTTGGTCTTGAACACCACGCCGTTGACCATACTGGAGTAGACGGGTCCGCTGCCGGCGGAGTTCATACCGCTGAGAATCGGATCATTCGGGTTGGAGGCCGCGGAGTAGTACACCTCGACGCCATCGGCCGGGGAGAGGATGTTCGGCTCGCTGCCACGCTCTATGACCGTGGCGTGCAGCACATTGAAGGGCGGTAGGATACTCGAGATACGGGTATCGAAGTCGCCACAGTGCATACCGAGATCGTTGACGGCAAAGACGCGATAGCCGCTCTGATTGGCAAATGTCTGCTCGGGCACCGGGTCGCCGGGCGCGCCGGTCTGGCTGGTCGAGTTGATCGATACATCGGCTACCGGCTGAGGTTCGGTGACCGTGGCTGTCGTCGCCTGGCTGTCGCTGGCTCCCTGGTCATCGGTCACGCTCAGCGTGACCGTATAGCTGCCGGCCGCGGCGTAGGTATGGCTGGGGCTGGCTTGCGAACTGCTGTTGCCGTCGCCAAAGTCCCAGGCATAATCAGTGATGGAACCATCAGGATCCGAAGAACCCGTGCTGCTGAATGCGATGGATTGGCCGAGAACAGCGCTGTAAGGGCCGTTGGCATTCGCCGTCGGTGACTGGTTGCCCGACTGTGTATCTTCGATGGTGGCGTTGGTGACATCGCTGCTGCTGTCACCCGAATTGTCGGTCACCGTCAGGGTCACGGTGTAGTCGCCGGCTGCCGAATAGGTATGGCTGGGATTGGCCTGCGAGCTGCTGTTGCCGTCACCGAAGTCCCAGCTGTAGCCGTCGATGCTGCCATCGGGATCCGAAGAGCCCGCACTGCTGAAACTCACCGCGCTGCCGGTGCTACCGCTGTAGGGACCGTTGGCATCGGCAACGGGCGGCGTGTTGGTCGTGCCGCCACCGTTATCGCAATCCCTGGGCGCACCCCGTACGTCGCGCTCGTCGGACCGCCCGTCCGACTGCTCCGCGCGTACCCGGCAGGGAACGCTGGAGGGGTGTCTGATTTCGATACTCCAACCGCTTCGCCCTACTCTGTCGCTTCCGATATCCGCAGAGGTATCGGCATTGGACACGGTGACGGTCTCACCCCGCCTGCCGCTTCCACTCACTGTCAAGCGGCTCCTGCGCTCGCTCCATCTCGCGGAATCGATATTAAATGAGTTGTAACTGTCACCATCACTCCTGTGTTTGTCGGCGAAGACAGCGGATGTTGAGGTGATTAAAAGGAGTAATGCTATGTGAACCAATAGATTACGCGAACGAGGCAGGTACTTCGACACCATTGTTGGACCCCCATGTGTTTGTTCTACTAATCGAGGTGGCCATTGTGTCTGTTGAATCTTTCCCAAATCGACAAAACAGCCATAGTGGCAACTTATCAACAGTTGCTTAAGAATTGCTTAATCCTCATATGAACAGTGTCACACTCAAGCATTATAAGCTTTTTTAATCAGTAGGTTAGGATTTCTGATGATTGATGTCCGGGCATGGCGGACCTTTGTAAGTCCAGGGCTTGAAGCCTGCCGGACCGAATACTTGGTAGCACTCTTTTCCGTGCAACCATGTTTCTATCAGGTATAATTCACGCCTTTTTCAGCAACCTGTTGGATTGAGACTATGCAACTCTCCTCGCTCACGGCGGTTTCGCCCATCGATGGCCGGTATGGCGGCAAAAGCGCAGACCTTCGCCCCATTTTCAGCGAATACGGGCTGATCCACCATCGCGTCCTGGTGGAAGTTCGCTGGCTGCAGGCACTGGCCGCGCACAATGACATCCTGGAGGTCCCCACGCTGAGCGAGCATGCCGGCAACATCCTCGACGCCATCGTCGACAACTTCAGCGAGGAGGATGCAAGGCGGGTCAAGAACATCGAACGCACCACCAACCATGATGTCAAGGCGGTGGAGTATTTCCTCAAGGAGAAGATCGCGGGCAACGAAGAGCTGGAGGCGATCAGCGAGTTCATTCACTTCGCCTGCACCTCGGAGGACATCAACAACCTTTCACATGCGTTGATGCTGCGTGAAGGGCGCGGCCAGGTACTGCTGCCGCTGATCGACGAAGTGATCGCCAGCATCAGGCAGCTGGCCCACCAGCTTGCCGATCAGCCCATGCTCAGTCGTACCCACGGACAGCCCGCCTCCCCGACCACTATGGGAAAGGAGCTCGCCAACGTTGTCTATCGCCTGCACCGCCAGCGCGAGCAGATCGCCTCCACTCCCCTGATGGGCAAAATCAACGGCGCCGTCGGCAACTACAACGCCCATCTGGCGGCCTACCCTGAAGTGGACTGGCCGGGCTTTGCCAAGCAGTTCGTGGAGAGCCTGGGCATCGCCTGGAACCCCTATACCATCCAGATCGAACCCCATGACTACATCGCCGAACTGTTCGACGCCATTGCGCGCCTGAACACCATATTGCTCGATTTCTGCCGCGATGTCTGGAGTTACATCTCCCTGGGATATTTCAAGCAGAAGACCATCGCCGGCGAGGTGGGATCCTCCACCATGCCGCACAAGGTCAATCCGATCGATTTCGAAAACGGCGAGGGCAACCTGGGCATCGCGAACGCCCTCTTCGACCACCTTGCCGGCAAGCTTCCGATCTCACGCTGGCAGCGGGACCTTACCGACTCGACCGTGCTGCGCAATCTCGGTGTCGGCCTGGCGCACACCAGCATCGCCCTGCAATCGATACAGCGCGGCCTGGACAAACTCGAGGCCGATGGCCAACTCATGCTCGATGACCTGGAGCGAAACTGGGAGGTTCTCGCGGAACCGATCCAGACGGTGATGCGGCGCTATGGCATCGAGAAGCCTTATGAGAAGCTCAAGGAGCTGACCCGCGGCCAGCGCATCACAGCGGACCAGCTGCAGACCTTTATCGATCAGCTGGATCTCCCCGATCATGCCAAGGAGTCGCTGAAGCGCCTGACCCCGATGAACTATATCGGGAATGCCAGGGAACAGACTGCTGAGATTTAAAAGATGGATTCATGCCGCGAACGGATGCCAATGAACTTGGCCTTTGCATTTCAGGCGTAGGGTGCGGCTTGCCGCACCGTTGAAGCGTCCGCATAGGACTGTGCTATCCAGATGCATGCATTTTGGTGCGGCAAGCCGCACCCTACGTTAGTAATTGACATATGCGGTGATTAGCGTTCATTTGCGGTTTAACATAGAGTTCCAATAAGTACAGACCGAGCGAAATCTGATGCAGACCTTGCGTTTTCCCGATGGATTGACCGCGGAAAGGTTCCTTGCCGAGTACTGGCAGCGCAAGCCCCTGCTGTTTCACAATCCGCTGTCCGGATTTCAATGCGGTCTCGAGGCGGACGAACTCGCCGGCATGGCCTGCGACGATGGGGTCGAATCGCGCCTGGTGCTCGAAAAAGATGGCGCCGCCCCCTGGGAGGCACGCCATGGACCCTTCGATGCGGATATCTTCGCCGAGCTCCCCGAAAGCCACTGGACACTGCTGGTGCAGGATGTGGATAAGCACCTCCCGGAGATTGCAAGGCTGCTGGAGCATTTCCGATTCATTCCCGACTGGCGGCTCGATGACGTCATGGTGAGCTACGCCGTCGACCAGGGTTCCGTCGGACCCCACATCGATGACTATGACGTGTTTCTGTATCAGGCCAAGGGCAGGCGGCGCTGGAAGATCCACACCCGACCCGTATCGGAAGAGGATTTCATCCCCGGCCTCGATCTGCGTATCCTGCCCGAGTTCGAGGCGGAGCAGGAGTGGCTGTTGCAACCCGGGGATATGCTCTATCTGCCACCCAACGTCGCCCATTGGGGAGTGGCCGAGGGTGAGTGTATGACCTGCTCGGTGGGTTTTCGTGCCCCCACCCTGCATGAGATGGCGAGCGCCTGGTTCGAGGCCGCCCTCGAGGAGCACCTGCCCCGCAGCCGCTATCGGGACCCACCACTGAAACCCCAGTACGCGCCTGGCGAGATACTCCCGGGCGCCTTGAGTGAGTTCAAGGAGCTGCTTCGGGACTGTTTGCACAACGCCGATCAAACCGATCGCTGGTTCGGCCGTTTCATCACAGAGCCGAAGGAACACCTTCAGATCTATCCCCGTCGCGAGCCGCTCGCGGAAAACCCATTCCTCAACCGCTTTCGTGAACAGGCCGTCATCCGCCGCCACGACCATGCCCGCATGGCCTTCAGCCGCCACCAGGCCGACGGCCAGGATACCCTGTATGTGAACGGGCAGGACTATACCCTACCCAGCGACTCCGGCGACTTCCTGGCGGTCATCACCCACTACCGGGAGCTCCATTTCGGCTATCTCCAGGAGTGGCTCGAGCAACCGCTCTACCTGAGCCTGCTGTGCCGGCTATACAACGACGGATATCTGAGGTTTGCCGATGAGCCAGAGTGACTACACCATCAGGGAGGCGAAGTGGCCCGGGGAGCGGGAGTTGCTGCGCCAGGTAAGGGAACCTGTCTTCGTCACCGAGCAGGGCGTCCCCCTGGCCATGGAGTGGGATGACGATGACATCATCGCCTATCACCTGCTTGCGCTGGACCAAAAACAGCGGCCGATCGCCACGGCCCGGCTGCTCGGAAACGGTCAGATTGGGCGCATGGCCGTACTGCCCGAGTGGCGCAACCTGGGCATAGGCACGGCGCTGTTGATCTCACTGCTCGAGCATGCCGAATCTCTCGGCCTGCAGACCCTCTTCCTGCATGCCCAGACCGGCGCCCAATCCTTCTACGCCAATGCCGGCTTCATACCTGTCGGCAAACCCTTCATTGAGGCTGGCATAGAACATCAGAAAATGGTCTTTTCCTTCAACCGGGACCTGGCCGAAGAGCTCTCCCTGGCACAGCTTGGCAGGACCAGCGAACTCTTCCACCTGCATACCATCGAGGACCACCAGATCCACGCCACCTCCATGGTGAGGCAGGCGAAACGCTATCTCTCGCTGTTCACCCGGACACTCGATCCGCAGATCTTCAACGATCCCCCTTTCGTCGATGCCGTCAAACAGCTGGCAATGCGATCGCGCTTCAGCCGTATCCGCATCCTGCTCCAGGACAATACCCTGGTGGTGCAACAGGGCCATCGACTGGTCGAACTGGCGCAACGCCTCTCGAGCGCGATCGAAATCCGCATACCAGGCGAAGAGTATCTCGACTATGCGGAGAATTTCATGCTGATCGACGATCTGGGCTACATGCACAGAAAACAGGCGGAGAGTCTGCTAGGTACGGCTTGTTACAACGACCGTTACAGAGTCAACAGACTGCAGAGTATATTCGACGAAGCCTGGGAGTATGGTGTACCTGATCGTGAACTTGCGAGACTGCATCTGTAGCATCTGGACGCTTTGGACCCTGACCAGGGTGAGGGATGGAAACCTGAGAGCCCCAGGACTGGATCAAGCGTTCTCGGACCATCTTTGCCTGAGACCGGACCGGTTAAGCGCCAGCCACTGCAAGGCAATGATGATACTGGTCGAGTTGGCGCGCCCGGTATAGAGTTCGGCAATCGCCGCCTCTGCGTCCATCACCACCACACGGATATCCTCCCCCTCGTGATCGAGGCCGTGCACCCCCTCGGCGTTCGATGCGTCGACCTCGCCGCAATAGAGTGCAATACGGTCCACCGAGATCCCCGGGCTGACCATGAACTCGCAGATCTTCTCAATACGACCGATCCCGCAGTTGGCCTCCTCCAGTGCCTCCCGCCTGGCAACCGACTCGTCGCTCTCCCCTTGCGGGGTGAAGCCCCCCACCGTTTCCAGAACCCAGGGAACAGGCTCTTTGCCCACTGCGCCGATCCTGAACTGCTCGACCAGCACCACCTGGTCCAGGTGCGGATCATAGAGCAGTACCGAGACCGCCCGCAGTTGTTCCAGGCGTTCGCGGACCAGCGCTTCGCTCTTTCCCCCCAGATAGAGGTCGTGTTGCAGGCGGTAGCGGTTGACTTTGAGAAATCCTCGATATACCGGGTCGGTCTCGATCAGCTCGTAGCGATATTGCATCTGCAGCTTGGCATCTTTCATTTTGGAGTCCTACCGGGATGCGCGTGTTGCGGGCCGGCGTCTCATCGCCGCTGCATTTGCGCTGCTGATCTGTGTGCCGGTCAGTAAGGGATTGGCTCGAATAATCCCGGGCGTCATGAGGTTAGAGCTGGATGTCCGGGTTACAGCAAATTGTATATTCGCTTGCCGCCATACCCTGTTGGTTTGGCTTATCAACCTGGTTAGATTGCCTTGATTCCAGCCGGACGCCACCGAACCCCGGGCGCTGACAATGTTGATATAAACCTCATTCAGGTTGGCTGTTGCCATACCGGACCCCCGTTACTTTTGTCGTAGCATATATCTTAAGCATACGCGAATTCCAACAGGCTTCGCGACAATCAATTCTGTACCGCAATCTCCATGAAACGGCGCAATGAACGGACTTCGGCAATGAGAACCCTGATTCGACAAAGCCCACCACGAATACCGACCGGTCACTGAATAACCCACTAATACAGCAATCAATAACATTATGAAATTCAAATAATTTCATTGGAAAACTTTATGACCTCTATATTGATTATTAATAATTGCTATAGACACCTAAAGTAGGTTATGGGCCTGCCGACAAGGTATTTGTGGTGATGGAACCTGCTAGGAGAAAATGTTCGCCACAAAATAAAAAACATTTTTGCTGGGAAGCAGGGTGGACTTTATTAACACTTGATTGATCGACCCTGGATTGATCGCTTTACCTGGTGAAAATGCGAAAAAAAAATATCTCTCAATTGATGGCGCAAGTCCATGCGGACCAGATCCGTATGGTCTACAAAAACGCCCCTCTCTCGCTGCTTACTTCATTATTGAACAGCATCATTCTAGTCTATCTGTTGTGGACGGCCATCGATAGAACCCCACTGACTATCTGGCTCCTTGCAACCTGCCTGGTCAGCCTGTTCCGCTTTTCTCTGGTGTTTCGTTTTAATCGGATTCAACCCGACGAGAAGAGTGTCGACAGATGGTCCAACTGGGCTCTGACCGGGGCGCTGCTGTCCGGCCTGGTGTGGGGGTCGGCAAGTTATTTCCTGTTCGCGCTCGACAGTCTGCCGCATCAGGTTTTCCTCGCTTTCGTCATCGCCGGTACCGCAGCGGGTGCTGTGACGACCCTGTCTGCCAATCGTCCGGCGATCATAGGATTCATCCTGTTGGCGACCCTGCCGCTTGCCTACCGCTTCCTTCAGGCCTACCACGAATTCGACGAGGCGATGAGCGCGATGAGCATCCTCTTCGCCCTGATGCTCATTGTCGTCGCACAACGCTACTACCAAAATCTGACTGAAATGCTGATCGAAAGATACCGTCGCCAAGAGGCACAGCGGCGGGAGCGGGAGCGTAACCAGGTTTTGGAACTGCTCGCCACGGCGGCCCCGCTGCAGCAAATCCTGGAGACGATTATCCGCAATGCGGAACGTGGCAACCCGCAGATGCTCTGTTCAATACTGTTTTTGGACGAAGAGGGCAACCGAATGCTGTTCGGGGCCGCACCCAGCCTGTCCGATGCCTTCGCTACCAATGTCCACGGCCTCGAAGTCGGAGCGGAAAAAAGATCCTGCGCAACGGCCGCATTCTCCGGACAATCTGTCGTGGTCAAGGACCTCCGTGAAGACCCTGAATGGGCGCACTGCCGTGAGATCTTTGACAATGCGGGCCTGAGATCCTGCTGGTCGGAGCCGATACACTCCTCGGACGGAAAGCTTCTTGGAAACTTTTTCGTCTTTCAGCGTGAACCCCATCTACCCGAGGAGAAGGAGAAGTCAACTGTCGAGCATGCTGTCAAGCTTGCCGCGATCACCTTGGAACGAAATCAGGCAGGCGAGGCATTGCGTCTTGCCGCCTCCATCTATCAGAACACCAGTGAGGCGATGATGATTACCGATGAGCAGAATCGAATCGTCGCCATCAATCCGGCCTTTACCGTGGTGACCGGATACACGGATGAGGAGGTGATCGGAAACGATCCCGGGTTTCTAGGCTCGGGAACCCATAACGAGGATTTCTTCAGGAATCTGTGGCTCAGTCTCAACGCCACCGGGCAGTGGTGTGGCGAGATCTGGAACCGGCGCAAAAACGGAGAGGAGTTCGTCGAGTGGCTGACCATCAACAGCATCTATGACAGCGAGGGTAAAGTATACCGCCGGGTGTCTCTCTTCTCCGATATCACGGAACGCAAAAAGACCGATGCCCTGATATTGAAACAGGCCAACTACGATACCCTGACCCAGCTGCCGAACCGTCGTCTGTTCAACGACCGGCTAGAACAGGGCATCAAGATTGCACACAGGGAACAACTGCACATGGCGTTGCTGTTCATCGACCTTGACCGCTTCAAAGAGGTCAACGATACCCTGGGACATCACATGGGTGATGAGCTGTTGATCGAAGCGGCACAACGCATCAAATCCTGTGTACGCGAATCAGATACCGTGGCGCGCCTCGGAGGTGACGAGTTTACCGTTATATTGAACGAACTGCATGAGGTCTCTCCGATCGACACCATCGCTGAGAAGATCATCGCAAGCCTTTCTGAACCCTTCAGACTGTTTGACGAACATGTCTTCGTATCCGCCAGCATCGGTATCACTGTCTACCCTGAAGATGCCATGGACGCGGGCGAACTGTTGAAAAATGCAGACCAGGCGATGTTCGCCGCGAAGCAGAATGGACGAAACAGGGTGAATTATTTCACCAAGTCGATGCAGGAGGCGGCGCAACAGCGCATGCGACTGATCAGGGATATCCACCAGGCATTGGCCGAGAACCAGTTCAGTATCCATTATCAACCCATAGTTGCGCTCGCCAGCGGGCATATCCACAAGGCCGAGGCGCTGTTGCGCTGGAAGCACCCCGAACATGGGTATATAAGTCCCGCTGTCTTCATACCGGTAGCCGAAGAAACCGGCGCCATCCATGAGATAGGCAACCGGGTGTTCACCGAGGCCGTGGATCGGGTCCAGGCATGGCGCGCGGCCTATGATTCCGACTTTCAGGTCAGTATCAACAAATCTCCGGTTCAGTTTCTGGTGGAGGGAACGGAAGATGACGAATGGCTGGAGTATCTGCAACGGCACAATGTCTCGCCACAAGGGGTTGTGATCGAGATAACCGAGGGAGTACTGCTGCAGACAAATGCCAACAGTCATGAACGTTTGCACCGCCTGAGACAGGGGGGAATGCAGGTGGCGATCGACGATTTCGGGACTGGATACTCTTCCCTCGCCTATCTCAAGCGATTCGAAATCGACTATCTGAAGCTGGACAAATCCTTTGTCTGCAATTTGGAAACCGACGCCAGCGATCGCGCCTTGTCCGAGGCTATCGTTGTGATGGCCCATAAACTGGGCATCCGCGTCATCGCCGAGGGCGTGGAGACCGAGGCTCAACATGCCATTCTGAAAAAGATAGGCTGCGACTATGCTCAGGGCTATCTGTTTGCGAAACCGATGCCCGCCGAAGAGTTGGAATTGTTATTGCAAAACGATTTCGATGAGTTCATCTATGGATGACACCGTCTGCCCACCCGTCTGGGCCGGTGAAAACAGGTCTGGCCATATGGCCTGTTCAAGGGAATCCAAAGCACAATATGACGCAGTGCCCTCTCCACGGGAGGGAGATGCCTGCCAATCAATACCACTGCGAGTCAAGAGGCGGCAACCGTGAAAAAAAACCTTCCAGTCACTGATAATGAGGTCATGTTTGGAGAGGATGAGCGTATCATCTCCACCACCGACCTCAAGGGAATAATCACATCGGTCAACGATACCTTCGTGCGTATCAGCGGATTCAGCCGCGACGAGCTGATCGGTTACAATCACAATGTAGTGCGTCACCCCGATATGCCGCCTCTGGCGTACGGCAACCTATGGAGCACCATCAAATCAGGCAAACCCTGGATCGGACTGGTGAAAAACCGCTGCAAGAACGGCGACTACTACTGGGTCCATGCCTATGTCTCGCCTATCTATGAAGGAGACGCGATAGCCGGCTACCAGTCGGTCAGATACCGGCCCAGTCGTGAACAAATCGCACGCGCGGAAACACTCTACGCCCGGATCAATAAAAAAGACGGTAGCCTGGGACTGATCGGCACCCTGCAGTTCCGCATGAATCAGGGGGCTCGCACTTTTGCAGCACTTCTCCTGCTACCCTTGATTGCCGCTGTTGCCGGCTATCTCACAGGAAGACTGACGCTGCTTGATACGGCGATCGTGGGCGTTGCCGACATACCGCTGGCCGCCATCTTCGCCTTTCTGCTGAACAGGCCTTATACCAGGCTGCGCGACATCGGAAAATCCATCGCTGACAATGATCTGCTGGCATTCATCTATTCGGGCAACGGCCAGGAGGCGGCGACGGCGGAGCACGCCATGATGATGCTGCAATCCAAGCTCAATACCGCCGTGGGAAGGCTTCACCAGTTCTCCGGTTTTCTATGTGGCGCTGCCGACGATGCCGCTTCCGCCGCCAGGCGCAGCGATGAAAATGTACAGCGAATAGAGTCTGAGATCGAGCAGGTCGCCACCGCGGTCAACGAGATGAGCGCCACTGTCGAGGAGATCGCCAACAGCGCCAACAGCACCGCCGACAAAACCCACTCCACCCGTTCCCAGGTGGATGAAGGCAACGCAACTCTGCAGGTTGCGATGGACGAGATCACCGATCTCAGCCGGCATGTGGAGAACACCGGCGAAGTGATCAACAAGCTGAGCCAGGATTTCCACAACGTGGATTCGGTACTGCGTTTTATCGAGGAGATATCGGAGCAGACCAATCTGTTGGCTCTCAATGCAGCAATCGAGGCGGCACGTGCCGGAGAACATGGACGCGGTTTCGCCGTGGTCGCCGACCAGGTACGCATGCTGGCCAACCAGACCAAGGAATCCACCAACAATATCAAATCCCTTCTCGCATCGCTCAACAGTGACATGAACTCGGTGAAGGGAGACATGGATGGAAGCCGGGCTCAGATGCAGCAGGTCCATGAAAAGATCGGCCATCTGCGCGCGGATCTCGACCGTATCCAGGAGTCGATCCTCACAGTGACCGAGATGAACACCAGTATCGCCAGTGCGGTGCATGAGCAGCACACCGTGATGGAGGAGGTCAACCGCAACATCCACAACATCAGCGAGGTCTCAAACCTGAGTGCACAGGATGCGAAAGAATCCACCAAGGCCGCCATGGAACTAGGCGAAAACGCACAGGCGCTGAAGGTCCTGATCAAGCAGGTCACGAGCTGAGCCGACGTACTACAAAACACAAATATCACGACACACAGCCATAAGTGAAAACAACCCGCATTGGTTTTTTACATAGGGTGTAATCACGTTCTGATTGGCAACACAACCTGATGTATACTGAAATATCGGGGGCGCGTTGAACCTGAATCCGGGGCGCCCGATGTTGAGCATATCTGCCACATATGTCAGATAAACTGTGGAATACTTGTGCAGAGTCATCTCAGAAACTTACTTCGCTTAAGCAATCACTCCCCCCCTCCTCTTCAATTGCTGCTAGTGGCCGGCCTCATCTACCTTGGCCTGTTTTTTTTGAGCATCCACTTCCTGCTCGATCAACCTTGGCTGGGCGTGACCCTTGAGACAACAGGCGAAGAGATCCTGGTAACCCGGCTTGATCAACGTACAAGCGACACCACACTTGACGGCATTAAGTCTCTGAAAGCGATTCATTGCAGTGGAGGAGAGCTTTCCATTGAGACATTCGCGCTTATTCAAGACCCCGAAGAAATTGCCGACTTTAGGCAGCACCGACGGTTTTTTGTACTACAGGACAGGTTGCATGATTGCCTGCAGGCATCATCGATCGCACTGCATTTTGCAGATGGCGATAGCATCGGGATAACGCCGCTTCCACACCGACCCTTTGATTCCGTCCCCGTGGGTTTCTGGTTGATCCATGCAATCGGCGTCTTCTGTTATCTGTTCGGCATCGGTGTCTGGGCCTACAAGCGTGGACAAGCCGCACACCGCTTATTGGTTATCGGAGCCATGAGTATCGCGCTGGTTGTGCCCACTATGGCGGTATACGGGTTTCGCGAACTTGCCCTGGACGGTGAACTCTTTTTGCTGTTACATCGCATCAACAGGTTCAGCGTGTTGCTGCTTTTCAATACGACCCTATGTCTGTTGTGGTACTACCCCCGGCCCATCAATCATTTCCCGTTTGCCCCCTGGGTGTTATCGATCGCGCTACTGACATGGCTCAACGAAACGCTTCAGATCGTCGACCTGCCCCTGCATAGTCACTATCTGTTACCCAGCCTGACCCTCCTTACCGCCGTCATTATCAGCTGTATTCAATGGTGGCGCAGCCGCGACAATCCGGCCGATCGCGCCGCTCTGCTGTGGTTCTTATTGAGTATCCTGGTAAGCAACGGTGCGGCAGTGCTGCTGTATGCCGGACCAACGATGTTCGGGCTGCTTCCCGTGATACCACTGTGGGTGGGACAGGGATTGATCCTGTTGATGTTCTTCGGGCTGGCCCTGGGGGTGGCCCGTTACCGGCTCTTCGATATTGAGCGCTGGTGGTTCGCAACCTGGTTGTGGTTTATTGGTGCGTTACTGGTGCTGGCTCTGGATATCGCCTTTATCACCCTGTTCAACCTTCAATCCGTTAGCGCGTTCAGCATGGCGCTGCTGATTGTCGCCTGGGGTTATCTGCCTTTGCGCAATTGGCTGTGGCAAAGAATCTTTCAGCGTAAAACCCAGACCCTGGAAGCCATTCTGCCCCGGTTTCTCGAGGCGACATTCACTGCAGAGAGCGGTGTCGGATTCGAAAGGCAGTGGCCGCAATTTCTACAGCGGGTGTACAATTGTCTGGCGGTGGAGAACGACCCCCGGCCGCTTGAACAGGCCAGCCTTTCGGACAACGGCGTCACCATGCATCTGCCGAATATCGATGCCGGTGGCGGCCTGATACTCTCCGGTCGCGACAAGGGCCGGCGGCTCTTCTCCCACACCGATCTCAGGCTCGCCAGGGGGCTGCTGGACCTGGCGCGGCGGACCACCCTGGCCCGCAAGGCGGCGGAACAGGGCGCCGCCCGGGAGCGCAAACGCATTATGCGTGATCTGCACGACGACGTAGGCGCACAGCTGCTGGGGCTGGTTCATCTGGCGGAATCGGATAAAACCGCCGGCATCGCCCGTAGTGCGCTGAAGTCGCTGCGCGAAACCGTATATTCGCTAAAGGAGGATTACAGCATCGCCCTGATGACTTCAATGCACGATTGGCGTGAGGAGATGGAGCAGCGCCTTAAAGCGGCGGGCGTCGCCCTGCACTGGCGAATCGGAGACCTGCCTCCGGAGCGAAAACTCAGTCCGCGACAACACATCAATCTCGGCAGTATCCTGCGCGAAGCCGTGACCAATGCACTCAAACATGCCGAACCGACCAGTATCGAAGTCCAGTGTGAGCTTGCCGATTGTATACTGAGTATGACTATTTTTGACGATGGCATCACCGATGCCCCCGAAACCTGGTCACCCGGCGCCGGAATGGTCAATATGAAAACCCGAGCCCGGGAAATCGATGCCGCACTCAGTTGGATTCGGTCAGAGACGCGGGACGGTGCGCGAACCGCAGTGTGCGTGAACCTGCATCTATAGGAACCCCCCATGAAGAAAGCCCTTGTCCTGGAAGACCACTCGATCACACGCGACATGATCAGGCAGGTGTTGTCAGCAGCATTCGAAAATATCCACATCGATGAGGCCGCGACCATCCACCAGGCACGTAACCATCTACTCAAGACCGGCTACGATCTGGCGCTGCTCGATATCAGTCTGCCCGACGGCAGCGGTATTGCGCTGATACCTGAACTGAAGTCTGTATCGCCCCGGGTATATATCGTTATGGCCACCGTATTCGATGACGATGAACACCTGTTTGGCGCCCTCGAGGCAGGCGCCAACGGCTACTTGCTCAAAGAGCACCCAAAAGAAGAACTGATCGTTCAGCTGCAACAGATCGTCGACGGCAGACCCCCGCTCTCTCCCGCCATCGCCCGGCGCATTCTCGACCATTTTCACCGACAGCAGCCAAACCGCTCAACCCCGGGAGCTCCTCCCACCGAGGAGACCATTCACCTGACCGGAAGAGAGCAAGAGGTACTGACGCTCGTCGCCAAGGGGCTGAAAAGAGACGAAGTGGCGAAAATGTTGGGAATCGGTCTCTATACCGTTGCCGATTACATTAAAAGCATCTACCGCAAGCTCGGCATCTCCTCTCGGGCGGAGGCGACACTGGAGGCCGTGCGCAGGGGACTGGTTGAGTCCTGAAAAATATTTCTCATCTTAATCGTACATCCACATACCCTCCTCGTTGACCCCCCTCGATCGGGGGATAGTACGTCATCGCATCTCCCATAAAACTATCAGGATATTGGTCATGCAAACGGACGAACGAGAGGTATTTCACATTGTCATCCCCAACAACACCCAGCTTGATTGCTATTGCTCTGCTCGTCATGTGCTCGGTTTTCAGTCAGGCCAATGCCGCATGTACCGATGCCCCTGCAGCCGGCGTGGATTGGTCCGGTTGTGATAAACAGGGTCAAAACTTCTCGGGGATCGACCTGTCGAACGCCAACTTTTCAGGCGCCAACCTGACCGATGCCAGCTTTCACGATGTGGACCTTACCGGCGCTGACTTCAGTGGCGCCAATCTCTCCCATGCCGCAATCACCACCGGCCTTATCGCCGACTTCTCGACGGGTGATCTGCCCTATCGTCTCAGCGCGGTCAATTTTTCCATGGCCGACCTGCGCGGAGCCATACTTTATCCCGTGTTCGAGAATGTGGATTTTCGCGGTGCGGAGCTCGCAGGCGCCCGCTTTTCCCTCGATGGCACCGGCAACGACCCGGACTACCTCTGCGTTGCGAACGGCAGCGCCCGGTTCTACGATAACCAGATCGCAAAGTACCTCTTTCCCGACATCAACAACAGCTACTACCGTATCGCCGTCTCAGGTATGGGTATCAGCACGCTCTATCCCGACAATACACTCTGCGCCGGCTCTACATTCAGCAACATCGTCCTTGAACGCAGCCCGGATGCCACGGATATCGCCCCCATTGCCGTCTGGTCACAGGCAGCGGCAGGCGACTTTGACACCCTCGCCAACCTGAACCTGGCATCCGCCTCCAGTTCGCTTACAGGTAGTGCGGAAGTTGTGGTTGACGGTTCCCCCGGTGACCAGGTGTTCGCCACTGCTGCCGAAACCTCACCCTGGTGGGAAATCGACCTGGGGAATCACTACCGCGCCGAAGAGCTGGTACTCGTAGCCATGAATGAGAACGGCAACGACATCAGGGATGCGGTGATCATGGTATCCGATTACCCATTCGACACCGACCCCCTGACACCACAGAATTTCGATACGGTGAGCCGTTACAACGAACTGCAGAATCCACTCAAAACCAATCAGATAACAATCGGCCGCACCCTGCGCTATATCCGCATACAAAGACCGTCTGCCGGTTCCCAGTCCCTGGGGTTCGAACAATTACGGGTCATGGGCCATCTCACGGATGAGAGCGGTAATCCCTGGATCCCCGACTATGCCGCACCGGCGAATTTCGATCCTTATGCGGATTTGCCACCCAACAACTGCGGCGGCGGCTTCTTTGATGAAACCCGCATAGAGAGCACAAAACGCTGCGTGGTCGAACAGGACGCCGATCTCTCGAACTGCGACTTCAGCGGCAGGATTTTCGCCGCTGAAGACTTTACCGTCGTCGCCTCCCTGGAAAACGCCGACTTTTCCGGCGCCGACCTCACGGGGGCGAATTTCGGTCCCTACACCACGGGCGGTTCGATAGCCAACCTGACGCTGCAAAGCGTCAATTTCCACGGAGCCAACCTTGCCGGCGCCAGCCTCAGCGGCGCCAACCTCTCCTATGCCGATTTTCGCGGCGCCTACCTCGGCGATGCCTATTTTGGCACCGCCCTGGCGCACTGCGCCATCTTCAGCGGCGAAATCCCGGCGAACCTGAATCTCGACTATCATTCAGCCAGTCAGGCAAACCAGCCTGTCACGGCTCCCCTGATTCTCAGCAGTGGCCATGTGGGTTATGCAAGACAATCTTCCACCGACCTGGACAGCCCACCGAACCTGGCCATCGACGATAGCACGTCGAGCCACTCGATTACCGCGCTCGAACACTCGCCCTGGTGGGACCTGGACATGGGCGCGGTGTATGTGCTCGAGCGAATCGAAACCCTTGCCGACGAAGCAACCGGGAGCTTCGAGGGCGCACAGCTATTGATCTCCGACTGGCCGCTGCCCGCGAATCCCCTCGAGCGTATCGATGGAACGACCATTCGCAGCTACCCGCTCACCCAATCCATCAATGGTTATCTGACACCGGTCGGGGCGACCGGGCGTTATCTGCGCGTACAGCTGCCCGACAACGGCACGGCACGCCGTCTCGGCATCTTCGACCTCAAGGCAGGCACCACCGGCATACCCACTTCACCCAGTACTTTCCAGCCGTTGACCGAGGCGCAACAAGACATGCTGCCGCAAACGCTCACCCTGCGCCAAAACATCGACCGGACCCGCACACAATTGGCCGGTAATGAAACGGATTCACTAAACGGTGATCTCAGTTCTCTCTCCAGCACCACCGGCCGCATCATCGATAAGACAGCCCTGGTCACGCAAGTGCGGGAACAACTGGCATCCCTCGACGAGAATATGCAATCCACGCTGGACCTTATCAGGACCATGGAACTCTACCGGCCGGTTCGCCAAAACCCCACCTTCAGACGCTTCAGGGATCGCATAATAAGTGTCAAGCGACGGGTGGCCCAGGCGGCAACCCTGACAGCCGACTTCGACGATCGTCTGCAATATCTGCGCGACGGCGGGCAATTGCTGCGAAACGGCATCGGCGACTTACGCGATGAGGCCTTGCAATACAACGCCTATCTTCATACCGGCCACAACTACCTGGAGGAACATGTGCGCTGCGCGGTGAATGGCGAAGGCGCGCCGGGTCTGAGCGCCTTGGAAGGCTTTTCTCTGGGCGGCAACGCGCAAATGGAATTTCTCCTATCCGAACTGGGCACCGACGCGCCACTACGCACGGCTATCCGCGGCTCTGATCAGGCACTGCTCGCGCTCCTCGATACCCTGACCATTGCGGAGCTGGAGGCGTTTGAGGCGGCCCTGACGCAACTACAGGATGCATTCGACGCAGTGTTTACTCCGCTAAAACAGGTTGCCGACGTCCTGGCAACGGAGATCGATATCGGGCTCGGGCCGATCTCGATCCAGGATGTACTCGATGTGCTCAACGACGCCATCAGCGCCATCCCATACGCCGATGAATTGATGGATGAAGTCAGCCGCTTGCTCGACCCGGTGATCGCGCCCGTCATGGCGGAGCTGGAAAACCTGCTGGGCATCAACCTGGACATACTGCCCGATCTGCCCGGTTTTGATCCCCTGCAACAGGCCATTACACGGGTCACACAGGAGATAGAAAGCTACCGCACGGTTTTTCTCGATGCGCTGAACGAACTGCAGTTGCCAGACCTGAGCATAGACTTCGAACCGCTGCTGGAGGCCCCCTTTCCCTTTTGCCAGGGCATCACACTGCCGCCCCAATGGCCCAAACTCGAGGAGGATCTGGACGGCGACGGACTGAGCAACGGCGTGGAGTTGAAACTGATGGCGATAGATCCCTATCCCACAAAGCTTGCAACCCTCGCGCACTCGCCCGATACCGACAAAGATGGTCTGGATGACTATTTCGAAGTTCTCTATGAAGGATTCTCTCCAACCTTCAACGACAGGGACAACGAGGTACATGCCGATTACGATGGGGACGGTTTGCTCAACTTTGAAGAGTCGCTGCATGGCTCGAATCCGTGGTTGGTCGACAGTGATGGCGACAGCCTGCCGGATGCGGCGGAAGTGGCGGCCGGACTCGATCCCAGCCTGAGAGATAGTGACGGCAACGGCATCGAGGATGCCCTGGAGGATAGCGATGGCGACGGCGTCATAAACGGTGAGGAGATACTGCTTGGCCTGAGAATCTCAGATCCCGACGATATCTTTGAAGATATGGATGCGGACGGCCTTAACAATCTAACGGAAATTCGCGCTGGTAGCCGCTTGGACAACCCGGCACCTGTAGCTGTAGATGACAGGATCGAAGTGGTGGCTGGAAAAGCCGCCAGTTTCAACATCCTCATGAACGACCACTCCACAGACGGAGACCCGGTCGCCTTCAACAGCGCGACCGCCGTGCTGCCGCTCAAGGGGCAGTGGTCCATCAATAACACGGGTCAGGTCGAGTTCAATTCGGGAAATGCATTTAACGGACTGGCAACGGCAGAAACACTGCAATTCTTCTATCGGATCCATGATCAGGGAGGCAGTGATTTGGCCCTGGTGACAGTAATCGTCAACCCTCAAACCGGTAGTGGCAATACCACACCGGATGACGAAGACGCCCCCATCGAGAGTGGTCCGGAAACGCAGACCGATGAGGATGGTGACACAGATACCACTACAGAGAGCGACGCTACCGACAATACCCAGAGTGACGGGAATACCGGTAACAGTAGCGAAGGCGAAACCGACACACCCACGGCTGATGAGAGCCAACCCACCGGTCAAGCCAGCGACGGCACCAAAAAGAGTCACGGGGGAGCGGGCGGGCTTGATTTCTGGCTATTGTTGCTATTGGTGTCAGCGGCTATCATCTCGGCAAGACGCAGGCAAATTGTCGAGGTAGCGGCAATTATTCCCATGAATAGATGTTGAGGCCGGTATGATTTGTGAACACCTTAATCCAGTTGAAGAACTAATCAAGTCCGAAGGTATTCATGAAACATACAGGGGCAAGCCGTGGAGCAAGGTGAAAGGCGTTTGGGTTTACTTCGATTGTTATCTATCAACAGATAAATTAATTGAAACGCTTGCACTACCAGACTGCGTTAAAAAACATGAGCACAAAGGCACGCATGATGGCTCTGAACTGGGCTTGGTCTGTGAAGCGTGTGACTGTGGCGTTATGGGCTTGCATCCATCGGTCAGGAAAGATGATGTGAAAAGTGTTGGCTAGTGTACACCGCCATAGATACTCTCGTAACTTTTCATACAGTTCCACAATTCTCGCAACTCTCTTCTGATGGCTGAGCATGATGGGTAATCAGGCTAGCTTACGAGTTACCCGGATAAGCTTTGGCTCAATAAAGCTTAAAAAGGAGACGAAGTATCTTGACAAACCCGCGCTGTTACACTAATTTCTGTATTAACAGAAACTACTGAATATTTAGACATGAAACTCACACCTGTAATGGAAAAATATATCCTGCATTGGGGCGAGATGGGCACCAGGTGGGGAGTCAACCGGACCGTTGCCCAGATACAGGCCCTGCTCTTCCTCTCCTCCAATCCATTGAATGCGGAGGAGATCACCGAGACTCTTGGTGTGGCCCGTTCCAATGTCAGCACCAGCATCAAGGAGCTGCAATCCTGGAAGCTGGTCAAGGTAGTCCATCTTCTGGGTGACCGGCGCGATCATTTCGAAACCCTGAAGGACCCCTGGGAGCTGTTTTACACCATCATGGAAGGACGCAAACAACGCGAACTAGACCCCACCATGAGTGTGCTTCGGGAATGCGTTCTCGAAAGTGAAGATGACAAACAGACTCCCCGGGAAGTGAAAAAACAGATTCGGGAGGTTTTGGAGTTCATGGAGACCCTCGATGGCTGGCATGGGCAGATCAAGAATCTGCCAAGACAAACCCTGCTTAAGCTCATCAAGCTAGGCGACAAGGTACAAAAATTTCTTGGTAACAAGTGAACGTTTTTTTACCCACAAATTTCTGTTATTACTGAAATTTCTGAATATATCTAATTGAGGAGAATATATCATGAATTCATTGACACTCTTCTCCATCGAGATAGCGATCTGCCTTGGTATCAGCATCACTATCGTCTCCCTGCTGAAGAGTCAGCTGACCGAGGTGCTGATCGAGACCTGCGGGACAGAAAAACGCGCCGCATTCTGGGCGATGTTCACCCAACTGATGCTCTATCTCGCACCCTTGCTGATTGTCGTCTGTTTCTCACCGAGCGGCCCTGTTACGGACAAAAGCTTCGTACCCGCCCTGAAAGATACTCTGTTCTACAGCCTCCTGGGGGTGTTTTTAGGCTTGGCGGTCGTAGGAAAAGTCATTTGGAAGTCGATTGACGCCTTTGTTTCTGAACAGATCATTTCCGACGATATCGAAGCGTAACATGATGCGGATACTCATCACAGGTGCGAGCGGTTTCATCGGAACCCATATCGCGGATGCCGTTACCCAGGCAGGGTATCAGTTGCTCATCTGCGCACGAAACATCCCTGCGGCGAAACGGCGATTTCCCTTTGCCGAATGCATTCAAGCGGATTTCAGCAAGGATGACGAGATGGAGATCTGGCTCCCCCGCCTCAAGGGAATCGACATTGTGATCAATACTGTGGGTATTATCAGAGAACATGGAAGACAGACATTTGATGCCCTGCATCGCGATACACCCATTGCCATGTTCAGGGCTTGTGAGCTCTCCGGTGTAAAGCGAGTCATTCAGATATCGGCACTCGGTGCCGAAGAAGACGCGATCAGTCACTACCATGTATCGAAGCGCTCGGCCGATACCCTGCTTGCAAGTTTGAACCTGGACTGGGTCATCCTCCAGCCATCCATCGTCTATGGACCCAATGCAAAAAGCATGGCGTTTTTCAAGGCGCTCTCCAGTCTTCCCCTGATTCCCTTGGTCGATTCCGGAGCACAACGGGTTCAGCCGTTGCATATAGGCGATCTGGTCGCAGCGGTGACCCATTGCATCGAGTCCGAACAACCGATACGCAGAAGGATCGAGTTGGTCGGGCCCGAACCCGTCACCATGAAATCGTTGCTGTGCCAACTGCGCGACTGGTTGGGCCATGGTGCCGCCAGGTTTGTCCCCATCCCCTATCAGACAACCCTGCGGCTGGCCCGATGGGGTGGATTGCTTGGCTGCACACCGGTTGACGATGAAGCGGTAGAGATGTTGAAACGTGGCAACACTGGCGATGTATCGACTTATATCGAGACATTTGGCTATCGTCCAAAGAGTCTTGCCGACGCCCTTGCCGAGCTACCTGCTCAACAGGCCGATCGCTGGCATGCAGGACTCTATTTCGTCCATCCCCTGCTTCGCTGGAGTATCGCCTTCGTTTGGCTCTTTACCGGCATCGTTTCCATGCTCGCTGTGCCGACCGAGGTAAGCCATGCGATGTTGTACAAGGCAGGCATTGGCGTCGACTGGGCGCCGCTGTTTCTGTACGGTGCATCGACAATCGATCTGCTGCTGGGGCTGGCTGTCATGTTCCGCTTCCATCCCAAGCAAACCGGCTTGTTGCAGATCCTGCTCATCCTTATCTACACCCTGATAATCACTATCTCGCAACCGGAGCATTGGCTGCACCCTTTCGGACCCGTAAGCAAAAACGCACCGATGTTTGTCGCAATCGTGATTCTGATGATCCTGGAGGTCAGACGATGAGTGAGTTCTTTATCATCAAGTGGATACACATCCTCAGCGCAACCCTGTTGTTCGGCACCGGATTAGGCAGCGCTTTCTATAAGTGGTCAGCGGATCGCAGCGGCGACATAGTGGCTATGGCGCACACCAACAGAGTCGTGGTTATCGCCGACTGGCTGTTCACTACGCCAACGGTCGTCATCCAACCCGTCACGGGTTTCTGGTTGGTGCATCTGTTCGGCATCCCCTATACCCAAGGCTGGGTGATAGCCTCGCTTGTCCTGTATGTCATTGCCGGCGCCTGCTGGCTGCCCGTGGTATGGCTGCAGATAAGAATGCGCGATCTATCCATCACCGCGGTCAACAACCGGCAGCCGGTGAATCCACGCTACTACACGCATGCGAAACAGTGGTTCTGGCTTGGAATACCGGCTTTTGCCGCAATGGTGCTTGTCTACTTCTTGATGGTGTTTAAACCGTTAATCATGAACGTCTGAGTTACTCAGAGGTTCCTTAACATGGCTCCGCTGGTCCGCATGGAGCGCAAAGGGAGAGAAAAATGTCAGCGAATGAGAGAAAACCTGTTATTGAAAGAGCCCTTGGAGAGCGATGGAACAAGCTGGATACCATCATCAAACTTCACTACGGCCTCACGCCTGGATGCGAAACCCAGCTCTACCTGCGGGGTACCATGCGAGAAGTCTATCATTCGAAGATCGGCAAGCTTTTCCTGCTTCCGGGCCGTCTGTTTGGCGCCCTGGTGCCGTACAAAGGCAAGCAGATACCAACCGAGGTCAGAAACTGGACAACCAGTGACAACCATCAGGCGATGTATTGGCACAGGCAGCTTTTCTTCCCGAACAGAAGCCCGGCGATATTCCGATCAAGGATGGAACACATCCTGGACGATGAGATTGTCGAGTATGTCAACTACGGCTTGGGTATTCGACTCAAGACCTTCACCAGGAACAATGCCCTGCACTTCCGCAGCCTCGGTTATATCTGGAAACTGGGACCGCTTACCCTATCCATACCGAACTGGCTGATCCTTGGTGATGCGGAGATTGTCGAAAAGGCGATTTCAGACAATGAACTGTTCGTCGATTTCAATATGGTTCACCCCCTCTTCGGAAGAACATTCGCCTACTCGGGGAGTTTCTCCATCGAAAAAGTGGTGGAAGGAACCGCCCGGGAAGGGAGTTGACCAAAGATGCGAATTATCCTTATCAACCCCAATTACAGAGCGGCATCCATCCACGGCATGGGCTCGCAAGTCCCACTTGGACTATTGACCATTGGCGGCCCGCTGCTGGATGACGGCCACCAGATCAAACTGATCAATGCCGAAGCTGAACGGTTATCGGACCGTGCTATCGTTAACACATTGGAGTGTTTCAAACCCGAACTTGTTATGGTCGGCCACAGTGGTTCTTCACCCGCGCACTCGATCTGCGTGCGTACCATGGTGGCAATCAAAAGCGCAAATCCTGACATTGTAACGGTTTATGGCGGCGTTCACCCGACTTATCATGCGAGGGAGATACTGGCGACAGCACCCTGTGTCGATATTATTGTCAGGGGCGAGGGTGAGATGATTACCAGGAACCTGGTAAACACGCTGGCGCGAAAGGGTTCGTTGAACTCTGTCAAAGGCATTGTTTATCGTCAAGGTGGCAATGTTGTTGAATCCGAATCTGAAGCACTGATCAGGGATTTTTCCCCATACCGCGTGGCCTGGGAATTGATTGAAGACTGGGATATTCACCAGTGCTGGGGACTTGGCCGGGCTGCCGTGGTGCAGTTCTCAAGGGGTTGCCCCCACCAATGCAGCTATTGCGGCCAGCGCGGATTCTGGCAAAAGTGGCGGCACAGGGACCCCGCTGCATTGGCAAATGAGATTGCCTGGCTTTACTCGAACCACGGTGTTCGTTTCTTCACTTTCGCCGACGAAAACCCAACGACATCCATCAAGCAATGGCGAATATTTCTCGAGTCAATGATCAGGCATAACATCCCTGTCAGATTGACTGCCTCGATTCGCGCGACCGACATCTGCAGGGATGAAAACCTTCTTCCTCTATACAAACAAGCCGGCTTCTGCGCGATACTGCTTGGCATCGAGACCACGGCCACGGAAATCATCAATAGAATCAACAAAGGCTCAACGCAGCAAACCGATGCAAAAGCCATTCGCCTTCTGCGTGAAAACGGCATTCTGTCGATTGCCGGTCATGTTTTCGGACTGCAGCATGACAGTTGGAAATCAGGCCTTCAGGCTTTTCGCGGCCTGCTTGAATACGACCCGGATTTTATCAATGCCATGTATGCCACACCCTTTGACTGGACGGATTTCTGGGTAGAGAGCATCGGTCGAGATGTGGTGGAGCAGGATCGAAGCAAATGGGATTTCCGCCATCAGATACTGGGCAGTCGAAATATGAAGCCATGGCAGCTGTTTTCAATGGTCAAAACGATTGAACTCGCCTTTCATCTCAGACCCAGGCATATCCTTCGAATGCTCTTTCATCCTGATTCGGAGATACGCCGGCAATTGCGCTGGTGTACCCGTCACGCGGGTGATGTCTGGCTGTTTGAAATCGGGGAATTCCTGAAGCGGCGTAGAGGCTCAAAGACGACATCGATTTACAGCCAAGACCATTGCCCCGCGACGGCCATTGCCATGAAATGCGGCAGTTCAGCGCGAAAGCTGTGACCTGATACGTAATTTCCTGCGCTCCGCAGGGCTCAGTTGAACACCATGTTCGAGGGCCTGCAGAGCCGTTTGATAGAGCTCATCGCTGTTGTGCCTGAGGGCGAGAATCGAATAGGCGTCAATCAGTTCGTTTTTGAGTTGGTCGAGCTGCGAAATGGAATAATCGAGCTTTCTCAACTCTTCATAGTCCCGGTGCGCGTTAAGAACATTATCCAGTGACAACTTGCCGTTGTTAAGATAATCCTTGGCCGCCTGAAGCAGTGCATCGGCTGCGGCTTGTTTGGTCTGCGCGGCCGATTGTTGGCTCACCTGTTGTTCAGCTACTTGGGTCCTTGTTTCCTTTTGACGCTCCAGCTCAACCACCGTTCGTCGCTTCAATTCCGCTTCACGCTTTTGCTCCAATAGGCGATTCAGTTCTGTAAGTTGCCGCTCCTTTTCTGCAACTTGACTCTGCGTCCTCTGCAGTCGCTGCTGTGCTACCTGCCGGCGTCGCCTTTCGGATTGCTCCACTGCTTCTTTCTGCGCATCGATACGTATGCGAAGATCGAGTAGCGGTGGATAATCGGCTCTGACAGACAGACCGAGTTCGAGGTATTTCTGCGCTTGATCGATGAGGTTTTGCTCAAGCTGACTTTCCGCCAGGCTATGATAACCGGCCGCGATTCGGTTAAACCCCCCGATCACCCGTCGATCGCCGGCGGATAGCTCAACGGCCAACCTCTGGTAGGATTCATAGGCATTGTCTCCAGCGGGCGCAAGTAGTTTGTTCTCCTGCAATTGACGCTCTGCGGCTTGAATGATAGAGCGAACCAGAATCTCCTTGTTGGCCCGATGCATCAGATTCAGCGCTTCTCGGTTGCCTGGTTGTTGGCTGAGAATGGTATCGATGTATTGTAAAGCCGCTTCAGGATCCGCCTCCACCTGGTTCAATGCCTGTTGGTAAAGGCCTTTGATATCAGGTAAAGCCTTGGCTGGCGGCTCCTGGGTGATCGCGGGAGTTTGTTCGCCGGGGCCGGCTTCAACCCGAATTTCATTTGAAGCAGGTTTTACGGGTGAATCCATTGATTCCCGCACTGTTTCATCCGGCAACGACATCACCAGGATACCGGCCACAGCGACACCCGCCAATGCGGTTAGGGACAATGTCGTTTTCGAAAACAATCGTGGCGATTTTTCCGCGTTGACCACACTTTGCTGTTGACTCACTTTGCGTTTGCCGGTGTCCGGCAATGAGCCGCTCGGTTCGACGCCACATTGCCGAAGTGCGCTGTTGAATTGATCAAGGCTCTGGATTCTTTCACCGGCATCCGTTTCAAGCAGTTGTCTGAAGAGAGGCTCCAGATCCTGGTTTTCGCCATCGCATGACCATTTTTCAGGCGGCTCAGAATCGAGCGTATCAGCATTGGCGGAGTGAAAAAGGAGTTGATGGATGAGTACGCCCAAGGCATAGAAATCCGATGCCGGCGTCAGTTCATCCCCTGCTTCCGGCGCCAGATAGCGCCTTTGCTCCCCATCCATTGAAGCCAAGCTCATTGAACTCAACATGGGTATCACTCTTTGCAGGAACAGCGGCTTCAACAGTATCTGTTGAGGATCCCGCAGATAGAGGGTGCCGTATTCAATGCCGCCATGGACGAGTCCGGCCTGATGCAACCGGTCGAGGGTTTGCGCCAGCTGTTGCGCGACATGCAAGGCCCTTTGCCTGGTCCAGTCCGTTGGAATTGATGATGGTAACCGGGAACCGGGAAAATACTCGGAACTCACATAACAGGCCTGGTTCGATATCTCTGCCCGCAGAATCGGCACCATGATTCCGAAGTTTGCACCAGCCAGTTTAGTGGTGATCTCCCCGAACTGCTCCACGAATGTCGGGCTGGTGGTCAGCGCAGGATCGAAAACCTGAAGATTTACCGTTTTCTGATCGCTCAGGTCCAGCGCATGGTACCCCTTGCAATACTGCCCATCGGCGTACAACCTGCCCAGTTTGAAGCCCGGTACATTCAAGAGTAGTCGTCTCCTTTCCGCAGTCGCCTGTTTTTTGTTTTGTACGGCGCAAAATGCCTATGGCATTCGGTCAAGATATCAAGTATCTTGATATATCGCAACCTTGACAGTTGACCCGAGTCGTCGCCCAGTGGGCCGTTCGGCGATCCGCAGAATACCAAAACGACTCTTGTCTGATTGTCGATTTGAAGAAAAGCGCCTATCTCGCCCTGCGTACCGCCCCGTTCTCGATAACGATACGTGCGACTTCCAGCATTTTTGTCTGAATCGACAACGAGGCCGCCTTTGCCTGATCGAGGTTGACACTCAGCTCCACGAAATCCGAGACGTCGAAACGGATAATCCCCCCTTCCTGCAAAAAACCGGGTGCATTACTCACTGTCAGTATGGGTAGCCCATGGAGGCTGGACAATGCAGCACGGCGATTGGCACTGATTTTGAACGCCACGTAGACAATCTGGCACTGTTTCAAACCGGCGGCCTTCTGGACACGATGGATGGCGAACGGCCGGCCCTGCTCAGTGCGCCCCTCGAAAGTACTCTCCAGCACTTCGCCGAAAGGATCACTACCCAATATGCAGATCCGCCAGGGTGCCCCGGGGTCGGCAAAGACCTCATCCGGCCAGGCGATGTAGTGGGCGAAATTGCGCAGAAAAGCGGCCTCCACATAACGCGGATCGGCCTGTGGCCGTTCCTGGGCATTCACCAATGCCGGCAAACAGTACAGCAGTATGCTCAGGATCCCGCCACATTTGAATCGTGAAATGAATGGCCTAATGACTATTTCGCTCCTTGAGAACCCTATAGTTGTTATTGTTGGATCTTTGCTCATCTGGCCCGCAATCAGAACCTGGCTGAAAACGTGAGCAGGTACTCACGCGGGCGACTTCGGGTGCTCTGGGATGGGCGATAGTGTTCATTGCCGAGGTTTTTTCCCATCAGATCGAAACTCAAGCGCTTGGCGCGCCAGATCCATTCGTACCCGGCCTTGGCGCTGACCAGGGTATAGGTCTGATGTGAGGAGTCCGGACCGTCAGGAAGAATCGTCTGATCATGCACATAGTTGACACCGCCGGCGACATAGGCACCAGCCAGCGGTTCGCCGGTGAAATCGTAACGTGTCCAGATATTGAGCAGATGCGGGGCGCTCATCTGCAGCGGCGCATCGTGAAAACGTTTGACGTTGCGGTAGTTCTCCAGTTCGGCCGCACTGAGCGTAGACGGATCCCGGGCCAGGATAGCGTCGTCGTTGCCGCTGAACTCGGTGATCCGGGCGTCCATGTAACTGTAGGAGAAATAGAGCTGCCAACTGTCGCTCAACGCAGCGGTGGCGTCGAACTCCACACCCTGGGAGCGCTGCTCGCCGCTCTGCACATTGTAGATCATCACCGATCCAGTGGAATCGGTACGGGCCAGATCATTCACGATGTTGCGGTTGCGAATGTCGAAATAGGTGAGTGTGCCGGAGACCCGACCGCCAAACAGGCTCGCCTTGAGACCGATATCATATCCCCTGCCCTCGGTCGGAACCGCGGTGGATGTCGTACCATCGGGATGTCGCAACAGCTGTGATCCCGGCAGGAAAGACTCGGCGTAGGAGGAGAAGAGAGAGAGTTCGGGGCTGATTTTATATAGCACGCCATACTGCGGAGTCACCTCCCGCTCCGTGAATCTGGGTCCGCTCAGCCCCACCTGGTGGTCGCGGAGCCTGTTTTCCGTCGTGGTCAGACGCCAGCCGGCGAGCAACAGCAGACGGTCATCGTAAAAACCGAATGTACTGCCGGCATAGATCGATTTATCCAGATAATCGATAGTGATATCGGTCTTGTTCTCGGTCAGGGTTGCGTATGGAACCGTGGCCGCGTAATCCCAGGTGGAGGGATCGCCCAGGTCCCACAGCGGCAGGGGGGATGCAGTGGGATCATCGCCGAGTGCTGGATCGTTGGGCGCCTGGGCGGCCCAGTCGCTGAACTGGCGATCGACATACTGGGCCCCCAGCAGCAGCCGCAGGCTGGTTGAGTCGAAATCAAAACTGCCCACGGCGTGCGCTTCCAGGGTATCGCCCTCGTTGCTATAGATCTGTCCTCTTACCCGTCGTCCCTGCAGCAGTGTGGCGTTGTTCGCCATGCCGAGGTTTCCGGAGAATAGCATGTCGGTCTCGTAATCGAGATGGGAGTATCCTGTGCGAAGGCTCCATTGGTCATCGAGCCGATAATCGAGCCAGGTGCTGAAACTGCTGGTATCACTATTGCGATAGTCGGTGTTGGACATGGTGTTCCAGTCATCAGGAAGATTGGGCACATCGACTCCCGAGAGATTGGGGTCATCCACAGTGGGCACGATCCCGGTCTGCGGACCGTAGCCCGGCTTTTGCATCACCTGTGGTTGTTCGACCTTTTTATATTTCTCATATTTGAGTGACAGGCTCACCCGGTCGTTGAGCTGCCAGAGCAGTGAAGGCGCGAAATCCCATGAATGGGCGTCGTAGGGCTCCCAATAGTGGATATCCTCGTCATAGGAGCTGGCGAGACGGAAAAAGAGGTCGTTGGAAAGCGGTCCGGTGATATCGGCATCCAGCCGATACTGGTCATAGGAGCCGTAGCTCAAATCGACCTGTGATGCGGGACGGGGCAGTGGATTCTTGGTGATGATATTGACGATACCGCCGGGAGCCACCTGACCATAGAGAAAAGACGCAGGCCCTTTGACCACCTCGACCCGTGATATGTTGGTGAAATCGAAGATCGACGGGCCATGGAAACCGTCGCGCAGCACCTGGATGTTTCCCTTGGTGGCGCTGACGGGAAAACCGCGGATCGCCAGATTGGCGTTGCCCTCGTTGAAGTCGTTACTGCGGTAGGTGACACCAGGAGAGTAGCGGGCGACGTCAAAAAGATTTTCCGGTTTCTGGTCTTCGATGAAGTTATGAGTGAATGCCTGAATGGCGAAGGGCAGATCCCGGATCGGCGCATCGAAACGCGAGGCCGATACCGCGTTGGATGCCCGGTAGCCCTTGTCCAGATAGTCCGCGACATCGAAGGGGGAGACCCTGACCTTCACCAACTGATCGATATCCAGATCGGCCAGACTTTTCGGTTGCTCCGCGTACGCCGCTGGCGGACCAAGCAGCGACACTATTGCCCAAACCCCGGCATTCAAGTGGTAAGGATAAAATTGACCCATTTGTCTCGAGACTTTGTTTGTTATCGATGAAAGCGCGCTTAAGCTTGAACATCGGTCGTTATCATTAGCCATCGATCGAATCATAGAGTGCTTTCCTTCCATGCGTGTAATGACTTCCTGTTTCCGCGGCCATTCACATTCCACAGCCAGCGGACACTCCCCCGCACCGATCAATCGTAAGCTGCTCGAACGCTCAGCAAAGCCAGGGTACATCCACGATTGACGGATACTTTCGGTTCGCCTGATGACACTGCCACAAGTTGAATTGTAGTCAGAAAATTTCTTTCGTATAGCAATCCAGCATGGCGAAATCACCCTAAAACCGGATTTGTTTTCAAACGTTGTAATTTAGTGCGAAAGCGGGTTTTCCCCATGGATTGTGGTGTAACATGATCCCTCCCCTCTTCGGAAGAACCTTCTCCTAAAGACAGGATGGACCCCATAGGTCCACAGGTACACCTCGGGGGTGGCAGCTAATCACTGGCTACCGCATTGAGGGCGTTTAGAATACTGGGATAGTCGAATATATCCACAAAATGGGTTAGCTTGTGGCCGAGTGCGGTATTGGTAGCGGCAATCAACTTGATCACAGTGTAAATACGCTCACGATCGAGTGATTCCAAAGCAGTACGTAATTCGTTGCGCTGTGTTTCGGATAGCTCAGCCAAAAGCCGCGGTTCCAACACATCCGGAAAAGATGTTTGTGAAGTGTCAACCCGATAGGTGTATATAAGTCCCAACTGCTGTGCCAGACTATCGTAGATCTCATTAAGACGATAGGGCTTTGTTACATAATCATCAATCCCTGTGGCGCTCAGCTCCGCTTGCTGTTCCCTGAAAGCAGAGGCGGTGACGGCTACGATTTTCACCATGTCACCACCTGGTAGTTGCCGGATACACCTGGTGGTCTCCACTCCGTCCATCACAGGCATCCGCCGGTCCATCCAGATCAGATCCGGTTTCCACTTCTTGAAAATCGCGATGCACTCACTACCGTCTGCAGCCACCTCAACCTCGAGTCCGAGGTCGGTCATCAATTTAGCCAGCAATAGCCTGTTGTCACGCTGGTCCTCGGCGATCAGGATTCGGTAGGCCGGTTGTCCCGGCGCGAGACCGGTCACATCGCCGTAATTCATGTTGCCAAGACACGCCACTTCTGTCTCATCGGCTTCTTGCAGTGGGAATGCGACACTGAACAGAGAACCCTTGCCCGGGGTGCTTTCAACCGTAATGCTGCCACCCATCAGTTGTACGAACTGGCGCACGATGGCGAGTCCAAGGCCGGTACCGCCACGAGAGGTACTGGCAGAGAGTTGTTCGAAGGGTTTGAACAGAAGCTGCTGTTCCGCTTCGCTGATCCCGGTGCCGCTGTCTTCGACTTCGATCAGCAGCAGGCGCTGCACATCGTCTTTGACGCCCAGGTGGATGGTGATACTCCCCTTCTCGGTGAACTTCACCGCGTTGCTCACCAGGTTGACCAGAATCTGCCTGAGGCGCGCCTCGTCGCCCTTGATATAGCGGGGTAATTCCGGCGATTGATTGAGTTCGAGCTGCACTCCCTTCTGCTGTGCCCGCAGCCGCATCATCTCAGTCACTTCGCGTACTAAGGCGTATAGATCGAAGGGTGTAATCTCCAGTTGTAATTTGCCCGCTTCGATTTTTGCTATCTCCAGTACATCGTTGATCAGCTTGAGCAGATGTTCACCGCTGCTGTTGATAACATCGAGGGTTTGCCGTTGGGAGGAACTCAAGTCCGAATCCCGGCGCATCAATTGAGAAAATCCGAGTATGGCATTCAACGGTGTGCGCAGCTCGTGACTCATATTGGCGAGGAACACACTTTTCGCCTTATTGGCCGCCTCTGCTGCGTCACGAGCCAGACGCAGTTCCTCGGTGCGCTCATGTACCGTATCTTCAAGGTGTTCCCTATAACGCTGCAGCTCCTCCTGGGTATGTTTGCTTTCAGAGATATCGATAAAGTTGATGATGACCTGTATGATTTCATGCGCCTCGTTGAACACCGGGATGGCATTCACTAACGCCCAGATCTCTTCCTCACAGTTCGGACGATGTACACCGACGACATAATTCTGCAACGCACTGCGGGTGGTCAGTACCCTGTTTACCGGGTACTCATCCCAGGGCATCACGCTGCCGTCCTCGCGTAAGAAGCGCCAAGAGCGATCAATGGCTATTTTGCCCAGCAACTGGTCCTCGCTCAGTCCGAGTAAATCCTGCGCCATGGAATTGGCAATAAGAATATGGGTATCCGCAGCATGTACGACAATTGCTGTCTGTATCTGTTGCACCAATGTTCGGTATTTCTCTTCACTCTGGCGCAACGCCTCTTCGGCATCGCGACGTTCAGCAACTTCCTGCCAGAGCGTATCGAAGGATCTTCTGCGCTCGGCGTTGAGGCTGGCGATGGTCATCACCGATACAACCAGAGAGGCGAAGAAGATCTGCAATGACTCGAGGTTCTCCTCCGGGGACCCTATGGAAAACAGGCCGACGCCGTGTGTTGCGGTGAAGAAAGCGATGCAGGCGGCAACGGCAGTAGCGACGGCACCGCCCGGCGGACCAAAACGCAACGCCGCCCATAGCAGGACCGGCATGGGAAGGAATTGTGCGCCAAAAGGCAAGGCAGCACCGAGGACACCGGATGAGAGCGCGGAAATCAATGACAGGATAACGAGTAGTACGGCAAACTCCAAGAACATGACAGGCTTTCCCGGAGAAAAATAGTGTCGCCATGTACCCCAGCTGAGAACCAGCGGCGCAAAGAGGCAATAGCCAAAGAAATCGGCCAGGCTCCAGCGTATCAACAGGGTGACAAACTCACCGTCCACCCCAGCCGCGGCGATGCTGCCTATGGTGCCGCCAACCGGAGAAGCCAGAAAAGCAAGCATAAGAAACGAAAACAGGTTCTTTATACTGTCGAAGGTCAGTGTATGAATCGACCTCTTGCGTAACAGCCAAAGCAGCACCGCAACTTCGGCGACATTGGCAAAGCTATAAACAACGGATTTGGGCAGTGGATAACCAATCCAAATCTCGGCAAGAAAATAGGTTGGTAAAGCCAGAAATAATGTTATGCGTCTATATTTTTTCGGCAGCATGAACACTCCGCAAAACAGTAGCGCATTTGCCGGCCAGAAAGCGGAGATACCCGTCGGAGGGAGCGAAAACAGACCACCGAAGCGAGTAAAAAACAATACCGCGACAAGCGTGGAAAGCGTTATCAGCACAAGGGTTCCGAGTGGTGGTTCAAACTGTTTCATTCTATGTTACACCATACCAAATTCACCATTATTTGCGCTTACTCAGTTTCGATTGATCAGCCATCGACATCCGAACGACTACACATCTGGTTTGCGGCAAATCTTTTTGTGCGAAAACGGGTTTTCCTTATGAATTGTAGTGTAAATTGGGGATGGACAGATTCGTACCCATTGTCTAGCGTAAACGGGGTGAGAGAGAGAGCGAAGGGAAGGCAGATCGTCGTGTTTTGGGGATGTTCCATTCTCCCTGCGACGAGGCGTGGTAGCAATTGCCCTGCAGTTCGGGTGCCTCGATCGGACAGGCGATCGATCGAGCCGGATTGGGGGTATAGATGTGAACGATGCCAGGGGAAAGGATCGCAATACCGGACCGCCGTCCGCAAGGCCGCGTGCACGTCTGTATTCCGGTGGTGTCATGAAGCGAATTATCGCCTTTGCCGCCGGCCGGCCCCGTCTGGTCACCTCGCTGCTGCTACTGTTGACCCTGCTGGCGTCACTGCAGGCACCGAGGGTTCAGATCAGCTTCTCCGCCGATGTGCTGATACCCTCCCACGGCGCACGCTGGGATGCCTATGACGAAACGGTTAGGACCTTTGGCGCCACCGATACGGTGATCGTCGTCGTCAGTGATACAAGACTGTTCACCCCCAAGGTATTGGCTCATGTCAGACAAGTGGTCGATGACCTGGCTACGGTTCCCAATGTCGAAGGTATCGTCAGCCTCTTCTCGCTCAAGCGCGGCAGCCTTGATGCCGACCAGACGGTGCGCTTCTCACCCTATCTGGCAAAGATTCCGCGGACGCCCACCTCGGCCGAAGCGATCAGGGATGAGGCGTTGGCCGACCCGTTCGTGGCGGGCAATCTGTTGTCGAAGGATGGCCGCAGCATGGCGATCAACCTCAGGCTCAGGCCGGATGAGAACGGCGGACGCCGGGACCGGCAGGTCACCGATGCCATCGAACAGGCGATAGCGCCGCTGCGCGGGCAGGTCGACGATGTCTTCGCCCTCGGCCGGCCCCAGGTGGGGGACTATATATCCAACCTCATCGTTCGCGACCAACTATCCATCCTGCCGATGTCGCTCATGGCCCTGATCCTCACCCTGTGGGTGATGCTCGGTCGCTGGCAGGGCGTGGCGCTGCCGCTGATGACAGCGGCCATGAGCGTGGTATGGACTCTTGCCTTCATGGCGACCCTCGGCCTGGAGCTCAACGTGGTGACATCGGTTGTCCCGTTGCTGCTGGTCGTAGTGGGCTCGACCGAGGATATCCACCTGCTTGCGGCCTACTTCAATGCCACCCGAAACGGCACCAGGCCAAAGACGGCGACCTATGCTATGGCATCGACCACTGCCCTCGCGGTGCTGCTGACCTTCACCACCACCTACCTGGGATTTCTTTCCATCACCCTGAACGATATCGAACTGTTACGGCAGTTCGGCCTGGTGGCGTCCACCGGCCTTCTGTTTAATTTCGTGATAACCGTACTGGGCGTGCCCGCGCTTCTGGCACTCACGGGAGATGCGCAGACGCATGAAAAACCACCGCCTGTGGCACGCTATCGCTCGATGGCAACCGGTTTTTACCGGGTGACGGAGCGGCATCGGACAGCTGTCTTATTCGCCACTGCGCTGCTGCTGATCCTGGGCGCGATCGGCGCCACCGGTCTGCGGGTGAACAACGACTACATGGACTACCTGCCTGGCGACGCCCCGATTTTCGAACAGGCGCAAAGCCTGCACAGGGAACTCGCCGGTATCGAGCAGTTCGATCTGGTCGTATCGGGAGAGATCGAGGGAACCTTCGAACATGTACGCTATCTTCGGGAAATCGAGAAACTGCAAACCTTCCTGGATAATTCGGGGTTCTTCGACAAGACCCAGTCCTTTGCCGATATCGTCAAGGAGGCCTACCGGGTCATGGAAGGCATGCCTCCCGGTGACCTGAAGCTACCCGGTGATGATGACATCGTGCGCGAGTTGCTGCTCTTCCTCGGTGGGGATTTCCTCGACTCCTATG
>JBNKLI010000134.1:0-26775 GCA_050292275.1 Candidatus Thiodiazotropha sp.
CGCTAAAGATAGAGTGCTTGGTTATACAACCCCGTCCGGGGGCTATGCCACCGATCTTGGACTGTTGATGATCGACGCCGGGCACCCCAGGCTTTGCGCCTGCATTATCGAGCGCATCCTCGATCTGGTACGTTTCGAAGACGGTAGTCTGGGGCTCGCACCCGAAAGCGCCAGCGGGTTGCCGAAGGCTTACCAGGTATTGGCTGAACTGCGTTTGCATCAGCGCGCAATCGATGGCATGGATCTGTTGGTCGCAGAGCACAATGGCAGCGAAACCGTAATTGGCAACAGAATCCAGTCAGAACACTGGGAGTCGGAATGGAGAGCGCGCCTGGGTAGCTATCGCACCATCAATCCAGACGGTGAGTTTTCGATAAGGGATCTCACTTTGAGTGATCAGGACGGTGTGCTCTGTCTGCACTATCGTGCCCCGCATCTGAGTGAGAAACTCATCAGGGTACCTCTGCAACCCATATCCTCCACCGAGGCGGTGGTACAGGGTGTCGGTCGCGGCAGCGGTGAGACGGTGCGTGTCGTCGAGATAAACGGTAAGCAGTGTCTGAAGTTTTCCGGGTATGTGGGAGAACCTCGGGATTCGCTGAGGTGAATATCGCTTGATTCAGCCGCCAATCGGTAAGGTTGCAAAATCAGTAGGGGAGTTGATTGGAGGGGAATTTTCCTTGCCGCCATGGCATCATGTCAGTAATCTTGTGACAGATTTCTACCCTTGGGGGGGGCATGGCGAGCGGAGAAAAAGATCCTCAGACGGACATACGCCAACGCAACCAGGAGCTCGAAGGGTTGCTGGCCGCCTGTGCCCTGAATGATCGCCAGGCCTTTTCCCGTCTCTACAGTCTCACTTCGGCGAAACTATATGGTGTGGTTCTGCGTATAGTGTATAGAGAGGAGTGGGCGCAGGACTGCCTGCAGGATGCCTATATCAAGGTATGGAACAATGCGGGCAGCTATCGTCCGCAGATGGCTGCCCCTTTGACCTGGATGTCGACAATTGCGAGAAACCAGGCCCTGGATCTGCTTCGCAAACACAAGCGGGAGCGGGTGGAGAGTGCGGAGTCCGGTCATCCTGAGCTGGTTGATGGTGATCCTCTGCCGCTGGAGGGGTTGAGCCGCACCGATGATGGAAGGCGTCTGGATGGCTGTCTACAGCAGTTGAAGGAGCGGCAGCGCCAGGTTATCGCACTGGCCTACTTCAAGGGGCTGACCCATGAAGAACTGGCAGCCTATACCGATACACCGCTGGGCACGATCAAGACATGGATTCGTCGCGGCCTGGATCAGCTAAAGAGGTGTCTTGACCATGATGCCTGATGATGAGATTGAACAGATAAACCAACTCTCTGGAGAGTATGTGCTGGGCACCCTGCAGGGACAGGCGCGCATCGATTTTGAACAGCGTCTGCAGACGGACATGCAGTTGCGCGACGAGGTCGATGCCTGGCAGATGCGTCTGGCCCCGATGCTCGATGGCATTGAGCCCGTGGCGCCACCTCAAGCCGTGTGGGAGAAGATCTCGCGGCGCATCGACCCGGTTGATTCCGCTGCGGCAGACAAAACCGGCTTTTGGAACAGTCTCGATTTCTGGCGTAATCTCGCCATGGTCACCGCCAGCCTGGTACTGGTTCTGGGCGTGACCCTGCTGACGACACGTCAGCAGGTGATGGAGCTGGAGAGCTTCATGGTGGTTCTGAATGACCAGTCGAGGCCCGGCTGGCTGGTAGGTGCGCCTGCCCATGAACGTTTTCTCAATGTACAGGCGGTGGAACCGACTCCCTTGCCGAAAGGAAGTGTCTGCCAGCTTTGGATGGTGGATGAGCGGGGGCGCCTTCACCCGCTGGGGCTCTTACCTCACGACGGCACACGTCAAATGGAGCTGCCGAAAAACCTGAGCCCGCAGCAACGCTTCAAGGTCTCGATCGAACAGATGGGTCGGTTGCCTACGGACAGGCCGAGTGGTGAAATTGTCTTCGAAGGTACGCTGACAGAGATCTGACTGGAGTTGCCGCATGGTTCACCGGCGTTTCCTCAGGATCCGACAGGTATAGGGAACCTCGGATTTCAATGGATAATTCCCACATTATCATTTCGGTATTTTCCGCCATGTATGACATACCCTATAGGGTATGAACTACTGATTACTTTCTCTTTCAAATGGTTATGAGGGAGACGATATGGCCTCCTTAAAAAAATGGAGCAGTCAAGATAACGCATTGAAATGATACAACAAAAAATACACCAATGCCTATGTGGAGCATTAAAGGCCTGATACCTGACCTGGATTCCTATCGCGGGCGCTATACCTTGTTTTCCCTGTTTGTGGGTGTGGCGATGGTCAGCTTTGCCTATCTGGGCTGGAGTCTCGTAAACAGTACCAGTCAAAGACAGATCGAAAACATCACCTCCCGTACTTTCGCCGCCGGTGTCCTGGTCGACGCCCAGACTCAACTCAATCACCTGGAAAACAGTCTGCAACGTATGCTCAATGAGCCTTTGAAGGACGATGTGTCCGATACCGAGGATGCCCTGCATAACCTGGAGCGCGTACTTCACGATCTGGCCGGCTCGTTGAAAATTCTGCTCTCCCATGATGAGGAATTGGCGGATGGTCTGCTCGGGGAGAAGCGCGAACTTGAGGACGAAGTAAGAAAGCTGATAGCTGTTCATCATGATGTCGAAAGCTGGTTTCCCGCCATGAACGTGATGCTGGAGGAGATGTATCCGCACAACAAGGGCATTCTCAGTGAACTTCAATTGTTGCGCCAGGAAGTGGAGGTTGGTTTTCCCCTGGAGCAGCAGATCGCTGCAATCAATCAGATTGCAACACTGCAGCGCCTGTGGATGGGGATTACCGGCGAATTGCGTCTCATGGTGGCTAACCGGTTTGGCCTGTTCGCACATAATCGGGAGTTCGAGCTAGACAGGCGAATGGAAAATATCAAGGATTATGCAGAGCGTTTCCTTATGCATTTGACTCGCCTGGAGCACCATTTCGAAGCCGACGACCAGGGGTTTATTCTCTATGACAGCCTGGTGGATATGGAGGCTCATTACAGATCATGGATGAAGAGCTACCACGAGGTGATGGTCTACTTGGATAAACCAACCTGGCGCATGGATTTGCACATTATGCGCGAAAGAATCAATCCTCTGTTGGATCGTATGCGTCAACGCTTCTCGCGTATCGATCTCGGTCTCGATACCCAGTCGGCGAAAGGTATCACCCAGCTCACAGAAACCGCCAAACGACTGTCGTTGTCTATCCTTGGGATTGCTGTGGTGGGGTTATTGATGCTGTTTCTCGCCTTTCAGTTCATCAAGCGCAATCTGCTGCAACCGATCGGGCATACAGCACAGGCACTGAAACAGGAAGCCGGTGGTGGTTTGGAGCCGAATCTGCCGTCCAAGAGCAATTTAAAAGAGATACAGGACCTGGTTGATGCCTTTAGTGAAATGCGCAACCAGGTGCACAGTCGCCAGCGCCATCTCGATCATGTCGCCCATCACGATGCACTTACTCAGTTGCCTAACCGGATTCTGTTTCACGACAGGCTTGAGCACGCATTGGCGATTGCCCTCAGAGGAGATGGCATGATCGGGCTGATGTTTCTCGACCTGGACCGCTTCAAGCAGGTCAATGACAGTCTGGGGCATCTGGTAGGGGATGAGTTGTTGAAGCTGATCGCCGAACGCCTGACTTCACTGGTGCGCAGTTCGGACACAGTTGCAAGGCTCAGCGGCGATGAGTTTGCCATCCTGGTCGAGGGTATCTCGTGCCGTGAGGATATGGTGCCGCTGGCCGAGAAGATCCTGCGAGCCATTGAACAGCCAGTAGTGGTGGCAGGTCACGATTTGCGCGTCTCCGCATCCATCGGAATCGCGATGGCTCCACATGACGATGTCTCAGCCGACTTTCTTATCCGTGATGCCGATACCGCCATGTACGAGGCCAAGCGACAAGGCCGGGCGGCCTATCGCTTCTTCAATAATGAAATGACTGTGAGTGCCGCCGAAGGCCTTCAGCGTGAACATGAGGTGCGTCTGGCAGTTGAGGCAGGCTACTTCAACTACCATTTTCAACCCATTTACGAGTCTGACGGTGTCAGCTTGTACTGTTATGAAGCACTGCTGCGCTGGCAACATCCTCGGCTCGGAATCCTTACTCCCGACCAGTTTTTATCGGTTTTGAATGATACGGGACTCATTATCACCCTTTTTGACCCGCTGCTCGAGCAGGCGATCCAGTTCCAAAAAGAACAGGAAGACAAGGGAAAAGTGGTGGCGATCTCGATCAATCTCTCCTCCAGGTTACTCAACGATCCGCACTTTTGCCGCAATCTGCTGCAGGACCTGGTGACGGAAAGGATCTCACCCGGCAACCTGGTTCTCGAGATAACCGAAGATGTGTTCACCCAGGAACTGGCCGAAGCTGACCGTTTCCTGCAGCAGGCAAAATCGCTGGGGGTCAGGGTAGCGTTGGACGATTTTGGCACGGGCCAGGCCTCACTCAGCCACTTGCGTCAGTTCCCATTCGACCTGTTGAAGATAGACCGGGAGTTTATTCGCAGTGTCGCCATTGACAGTAACGATGCGAGTCTCGTACGCGCAGTAATCCAGCTGGCTCATGCCTTCAACATCAAAGTCATCGCGGAGGGGGTCGAGCAACAGAGCCAGTTGAGCTTCCTCCAACAGCAGGATTGCGATTTTGTCCAGGGATATCTGACAGGTGCTCCCAGACCCGCTCAGGTGCCCGCTGAGGCGTCTCGGACGGCGCTGCTGTCCGAGACCTGAAGCCCCCTCAGGCTACCCCGATTTGAATCGATGATTCCGCTGTCTGCCAAGCATCGCTGAAGTGCGCACGCTGCATGGTCTTGACAGAAAGGGGAAAGTACCGTAGATTTCGCGCTCCACTTTGCATGCGGTATCCGCACAGGATCCCAGGCAGAGACCTGTCCCCATCGTCTAGAGGCCTAGGACACTGGCCTTTCACGCCGGTAACATGGGTTCGACTCCCCTTGGGGACGCCATTGTCTTCAGGCCAAAGACGGATATGGCTCAATCCGCTTTCTCCTCAGTTCATTTGCGCACCACAGTGGGGCCTGCCGATTATTGCGGTCCTGTCACTATGACTCGCTTGTCTGCGAATTTCGGAAAAATCCATGAGCAGGGTGACTGCCTGATCCTACGCTGCCGGGATCCCCGGTTTCATTGCCGATAACCTGATGATCCGTCCGCTCGGGTGGAAATTCGTGAGGCGAGAGAAGACTAGCCGTGACTTACACCTGGCTGGTGGAATGTCACGGCCAGGGCCGGTCTCGATATTTGGCCGGGGATGAATGCCGCCTACTTGGATTTTCCTATCATGCCGTCGATCATGCTTTCGCAATCCAGCCAGTCCTCGACATCATGACCCGGTTCGAAGTTACGTTGTTCGGCACGATAATAGGCCATGGTGGCAATCATCTCGTATCGCTCTCTCGGGCTGATGGCGGATTTTGCGCTGCGCTTCTGAACGGTTTTTTTAGCGGCCACTTTCTTCGTGACCACCTTTTTCTTTACTGCCTTTTTCTTATTCACCTTGGCCTTGGTTTTTGTTGTTGCGGTGCTTTTTTCCTCTTTGCTTGCCACGTCATTGCTCCCCATTGGTAGATGTAATAAATGTAGTTTAAATAAGTGTGCGTGACAGTCTCGCTACAGCAGCTTTATATGCGATTCACTATCGGCTTGTCTAGTCATTCTTAGGTGATGACACTTGGTTTTGTGCGTCCTGTCCTCTGTTCGATTTCTGCCAGGTTCAGTGCGATATCCACCAGACCTGTCATCACCGTCTCGGTCGGTTGCATCTGTTTGGCGGGATCCGCTTCGTATGCCTCCAGATAGACCCTCAGGGTCGCCCCCTCGGTGCCGGTCCCCGAGAGGCGGAAAACGATTCTCGATCCATCTTCGAAACCCACGCGAATACCCTGTTTTTCCGTGCGGCTGCCATCCACAGGATCTGTATAGGCGAAGTCATCGGCATATTCAACACGATAACCGCCAAGGATTTGGCCGGGCAGTTCAATGAGCTTGCCACGCAATGCCTCAATCAGCGCTTCGGCGTCGGCCTGGTCGATGGCCACGTAATCGTAACGGGTATAGTAGTTTCTACCGAACGCCTTCCAGTGGTCGGTAACGATTTTTTCCACCGACTGCTGCTTCACCGCCAGCAGATTGAGCCAGAATAGCACTGCCCAGAGGCCGTCCTTTTCCCTGATATGATCGGAGCCTGTGCCGAAACTCTCTTCACCGCAGAGTGTGATTTTTCTGTCATCCAGCAGGTTGCTGAAAAATTTCCAGCCGGTGGGTGTCTCGAAGCTGGGCAGTCCCAGTTTGTCCGCTACCCGGTCTGCCGCCTGGCTGGTAGGCATGGAACGCGCCACGCCACTGATACCGCCGCAGTAACCCTTGATGAGGTGGGCGTTGGCGGCCATGATCGCCAGGCTGTCACTCGGTGTGACAAAAAAATTGCGCCCCAGGATCATATTTCTGTCGCCGTCACCATCGGAGGCGGCAGCGAAATTGACCGCGTTGGCGCCCTGGGTGAGTGCGACGAGCTCGCGTGTATGCGCCAGATTGGGATCTGGGTGGCTACCACCGAAATCCAGTTTGGGTGTTCCATTGATCACAGTGCCGGGTTGGGCTCCCAGTCTTGTTTCCAGGATCTCCATGGCATAAGGGCCGGTAATCGCATGCATGGCATCGAAGCGCATGTTGAACACGCCCGATTCGAAGAGCATGCGGATTCGATCGAAATCGAACAGCACCATCATCAGGTCGGCATAGTCCTTGACCGGATCGATGATCTCGACCTTCGTCTCACCCAGGTTGAACTCACCCAGGGTGTCAAGATCGACGGCTGGAGTCTGCAAAATCCGATACTGGTCGATAGACTTGGTCCGTTGAAAAATCGCTTCGGTAACGGCTTCCGGTGCAGGACCTCCATTTGCGGTATTGAATTTGATACCGAAATCCCCATCCGGTCCGCCTGGATTGTGGCTGGCAGACAGAATAATGCCCCCGTCGGTTCTATATTTGCGGATGATGCATGAAGCGGCGGGTGTCGACAGCAAGCCGCCTTTACCCAGCAGAATCCGCTTCACACCGTTGGCACCGGCGATTCGCAGGATGGTCTGAATGGCTTCGCGGTTGAAATAACGACCGTCACCACCGAGAACGAGAGTACCGCCTTTTAGATTGGCTTGGGTATCGATGATCGCCTGAACGAATGTTTCCAAATAGTGAGGTGTTTGAAATACTTTGACTTTTTTTCTGAGGCCGGAAGTGCCTGGACGTTGGTCGTTAAATGGATGGGTGTTGATTGAGGCAATGTTCATATTCTACTCGTTACCAGGTTTTGCGTTTTTCTATATGGTGCTTTATTCAAACACAGATGGAAACCCCAATTTCTTCGCGGCACGGTATTGAGTTGGTGTGGGGGCGTTGCTTGGCGTTCCCGAAAATCTCAATTAGTTTCAGTGAGTTGTAATGCTTGATTGAGTTCGGGGTTCAACCGGAATCGGCGCCGTGTTGAGTTGAAGGCAAGGGGGTGGATCCCACTGAATCCGTTGCGGGTCTCAATTCCTCGACTTATTGATTTATCCTGCGTATCTTATTTCGAACCTTGAGCGCATCGGGTAGTGCGTGCTCTCTGTGATGCGAATTGGATTAATCCAAACGGCGACTTGCGAAGGATGTGAAATATGGGCGTTGAAAAGTTGAATAACAGGAACATGGAATTGAGTCCTGAGTGCAAAATATATCTCCTGAGGCTTGTACTGGGTATGGCCCTGGGCGCCAACTTGGGCAATCTGCACGCCGCCGACTGGATTATCTCTCCCAGCATCGAAATACAACAGATTCACACTGACAATGCATTCCTTACGAATGAAGATAAAGTGAGTGAGGACATCACCGTCTTGAGACCTACACTGTCGGTCTTGAAGCAGGGTGCCAGGGCGTCATTGGATTTCAACTATGCACCTGAATACCGTTACTACAAAGACGATACGGAAGATAGTGAAGTCGTGCATTTTCTGCAAGCCGAGGGAAACCTGGAGATAGCGGAAAATCATCTTTTCCTAGATGGCTGGTTGAACGCGGACAGGACTAACATCACGAGTACCGGAAGAACCGGGATTAACGGTTTGACGGGTAACGCAGACGATACAGACTATTACGCCGCGGGACTGAGCCCCTATTTCAAGGCCAATTTGGGCTCATTCAGTGTCGTTGAGGTTCGGTTTACAGGAGATAAAGTCGATTATAAAGAAGATATCAATACTGACAGTACTGGAAAAAGGGGAGAAATCGCCTTCGGCAGCGGTAGCATGTTCACCAATCAAGTGTGGGAGGTTGTATACCGGAAGAGTGATGTCGACTATGAGGATATGGATGAAAACAATGAAATCAGCTCATTTCGTGCGGAGCTGATACAACAACTCACTCACCAGTGGGCACTCGCATTTTCGGCAGGATACGAGGAGTACGATTTGGCGGCTACCGAGGACGTAGATGGCTCAACCTGGAGTGCGGGTACTATTTATACACCAAATCCAAGAACGCGAATGGCATTGGGTGTTGGTGAGCGTTCGTTTGGCGACAGCTATTATTTGGATTTCAGTCATAGGTCAAGCAGAGCTGTATTGACTGCTGTTTATGAACGGGATTTTATCAGTGCTCGCGATGAACTGAGCTCACAGTCACTCTTTGAGCGCCAGGATGCGTTTGGAAACCTGGTAAGAAATCCGGTACTGGAATCCGCCCGGACAAGTGTTCGAGGCGCCTCCAGTCCGTCAGTATCGCTTAGCGATGAATTCTACGAGAGTAGAAGGTTTACCGCCGGATTCACTTTTCAGTCGCAGAGGTCCACACTGAATCTGCGGGGACAGTATCTCGAACGTATCTACGATGCCTCTGTGAGAGATACCGAAGATCTCATTTTTACCCTGTTGATGGCACGCAGGTTTTCGGCCCGTACCACAGGGTACTTCCAAGCCACGAATGCCGATCATAACGAGGAGTTGCTGGATTACGACCAATGGTCAGCCATGTTGGGCATTAGCTATCTGATCGGGCATGACAGTCGTATCGGTTTCAACCTGACCCATCTCGAGAGAGATGCTGACATTGATACCGGCAGTTACGAGGAAAATCATGCGGGTATTCACTTCACTGCTGAATTTTAGTTGCTCCGGGAACTTGAAAAACAGAGCTTGAATCCCCATCTCAGGCAGCGGAGAAAATTGTCCCTCTGTCAAGAATCGACGACCTTAATTCCTCAGGAGACCCAAGCTAAAAATGACTGTTGAAGCCCATAAGGAAACCCTTGAATTTCAAGCAGAAGTCAGCCAGGTGCTCAATCTGGTCATACGCTCTCTCTACAGTAACAAAGAGATATTTCTGCGTGAACTGATATCCAATGCCTCCGATGCCGCGGAAAAGTTGAGATTTGAATCCCTGACCGATGAGGCATTGTTCGAGAATGACCCGGAACTCAGGGTGAGAGTGACCGTCGACAAGGAGGCGGGAACCGTCACCATCTCCGACAACGGTATCGGAATGAGCCGCCAGGAGGTGACCGAGACCATCGGTAGCATCGCCAGCTCAGGCACACGCAAGTTCTTTGAGTCCTTATCCGGGGACCAGACCAAGGACAGCGAACTGATCGGTCAGTTCGGAGTCGGTTTCTACTCCGCTTATATCGTTGCCGACAAGGTGACGATATTGACCCGTCGCGCCGGTCTGGGTGCGGAACACGGCGTGCGTTGGGAGTCCTCGGGTGAGGGTTCCTATACCATCGAAAACCTCGACAAGGCGACGCGCGGTACGGATGTCGTCCTGCACCTGCGTGAGGATGAAAAAGAGTTCCTGGAGAGCTACAGGCTGCGCTCTATCGTTTCCAAGTTCTCGGACCATATCACTATCCCGGTGGAGATGGAGAAGGAGCATTACGGCGAAGAGGAGGAAAAGCCGCAGACTCCCGAGTTCGAGCGGGTCAATAAAGGGACCGCGCTATGGATGCGCAATCGATCCGATATCTCCGAAGAGGAGTATCAGGAATTCTACAAGCACGTCTCCCATGACTTCGAGAATCCACTGACCTACGTCCACAACAGAGTTGAGGGGAACAACGAATACACGGCGCTGCTGTATATACCGCAACGTGCGCCTTTCGATCTCTGGGACAGGGATCAGAAGCATGGCGTGAAGCTCTTCGTGCGGCGGGTATTCATCATGGACGAGGCTGACAAGCTCATGCCCCGCTACCTGCGGTTCATCAAAGGCGTGGTTGATTCAGATGATCTTCCGCTGAACGTATCCCGGGAGATTCTACAGCACAACCGCAAGATAGATACCATCCGACAGGCCAATGTGAAACGCATTATGGGTGCGCTTGAGAAACTGGCTGAAGAGGACAAGGAGAAGTATCAAACCTTCTGGGATCAGTTCGGCAAGGTATTGAAAGAGGGGCCTGCGGAAGACTACTCCAATCGGGAACGCATCGCCGGCCTGCTGCGCTTTGCCACGACCCACAACGAATCTGATGAGCAGAATGTCTCCCTGGCGGACTATGTTTCGCGGATGCAGGAGGGGCAGAACAAGATCTACTATATCACTGCTGATTCTCCCGCTGCGGCCCGCTACAGCCCGCATCTTGAAGTGCTCAAGAAAAAGGGGATCGAAGTGCTGCTGCTCTCTGACCGTGTTGACGAGTGGCTGGTTACAAGTCTCACCGAATATGATGGCAAGCAGCTGCAATCGGTTGCCAAGGGCGCGCTCGACCTGGGCGATCTTGAGGACAAGGAAGAGCAGGAGAGCAGTGAGAAGCAGACTGAGGCGCACAAGGAGCTGTTGCAACACATGAAGGAAGTGCTCGGTGACACCGTCAAGGAGATTCGCGTCAGTCAACGTCTGACCGATTCCCCGGCCTGCCTCGTGGTGGAGGAGCACGATATGAGCGCCAATCTCGCACGGGTACTCAAATCGGTTGGCCAGGACGCTCCGCAAACCATGCCGATTATGGAGATCAATGCCACCCATCCCTTGGTCGAACGTCTGGAGAGCGAAGAGGATGGAGACAGATTCGGCGATCTGACCAAAGTACTGTTCGATCAGGCGCAACTGGCCGAGGGTGGGCAGTTGGACGATCCGGCTGCATTCGTGCGACGCCTCAATAGTTTGATGCTAAAGCTGGCAACAGGCTGATAGCCTGGGTTCAGCGATTTGTCCCGACATATGGCGGGGAGCTCCGACCCGGTCAGAGTTCCCCGCCATTGAATGACGGCTTACGATTCATAAACGCCCTATATCCACCCATTGATAGCATCAGCTGGTTCAAGTCGCCAGAGCGTGGCAAACTTCGCCGGTCCTGATAACAAACCAAGGAGTATCATCATGCGCATCATCCTGCTCGGTGGGCCGGGAGCCGGCAAGGGCACTCAGGCCAATTACATCAAAGAGAAGTATCAGATACCTCAAATTTCCACCGGCGATATGCTGCGGGCCCATGTCAAGGCGGGTACCGAGCTGGGTGTCGCTGCCAAAAAGATCATGGATGAGGGTGGTTTGGTTTCAGACCATATCATCATGGGTATGGTGAAGGAGCGCATCGCCGAAGATGATTGTAAAAACGGCTATCTGTTTGACGGATTTCCCCGCACAATTCCTCAGGCGGAATCCCTCAAAGAGGCTGGCGTTCCTATCGACGCGGTGGTGGAGATCGATGTGCCCGATGAGGAGATCATCAAGCGCATGTCCGGACGTCGGGTACACCTGGCTTCAGGGCGAACCTACCATGTTATCTATAACCCTCCAAAAAATGAGGGAAAGGATGATGTGACTGGCGAGGATCTGATTCAACGCGATGACGATCAGGAAGATACAGTGAAGGCCCGTCTGAAAGTCTATCACGATCAAACCGAACCGCTGATCAGCTTCTACACCAAGGAAGCGGAATCTGGTGCTTGTAACTATTTGAAAATCAATGGTGTAGGCGGCGTGGATGAGATTCGTGAGCAAATCTTCCAAGGTCTGGGATAGATCTGCGGGTGGTGATCGTATGGGGCGGTGAGTGCAAAGGCTGCATTCGCTTGCGGCCTTTGCGCAATCCGTGCCCATGAGAACGCAGAGGTTTTGCAGTCTCACCTCCGCTACAGTTAGCTAAACACCAGAATAGACAGCAGATTAAGATTTCAGCAGGCATTAAATTGGCTATTCTGATAACATCTGATCACTTTTTACGGATTCGGCAAGGGGTTGTGATGTGGCTGTAGTAGAACTGACAAAAGATAATTTCGAATCGATGATCACGGACAATGATTTCGTTATCGTCGATTTTTGGGCACCCTGGTGTGGGCCCTGTCGATCCTTTGCACCGACCTATGAGAAGGTATCAGAGGATCACGAGAATATCGTGTTCGGCAAGGTCAATACCGAGGAAGAGCAGGAGTTGGCGATGCATTTCCAGGTGCGCTCGATTCCAACACTTATGATCTTTCGAGATAACATCATTATCTTTTCCCAGCCGGGGGCTCTGCCGGAGTCCGCCTTTCGCGAGCTTCTGGGCAAAGCCGGCGAGTTGGACATGGATGAGGTGCGGGCTCAAATCGAAGCGGAACAACAGAAAGGACAAAACGCCTGATTTGTCATCTACTCCATAGCTGGTGCTGAGTACCAGGTCGCAAAAAATAGTAACCTGCAGACATCGGTCGCGGAAAAGTGGAATCTGCACCGAGTCTGGAGGTCGGAACCTCTGGGATATTTAACCACCGCAAGGTGGCTGGCTATCCCAAGAACGGGGAGAGTAGGCTAACCCTGGATGATGGTGTTATCCAGGGTTTTTTATTGGCTCGGTTCTTATCCGCCCATCTATAATAGTGTTTGCAATTAAGTTAGAGAGTTGTGTCCATTCATGTACAGTACCGGCTACCCATGGAGTATCAACAAAATGTTGGCCACCAAGCCAACCGTGGGCATGGTGCTGGATCTCAGTGAGGAGAATTACGCACTGTTGATGCGGCTGGCGCCCGCACTCGGAGAGATGTCCGGCAAATACCAATCCAATCTGGAACATGGGATGGATCTCTATCTTGAGGCTATGGAACAGACGCCATACACCACGCTTGTACATCTGACCTACTATTTCAGTCATGCCGTGGGCGACTACCCGGATCCGGACGCGACCCTCAGGGTCTATCATGACTCGAGGCAGATCGATGTACTGGATCTTCGACAGTCGAGTTTGCCCTTGCATCGATGGGGGGACAATCCAACCCTGGAACAACGTTGGCGAATTAATCTATTTTTGTCCAAATGGTTGCGCTATTCCGTGGCCCAGGGACATAGGTTTGTTACAAAAAATCATATATATAGCGATAGCTTGCTGCAACCGGAATATACTTGAGCAAAGTTCTGGGAAATCAAAATCTTATGACTTAGGATACTCGCCGTGACAGGCAGTTTGGGGTACATTAGAGAGATATTTCGAATTACGGGACGAAGCTGGGTAAGGCAAGGGATCGCAAGTCCGGCATCCATAGATAAAAAGAGGGACCTGATGAGATACAAAGATGATCAAAGTTCTACTGGTTGATGATCACGAACTGATCAGAACCGGTGTCAAAGGCATCTTGGATAAAGCACACGACATCGATGTCTCCGGAGAAGCATCGAGCGGTGAAGAGGCGATCGAACTGGTGCAAAAGACTTCTCCGGATGTGGTGTTGATGGATGTCAACATGCCTGGCATGGGAGGTATTGAAGCGACCCGCAGGCTGTTGCGCAACAAACCCGATCTGAAGGTGATAGCCCTGACCGTTCTCGATGAAGACCCTTTTCCCTCGAGGCTTCATGAAGTGGGGGCGATGGGATTTCTCACCAAGGGATGCCCTGCCGATGAGATGCTCCGTGCCATCAGAGCCGTGGTTGGTGGTCATCACTACATCGCCTCGGATGTGGCCAGGAAGCACACCCTGACGGAGTGGCAGGGTAGTTCCGATAATCCATTCAAAATGCTCTCATCGAGGGAGGTTCAGGTATTGCTGCAGATATTGGAGGGGCACAAGAATCTCGAGATATCCGATATTCTCTCCCTCAGCCCGAAGACAGTGAGCACCTATCGACAACGCATCTATGACAAGCTCGACATAAAAAACGATGTTGAATTAACCCGCCTGGCATATCGGCACGGGATACTCAAAGACAGCGAAAACAACACATGAGCTTCAATGCCAAGTGCCGTCTGTGTCCGCGCCTGGTTGATTTTCTTGGTCAAGTAAAAGGCGACTATCCCAACTACCACGCGGCACCGGTTGCGCCGTTCGGCGATAACGACGCGCGACTGCTGGTGGTCGGTCTGGCACCCGGCATGCATGGAGCCAACGCCACCGGTCGTCCATTTACCGGTGATTTTGCCGGTATTCTGCTCTATCAGACACTTCACGAGTATGGGTTTTCCAATCAACCGCAAGCCAGCTCCCGAAATGACGGTCTCGAGCTGTATGACTGCAGGATTACCAATGCTGTGAAGTGCCTGCCTCCGCAGAACAAACCGATAGGTAGCGAAATCAACAGCTGTAACGGCTATCTGCGCGATGAACTGGATGGTATGCCGCATAACAGCCTGATCCTGGGCCTGGGTTCCATAGCGCATCGGGCTGTCATCAAAGCGCTGGGGCTCAAGCAGAGCGCTTATCCCTTCGCCCATGCAATGGAGCATCGGCTCAATGACCGGCTGTTGATGATCGACTCCTATCACTGCAGCCGCTACAACACCCAGACCCGCAGACTCACACCGGAAATGTTTCAGCAGGTGTTCGAACGCGCCAGATCACTGCTCGACGGCGGCTGATCGTCCGCCTTTGCTAGTGCTGGCGATTGTTTCACACGCATAGCCTTCTGTAGGGTGCGGCTTGCCGCACCATTAACCGTCTGGTTACGTCAATACCATTTCAGATGGATGCATTTTGGTGCGGCAAGCCGCACCCTACATTTGGAATCGACAATTGCGGTCTATTCTCAATGCAGCGATGGAAATAGGCTGAATGCAATGGGTAATCAGGAAAGGTCAAAGCTTGGTAATATTACAAGCTGGCGAGGATGAATCACACAACAGTACTATGCAGCAGCAGGCATTCGATCACACCGGCTTTCTCAGGACCCTGACCACCAGGCCGGGCATCTATCGCATGATCAATGCCAAGGGCGACGTACTCTATGTGGGCAAGGCCAAGAATCTGAAAAAGCGGGTTGCCAGCTATTTTACCCGTAGCCTCAATCGGCGAATCCAGCTGATGGTGGGCCAGATTACAAACATTGAGGTCATTGTCACTCATACCGAAGCCGAGGCGCTGCTGCTCGAAAATCATCTCATCAAGTCTCTCAAACCCAAATACAACGTGTTGTTGAGGGATGACAAAAGCTACCCGTATATCTACCTTTCCACCGATCATCTCTTTCCCGCGCTCTCATTCAGGCGCGGTGCGCGGCGTGGCAAAGGGCGCTACTTCGGTCCCTATCCGAGTGCGGGCTCGACGCGGGAAACCCTGCAGGTGCTGCAGAAGCTATTCCCGGTCAGGCAGTGCGAAGAGAGCTTTTTCCGTAATCGCTCCAGGGCCTGCCTGCAGTACCAGATCAAGCGTTGCAGCGGCCCCTGTGTCGGACTGGTTTCGCCGCAGGACTACGCAGAGGATGTTCAGCATGCCGTACTCTTCCTCGAGGGCAAGACCAATCAGGTCGTAGATGAACTGGTGGCGCGCATGGAAAGGGCCGCAGGCGAGCTGAATTATGAGCAGGCGGCCATCTATCGGGACCAGATCAAGCATCTGAGACGAATCCAGGAGAAGCAGTATGTAAGCGGCGAGGGCGGAGACCTTGATATCGTGGCGCTTGCCAGGCGGGGCGGGAGTGTCTGCGTTCAGGTGTTTTACATCCGCTCGGGGCGCAATCTCGGCAACAGGTCGTTCTATCCTTCGGCACCCGGGGACGCTTCCGCATCCACTGTTCTACAGGCGTTTGTCTCTCAATACTATCTGGAAAAACCCGTCCCCGGGGAGATTATCCTTAATCACGAACTGCAGGAACAGGGGCTGTTGGAAGAGGTGCTGAGCCAACAGGCCAAACAGCGGGTTCGTATCAGCAGCAGGGTGCGCGGAGAGCGTGCCCGCTGGCTGAAAATGGCGCAGGGAAACGCGGAGATGGCCCTGCAGGCCAGGCTCAGCTCCCGGGTCGATATGCAGGATCGCTTGCAGGCCCTGCAGCAGGCGCTGCAGTTGCAGGCGGTTCCCGAGCGCATGGAGTGTTTCGACATCAGCCACACACGGGGTGAGTCGACGGTCGCCTCCTGTGTCGTGTTCGATGAGCAGGGACCGCGCAAATCCGACTACAGACGTTTCAATATCGACGGAATCACCCCGGGGGACGATTATGCCGCCATGGCCCAGGCGCTCGAACGTCGCTATCGCAGGATCAAGCGAGGCGAAGTGGCGCTGCCTGATATCCTTTTCATCGATGGCGGCAAGGGCCAGCTCAGGGCCGTGTACGAGCGCCTGCAGGACCTCGGGATATCGGGTTTGACACTGGTGGGCGTGGCCAAAGGCGTGGATCGAAGGGCCGGTATGGAACAGCTGTTCTTGTTGGGGCGTAGTGCACCCTTTATACTGCCTGCAGACTCAGCGGCACTCCATCTGGTCCAGCAGATTCGGGATGAAGCCCACCGTTTTGCGATAACAGCGCATAGGCAGCGGCGTGCGAAGAGCAGGAAACACTCGATTCTGGAGCAGATACCAGGTATTGGACCCAAGCGCAGGCAGGGGTTGATGAAGCAGTTCGGCGGCCTGCAGGAGCTGGCGAGGGCAGGGGTCGAGGATATCGCCAGTGTCGATGGCATCAGCACGGCCCTGGCAGAGCAGATCTATCATGCGTTTCATGATAAGTAGAGTTAGCGGACCCAGGCGATAAAATGTGGAATATTCCTAACATTCTCACACTGTTGCGGATCATCCTGATACCTGTGTTCGTGGTGCTGTTCTACCTTCCCGTGGAGTGGGCCAGGCTCAGCTGTGCAGTGGTGTTCTCGGTTGCCGCGATCACAGACTGGTTCGACGGCTATCTGGCCAGGCGCTGGGGTCAGGTTTCCCCCTTCGGTGCCTTTCTCGATCCGGTCGCGGACAAGCTGATGGTGGCCGTCTCCCTGTTACTGCTCGTGCAGTCGGAGCCTACGCCGGTATTCGCCATCCCGGCGGCGGTGATCATCGGCCGCGAGATCACGATATCGGCACTGCGTGAATGGATGGCCGAACTCGGTGCCAGAGCGAAAGTGGCGGTATCGCTCATCGGCAAGTTCAAGACCGCGGTCCAGATGGTCGCGATTCTGCTGCTCATCTATGAGAAGCCGCTATGGAATCTGCCCATCTACACCATCGGTTTCATACTGCTCTACATAGCGGCCATTCTCACCCTGTGGTCCATGGTGATCTATCTCAGAGCCGCCTGGCCCAGCCTGCTGGGAGAACGTCGGCTGAGCGGCTCATTGGAGCGGAAGTAGGCCAGTTCAGGGTCGTTGAAATGCTAAGCTTAGGAATAGGGATATTGATGCTTTAGAGGAGGTCTGGAATGAAAAGTCTGTTTCTTTCTGTGAGTCTCATTTTCATGGTTGTGACCGGCTCGCAACTCTTCGCGCAACCTCCCGGCTACTATTATCCTGGTGGACCCTACAGCCGCTCCATGGAGGGGCCGTCATCCTTCAATGTTCAGCGGCGCATCAGGTTCAAGCAGGATCAGGACAGCACCGGCTACCATCTGCGCATCGCTCTCCAGGGCTATTCACCCGAGGCGATCCAGGTCAGCGTGGATGGGCGCTCGCTACTGGTGCAGAACAAAGAGGCGCACCGTGTGGAGAATCGCAGTGACCGCGGCTACAGCTTCTCCTCATCCTCTTCCTCCATGCGCCGGCGCTTCAGGTTGCCCATGGATGCCGATGTAAACGCCATGCAAAGAACGGAAAAAGAGGGTGAGATCGTCATCACATTACCCTACCGAAGCTATCAATAGCAGCGCCAGGAAGGGCGCTCATGCCCGTTGCTCGGGTATAGGAAAAGGTTGACAGACGACGTGGCGTCGCTACAATACGCCCTTCCTGAACCAAGCGGGAATAGCTCAGTTGGTAGAGCACAACCTTGCCAAGGTTGGGGTCGCGAGTTCGAGTCTCGTTTCCCGCTCCAAATTGAAAAAGGCCTCGGCACCCCGAGGCTTTTTTGTGTCAGCAAGCCCTGATCTGATCAGCGCTCGCGTAACGATTCGATTCATCGACGATAGATGATAGAATCATCGCTCTAGGCTGAGTGGCAGAGTGGTTATGCAGCGGCCTGCAAAGCCGTGGACCTCGGTTCGATTCCGGGCTCAGCCTCCATCTCCTTACCGAGAAAGTCACCAAAACCGTCTCATACCTGCCCGCCCGGGTGGCGAAATTGGTAGACGCAAGAGACTTAAAATCTCTCGACCCTTGGGTCGTGCCGGTTCGATTCCGGCCCCGGGCACCATCCTGTCACCTGGAACCCTCCGGGAGTCGCTTCAGGCAGCTGTCTTTAAAACTCGTCCATCAATTCCAGTTTGATAGTCTCCTGGCAATCCTGTTTCTGTCAGGGAATCGCACCGGTACTCATCGAGTAGCCGGAATTTCAGTATGTTCCGATTGCGTAACTATTGGATCAAACCCAATCAGGATGTTATCGGTCTTGTGCGCAGGAATCTGTTGATGACAAGTCAGTGGGAATCTAGTTACTGGGGTCGCTGAGGTGGAGCCTGGTTAGTATCGTGAGTCGAGTTGTTCTTTGGGTTCGGTTTCCAGAACTCTATACCCCCCAGCAGGGCTGGGGGGGGGATGGATATCAGAAACTAATTGGATTATCAGTGCACCATCGGATTCTTCGGGTCGCCGTAGGGATAGTTGTTGACTTCCACGCCGTCGCTGATGCCGTCGTAGTCACTGTCATTGTAATGAATGTTAGTGCCGAGTATGGTTTCAAAGCCATCGATAACACCATCCGAATCACTGTCTACGTTCGGATATACCCATCCAATCCACTCGCTTCCACTGTATTCTGTGTAACCTCTCGAGGTCATTGCCGACAGTTGGCTTTCGGGAAAGATGGCGGTATCGTCGCGGTTTATACTTTTCTTACGGTAGAGTTTTACTGTTCCAGTTGGTTTGGTTGGTTCGGTATAGGTTGTTGGGAAAATATAACCCTCTATACCATCGAGCCGATAATTATCTCCTATATAGGTGTCAACCTCGGCCTGAGTTGTAGCATAAGCGTGATCGACATTATTGGTTATCCAACTATGAGCTCTCTGACGGGAGAGTCTATATAGAGGAACTAAATCAATGTATGGATGAACTGGGTTTTTATGTGTCGTTAGAATGTAAACCGATGCACGTGGTACGTCCCAAATTAGTCCTGGCTTGGGAAAAGAAGAGTACCCCGGTATGGTGTGGCCGTCATAGTCTATATTCCACTTGATTTTGGTAGCCGGCTGCGGTTCCAGTTCACCAAACATCGCGGCCATGGCCATTTGCGGCTTGGTTGTATATAGGTGATCGGATCCTTGCGGGCTAAAAAGGCCGAAAAGCGGCGTAAGCCGGTTGACCAGTTGTTCGCCATTCGACTTTCCAAGTACATCCTGTACAGACGCCAATGCATCTGGCACGCCATGGCCATAGACATTGGGATCCGGGTTGGGATCTGCATCCGGATCAACACTGGCATGGTTGATTAATGCGGCTTTTATCTGGTCTTTCTTCAGCAAGGGGTTGATTGATCTCAGAAGTCCTACCAAACCTGTGACATGGGGTGCTGCCATGGATGTACCGGAGCATGGTCCATATCCATCCCCCCCTCCTGGACGAGGTTGATCCCAACCATAATCAATATCTTGTGGTTCACCAAGATCATTTAAAGGCGTATTAGTTGTGTTAGGGCCGATATAATCAGCGCATTCGGGGTGAAAATATGGATGTGTTAGTTCTTGCGTATCGGCCCAAAAAGCATCATTGTAAAAGGTGGAGAGTATATTGAAGCCTGGTGCAACAAGATCTTTTTCTGGCCCTGTGCTAAAAATAAGTTTAGCCTTTGGCGGGCTCCCTGTCGGGGTCTCGAAATCAACCGCAATTGAATTAGGATCTGGTTCAGCAGAACCTTCAAAATCAACTGCGCCAACTGCTATAACACGTGGGTCTGAGGCAGGGTATTGAATATCGATAATATTGTTAAAACGGCCGTTTCCTGAAGCAGCAGCAATTACGACATCGAACTCCTCTGCATATGCAAGTGCATCACAGTAGTTGGCGGCTGCTGCCTCATCTTCATTTATACTGCCCCAAAAGGTAGAAGGTAGCGTGTCACAAGTGTTGTTATCGTCAACAAGATATGAGGAAGTAGGACCGCCATAGCTAATGTTAATCGCTTGCGCGCCATTGTTTACCAACCAGTTTATGGACGCTGCTTGTCTATTTGTAGAAACTGCTCCTGAATCTGTACTATGCTCCCTCATCTTCGAAACCATAAGGCTACAATGCCAACAAATCCCTGCTGTGCCTGTATTGTTATTTGTAACAGCAGCCATAATACCGGCAACATGTGTACCATGGCCCGCTGACAGATAGGTTTCTCCGTCAAGTTCATCAACATTAGTGTCGTTTGATGAAAAATCATAAGAGAATTGCGGTCGAAAGTTACCAACCAAATCTGGGTGGTTAATGTCAATGCCGCTCTCTAGCATGCCTAGATATGCATGCCCTGTGGCGAGCTCCCATGCCGGCTCAAGATTCAGCATATGTAAAGCCCATTGGAAATTAATCCGAAGCCCATTTGGGCCGGGTGAGGTGACCGGAAAAAATGTGTCGTTGGGAGTTGTTGCCTGCGAAGCTCCTCCCGTTACCGCGATGATCAAACCGAGAGAGATTTTCCTCAAACGTAATTTCCTAAAATACATTTCCTATGTGCTCCTTTATTGAACAAAGTCCAGCGAATGATCATATATGAAGTGTCACCAGTGTGCACCAATGAGTGAGGGTATCTGTAAACATTAAGAATCAATTAATACGGAAGATTGGAAATGCAAATCAAACAGGGGTCCGGAAACCGATCCATTGTGGATGCCGCTAAATGATGGATGTTCTTCCGTGCTTTTGTTTGTCTCGTGAATCCCGTAAAGCGCACAGGTCATGAAGACGAGCGCCGGCTCGAGTGAAGCTGCTGCCGGGTGCCATGGGCAAAGAGAACGGCGATGGATCAGATGGGCCGTATATTCTCGGCGCTGTCGTTTTTCGGGCTGTTTACGCCGCGGCTGACGGGGAAGAGGCGGATATCCTCCATCTCGCGGGGCAGCAGCAGGGGTTTCAGGATCGCCGGGTCCCTGGTCGCGGTATCGAGCCAGGCATCATAGTTGTCCGGGGAGAGTATCAGCGGCATCCGCTCATGGATGCCTGCAATGATTCCCTTGGCCTTTGTCACTACGATGGTGCATGAGTCGATCACCTCTCCCCGGTTGTCCTGCCACTGTTCATAGAGACCGGCGAAGGCGAAGGGTCTGCCGCTTTTCGAGGTGATGCAGTAGGGCTGCTTGCCCTCGCTGGTCGATTGCCATTCGTAGAATCCGCTGGCGGGAATCAGGCAGCGGCGATGCTTGAAGGCATTCCTGAATGCGGGTTTGCTCTCGATTGTCTCCGCCCTCGCGTTGACAGTACGGTAGGCGATTTTCCTGTCCTTTGCCCAGGATGGAATCAGTCCCCAGCGAAACCAGACAAATTCCCTGCCATTTCCCCCCGACTTGATGGCCGCTATCCGCTGCGATGGCGCTATATTGTAGTGAGGGCTGAGTTGCGGCACGAAAGGCAGGCAGAAATAATCGACCATATCATCCGCTGCAATATCGAGGTAGAACCTGCCGCACATTGATCCAGCCTAATCTAGTTAAGAGATACACGGGATGTCCGTTTATCCATGGTTAATCCGTGGAACCAAAGATGTGAATTTCAGTTAGTATCGGACACTACAATAGTATAAGGAATTTTCTGTCAAACAAATCATTGTGGTCGGGCAGGGCCACACCCTACATTCTCATCCGGTTTAGTTCAGCTGCCCAGTAGGGTTGGGGCCTGCCCCACCTGTCAGAGTTGAATGGTGACGAGTAGCTATGCATGCAAGTTGAATTCCACCACAGCATCGACGAGTTGAATCCCGCTGAATGGGACCGCCTGGTGATCGACGACAACCCCTTTCTCAGGCACGCCTTCCATGCCGCGATGGAGCATCACGACTGTGTCGGCAACAACTACGGCTGGATGCCCTGTCATCTGGTGATTCGCGACCAGGGCCGTATCGTCGGGCTTTCTCCGCTCTATATCAAGACCAACTCCTATGGTGAATTCGTCTTCGACCATGCCTGGGCGGATGCCTATCAGCGAAATGGATTGCGCTACTACCCGAAACTGGTCTGTGCGGTACCTTATACCCCCGCCTATGGCGCGCGCCTTCTGGTCGATCCGGATGCGGATAGTGTTCTATTGAGAAGACTGATGGTCTCCGCTACCAGGGAGATGGCGCATGATTCTGGATTGTCTTCGGTGCATTGGCTCTTTACCACCAGGGAAGAGGGCGAGGTGTTGCAAGGCATGGGAATGATGGAACGCCTGGGTGTGCAGTTCCACTGGGCCAATCGGGGCTATGAGAGCTTTGACCACTTCCTCTCTCAGTTGACCGCCAAACGCAGAAAGAACATCAGGCAGGAGCGACGGAAAGTCATGGACGCCGGTATCCGCTTTCGGGTGCTGCGGGGTGATCAGGTTACCGAGGATGAGTGGCGGTTGTTCGCGCAGTTCTATGCCAAGACCTTTGAGGAGCGCTATAGCCTGCCCACACTGAATGCGGGTTTTTTCAATGAAGTCGGTCGCACCATGGGTGAGCAGGTGGTCCTGGTTCTTGCCTACGAGGCACAACTCTGTGTAGCCGGCGCACTGCTCTATCGCAGCCAATCGGTGCTCTATGGACGTCACTGGGGAGCCCTGCGCAATTACGACAGTCTCCACTTCGAGACCTGTTACTATCAGGGGATAGAATATGCCATCGAGCAGGGATTGCAGCGCTTCGAACCCGGGGCTCAGGGAGAACACAAGATATGGCGCGGATTCCTGCCTGCCCGAACCCGTTCCTACCACTGGATAGGCGATCCCCGATTCAGCCGGAGCATTCGCGAGTTTCTCTCACGAGAGGTGCCCGCGATCAAGGATTATGAAAAAAATCTGCTTACAAGCTCGCCATTCAAGGAAAACAGCCAAGGTGATAACTTGTAACTGTATGAAATAAAAGGAATAAAAAAATTCCTTAATTTTTATGAAATTTTTTCGCGTTAAATGTTGACTAATTTACTTAGTTACTCTAGTCTAATTACCAAGTTATTTACTGGGTAATACATTAGATACCACTGGAGAAAACCAATGAGATTGTCAACTAAAGGTCGATATGCGGTAACCGCGATGCTGGATCTTGCCCTGAACGGCAAAAACGGTCCGGTCACACTGGCTGAGATATCCGAAAACCAGGGTATCTCTCTTTCATATCTGGAACAGCTGTTTGCCGCATTGCGAAGCAAGGACCTGGTACGTGGTGTCAGGGGACCCGGTGGTGGCTACTACCTGGGCAAAAGCTCCGATGAGATTTCGATTGCCAATATTATCTGTGCGGTCGACGAGTGGGTGGAGTTCACCCGCTGTGGCGGCCGGCAGAATTGCAGCGGTGGAGCACGCTGTCTGACCCATACTCTGTGGGACGATCTCAGCAGCGAGATATTCAACTTCCTGGCGAACATTTCACTGGGCGATCTGGTAAAAAGGAATCTGGTCAAGCGAGAGGAAGGGGAAGAGAAAGAGGAAGAGGAGAGCCAGTTGAGCGTCGTCGAGGGTTCCAAGTCCCAGGCCGCCTGAGTCTCTCTACTGCGATGATTCATCATGGGGTGGAGGCCGTGCGGGCCTGCCACCCCGCTTTAATGAACTGAAAATCCCTCGATCCCGCTCTATGACTTAGTGGCTGAATCGGCTATGATTTGCCGTTTTTCAGCCGGTTAGTCGCGTGCAGACACTTAAAACCATTGCCGATTTCATACGCTGGGGCGCCAGCCGGTTCACCGAGGCGGGGCTCTTCTTCGGCCATGGCACGGACAATGCCCTGGACGAGGCGGCGGCGCTGGTGCTGGGGGCGCTTCACCTGCCGCCCGATCTTCCGGCGAGCTGGTTCACCAGCCGCCTCACTGGCGACGAGCGCGAACACCTGCATGATCTCATCAGACGCCGAATCGAGGAGCGCTTGCCACTTCCCTATCTGCTTGGGGAGGCCTGGTTCGCCGGGATGAGATTTTACGTCAACCAACATGTGTTGATCCCGCGCTCACCCATCGCCGAACTGATAGAGAGGGGCTTTTCGCCCTGGCTGGAAGCCTCCGCGCAGCCGCAGATCCTCGATCTCTGCTGTGGCAGCGGTTGTATCGGTGTTGCAACCGCCAGCTACCTCCCCGGAAGTCTGGTGGACCTCGCCGATATCTCAACCGATGCACTGGAGGTCGCCCGCAGGAATGTTACCGAATACGGACTTCAGGACCGGGTAAGGATTCACCGCTCCGACCTGTTCGAGGCACTGCCTCCGAAACGCTACGACCTGATCGTCACCAACCCCCCCTACGTGGGCGAGGCCGAAATGCGCCAACTGCCGGATGAGTACCGGCATGAGCCGGTATTGGCACTGCAGGCGAATGAAAACGGCCTGGAGATTGTCAAACGGATACTGCAACAGGCAAAGCGCTACCTGTCGCCCCAGGGAATCCTTATCGTCGAGGTCGGCAACAGCGCCCGTTCGCTGATTGATCTCTATCCTCAGATGCCCTTTCTCTGGCTCGATTTCGAGCGCGGCGGTGAAGGAGTATTTCTGCTATCGGCGTCGGATCTGGCAGAATAGGCGGGAGACTACAGATAGAGGGACGACACAACAGATGAGTTTACAGCGTGCGCGCAGTGCGGAAGAGTATGTGGAGTGGGTCAAGCAGGCGGTATTCGAGGTGGACGACCTCAGAGACTGCTACGATTTTCAGATGGATGAGATGGGCCGCTATCCATCATTTCTGGAGCCGCTGGAAGAGGGCATCAAGACACTTTACCGTTCGATGGAGGAGGGAGAGTACCGTTTCGGCAGGGAAGATCTCCCGTTCATGCCGTTGGTCAGCCGTCATGGCGACGATATTCCCTTTGCCATCCTGTTGCGACAGATAAACGAAACCCACCGTAAGGGTATTGACGTGGAAGCCGAATAGCAGGCCGGTCCCGGCTTCCACATCCACATGCCCACATAGACAGAGATATTGATATATGGATCATTCAACACTATTCGATCTCGCGCTGATTGCGAAATATGATCAGAGCGGCCCGCGCTACACATCCTATCCCACAGCGGTTCAATTCCATGACGGCTTCAACGAAGCCGAATACCGGCGCGTCGCCGTGCAGAGCAACGATACGGGAAGACCGTTATCGCTCTACTTCCATATTCCCTTCTGCGATACCGTCTGTTTCTACTGTGCCTGCAACAAGGTCGCGACCAAGGACCGGACTCTGGCGGCCGGTTATCTGGCGCGTCTCTACGAGGAACTGCGCATGCAGTCCGAGCTGTTCGATTCGTCGAGAGTGGTGACTCAGCTCCATTGGGGAGGGGGTACGCCGACCTTCATCAGCCATGATGAGATGCGGGAACTGGTGGCGCGCACGCGCCAGGCCTTTACCCTGCTCGACGACGACAGCGGCGAGTACTCGATCGAGATAGATCCGAGGGAGGCGAAGGGCGATACCATCAAGCTGCTACGGGAGCTGGGATTCAACCGCATGAGCCTGGGTGTGCAGGATTTCGACCCCAGGGTACAGCAGGCGGTAAACCGGGTTCAGAGCAAGGATGAGACATTGACTGTATTGCAGTCGGCCCGGGATGAGGGCTTTCGTTCGATCAGCATAGATCTCATCTACGGGCTGCCGTTCCAGAGTGAGCAGAGCTTCTCCAGTACCCTGGACCAGATTCTAGAAGTCGATCCCGACCGGCTCTCGATCTTCAACTATGCTCATCTGCCGGAGCGCTTCAAACCGCAGCGGCGAATCAATGACGAGGAGCTGCCGCTGCCTCAGGAGAAGCTGGATATCCTGCAGATGACTATCGACAAGCTCTCGGCGGCCGGCTATGTCTATGTGGGCATGGATCACTTCGCCAAACCCGGCGACGAGCTGGTGCTGGCCCAGGAGGACGGTACCCTGTATCGCAACTTCCAGGGTTATTCGACCCACGCCGACTGCGACCTTATCGGGCTGGGTTCGACATCGATCGGCATGGTGGGCCCGAGCTATGCGCAGAACATGCGCAGTCTCGATGAGTACTACAAGCGTATCGATGCCGGCAGGCTGGCGGTGTTCCGAGGCGTGGAACTGAACCGGGACGATGAGTTGCGCAGGGATGTGATCACCCGCCTTATATGCCATTTTTACCTTCCGTTCGCGTAGGTGGAAAAGCGCTGGGAGCTTCTGTTCAAGGATTATTTCGCCAAAGAAATCGAATCATTGCAGGAGATGGCCGCAGACGGACTGCTGAGCATCGACGACGAGGCGATCAGGGTGCTGCCGAAGGGGCGCCTGCTGATCAG
>JBNKLI010000135.1:0-2895 GCA_050292275.1 Candidatus Thiodiazotropha sp.
CCGCACCCTACAGGCAATCGAGACGTAGGGTGCGGCTTGCCGCACCGGAAACTGTGAGTTATTGGTAAATGCTCGAAAGAGTCGTAACTTTAGAAGTGAGTGCCATTCAGATCAGACGATTCTTTATGCGCAGGGCGATCCGCTTGCGATAGTAACGCAGCAGCGGGACAAGGCCCGGCCAGAACGGCACCCCCCGTTTGAGCAGCGGCAGAAAGGGCAACCCATAGAAAAACAGCCTTGTTGGACTGAGATAGCTTTTAGCGGATTCGGTGTGGTTGTCGTTGCGTTGCGTCATCTTCACGAGTGCCTCACCACTTTCAAAACTCTGAACATGAAGTTCCAGATATTGCCGGGCAGTTCGGCGAACATGGCCGCCTTCCAGGGGGCGTTGAGCAGGTTGTGCCACACTGCCCGTGGGTGAAACAACACACCACCGAGTCTGATGGGGGGCGACTTCAGACTCAGGATATTCTCATGGCCGAAGTCTTCGCTGTGGGCGAGTCCGGTAATATGATTTATCTCGTCTTTCGTCGGATAGATGATCGCCCGCTCGAGCAGCGCAAAGCCGTAAGGACGCAGTTGATCGAAACCCAGCCCGGTCAGGCGGCAGGCATTGATAAATGCCTGGGTGCCCGAGAGTACACCGGCATGAATCTGTTTGATTGACTCATTGCATTGAATCTCCGCCACGCGGTCGCTGCTGTCGTCCGGTTTCAGTAGCGGTGATATTGCCCCGCCATCATCTACATAGCCGAGGGTGGTGGCTTCCAGGGAACGCGCGCCCTGTTCGAAGAGTTCTTCGAACTCGGCGGCGGTCTTCAGCGCCTCCGGGTCCCTGTCGGCGTCATAAAGCAGGCCGTGTACCTGGTTGTTCTCGCCAAACTCCTTGTGGATCTTGCCGACAAAGGCGAAATAGTAGCCCGTCATTTTCGGGAAGTCGGGGCGGTGACCGAATGCGCTCTTGAGATATTTCTGGATGGTGCCGTTCCAGCCGATATCGACAAAGGCGATGGAGTCGTGGTTGAAGAAACCGAGCTGCTCCAGGTAGCGCTCGAGACGGTCCCGGCATTCGGTGCCATGGCTGCGGATTATCTGCTGTACCTGCGGGTCATCGAGAAAATCCCGCAGCCGCCTGTCCTGGTGATCTTCGAGAGGCTCCTCCATGGTCTCGAAACCATGCCGACGTGCGAGCGGTTCGAACTCGCTTCTCTCCAGGCCAAAGGTCTTCAATATGGACAGCAGGCCCTGCTGCTTGGGATTGAACAACGCGATACGCGCCTGATCGAGGCTCAGGCCGTCGCTGATCGATGCCGCCATGATGGTCTTTCTCGATGCGTAGATGTAGTCCCCTTGCGGACCATCGTCATCTTTCCACATTGGATAGAGCTGCTGGAAGATGAAACCATCCCTGGCGACGAAATAGAGCCTGTCGATTCCATCCCTTCTGATCGCCTCGATCAAGCCAGCCATGAATATGTTGAACAGGGGGCCGAGCCGATGGCGTCCGTATCGATAGAAAAAACCGGTTTCGCCATCCTCCTCCTGTTGTGATACCAGGGCATCGAGAATCTGGGCGAACCACATCCCCGGCCAGGGGCCGCCACAGCGGGACATCTCATGATGCAGGGTCTGTTGCGCGCGTCTGCACAATTCCTCTCTCTCGTGCAGATGCAGTCCGATGCCGCCTTGCGCCAGCAGTGCCTGGCTGTCGGAGATCGGGTTGTCTCCGATATGCAGCAGTTCATGGGGATGCCAGCCGTGCGCCGCCAGGATATGTTGGAACAGTTTGCCGGAGTGTTTGCACAGGCCTGTTTCCGAAGAGACGTGGAGCTCATCCAGGCAGTCCATCAGTGCCTTGTCACTCAGGATCTCCTTGATATGCCGCTCGCCGAGGTACATGTCGGAGGTGGCGATGACCTCGAGGCCGAGCTGCCTTATCCATTGCAGTAGATCCACGATCTCGGGTTTGACATAGAGGGCCAGGCACTCCAGTTCCACTTCGAGTTTGTGGATCCGGGCCGCCAGCCTGGTTGGGTTGATATTACTCTCCAGCGCACTTACCCAGTGCCGCACCAGGTCGTCGAAATGGCATTCACCGTCACCGCTCTGTTCCCGCGATGCCGTACGCAGGCCGTGTTCGGCACTCTGTCGTGCGCGCCACACGCTCTGTTCGGTGTGCTCGCCTCCCAGTAAGATCGCCACTTCGCGGCACACGGCGCGCTGTACTGCCTCCGGGGGTTCGATGACCCTGGCCAGCAGGGTGTCGAAGATGTCGAAGGAGACGCATTTAAGGCGCTCGCGGTTTGCCAGGATGATCGACTTGGTCTCCACTATGTCGTGTATCCGATGCTCCTTTCTATTGCGATAGCGGTTGCGTAGATTACGCAGGCGATGGACGGGGCGTATTAGTTTGTTACCCAGACGATAGGAGGTGCTGTTATAGATTTCGCCAATCTGCTTATTGTGTTCCCTCTGAAGTTCGTTGATTGTCTCCTCTTTTTGCCTGAGTTGCTGTTTGAGTAGCTGATTGTCCTCTCGCTGCTGGTCCATGGCGGCTTGCACATTGCCGCCGAGCCATGCCAGTTGCCGCTTGATCAGGGCAAGATTGGTTTCCCGATGCTCCTGGGAGTGGGCGAGGATCTCAGGTATCGAGTCGCCCAAAAGCCGGATGGTCTCGATGACCGCCGCAACCGGGCTTTCCTGTATTGTGTTTGCATCGTGCAATCGATATTGAACAAGCGCATCGTCCGCCAGCAGTTCGGTTTTGTAACCTGCAAGAATCAGCCGCAGTACGAATTCGTAGTCATGTACATAGCGATAGTCCGCGAATCCACCCTGTTTGTCGAAGATCCGCCGGGAGAAAAAGAAGTTCGATGTGGTGATCAGCAGATTGCC
>JBNKLI010000136.1:0-12485 GCA_050292275.1 Candidatus Thiodiazotropha sp.
TTGACTGGCGATCATCACCATGGGCGCGGTACCGCCATGGCTGGCACCCGATATGAGCAGATGAGTACCGTCCCATATTTCGGCGGTTTCACTGCGCAGTCGCTGCATCAGGTGATGCATCCTGTCCCATTCCACATGGTACGGATAGGCGCCTCCTTCATCACCCGTCGTATAAGGCTGGGCGCAGGCAGCGACAAAACCGCGATCAACATAGTGGCCAAGGAATGTATCGAAGTCGCCTACATTGTCGCTATCCACATCGTCGCATGTCTGATTACCACCCGCCCAATAGACAACCAGCCTGTCACAGGGCTGCCCCGGGCAGCATTCAGCGGCGTTCCACATCAGTCGTAGGTGACAGTCTTCCGATCCCGGGGCTAATCCATCGCATGCGGCGATCGATACGGGTTTTATCTCGATGTCGGCGTTGCCGCCGCATACTCCACCAATACTCCCTCCACCGCCACCCTGACAAGCGTTCAACGCAAACAGGGCGAGGCCAAACAGGAGAGGCGTCGTTCGGCGATCCAGATTGAGGTCTATCGGGGGCATACGAGGTTCCATCCTGTGCTGCATCTCAAAAGCGAAATATGACCAATCCTAAAAGTTCGGACAATATGTCTGTCACAGAAGCCACGGGGGCTGTCGATCACATCCACTCAGGGCAGTGTAACTTATATCCCCCTGCGCAATAAACAGATGTTTCGTTAAGTGGTAAGATATGGAAACTTCCACAGATGACATATATCAATGGCATGGAGGTCTACTATGGCAACATCATCAACACGACCGGTACGCTGCACTGTAACCGGTGTTGCTGTTGGACAGGCCATCGTTGACTCTTACGATTTGAAACGCGAGCGAAAAAGCGGACGTATTTACAGAGTGCCTCTATATCGCATGCGCCTGGTAGGTTATGACGATTCCGGAAAGCTGCAGATTCATGACTTCAAAGTGGTTCGATTCGGTGTCGGACACGATGGGAGCGGTCCGGATTTCATCGCAGGAAAATCAAAACACGCATAATGGTAACAGCCATTTCGATATTGAGTCCTTCGACTAACGGAACATAGCCGGGAAAATGACGACAGCTTGATACATTGTCTTCATTGTTGAGCTGCACAGCGAAGAGCGACAGACCCCGCGACTAGTGTATTGAGGCGGGGCCTGTCTGGTCGATGATCCCAATAACTCGAAAGAGGGTAAGAGTTGCCCCCTCTAAACTACTTCGAACCCCTGTCGCTCGACCGGATCGGGTTGCGGCGACTTCATTGTCACCAGCTCTTCCGCGCTGACCGGATGAATGGCGATGGTATTGTCGAAATCGGCCTTGGTCGCACCCATCTTCAGCGCCACGGCGAACCCCTGGAGCATCTCATCCACGCTGTCCCCGATCAGGTGTATGCCGACCACCCGCTCCTCCTCGCCCGCGCATATCAGTTTCATCTCCGTGGTCACTGCGGGGGACGAGAGGGCGTGGCGCATCGGAGTGAATTCGGTTTGATAGACAGTGACCTTTGCATGGCGCTCCCGCGCCTGGGGTTCGGTCAGTCCGACCGTCGCCACCGGCGGATGGGAGAAGACCACGCTGGGGATATTCTCGTAATCGACACGGCTCCCGGGCTTGTCGTCGAACAGCCTGTCGGCGAGGCGCCGGCCAGCCGCAATGGCCACAGGAGTCAGTGGCGTACGGCCGGTGATATCACCGATGGCATAGATGCCGGGCACATTGGTGTTTTGAAACTCATCGGTCGGGACCATGCCGTTGCCGCGAACTTCAACGCCTGCGGCCTCGAGGTCGAGGGACCGGGTATTGGGGGCACGGCCCACTGCCCAGATCACGCTATCGAAACCATCCAGCCGCCGGTCATCACTCCCCTCCAGAGCGATTCCCGCCCCGGTCTCTGCCAAACCCGCAACCTGGAAGGCGAGTTTCAGATCCACCCCCTGCTTTTTCATCTCATTCATCAGCACATCGCCGAGCATGGGATCGAAGACCTCGAGCAGGCGCCCCTCCAGGGCCACCAGGGTGACCCTGGATCCCAGCGCCGCCAGCATGCCGGCAAGTTCGACACCGATGTAGCCACCTCCGATCACCGCCACGCGCCGAGGCTGCTCGGTGAGGGTAAAGAAGCCGTCGGATGTGATACCAAGCTCGGCTCCGGGGACCGCAGGCACAATGGGGCGACCGCCGGTGGCGATAACGATATGGTCGCCACCGTAGGTCTCGCCGTCGACCTCGATCTCGCCGGGACCGATGAATCGCGCCTGCCCCTGGATATGGGTGATTCCCAGCCCTTCCACATGGCCGTCCCAGTAACGATTGATATTTCCGATATAGCTCTGGCGCCCATCTACCAGCCTGGCCCAGTCGGTTGCGCCGCGCTGCACGGGAATACCAAAACCGCTGGCATCATCCACCGCATGGGCCAGCTGGGCCGCATACCACATCACCTTCTTCGGCACACAACCGCTGTTGACACATGTGCCGCCCATTTTGGCAGGCTCCACAACAGCGACACGGCGCCCGTACCCGGCCGCCCGTTCAGCTACCGCCAGGCCGCCACTGCCGCCACCGATGGCGATCAAATCGAATTCTCTGTTCATGATGTCTCCCAAACCAAATTCATACAATAATCCGCCTGGCCCAGCCGCAACGGTGGGGCAGAGCCCCACCGTTGTGCCTCGACCGGTTGGCTATCCCCGCTATGCGGCAACCATCTTTTGCCCGGCAAGGTACTTCTCCAGGTCGTCTGAACCGCCAATGAGTTCACCATTGATGAAGACCTGGGGCACCATCGATACACCGGCCACCGCGCGCAGGCTGCTCTCGCTGTAGTCCCTGTTGAGCACCAACTCATCGAACTCGATACCGGCGTCGCGCAGCATTCCCTTGGCACGCACGCAGAAGGGGCAACCTTCGCGGGCGAAAACAGTGACATCCAGCGGTTTGTTCTCGTTTGGCGCGATATAGGCCAGCATGGTGTCGGCATCAGAGACCTCGAAGGGGTCGCCGGGCATGTCCGGCTCGATGAACATCTTCTCGATCACACCGTTTTTCACCAGCATGGAGTAACGCCATGAACGCTCCCCGAAACCGAGGTCCTGCTTTGATACCAGCATGCCCATGCCACGGGTGAAATCCCCGTTGCCATCAGGCAGGAAGGTGATTCGGTCGGCGCGCTGTTCGCGCTGCCATTCATTCATGACGAAGGCATCGTTGACCGAAATACAGACCACTTCGTCGACGCCATGGCGTTTGAGCAGCGGAGCCAGCTGGTTATAGCGGGGCACATGGGTGGACGAGCAGGTCGGTGTAAAGGCGCCGGGCAGCGAAAAGACCACCACGGTCCTGTCCTTGAATATCTCGTCGCTGCTGACGTCGAGCCATTCGTGGTCGTGACGGGTACGGAAGGTGACACTGGGTACGGTCAGGTTTTCGCGATTCTCTAACATTGTTTTCTCCACTCTGTTGGGGTCTAAATAACAGCTTGAAGAGAACTCTACGCGAAAGTTATATATTGTTAAAATCGTATATTTCGAATTTTGTAATTGCTATTTCCTATTATTTTGCATCTCTAGTGGCTAAATCTGTTCCATGTCGACAAGGGGCTGCGAAGGTGATTTTCGCCGGCTTCAGGATCATGGATATCCACCAGGTAGGATCTGATGACTGCAAGAACGAGGGTGAACGGCATTCACTCAAACCTTTTGGTGGGGCCCCTGCCCCACCAAATCCGCAAAATCGTTCCTGCACTCCAGGCACAGTTAATTTATCGTTTTCCTGACCTCATTCGAAAAAGTACTTTCGGTGCCGGACGAATTGAGGGATGTGATAACAAAGTACCAGTCAGCGGGAGTCAGGTTATCAATCTGGTAACTGGTCAACCCTGGGTTGTCTATTGTAATGTTGTCTGTATAAGTGCCTGAAGCCGTCCCATAGTAAATCCGATATCCAGCCAGATCTGTCAAGGTGCTGCCATCCGTATTTTCTGTTGGAGGAGTCCATGACAAGAGTGCCGTTCCATTGCCGGTTGCAACTACTGTCACATCAACGGAGTCACTGACGGATCCATTGGTGTTACTGCAATTCAGAGTAAACCGACTATCGGAGGTCAGCGATGGTATGGTCTCAGAGCCTGAAGTATCCTTGCTTCCTGACCAGTCGCCGGATGCAGTACAACTAACCGCATTGCTACTATCCCAGCTCAGCGTGGTTGAGCCATTGTGCGGGACGCTTGCCGGGTCTGCAGACAGGTTTACGGTCGGTGCTGGTGGTGTCTCCACGGAAACGCTAACTGAGTCATCCACTGTCCCGCCAGTTCCTGTACAGGACAGGTTGAAGGTGCTGTTCTCAGTCAGTGAATTTATGGTTTCAGATCCCGAAGTACTTCTGGCACCCGACCAATCACCGGATGCGGTACAGCTATCGGTATTGCCACTACTCCAGCTCAGGGTGGTTGAGCCATTGTAAGGGACGCTCGCTGGGTCTGCTGAAAGATTGACGGTTGCAGTAGCAGGTCCGGCTACTGTAACAACAACTGAATCGTTCACGCCTATACCGCCACTGGTACACGATAGGTTAAATGTGCTGTTTTCGGTCAGCGAGTTAATGGTTTCGGATCCCGAAGCCCCCTTACTACCAGACCAATCACCGGATGCCGTACAAGCGTCCGCATTGCTGCTCCAATTCAACGTGGTCGAGCCATTGTAGGAAACAGCTGTTGGATTCGCGGCAAAATTGACCGTCAGTGTTGGAGATGTATTTACTGTGACAGCGACCGAATCAGATGCGCTTCCGTTTGCACCTGTGCATGACAGATTAAAGGTGCTGTTCTGCATCAATGAACTTACAGTTTCCGATCCGGAAACCTCTTTTCTGCCGGACCAATCCCCGGATGCCGTACAACTAATTGCATTGTTGCTGTTCCAACTCAGAGTAGTCGAGCCGTTGGGAGAAACAGTTGTTGGAGTTGCCGAAAGGCTGACCGTTGTTGCGGCGGTTGTACCTACCATGACACTTACCGAGGTATCGGCACTTCCATTATCGCCGGTACATGAGAGACCAAAGGTGCTGTCTGCCTGCAAAGGCCCTACAGTTTCAGTCCCGGAAATATCTTTACTGCCAGTCCAGTCGCCCGTAGCGCTGCAGCTGGAGACGCCGGTGCTGCTCCAGCTCAGAGAAGTTGAGCCGTTTTCACTTACACTCTCCGGCGTGGCTGTCAGTGTGACGGTAGGCGTATCCTCACATCCGCTCAGAGCAAGAAGAATAGCCAGAATGAAAGAAAGTCTATAGATTGCTGATCTCAGCATATTGTTGTCCCTAAATAATTGAAAAACAGCTACCGGAAACCACCAGGGCCTGTTTGACACATTTCCTTAAAGATCTTGATTAATCACTTCGTAGCCATGCATATGTATCCATGGGGCGTATAGCGCTCCTGCTTATGACTGCTGAACGCTAGAGCCATTTTATATCTATACGTTTTTTCAGTTTTATACAGAATCACAAAAATGCCGTGCATAATCGGAATGGGTTCACAAATTTGCATTTCCTGCTAACAACAGCGCTCCTTCACAGGATATTGTTGGATACAGTGAGCCAAGAAGAAATCAAGCGCTTTGCGTAAAGCAGCGAATATTGGCGCGTCCCGGCTGGAGCAGCATCGATCAGGAGAATACGCCATGAGAAGTCCGACACTCTGGGCGGTAGCAGCCATCCTCTACGCAATTTGTTTTCCGACTAATGCCGACATCACCCTGAGCCAAGGCTATTGGAGCACATCCTTTGAAACGTGTAGCACCGGACCAACTCAAGCCGGCGCGCGCTGTGACGGAGTCAACATCGAAGATGATTACAATGTCTCAGGCACTTACTCCCGAATCCGAGAAGTTGACCACGACGCCAGCGGCGGCAGCGGACATGTCTACACGGTATACTATGAGGGAAATGCCAGGAACTCCATGAGCACGCCGGCAACCCTGAGGTTCCCCGCCCCTGAGCCTGAGTTCTGGCTGCGGTTCTACTACCGATTGCCGGCCGGCCAACACATGGCCTCAATCTTCGAACACAAGATCCTCTATGCCTTTACAGACACTGGTGTCGCCGCGGACGTGTGTTGGCCGGGTGCCGGCGATCAGATCGAGTTACAACCTCGAAACACGATGGGATCGCCGGATCTCTACTATGGCTCTGACGGAGGCTGGGCAGACACTTATGGAAGTGTGTCGTCATCTGCCGACGCTACCTGGCATGTATTCGAATTTCACTTCGACTTGGGTAACACTGGCGCTGGAGACGGCCATTTTGAAATGTGGGTGGACGGCGTCAACCATGTGAGCGTTACCGATCTGGACTGGTTCGATGCCGGAAATGCTAACCCTACCGGATGGGAGTATGTCTACATCCCTCACAACCACAACGTCTTTACCCTTGCTGGAACCGCAGCGCACGACATCGACAATGTCGCGATCGCAGTGCCTTCCTTCAACGGTTTCGTATCGGATTCGGAGGGACGCCCGATGATCGGCCCGGAGGTTGGCCTTGTGCCGCTCGCACCCACTAATCTTCGGGTAGACCCCTGAATGGGCCTTTGAACTATGGCTCGCCATGGAGTACTGCACACCATACATCGGTCCCCCATAGGTTTTTGTTCAGATCCCCTATAACCTAGTGAATCGCTCGATAATTACAGCCTGATACTGAGGCCCACACCTTCCCGTGGTTGACCATTAATCAACAACCATCACCACAAAATATCGCCTATAACTTTAGCAATTCGGTCTTTATTTGCATATATTCACAGTGATAGCGTTTATTTGCAGTTCTCTTTTTTACAATATCTCTGTGAAGATGAGTGGGAATATACGAAGCATGCGCGAGATTCCTGAAAACCAATGAGTCGATGTAAGGAAAATGGAATGAATATAATTGATAGGATATCAAAGAAAGACTTAGACAAGGAACAACTAGCCAAAGAGGTAATGAATTCACCTGAATCCATATTACAACTTATAGAGGGATTAAGCGATAGCAGGGGAAGTGTCAGATTTGGGTGTGAAAAAATACTACGAATAATTAGCGAACATCAGCCGATACTTATTTATCCACACTTCGATACATTTGAACCTGCTTTATTCTGAAAACAATATCCTTAAATGGGGTGCGATCATTATCATTTCTAATCTTGCCGCAGTTGACACAAAAGGTAAATTTGAAAAGATATTTTATAAATACTTTGCCTTGATTGACGATAAGAATATGATAACAGCTTCAAATATAATAAAGAATTCATGGAAAATTGCTTTGGCAAAGCCAGAATACACACAAAGTATAGTCAAGGAGTTATTGAAAGTAGAAAATGAAAGTTATGAAAACAAAGGTGAATTGTCTCCTGAATGCAAAAATATTGTTTGCGGTAACACAATAGATTCGTTCGAAAACTTTTACCATAATATAAGTGATAAAATGCCTGTCGTGAAATTTATTAGAAAACAGCTAAAGAATAGTAGAAAACCTGTTGCAAACAAGGCAGCCGGGCTTTTTAAAAAATACAACATTGGCTTATAATTTGCGATTCGGTGTTCAATACTTGATTCATCCACAACTGTTTCGGAGACCTCGGCTGTATGGTGAGAAAATGATAATCGGGCTGATGGTATTAAGGTTGTAGTTGATGATTCAAGATAAACCCTCGCACACCAGGAGCCGAACAATACTGGTATGGATACTGAGAACCAGTGTTATTTTGGTGGGTATTGCCTTTTTTTTAGTCACTTTCTGGTTTTTAATTTCACTTACTAAGATGCTGGTCATGGGTCGGGCGGTAGTACCCATCAACTATTTAGTGCTGGTTATCCTGTTTGTGATCTCTTATACCTCTGTTTATAGCGGTATCAGTAGCTGCTTTAGAAAACCAGTAATGTGGATGATGCTGGGTGTTCTGATTCTTAGCCTCTTCGGTTTGTGGCTGACTCGCGATGCAAATGGGTTCGGCGCTTTGGTGTGGTATTATTTTGGCAGCATAGCCGGGTTGTGTTTGATTGCCAGCATTTCAACGTTATTATGGGTGAAATGGGTTCCAGTCACTGGTGAAAAACCTGATTACAAAAGACTCTTAAGCTATGGGTTTATCTTCTTCATCTGTTTGTGCGTGACTGGTGGTGGTTACGGCATCTATACCAAACGACAAAATTCAATTATGTCTGCACAACGGGTTGTTCGTAAATCTATGCCAAGTGATAGGCCATCGATGTCAACAGTGGAGCAGAGCGCCACCTCTGACATCAAGAAAAGTGTCGGCACTAAAGAAGCAGAACCCGTGTTGCAGCCAGAAGAGGATAACTTTCCCCAGGGCATTCAGGAACTCCAGCGCCAAGAAAGGGAATGGAGGGAACGAGATTTATCAGACACATTTAGGTTTGAACAAGCAGAGGGATATCGTCAGTCTGTATCATTGTACACGCCAGAGCGAAATGGACAGATGTGGGTGCCAGAAACCATTCGTCAGTACATAGCGCAACATATGCCAAAGGAAATTGTGACCGACGTTGCTAAAATAGGAGAAGGTGATTGGCTGTTTATCTCGAACCCTCAAATGTATACGATGTCGAGAATAAACCGCTTATATAAAGATCAATTCAAACAAGTACAAGCGGAAGGTTTTTCGCAATTAATTTGTCTGTACGGACTGAACGAGATTCGCTTATACCAGGATAATGCTGAACTTAAAGTGAGTGCAAACTGTATGAGATACGAAGGCACTGACACGCAGCCGTCCATCTTTGATCGCTGGAGAGCGGTCTGGCGCGACCAACAGTTTGTGACAGAAGAACGGTACACGGACACTATCAAGCCCTAATCTATGTCATACTACTCAACCCAAATTTCCATCCCTAGGAGAGGAAACGGCTCCCGAAGGAGCCGTCTTTAATTTTCTAAGCGGATTGCTTACGTTTGTATAGTCCGATAATTCCAAGAAGACCGGAGCCGAACAACCAGATAGCGGCAGGGACCGGGACTGCGCTGATCTGGAAGCCTGTTACAGCGCCATCAAAGTTACTAAGCTGAATACCGTATATGCCTTCACCCAAGTCGAAGGGGATCATGCCGGTATAGAGGGCATAATCCTGACCTGCAACTCCAGGCATAGTATAGGTTGGCGGCCCGGCTATCGTCCAAAACTCCCAACTCGAGCTCACGGCGTCAGTGACTCTGCCACCTGAGTTCTCCGTTGCATAAATTGCCAGATCATATGAAAGGCCGGGGTTAAGACCAATGATATCGAAACCACTACCCCATGTTCCTGAATCCTGTAGTGAGTTTGTTGCTGATGAATCTGTTGTGGGGCCGAAATTCAAGCCCGTCCAGCTGACGCCTATTCCCGTGGGATTCCCAAACTCATCCCGTAAGCCTGGACTATTCGTAAAATGGGGAACCGAGTTCCAGACGATTCCTCCCGGAGAGCTCAGTATGCCATCATCGCCTGAATAGGTTGCATCTGTCGGTGGGTTGCCTTCGATGTCTCCGTTGACGGTGAGGCTGAATGCCATCTGGCCATAAAAAACTGCCAGGACCATACACAACATGCGGATAACACGTGAATTTATCATGATGATTCCTCCATAAATACAACAAGTAAATTCGATTCTTGGTTATTCCAACCAGAATTATACTTCCATCATCGGCAGTATATGCAGCGCTTAAAATTGATGTCAACATGCCATCTGTAATCTGAGTATGGTGGATCATCAGGTAGGTTTTCACGCTGCCCCCTCCTTTTTCCTCTCCCCCGCTTGCACCTGATTCAGAAAGTCGATAGGCTTGGAGTAACGCTGGTTTCGTCAGCGTCCCGCCCGCGGAAAGGGCCGCGCCCATCAAACGAATCATACAATCAGACGATTTCCTTGCATCCTGAGAAGCGGGCCCGGGATCAGTGACCAAGGGGATCGATATGATCAAAAACCTCGCAGCAATACGTGCCGGCTTCGCGGCCAATCCTCCAGCACTCTCCAGCCATTTTTCCGAAGGCGACCCACGCCGGGTTCGCCGGCTCTCTTTGGAACAGCAAAAAAAACAGGCAAAGGCACGTCTGCGTACCTGGAGATCGAGTACGGAATCTACAGAGAGCGAAGTGAAACTGAGCGATGCCCAGCGCGCCATTGCCAGGGAGCAGGGCTTTGCAAACTGGATGCAATTGAAGGCGCACATCGAACAGAGTGAGATCGCACGCCGCGCCGTCGAAAACGCAAGCCCCGAGGCGTTGGATGGAGACCAGTCCGCTCTGCACATACGTTGCGGAACGGATATCATGCACACCCTGGCCGTGGCGGGATTCGCCGGTGACTTTCTGGCTTTCTATGACCCCTATATTATCGGCCCCGTGCCTGAAATCGACTCACTTGATGAGTTTCTGCGGATTCGCGCGGACTATATCAGTGGTGGAATACAGCCGAATTTCGATTTCATACTCAACGATTTGCGCCAGCAGTATGCAGCGCTCGAAATGGCACGCAACTACGAGACAGTCTATATCTGGTTGGAGCACGACCCTTACGATCAACTGATCCTGGCCCGACTGCTCGACTATTTCAGTGAGGCACAACGACGTCCGCCACGGCTTATGCTGCTCTGTGTCACCCACTACCCCGGAGTGGACATCTTCAACGGTATAGGCCAGCTCCCACCGGAGGCGCTGCGGGTGTTGTGGAATCGCTTCACCGAGGTCACGCCGCAACAGTTGCTTCTGGGAACAATCGCATGGTCCGCCATTCGATCGCCGACACCGGATGCGCTCTATGAGCTGGTCACCAAGGGGACTCCGCTGCTTCCCACGCTGGCCATCGCCCTGGATCGTCATCTCAAGCAACTCCCATCCTCGAGCAACGGACTCAATCTCGCAGAGAATCTGACACTGCAAATCCTCGAAGAAAAAGGCGCCATGAATGCCGCCCGCCTGTTCGGATGGTATACGAACCATTACGAGCCGCTGACCTTTATGGGGGACACCAACTATTGGCGGCTTCTTGAGAATCTGTCCGATGCACAGAACCCTGCGCTCAATTTGGAAAAGCGGGGAGAAAAACCCGACCAGTGGTGGGTATCACTCACTGAGACCGCAACACGGTTGCTGGCGAATGAAGCGGATTGGATTGCGCTCAACGGGATCGACAACTGGTTGGGAGGAATCCACCTCGACAGTGAGCATGGCGCTGTCTATCGCTATATTAAAAAGTCACCCCACAGCTATTAACTCGGCAACCAAATATGTTACGTTCAGGGCTTCAAACATGCCCTTGATCAAGACATGGCTCGCTGCCAGGAGTGGCACATGGATGTGCCGTTTACGGACCAAAGGATGGAATAGTGACTCCATTGGCAAGAGCCATAACGCCAGGCAAGTGTATGCTTGAGCTTACATCCATGCATGCATCCTGTGTCGAACAGGCGCTCAACAGCTTGTCGTGTCAGCCAGAGGATTCACTGCTTTATTTTTTGCAAAAACTCCACCAATTCGTGTACGTGAGTGCTTGGGTTGTCCGTGCCATTCGCCTCGCTGGCCATTAACGCCCGCCTGGCGTTGTTTTTCGCAACCTCGAGTCGCCCCTGGAGTTCGGTGAACGTGTCTTGCCGCCCTTTCGAGTAATGTGGTAGGTAGCGCCTAAGGTCATGCAATACCTGATGGCAAGAGCTGTTTTCAGGCAGTGGGTGGTATGGCCTGGTTGAATACTCGAAATGGAGAAGAAGCCAGTACTCAAAGCAGGGTATTGATGTGATGGCCCGGAACACATTTTTGGGTGTTGAGTGCGCAAGGTCCTGAACTGTTTGGTCATAGCTGTCATGGGTATCCTTATCGAATACGCAATAGACATGATCGAATGGATCACCGGCGTCTTTTTCTTCCCGGTATCGCTGGCGGGCGTAGTCGTAGATACTGCTTGGGGCTGAGCCGATGTTCCCGCCTATTTCCACATTCGCGCTGTTCAAGCCGTAACACTCTTTCAGGCCATGAAAATAGTACGGTTCTGTCTTTTCACCTTCACAGACAATCAGCACCTTGGCATAAGGTTCACGTCGTGCCTTGCGACGATGCAGATCAGCAGCCTGTCTCGCCTTGCGTTTGTGAAACAGATTATCTGTTCCCATCAGGCTCGCTTCTTCAATGGCCTGATAGTGGGCAAGGCACCATACCTTCCGGAAAGATATGCCAGTTCGAGGTTTTCACGGCCTTTTCTGGGACTGAAATCGGTCAGTGGGTAGACAGTGCTGGCTTGATGTTCGTCCTTTTCGCAAAACCAGATTTGGTCACGCCGAAAGACTTCCTGGTTGAGGATGGAGGTTTCATGCGTGGTGAAAATCAACTGTGCATTGTTTGGGTTCGTATCAACACTATGAAACAGCTGAACGAGAAACCGCACAAGTCTGGGATGCAGGTTATCAGGCAGCTCATCGATAAACAGCACGAAGCCATGTTTCAGGCTGTCAA
>JBNKLI010000137.1:0-36646 GCA_050292275.1 Candidatus Thiodiazotropha sp.
CCAGATCACATTGCTTTCATCGGTTTCGGATATAAACTCCTTGAAGGGCTTTGGCATGGCTATACCGTATCCCTGCCCCAGACTTATTCCCATGTTACGCAATTCCTCGAAAATCTCATCATTTTCCACAAACTCAGCGATGGTCGTCAGCTTCATTGTATCTGCTACCGTTTTGATCGCCTGGACCATTCCCTTGTCGAGCGAATCAGTATTCATATCCTTTACGAACATACCGTCGATTTTCAGATAATCAATGGGCAAGTTCTTCAAATAACCGAAAGAGGAGAGCCCTGAACCGAAGTCATCCAATGCAAAACGGCATCCCAAGTTGCGTATCTCGCGAATCATCTTGAGTGAGCTTGAAAGATTGTGAATCGTTGCACTCTCCGTTACTTCGAAGGTTATTTTTTCCGGTCTGATATCATATTGCTGCAAAAGATTGCTCAGATATTTGGAGGTGCCATTCTGGCTTAGCGTGCCCCCGGAGAGATTTATGAAGCAATCTGGATATTTGCCGCCACATCTCGCAAGCTGGCGCATTACCTCTTCAAGTACCCAGTGATCAATGCGTTCTATGAGGTCGTATCTTTCCGCCGCCGGGAGAAAAGCACCAGGAGGAATCAGATCACCGTCTACTGTAAGCATCCTCACCAGCACCTCGATAGCAACAATCGTTTTTTTATTGCTGCCAAGGTCAACAATCGGTTGCGCATAGAGAACCAATCGATCCTCTTCCAAAGCACCATTGATTCGCGACACCCATTGCATTTCACCCAACCTGCGCTTGGTTGTCATGCTGTCTTTTTCATAGACGGTGATACGGTTCCGTCCTGAATCCTTGGCCGAATAGCATGCTGCATCCGCGGTACTCATCAGTTCCACGACATTCTCGCTATAAAGATTTATCGGCGATACACCTATGCTGAGACTGATCCTGAAACTCTGGTTATCCCAATAAAACGTATATTGTTCGACATCCTCGCGCAATGAATCTATCCGCTCTATTGCTTGAGGAAGAGGACAATCGATCAATATTGCACTGAACTCATCACCACCGACCCTGGCAAGCACGTCACTCCCTCTGAAGTGTTTGCGCATAAGGCGTGCAATCTGGCGTAACAGCTCATCTCCTGCTACATGACCGCACGTATCGTTCACGACCTTGAATTGATCCATATCCATGAAACACAGGATATGTTCCCGCCCCCTTTGCCTGGCCGATTCCAAGGCACTCTCCAAATGAGATTCGAATGCGCTGCGATTCATCAGGTCGGTAAGGCTGTCGTGGTTCGCCTGTCGATGCAACTCTTCCTGCAAACGGTATTCACGCGTAATGTCACGCAAGACGATAACAACGCCATCACTATCGGGGTATTGACTGCAAATCCTCGCTGCCGTCACATGTACTTGCAGCGCTTCACTATCCGGCACCAGCAGCGATGCATTCTCATTGACGACTTGATTGGGCTTACTCATACGGCAGCGTGCTATCAAGCTTTCGATAGTCCACTCTTCTCCCTCGTTCATCAGTCTCAGCATTTTCGAAAAATGCCGGCCGATCGGTTTTTCCGCATCCGTCATGCACAGCTTCGCCGCCGCCGTGTTCAGGTAGTTGACATTACCGTTCATATCCACGGTAATCACGCTATCGCCGATGGACTCCAGGGTGGTGTGTGCCTGATTACGCTCCTGTCGCAGCGCTTTTTCCGCGTTGCGTTGAGCTGTGATGTCCTGGATATATACATAAACCTCTTTTGCGACATCTATCAATTGATAGTGTGCGAGCAGATTGATATCCCCTACCTCCCTTTCCCCAAAAACCTGGCGCTCTCCGTCGGCGAGTCGCTTAACGAAAGACAAGTGATTGTCAGGCAATACACTGACCGGATCGATGGTATTGAATCTCCTCATCAGTCTTGCGAACGCGGGATTCTTGAAAGTTATCTTTCCTGTGAGGTCGAATGCGATTATTGGATTTGGATTTTCCCGCGGATAAGCCGCCAGTTGTACATTGCGCGATTCCGTATCCTTGAGCTCTTCGACCATAAGCGAAAGCAGATATGCTTCGTAACGTCGGCTGAGAAAGAGATAGATCAAGAGCGCAAACAGACTGGTGAGCAGCAACACAGCCATAGATGCCTTTATACCCTGTTCGAAAGTACGCTTATATGTTTCCTCAAGGCTCATGGACAAGGTTAAAGTCGCAAGCCCCCTGTAGGAGTAAGGGATCTCCTTATTTACACTGTAGCAGCGTGCGGATGGTTGTATCGGGCCATAGCCCGCGATGATGAATCCATTGCGGGATATCAGCTTTATTTCATCGATTTCACTGTTTTTTTCCCCCCACTGTTTGACAAGCAATGAGAGCGTTTCATAGTTGCCTTTTTGAAGCTCCGACTCAGCAATCGATGAAATGATCTCAAGCTGACTGATTGCAGTTTCCTCGGTGAACTTGATGCGCTCGCGATGTTGGCTGTTCAGCGCAAAAGCCGTCAATAGTGAAGTTACAAACAGAAAAATGAAGGATATCAAAACGACCCAAGCCAAGGTTGGAAAGTGAATACGCCTACTCACTCGACCACACTCCTGGCTCTCAAGGCATTGTAAATATCCCTTAATTGTTGATACTCCCCGGGTTTCACGCTTACCAAAGCCGTAGCCGTCTTCTTTATTGGCTGGAGCACCCGAGCGATTTCAGGATTGTCTGCCGATAGACTCAGCAATTGCCCACGAAGTAACCTCACTGTCTGCGGATCTGTCGTCGAGGGAGTGATGAAAAGATGCTCTGGAACCTCGGGAGTGGTGGCTACGGCGACCAGCCCCTGGGCGTGAAACTTATCGAACACCGCCGCTTTGACAGCACCCGCATCGGCATCACCGCTAAGCACGGCAAGGGCGACGTTATCATGACTATTGTAAAAATGGTAACTGGCAAAATCTTCCACATCTATACCCGCTTCGTACAACATCTGCCTGGGTACGAGGTGACTCATAGTGGATGAGACACTGCCGAAAGCGAAGCGACAGCCTCTAAGGTCATCAAGGGTGTGGATATCGCTTCCATTCCTGGTGATTATCTTACCCGTAAAAGTCGATTTGCCGCTGGTCTCCAGTCTTGCCAACAGATTTGGCATACCATATTTTTCGGACAACTGTACAAATGGCGCAGGACCGATATAGGCAAAATCCACCTGGCCCTCTATGATCGCTTTCAAGTGAGCTTCATAGGACTCCCCAATTCTCACTTCAATGCTTCTCCCCATGCGATGACCCAGAAACTGGGCCAAAGGAGTAAACATCCGTCGAAGTTCTTCATGCGTGCGGTAGGGATGGATGCCGAGAACAAGTGATTCGGCACCGAGGACGCCAGAGGAAACACCAATAAACGTAAAAGCGGCGATTCGGATGAGCCGTTTGATCCTTGAACTGATCCATGGTGTGCTTCGCATGCGCTCCAAACCCCCCGGGGCTGGGGGTTCTCCCTGGGAAATTCCATCGCCCCTGACCCACCATTTTGAGGAGAACCTAAGCATAGCTTAGTCATGACTCGAGAATCCACCCAAGAAACGGTTGAATCTCAAGTGGGCCCCATATTAAGGAATTTCTGTTCTTTGCGACTCCGATGGATGATCTTCCTGCAGATCTTCTTTTCCAGAATCGCCATGATCTCCTTGTCTATCTCCTCTGCAGCCAGGTAGTCACCATCCCGGTGAAGATTCGTTGCCATAAGCTCGAGCTCTCTGATACTGCCTTTTATTCGTCTGAACTTATGCCGGGAAATGGACACATCCATCTTGACCTGCCGCTTGAGGTCAAAGGCTGTGGAAAGATGGGGAATTACATTCTCATTCAGCATATCGGCCACCACTTGTGGTTGTTGTGACAATTTTATTGACTGCGATACTGCTGCTAATCCGGCAAAGATGTTTGCTCTGTTATTAATATTTATATGAATCTGTGAAACAACTATAACTCTGCACTTATAAACGGAAAGTGATATATGACTCTTGAATAGTGTGCAATATGCACATGGGAGGGGATAAGTAAAAGGGGCTGCGGGACTCCTCGGCTTGGGTGCCAACTGAAGGGAGGGATTACTCGGCCTTAAGGCCTCGCCCTTCGGGCCATCGTCGCCGGGCGACGATGTTCTGCGGCGCTTCGCGCCTTGTCGAACGAAGGGTTCGAACCAAGGCCTCGCTCTCCGCCAATTAAAAAGGGGCTGCGGGACTCCTGGGCTTGGGTGCCAACTGAAGGGAGGGATTACTCGGCCTACGGCCTCGCCCTTCGGGCCATTGTCGCTGGGCGACGATGTTCTGCGGTGCTTCGCGCCTTGTCGAACGAAGGGTTCGAACCAAGGCCTCGCTCACCGCCAATTAAAAAGGGGCCCTGTTGGGCCCCTTTTTAATTGGCGGAGAGGGAGGGGTTCGAACCCTCGATGGAACTATTAACCCCATACTCCCTTAGCAGGGGAGCGCCTTCAGCCGCTCGGCCATCTCTCCGGTTTTGATCGGTTTGGATTCAGCCAATCCTGAGGGGTGATTGGAACCTTCAGCAGGACTGTGATGATCGAGGGTTTGGGAATCTATCGCCCATCTCCCTCGAGGTGTCGAGATTGTACAGATTTCTTCTTCTACAAACAAAAAAAACTTTGCCCTCCATGGCAAAGTTGTTTTTTAAGTTCAGATTGCCGTCTTTTTATCCAGGTTCCTCTAGGAGGTCTCTTCAGACTGCTCTCGCTTTATACGCTCGTAAATCTCTTCCCGGTGTACGGTCACGTCGCGCGGCGCATTTACGCCGATACGCACTTGATTTCCCTTAACACCCAGTACAGTAACCGTAACCTCATCACCAATCATAAGAGTTTCGCCGACACGGCGTGTCAGTATTAACATGTCCAGTCTCCATGTAAATCCTTGAGTTTATGGTGGCACTGGATTCGGTTGCTACAAAATCCCAGCACCACCTATGCCAACCAAGCCTCGTATAAACGTGACTGGTATACATATTCTAGCAACTGGATTGGGGGTTAAAAAGAGAAAAAACGATTCAAATGACCTGTAAACAGGGTCAATTTACTCCAAAAGGCCTATTTCAGGATTATACTTCTTTATCCAGTTCAAATGCTTCGTGCAGCGCACGAACACCGAGTTCCAGATATTTTTCGTCGACCACCACCGAAATCTTGATTTCCGAGGTCGCTATCATGCGTATGTTGATCCCCTCGTTGGCAAGTGCTTCAAACATCTTGCTGGCAATCCCGGCATGGGAACGCATACCGACACCAACCAGTGAGATTTTAACGATTTTGTCATCCGTCAGTACCTCGCGCGCACCCATTTCACCTGCTGTCTGTAACAGAATATCCTTGGCACGGTTAAAATCGACCCGATTGACGGTAAAGGTGAAGTCGGTGCGACCGGTATCGTGAGAGATATTCTGGATAATCATATCGACCTCGATATTGCGTTCCGAGATCGGACCGATGATCTTGTACGCAACACCCGGTTGATCCGGGACACCGAGTATGGTCAGTTTCGCTTCGTCGCGGTTGAAAGCGATACCGGATATCTTTGCCTGCTCCATGTTCTCTTCCTCAAAGGTGATCAGTGTGCCTTCGCCATCTTCGAAGCTGGACAAGACACGTAGGGGAACATTGTATTTACCTGCGAATTCGACGGCGCGAATCTGCAACACCTTGGACCCAAGGCTCGCCATCTCCAGCATCTCTTCGAAGGTGATGCGATCCAGCCTTCTCGCCTTGGGTTCGACCCTGGGATCGGTGGTGTAGACACCATCCACATCGGTGTAGATCTGGCACTCGTCGGCCTTTAGCGCCGCGGCCATGGCAACCGCCGTGGTATCTGAGCCGCCACGTCCGAGGGTGGTGATGCTGCCATGCTCGTCCACACCCTGAAATCCCGCGATTACCACCACCCGGCCGGCTTCGAGATCCGCGCTTACACGGGCAGCGTCTATATCGCGTATGCGTGCCTTGCTGTAGGCGCTGTCAGTAAGGATATGCACCTGCCCACCGGTATAGGACCTGGCTGCGCATCCGATCTTCTGCAAGGCCAGGGAAAGCAATGCGATCGTGACCTGCTCCCCGGTGGAAACCAATACGTCCATCTCCCTCGGATCGGGGGCCTGGTCGATCTCCGCTGCCAATGCAATCAGGCGATTGGTTTCACCCGACATGGCGGAGACCACGACAACCACCTGGTCACCTCTGTCCCTGTAGCCCTTTACTTTTTCCGCAACGGCCATGATACGCTCGATCGAACCGACAGAGGTGCCGCCATATTTCTGCACTATCAGTGCCATTTCAGTTCATAACCCCAAAAGTAGTAGCGTGATTGAAAAACCGCACATTAAACACCAAACAGACCGACAACGGAACCGCAGGATTACCCTCTCGGCATCTACCCACTCCCTGGTGGCAGCATCCCGCGTCGGGCTGTATTTTGCACATCGGGTGAGCTGCCTCTCTCGAAAAAGAAATCCCAGACTCAGCCTACACCCAGTCGATCCCTGACCCAGGGCTCGACGACTGCCAGGGCTTGCGGCAGCGCCGAGGGATTGGTACCCCCCGCCTGTGCCATATCCGGCCGTCCCCCGCCTTTGCCACCCACCTTCTCCGCCGCCAGTTTCACCAGATCTCCCGCCTTCATCTGCGCGGTAAGATCCTTGGTTACACCCGCCACCAGTGAAACCCTGTCACCCGCCACGGCGGCCAGCAGGATGACCGCGGAACCAAGCTTGTTTTTGAGCTGATCCATTGTTTCCCGCAACGCCTTGGCGTCAGCGCCGTCCAAGGTCGCTGCAAGCACCTTTACTTCACCCACGGAGACGGCGCTGGCTGCCAGATCGCTGCCGGCGGCGCTGGCCAGTTTGCCCTTGAGCTGATCCAGCTCCTTTTCCAATCGTCGATTGCGATCCAGGAGCTGTACCAGTTTATCTTCGATCTCGTCGCGTCCGGACTTGATCATCTCGGCAATACGCTGCACACGTTCTTCATCGGCCTCTATCCACTCGATGGCGCGCTGACCCGTAACCGCCTCGATACGCCTGACGCCTGCGGCGATACCGCTCTCCGATATGATCTTGAAAAGACCGATATCACCCACGGCGTTGACATGGGTTCCACCGCATAGCTCAGTGGAGAAATCACCCATGCTCAACACCCGCACCTGGTCCGCGTACTTCTCGCCAAACAGCGCCATGGCACCGGTAGCCTTGGCGTTTTCCAGGGACATCAGCCTGGTATCGACCCGGTGATTGTGACGAATCTGTCGGTTGACCAGCTGTTCGATGGTCTGCAGCTGCTCCTGCGAAATGGGCTCGAAATGGGAGAAATCGAAGCGCAGCCGCTCGGCATCGACCAGTGAACCCTTCTGGGTCACGTGTTCTCCCAGTTCACGGCGCAGGGCCTCATGCAGCAGATGGGTCGCAGAGTGGTTGAGTGCGGTGGCTTGACGGGTATAGGCATTGACCTGTGCCGTCACCCTGTCACCCACAGTGAGGGCACCCTCCTCGAGTTTGCCGATATGGGCATGCCCACCCGCCTGCTTCTGGGTGTCTTCCACTTCGAAGATCAGGCCCGCACCCTCGAACACACCCTGGTCACCCACCTGCCCACCGGACTCTGCGTAGAATGGGGTGCGATCCAGGAAAACCATCCCGAGCTGTCCCTGCCGCAGGCTTGCCACCGACTCGCCATCGCAAACAATCGCGACGACCTCGGCCTGATCCTCAAGCCGCTCGTAGCCACAAAACTGAGTCTCCCCTTTCAGCTCGAGGTCGACGCTCACCACCTGGCCGAACTGGCTTGCAGCCTGGGCGCGTTCGCGCTGCGCCGCCATAGCCTGTTCGAACCCGGCCTGATCGATGGTCAAATCCCGTTCGCGCGCTATGTCAGCGGTCAAATCCCTGGGAAATCCGTAAGTATCGTAGAGTTTGAACACGACTTCACCCGGTATCGTCGTGCCATCGAGCCCGGAGATCGTCTCCTCGAGAATCCTCATACCCTGTTCCAGGGTCTGGGCAAACCGTTCCTCCTCCAGGCGCAGCACCTTTTCAACCTGTGATCGCTGTGACAGCAACTCCGGGTAGGCCTCGCCCATCTCATCGCAGAGCGACTCGACGAGCTTATAAAAAAACGGCTCCTTCACACCCAGGATGTAGCCATGGCGAATGGCGCGACGGATTATACGCCGCAACACATAGCCTCGCCCTTCATTGGAGGGCAAAACACCATCGACAATGAGAAAGGCGCAGGACCGTATATGGTCGGCAATGACCCGCAACGACTTCTCTTCAAGGTTGCTGCAACCGGTCAGCCCTGCCGCGCTCTTGATCAGATGGACAAAGATATCGATTTCATAGTTGCTATGCACCCCTTGCAGAACGGCAGCCAGGCGCTCCAGCCCCATGCCTGTGTCCACCGAGGGTTTGGGCAGCGGCGTCAGAACGCCTTGCGCATCCCGGTTGAATTGCATGAAGACCAGGTTCCAGATCTCGATATAGCGATCACCATCCTCTTCGGCGGTGCCCGGGGGACCACCCCAGATGTTCTCGCCATGGTCGTAGAAGATCTCGGAACAGGGGCCACAGGGGCCGGTATCCCCCATTGACCAGAAGTTGTCGCTTTCGTAACGCTTGCCACCCGGTTTGTCTCCGATGCGGGTAAACCGCGTGCTGTCGATACCGACCTCATCGAGCCAGATATCCGCCGCCTCGTCGTCATCCGCATAGACCGTCACCCAGAGCCTTTGCGGCGGCAGGCCGATGGTCTCGGTAAGAAACTCCCAGGCAAACCTTATGGCATCGCGCTTGAAATAGTCGCCAAAACTGAAATTTCCCAGCATCTCGAAGAAGGTGTGGTGACGCGCGGTATATCCCACATTCTCAAGATCATTGTGCTTTCCGCCGGCGCGTACGCAGCGCTGAGAGCTCGCTGCCCTGGTGTAGCCGCGCTTTTCCCGGCCCAGAAACAGATCCTTGAACTGCACCATGCCTGCATTGGTGAAGAGCAGAGTCGGATCGTTTTGCGGCACTAACGGACTGCTGGCAACCACTTCGTGATCATGTTCGGCGAAATAGTCCAGAAAAGCTTTTCGTATATCGGCGCTGGTTTTCATATCAAAGGAAAATTAACCGGAAGACAAACCGTGAAAGATAACAGGATCGGAGAAAAAATGCCCGTTTTGGTTATCTCAACCAGGCATTCGAATAGTCGTGGTCAGGGCTTTATGCATACCCCCGGCAAGAGCCTCGAAGCCGGACAACGACCCCAGTTGCAGCGACCCTGCCGTCAATCCATGAAAAAACGCTGGATCAACTCGCTGGGAAAGCCCCGGTATTCGAGAAATCGCACTTTTTTCGCCAGTGTTTTTCGATCCGTGGTGGGTTTGGCTCCAAACTTTTGGTCATGGACCTGTCTCATCAGTGATGGCCATAGGTCGTCATACGTCTGCAGATAAGCGTCGATCAGCGTTTCATCGACTCCCCGCTCGCGTAACTCGGCCCGGATGCGTATCGGACCCTTGCCTCTTTGTGTCCGGCTGGCGATATAGTTTTCCGTGTAGCGATCATCGCTTTGCAACCCTGACTCCCTCAGTTGCTCCAGCACGCACTCGATATCCTCCCCATCGAAACCTCGGGAGCGAAGCTTCAGCAGCAGCTCCCGCTTCGAGTGCTCCCGTTGAGTCAGCAGCCGGATCGCCGCTGTCTCGATCTCTGCCTCGTTGCCGTTCAGGCTTCAGCCTCGGCGAGTTCTTCCTCGCTCTCCTGCGAAGGCAACAACTCTTCACGAATACGTGACTCGATGGTATCCGCGATATCGGGGTTCTCCTTGAGGAAATTGCGCACGTTCTCCTTACCCTGGCCGATGCGATCACCACCGTAACTGTACCAGGCACCCGATTTGTCGATGATACCCTGCTTTACGCCCAGTTCGATGATTTCGCCCTCGTGGGATATCCCCTCGCCATAGAGAATCTCGAACTGCACCTGTTTGAAAGGAGGCGCGACCTTGTTCTTCACAACCTTCACCCGGGTGTCGTTGCCGACCACTTCCTCGCCCTTCTTGATAGCACCGATGCGGCGTATATCGAGACGCACCGAGGAGTAGAACTTCAACGCATTGCCTCCGGTGGTCGTCTCCGGATTGCCGAACATAACGCCAATCTTCATACGGATCTGGTTGATGAAAATCACCAGGCAGTTGGTGCGCTTGATGTTGGCGGTCAGCTTGCGCAATGCCTGGGACATCAAGCGCGCCTGCAGGCCGACATGGGAATCCCCCATGTCGCCTTCGATCTCCGCCTTGGGGGTGAGGGCCGCCACGGAATCGATGACCACCACGTCCACCGCGCCGGAACGCACCAGCATGTCGGTAATCTCCAAGGCCTGCTCGCCGGTATCGGGTTGCGAAACCAGCAACTCGTCCACGTTGACGCCCAGCTTCTCGGCATATTGCGGATCCAGTGCGTGCTCGGCATCGATGAAGGCGGCGGTACCTCCCTGCTTTTGAGCCTCGGCCACCACCTGCAGGGTCAGCGTGGTCTTTCCCGAAGATTCCGGTCCGTAGATCTCGACGACGCGACCCTTGGGCAGTCCACCTATACCCAGCGCAATATCCAGGCTCAGGGAACCGGTAGAGATTGCTTCGATGTTACGAACTGCACTGGTGTCACCCATACGCATCACAGATCCCTTGCCGAACTGTTTCTCAATCTGTCCCAGAGCGGCGCTCAGCGCTTTTGCACGGTTTTCATCCATTCGGTCAATCCTCATCAGTTGAAATTGGCTATGCGCCGGAGATCCCTGTCCGACGACCTGTCTTGAGTGGAAATTATCACACAGCCACAGGCTCACGTCATGAGTCGAAGCACAGGGTTTTTCACCTGACAGCTGCTCAGGAAAAGCCTTAGAATTAATGGAAATATCCAGTAATATCGAGCCCTTACAAAGACCATTTAGAAACGAATGCCACTTGGTTCAGCGACGATGAGCTGATTTACAGTTCAAATTCAACCGAGATCGGTGGGGCTGGGCCCCTGGCCCACCCAAAAGGTACCGATATGGTTCAAACATTCTTAGTCTGAGGAAGTTCTGAGTTAATCAGAGGCTCCCTAAATAGTATTCCATCTTAGAGTGGAATTTTAGCCTGCTACCAGGCGGCACCATTGATTGATCATCCCTCGAGCCTGTCCGCGGTAGTGAGGCGGCTGTTGTACAGCACCGTGCGACTGCCCAGCCAAAGGGTGATGCCAAAAGTGATACAGAGCACAATCAAGGAGCCGACCACCACGCCCTCCCAGCCGGCCCATCGCCAGAATGGCTCCAGATAGAATCCTCCCAGGGTCGCCCCGGCATAGTAGAACATGAGATAGAGCGAGGTTGCGCTGGCCCGGGCGGACCGGGCATGGCCCGCGACCCAGCCGGCCGCGAGGGAGTGGGTAAAGAAGAAACCGCAGGCATTGATGAAAAAGCCGGTGATGATCAGACCCAGACCGGGCGCCAGGGTCAACAGCGTACCCGACATGAAAACCACTATACCCATTCCCATGGCGCCCGTTTGAGATCGATTGTGCACCAGACGACCGGAGAGTGAGGCTGCCAGGGTGCCCGTGAGATAGGTGAGAAAGAAGAGTCCCAGCCAGTCGGAAGAGAGCTGGTAGGGTTCATCGGCCAGGACGTAGGTGATATAGCTGTATTGATTGACAAAGATAAAGAAATTCAGCCCGCCGATGAAACAGGCGGCGAGGATCATCGGATTGTGCAGATGCTGCAGGAGATCGGATCTCATCTGGCGAAATCGAAACGGTCTCGGCGTGAACCGCCTCGAGGCGGGCAGCAGCCGGAACACCAGCAACAGGCATACAAGATCGAAGGCTCCAAGGAACAGAAAGCTGCTTCGCCACCCCCACTCGGCGGCAACCAGGCCACTGATCAAGCGGCCGCTGATGCCTCCCAGCGAATTGGCGCCGATATAGAGTCCAACGGCCAGCAGCATTGCCTTTTTCTCGAACTCTTCCCCCATGTAGGCCAGGGCCGCCGCCGGCAGCCCGGCGATCAACACCCCTTGCATGCATCGCAATATCAACAGATCGGTATAGTCATCGGCAAAGGCGGTGGCCGTGGTGACCAGACAGAGCAGCAGCAGGGTGACGAGGATGACGGCTCGACGCCCCACGGCATCGGAAAGCGGCCCGAAGAAGAGCAGGCACACCCCCAGGGAGAGCGTGGCGACCGAGAGACTCAATGCCGCCTCCAGGGAGTCGATATCGAATACGTCGCGCAATTCAGGCAACAGGGGCTGGGTGATGTAGAGATTGCTGAAGACCATCACCGAGCCGATGCAGAGCGCCAGAGTGGCGTACCAGAATGGACGTGTGTTCGATTCAATCATCTATTGAGACTAGCCCCATTCAATCTATAATCAAAATATATTATCAATATAGATATCATTCGATTCATATATGGATATCAAGCAACTGACCTATTTTCAGGCCGTCTGTCGCTATGGCGGCTTCAGCGCCGCCGCCCGTCAGCTACACATCGCCCAGCCGGCCATCAGCATCGCCATGCGCAAGCTCGAGGAGGAGTTGGGCCTCACCCTGCTCCACCGTAAAGAGCGACAGATCGCACCGACGGTCGAGGGTGAGGTGCTGCTGGGTCATGCGCAGCGCATCATCGAGCAGCTGAAGGGCGCGAAGCTGGAGATGGAGGAGCTTCGCGGGCTCACCAAGGGAGAGATGCGCATCGGTATCCCAAGCATGCTGGGGTCCTACTACTTCCCACCCATCCTCATGGGTTTCAAGCACCGCTACCCTGAACTGAGCCTCTCGGTCTATGAAGAGGGGACCCGCCGTCTGCAGGAGATGATCAGGGGCGGGGAACTCGACCTTGGCGTGGTGGTGGTGGATGCGCCGCCACAGGATCTGGAGACCCGTCAGCTGACCTGCGAGGAGATGGTGGCCTGCGTGCCCGCGGATCACCCCCTTGCGGGGCACAGCGTGATCACCATGGAAGAGTTCTTCAGCCATGAACTGGTGGTGTTCAAGACCGGGTATTTCCTGCGCGAGTTTATCGACCGTTTCAGCCGCAGCCGCAAGGTCTCTCCGAAAATCGCCTTCGAGACCAACCTGATCCCCCTCACCAAGGCGATCGTGCGCCAGGGTTTCGGCATAACCACCTTCCTGCGCATGGTGATCGAGCAGGACGCACAGAGCGACCTGGTGGCCATTCCCTTTGACCAGCCGGTATTTCTCAAGCTTTCGCTGGCCTGGAAGAAGGGTGGCTATCTGTCGAGGGCGAACCAGGCCTTTGTCGATTATGTCCTGAACCAGACCAAGGAGCGTGAATCCGAACTGCCGGCGTGAGTTACACGACCATCCCCATCTTTCGTATGGACCTTCGAGGGGATCACCGGACCTTGAATGAAAACATTGTAGGGTGCGACTTGCCGCACCGTTCCATCCAATCTCATTTCTCTCGTTCCCACCCTCCCGCGTAGGAATGCGTAAAAAATGGTGCGGCAAGCCGCACCCTACGGTTGCACAAGGTCACATTATGCAGGTCATATCTCCGATTGCCGGGTATAATAGCTGGCCAGATACACTCCGGAATAATTCGTGAAATCCATGTTTACAGGCATAGTTCAAGGGACCGCAGAGGTCGTCCACATCGAACAGAAAGAGGACTTCCGTACCCATCGTATACGTCTTCCGGAGCACGCATTGACGGGCCTGGTACCTGGCGCATCCGTGGCCCACAACGGCTGCTGCCTGACCGTGACCCGCATCGATGGCGATCTCGTCGACTTCGACCTGATGCGCGAGACCCTGAGCGTTACCAACCTGGGAGGAGTGGAGATAGGTGAGCGTGTCAATTTCGAACGGGCCGCCCGTTTCGGCGATGAAATCGGCGGTCATGCCATGTCCGGGCACATCCTGTGTACCGCGGAGGTAACGCAGATCGTCAGCAGTGAAAACAACTATCGCATAAGATTCAGGCTGCCGGCGCAATGGACTCGCTACATCTTCACCAAGGGCTATATCGGTATCGACGGAATCAGCCTGACCATCGGCCAGGTGGAAGCCGACGAGTTCGACGTCAACCTGATTCCCGAAACCCTGCAACGCACCAACATCGCTACCCGCAAGGTCGGTGACCGGGTCAATATCGAGATCGATCCGCAGACACAGGCGATAGTCGATACGGTAACCAATTTATTACCGGATCTTCTACAGCGGCTGAATGAAACAGTCCGTGAATAGCTCCAGGTGTAGGGTGCGGCTTGCCGCACCGTTAACCGCCCAGATAGTTCAGGCGTAGGGTGCGGCTTGCCGCACCGAAATCTATACATCTGAACATTGCAGACCTTTCTGGACAGTTCACGGTGCGGCAAGCCGCACCCTACATTTTGAATTAACACTTGCGATTTTTTGCAGGTAAACAATAGGGGTTGCTTGGCAGTCTTCAGTATAATCCTTCATGACAGAGTGGGTGATCCCCTCATGAGTAGACAGGTGTACCATGCAGATCGAACATTGGGACGAATCAGTCGACGGTGAAATCAGCGAATCGGCGATGCGCGCAAAGCTCGAGGCCCGGGGCTACCTGGTCGCCCGCTATGTCTATCCGCCGAACACCTACTTCCCGCCCCATGAGCATGCGGTCGACAAGATCGATGGCGTGCTGTCCGGGCGCTTCAGAATGAGTATGGGCAGTCAATCGGTCGTTCTCGAAGCCGGTGACACGCTTCATGTCCCCAGGGGAGCGGTGCATTCAGCCGAAGTCGTCGGCGATCAACCTGTTATCAGTCTGGATGCCGTAAAAGACTAGTATAAAGTCGATCCCCATGACCACGGGACTGCAAACAGGGAGCTTGTGGGGACAACTGCGCGCCCGTACGGCCTCGGCCATCGCGAGTGGCGCGCTGCGATCCATCGAGACCGACTACCACTCTCTGAAACAGGAGGGTGCCGGGTTCGTGGTCCGGGTCGCGCGTAATCTCGAACGCAAAGCGCAAGAGAAGCGCAAGCAGCATGTAAAAGCGCCGAACGCACCCTTCAATCCTTTCCTGCCCCCGGAACCCGAACTGACGGTTGCGGACATCACGCCTACACACCTCGCTGTGTTGAACAAATTCAACGTGGTGGAGAATCATCTTTTGATTGTGACCCGCCTCTTTCAGCACCAGCAACGGCTGCTCACACTCGAGGATTTCGAAGCGCTGTGGCGCTGTATGGCGGAATATCCCTCGTTGGGTTTCTACAATGGGGGAGAGGCGGCAGGCGCCAGCCAGCAACATAAACACCTGCAGCTTGTCCCCCTGCCCCTCTATCCCGGACTGGGTGCGACACCGTTTGACCCGCTCTTCGCCTGCACGCCGCGGAATGCGGGAGTGCAGTGCCTGAACTGGCTGCCATTCGAACATCGCTGGCACCCGCTACCCAAAGGGTTAGCGAACTCCATATCGAGTGCCGCCGAACAGACTCTCTCGCTCTACCGGCGGATGTTGCATTCAGTGGGGATCCGCACAGTGAGAGGCGATGACGGCGACTACCAATCGGCCCCCTACAACCTGTTGCTGACAGGTGACTGGATGCTGCTGGTGCCGCGCTCCCGGGAGTGCTCCCATGGCATTTCGGTGAACGCCCTGGGCTATGTGGGTTCGCTCTTCGTGAAGTCACTCGACGAACTGGAAATCCTGGAGAGGGTCGGTCCGATGAACCTGCTGAAGGCGGTCTCGATCACCCAAGTGTAGTGTTTGAGAACCTGGCCACCCATCATCCTCAGCAATTCAAAACGCATAACTCTTCAGTTAGATAATGCTGAGTGTTGAGAGCGTTATGGCCTTGCCCCTTAGCCATCGTTCCACCGCCGGCAAGCTATCCATGCTTGGCCATAGCCCTGTGAGCAGGGCTGTTGCATAACCATCCGACCGGCCTGCCTCGAGCATTGCGGCGTAGGCCTCCTCGGCGTCGTATACCAGGCGGTACCAGTTGCAGCGCACCCCCTGCGCTTCGGGGGTCAACAGCAGATACCAGCCATCCCTGGTGCCGTCGTTGGCGGGCATGCCGATAACGCCGCTGTTGAGCCAGTAACGGCCATCCAGAAGCGCCCAGAACGGAATCCCGGCATGCCCCCCGATCACCACATCCGCATCGCACAGATCAAGCTCGCGGCGTTTCAGTGCGACCGCCGTCGAGGCATGGACAAAGAGATTGACGGCACTCACTCCTCCGTGCACCAGGTAGTAGGATCTCCCGGCCATGCTGAAACGGATATGGGCAGGCAACTCTCCCATCCATCTCGTGGTCTCGGCGCCAAGCCGTTCGGCGCAAAAGGGATACCAGGCCTGCGCCAGCAGCGCGCAGGCGCTCTGCGCCTCGAACCCACAGGCACAATCCATACTCCCCTGCGCCAGGGACTGTTCGCAGTTCCCCTGCATGACCCGGATCCCTGACGACCTGATCAGTTCGACCGTCTCCGCCGGCTGCGCGCAATAGGCGACCAGATCGCCGTTGCAGATCACGCGCGTTGCGGGGACGGAAAGTGCATCCGCCTCGTCCAGCATCGCCCGCGTCGCCTGCAGATTGCCATAAGGCCCGCCGAAGATGATCAGCGGATCCTCGATTGTGCCAATGTCCAGCACTGAGCGCCCCGACATCTTCAATACTCGGCAGCATTGGCAGGAAATCCGGACGATGTCCTGGCCATCCTGTCGCCCAACCAGAACATCAGACAGCCGAGGCTCAAAACGCTCAGCGAGATATAGAGTAGTTTGGTGTATTTATGCCACTCCCCCAGCCAGTGGGTATAGGCGGTCGATTCGGTGAAATAGAGCAGGGCACCGGCGATCGCCAGCACAAAGCTGCCCAGATAACTCCAAAGCGGAATGCGATCGCGCTCACCCCATAGGGAGAAGAATATCACCGGCGCAAGGTACATCGATGCGGTACCGCTCACCGCCACAGCGCTGAACAGGTCCTTGTTTCCGGTGAATACCAGAAGCAGTCCCAGCAACATGAACAGTGCCATCGCCATGCGGCCACTGCGCAGGCCCGGCGCCAGCAATCCCATGTCCACCACCGCAAGTTTGGCGGAACTCGAAAGTGTGCTGTCGAGGGTCGACATGGCTGAGATCACCAAGGCTGTGTTGAACAGCAGCATCGGCAGTTCGCCCAGCAGCCTGTTCAACACCACGGTCATCGCTTCACCGGCTTCTGCCTGGGCGCCCGCGACAACACCCAGGCTGCCGAACATCAGGACGCAGAGAATACTGATCCAGGCTGCATGTATGAAACTCTTTCGCGTGGTCTGCCGGTCGGCGATAAACCCCCGATCCATCATCACCGGATCATGCATCGGATAGCTCCAGACCTGAAGCAGGGCCACCAGCATCAATACCGGACCCGGCTGGTCGAACTCGAAAGGTTTGAACATGATGTTGTCGATATCGATATGCCCCCCCGCGAGGGTGTACGTCATCAGTACACCGAGCACCAGAGCGAAGATCAGCATCTGGAAGAGATCGGTCCGCAGCGAGGCGTGCAGGCCGCCCAGCATCGAATAGAGCAGGGTTACGGCGGCCAGTCCGACTACCGCCAGGGTGTAGGCGGCACTCCCCGCAGTACCGAAGAGTATGCCGATAACCAACAGATTGGCGAACACTTCACTGGTCAGGCGCAAGCCGATCACCAGGTTGTAACAGCCTGTTCCCCAGCTCCCGAAACGCTCGTACAGGAAGGCCTGAATACTGGTATAGCCCTTGCGAAACCGCAAATCGTCAATAATCAGACCGCCGCTCAGGAAAGAGAGATAATAGAAGGCATAAGCCAGTGTCCCCCACAATCCATAGTGAAAACCGAGTATCGCGGCATTCATCAGGGATCGCGCAAAGATCCATGAAGTCACCTGGGAAAGGGTCAGGGTCAACAGGCCAGGCTGCTCACCAACGGGAGAGAGCCCTTTGAAAAAGGTAGCGTTGCTGTTCGCTTTCGGGGTGATGACAATGGAAACCAATGCCACGGAGGCAATCAGAATATGTAACAGATACTCCATTGGAACTCCTGCGCGTATCGAGTGGGACCCGAAAAGATGACAAGGGTGCTTAAGTTAGTGTCCGTCCAGAAACCCTTCAGAAAAATTCGTGGGCTGTTTCCGGACGGACACTAATCAATACGTCCCTGGGAGCGCTATGGATTCAGGGGGAAGGCGAAAAATTGTGTGATAGGATCTGACCCAACACACACGGGCTTGCTGCGTCGCAACCAACGGCGCGCTGGAGAACCGATCCGCTGCCCTGTGAAACCCATGGAATCGACCCCCATGCCGATTGAGCGACTGCAACTGCTGGCCAGAAAAAAGACCCGGGAACTGCTGTATACCGGGTGTCTGCGGTTTGGCCTCTCCATCGAGCCGCCCGAGATTCGTTTCGACCTCAGAGGCAAGACCGCCGGCATGGTCATTTTCACGCCGAACAGGCGCTGCGCCATCCGTTACAATCTTCCTATGCTCATGAAGTATGGAGAACAATTCATCGACACAACGATTCCCCACGAAGTCTCCCACCTGATTGCCCGCTCACTGCACGGCCCCCGCATCAGGCCCCATGGCCCGGAGTGGAAACAAGTGATGGCATTGTTCCATGCACAGCCTGTACGTTGCCACGACTTCAGTAGCGAGGGAACCGGGGGACGGCGGTTGCGCACTTTCAGCTACCGCTGTGACTGCCGGGACCATAGCCTGAGCGCTATTCGCCACAACAGGATCCTGCAGGGGAGGATCTACCTCTGCAGATATTGCGGTACCCGGCTGAGGTGACCTCCCGATCAACCCGATCAGGGCTGCAAATCTACGGTGCTGATTTCGAACCCGTCGATGATCTCCAGCTTGCGGGCAAGACTCATTCGTTTAAGGGCATATTCCCGGCGCAGCGCATCACCATGACAAGCTGCGGATTCCGCGTACACGAGCTCGACGGGCAGTCGGCCCCGGGTGTACTTCGAAGCACTGCCGTTGTTGTGTTGCGCCAGTCGCTTGAGCAGATCCTTGGCGATACCCGTGTAGAGCGTTCGATCGGCACAGCGCACTATGTAGACATACCAGTGCGCGGGGGGACTCATCGGTTTCACGATGCTGGATTTCCACCCTGTTTGTACAATAAATGACCTCTCAATAGGAAAAAACCTGCTTTTCCACAGTGTATACCGGGGTAAACCACAATCTTTTTCACCATTTTCTGGACTTTACACGCCATTGTTATAAGAATAACAATGCTCTATGCCATAGAATCGTCCAATAGAGACACTGGCGCATAAGCGACTTGTTGTACCATTCTAACACGAGATTTCAGGCGTTACTGCTTAAATAACAACAGGTTAGAACCACATTCACCCCCATCTGGAGGATAAGATGATTGGTAATACCAAAAAGTGGATAGGAACGGCCGGCGTAATCAGCGTCCTCGCCGGCCAGTTTCTGGCTTCCTCAGCCATCTTCGCTGCTGGAGGCAATTCTGTCGAGGAGGGACAGAAAATAGCTTTTGACAGAAAAAAAGGGAATTGTCTCGCTTGTCATAACATACAGAACGCGCCATCACCGGGCAATATCGCACCGGCCCTGGTGGCGATGAAGACCCGCTATCCGACAAAGGAGGATCTGCGCATGCAGATCTGGGATGCAACCATCAAGAATCCCGAATCGACCATGCCCCCGTTCGGCAAACACAGCATCCTCTCAGAAGCTGAGCTGGAAAAAGTCGTCGAATATATCTGGACACTCTGAGTGTAAGCGCACCGGTGTGACCGACAGCAACTCCTTTGAGGATTGAAAGATCATGAAACAGCTATTTCGTCAATTTTTATTGATGGTTATTACCTGCGGCGTCGTCACCGCCGCGCAGGCGACAACCCCGGAGGAAGACCTAAAGGCCTTCCAGAACTTTTTCAAGAAACGCTTTCCCGACGTCGAGACCATGGACTTCATCAATGGCGCCTATGCTATCGATCCCGTTGGTCGGGAAAACTGGGAGGCCATCGAAGAGTTCCCCCCCTATGAGCCATTCATCGACGAGGGCCAGGCGATGTGGGAAAAGCCTTTCGCCAACGGCAAAGGCTTCAAGGACTGCTTCCCGGATGGCCCGGCCATCGCCGGACAGTATCCTCATTGGGACAAGGAAAAAGGCATGGTCATGACCCTGCCCCTCGCCCTCAACAACTGCCTCAAGGCCAATGGCGAAAAACCGTTGAAATATAAGAAGGGAGCAATCAACAACATACTCTCCTATATCTCATACGAGTCACGTGGCCAGATCACCAATGTGGAGATCCCCGCGGATGATCCGCGCGCCCTCGAAGCCTATGAGGCAGGCAAGAATTTCTATTATACCCGTCGTGGCCAGCTCAATTTCTCCTGCGCTCACTGCCACTTGCAGAACGCGGGCATGATTCTGCGTACCGAGACCCTGAGTCCCGCACTCGGCCATACCACTCACTTCCCCGTATACCGCTCCAAATGGGGTACCGTAGGCACGCTGCATCGTCGATTCACCGGCTGCAACAAGCAGGTTCGCGCAAAGCCTTTCAAGGCTCAGGGTGAAGAATACCGGAATCTCGAGTATTTCCTCACCTATATGAGTAACGGCCTGCCCTTGAACGGTCCTGGCGCCAGAAAATAGTGATCCGCCAATGACCAAAACGATTTATGCACTCGGAGCAAAAGCGATGCAAAAAAAATCTGTACTCTTTATAAGCTTGCTGGTCTGGATCATGGGTTCAGGCCTCGCAACCACATCCATGGCAGACGAAGCCTCTGCCGAAAAGGTGAACAAACTGATCGAGGCCGCGGATGATGCCAGAAAACAGGCAGCCAGCGTTGGCGGTGAATGGCGCGATACCGGTAAAATGATCAAACAGGCAAAGGAACTGCTGGCGAAAGGCGACTATGTGGCGGCAGCCAAGCTCGCCAACAAGGCCGCCAAACAGGGTCACTTGGGTTATGAACAGGCCATGTCCCAGAAAGAGCTGAAAATGCCATCCTACCTACATTACGAATAACGGCTAACGCCTGGAGGAAGACAGAATGAAGTTTGTCAAAGCACTCATGCTTACTGCACTTGTCAGTGGCGTAGCACTCTCAAATCAACTCTTCGCGGAGGGCAATCAGATCAGACCGGGCCTGCAATCCATAGAAGTGATACACGGCGGTGAGAAGGTGATCATCAGCCGTGCCTCCGACAAGGATGCGAAGATTCCGGATACATTCGACAAGGTCGGCCGCCACTGCCCCCCCTTCTGCATTCAGCCGGCGGTAGCCGCCCCTGGAGTCGAGACCGTGGGTGAACTGGAGGTCCTGGGCTACCTGAAGCGCGTCGGCGACGGCGACCGCAAAGTCATGATCATCGACTCGCGGACCCCGGACTGGATTATCCGCGGCACCATTCCCGGCTCGGTGAATATCCCGTGGAACAAGATCAATGTAGACCTGCAGGGCACCTTCGAGGCCGCCGCGGAAGCGGAAGGCGTGCATGACATTCTGGTCGACCAACTCGGCGTTCAGGAGGTAGGAGGCCATCTCGACTTCCGCAATGCAAAGACCCTGGTGCTGTTCTGCAACGGCATCTGGTGCCCGCAGTCATCGACCAACATCAAGACCCTGATCAAGCTGGGTTACCCTGCCTACAAGCTGAAGTGGTATCGCGGCGGCATGCAGGATTGGGTGAGCCTGGGACTCACCACCGTCAATCACTGATTGTTAGTTATCATAAAAAAGGCTGCCGAAAGGCAGCCCAGATTGCTGACAAAGCTTGCTGACAAAGCCCTCGCCCAATGGCGGGGGTTTTTTGTTTAAATGGGGCATGTCGAAAGAATCTGCATCCCACCACTATCAGCTGGAAATGGTGACCCTCTCATCCATAGTGGCTATCGAAAGATAAATTACCAGGCATTTGGTAAACCCACGAAACCATGTTATTCTCTACATATTTCTACATAATTGTAGAGACCGATCCGCAATGACCACGACTACACAAGTATCCGCCTATATTTCAGAAGAGACCAAGGCCGAGGTCGAAGCATATGTAAAGCGCCGCGGGGTGAAAAAGGCCTACTTGATCGAAGAGGCGCTGCAGCATCATCTTCAGGCATTACGTGAGATTCCCGAGGATTTGATTATCCCCTCCCGGCTGCTGCTGACTGATGAGGCACTGGCTGAGATCGCTAAGCATATTAATCAGGAAGAACAGCCCACTAAAGCACTGAAAGCACTGTTCAGTGAGTAACGCGAAACTCGAAGTTCGTGTTCGGCGTTTGGAGCCACGGGATGATCGAAGCGAATTTCGTAGTGGGAATATCGAGCTCGATCGTTTCTTTCAGCGTTACGCCGGCCAAAATCAGTTTCGACACCACATTGGAACGACCTATATTGCCGTTCAAAATGATCAAATAACCGGTTTCGTCACTGTCTCCAGCGGAGAGATCGCTGCTGAGAAGCTGACGAAAACCCTGCGTCGGCGCCTACCTGCTTATCCACTTCCCATCCTTCGCCTTGCCCGTCTGGCCGTGGATAAAAGATTCCAGGGACATGGCATCGGACGGCTTTTACTACGCGCCATGCTTGAACTCGCCCTGGAGATGCGGGATCGGGTTGGTTGCACCGGTGTGATCGTGGATGCCAAAGCCGATGCGGCTGCCTTCTATCTATCCCTGGGTTTCAAACCGGTCACCTTGATCAGTGGCGCCCTGGGAGACCGACCCGAGCCTGTCCCTATGTTTTTACCCATTGGGCAAATCGCTGTTGCAGCCAAGGAAGAAAGTAGCAATAAGACGTAACTAACCTCCCACTGTACGAAAAACAGTCGAACTTAGCGCTGGGCGCCGAGCGCGGAATGGTACCACCAGGGGGGTAAGTAGATGCAACAAATCAAAATGATGGTAATTTCACTCAACATGGTGAAGGACTGACATAAAAAAGGGTCGCCTGAAAAAGGCAACCCGATTTTTTTGGTCCGGGCGGGGTGATTCGAACACCCGACCCCTACAACCCCATTGTAGTGCGCTACCAGACTGCGCTACGCCCGGAAGGAGCGGCAATACTAGGCACTCAAGCGGCTGATGTCAATCTGGAAAAGCGCTTTTTACAGCTACCGGCGAAAGAATTCGATCTGATTGATTAGTCCGCAGATGAACGCTAATAGACACATATGCGATTTCTAACAGAGACAGGCATCAGCCTGCGCCATCATTCCAGGCTCAGCCGAATGACGTTAGCTGACAGATTAGGACAGGAAAGGCTTTTGTTCTAAGTTGGCTGGCAATATTTACAGGAATATGGAAACAAGAGGAAAACAATTCTATTTGCGTTTGTTAGCGGACTATAAACGCAATTTACCGCTTCAGGATCTGCAGTAACTCTTCGAGTTCAGTACGCAGCTGCCTGACGATCTGCTGACTCTGCTGCAGATCCTCCTTTGCCATGTCTCCGGATAGCTGTTGACGAGCTCCGCCGATGGTGAACCCCTGCTCGTAGAGAAGACTGCGTATCTGCCTGATCATCAGTACGTCATGGCGTTGATAGTAGCGCCTGTTGCCACGTCGCTTGACCGGTTTGAGCTGGGGAAACTCCTGCTCCCAGTAGCGCAGTACGTGCGGCTTTACCTGGCAGAGGTCGCTCACTTCACCGATAGTAAAATAGCGCTTGCCCGGAATTGCGGGCAGTTCAAGATTGCTGCTGCTCGGATCCAGCATAGGCTTCCACTCTTGCCTTTAATTTTTGACCAGGCCTGAAGGTGACCACGCGTCGCGCGGAGATCGGGATCTCCTTCCCGGTCTTGGGATTACGCCCAGGCCGCTGTTTCTTCTCCCGCAGATCAAAATTTCCAAAACCGGAAAGCTTTACCTGTCCCCCTCTTTCAAGAGATTGGCGGATCTCCTCGAAGAACATCTCGACCATCTCTTTGGCCTCTCGCTTGTTCAAACCTAGCTCATCGAAGAGCCTGGAGGCCATATCTGCTTTTGTCAGTGCCATCTCCGTCTACCCTACTCTCTGAGTTTTGCGCCTAAATCACCATCTAAACGGTTCAATACCCTGGCGACCACATTCTCCACTTCTTTATCTGTAAGAGTGTGTGATTTTTCCTGTAAAATCAATCCCAATGCGAGACTTTTTCGTCCCGAATCTATGTTTTCCCCAGTATAGACATCAAATAAGATTATGTCTGTAATTATTTTGCCGGATTCGTCACGAATAAGATTCCTAACTGACTCGAAAGTGACGGATTTATCGACAACTATGGCGATATCCCGGCGGATGGATGGATACTTTGACAGGGTATCGAAGGCAGGCAGCCGCCCCTGGGCCACTTTTTCCAGCTTTATCTCGAACACAAAGGTGGGACCATTGAGATCGAGCCGCTTCTCGATTTCAGGATGTAACATCCCAATCATCCCGACAGATTCCCCGGACAAGCTGATCGATGCGGATTGGCCCGGATGAAGCGCCGGGTGTTCCACAGGAGTAAAACTGACGTCTTCCCCCCATCCCGTGAGCGACAGCACCGCCTCCACGTCGGCCTTCACATCATAGAAATCGGCACGCCGTCCCTCGCTGGCCCACTGCTCCGTGAAGCTCTCTCCCGAGACCAGGCCTCCCAACAGAGGCTCTTGTCTGATCTCATCCCCCTCTCTGAAGAAACAGAGTCCGGTCTCGAAGATGCGTACCCGCTGCTGCTGTCTCGACTGGTTGTAGCGCGCCGTCTGCAGCAGCCCTGGCCAGGTCGATGTGCGCATCACCGACATATCGGCCGAGATCGGGTTGGCAAGTGGGATACCGCTCTTTTGTGGATCGATAAGGGCCTCGATCTCGGGACTGACGAAACTGTAGGTGATCACCTCCTGGTAGTCGCGACCGACCAGCAGCAGCCTGGCCCTGCCCAGATCGAAATCGGCCTCGGGCCTGTCATGCATCGTCATTGCCGAGCGTCCGCGATGGGCGGGTATCCGCGAATAGCCGTAGATTCGCCCTATCTCTTCGATAAGATCCTCTTCGATAGAGATATCGAAGCGGCAGCTGGGTGCCCTGACCTGCCAACCCTGCTGGGTTCTGTTCGTCTCCATCTCGAGACGCTCGAGGATATCGCTGACCTCTTCGGCATCGATCTCGATACCGAGCACCTTGTTCACCCGCTCGGCCCTCAGCTCGATGAGCGGCCGCCGCTCGATATGTTCCTCGTTGACGACCTCGACGACGGGGCCTGGCCGACCACCTGCTATCTCGATAAGCAGCGCGGTGGCGCGTTCCATCGCCTTGGCCTGGAGCAGGGGATCGACGCCGCGCTCGAAACGGTGTGAGGAATCCGTGTGCAGACCGTAGCTGCGTGCCTTGCCGCTGATCGCAGTGGGCGCGAAGAATGCGCTCTCCAGGAGAATGTGCCTGGTGTCATTGCTCACCGCCGAAGCCTCCCCCCCCATGATTCCAGCCAGGGCCAGGGGTTGTTCGGCATCCGCGATGACCAGGGTCTCCGCATCCAGCTCGATCTCCTGGCCACCGATCAGGGTGAGTTTTTCACCGCCCCGGGCCATGCGCACGCGAATCTTCCGGCTGATCCTTTCCAGGTCGAAACCATGCATCGGCTGGCCAAGTTCCAGTAGCACGTAGTTGGTGACATCCACCACCGGACCCAGGCTGCGGATGCCACTGCGGCGCAGGCGCTCGCGCATCCACAGAGGAGTCTGCACACTGACGTCCACATCACGAACCACGCGACAGAGATAGCGTGGGCAGGCCGCATCCGCCTCCAGGTCGACCTCGAATCTCTCGTCGATGGCCGGCGCGACAGGCTGCATGTCAGGGGGGGTCACCGCGCAGCGGTTGATCACGCCCACCTCCCTGGCGATGCCTGCCATGCCGAGGCAATCGCCCCGGTCCGGCGTCAGATCAACGTCGATGGCACTATCCTCGAGCTTCAGATACTGGCGAAAGTCATCACCGATCGGTGCATCCACCGGCAGCGGCATGATGCCGTCTGAGCTCTCGGCCAACCCCAATTCACTGGCGGAACAGATCATGCCGGAGGACTCCACACCGCGCAGCTTCGCCTTCTTGATCTTGAAATCACCGGGCAGCACGGCACCGACGGTTGCCACCGGCACGCGCATCCCCGCGGCCACGTTGGCCGCGCCGCAGACTATCTGCAGCGGTTCGCTGCCGCCCACATTCACGCTGCAGACACTGAGCTTGTCCGCATCGGGATGCGGTTCACGGCTCAACACCTCGCCAACGACCACACCATTGAAGGCAGCGGCCACAGACTCCACGGCATCGACCTCCAGGCCAGCCATGCTCAATTGATCCGCCAACTCCAGAGTGGCTACCGATGGATTTACCCACTCACGCAACCAGGCTTCACTGAATTTCATGATGTACTACCCTAAGCAAACTGTTTCAGAAAGCGCAGATCGTTTTCAAAGAACAAGCGCAGATCGTTGACCCCGTAACGCAGCATGGTCAGCCGCTCGACCCCCATGCCGAAGGCGTAGCCGGTATAGGCCTCGCTGTCGATACCGACATGCCTGAAAACCTCCGGGTGGATCATGCCGCAGCCCAGCACCTCTATCCATCCGGTCTTGCCGCAGACCCGACAGCCTTCACCACCGCACATCACGCATTCGATATCCACCTCCGCGGAGGGTTCGGTGAAGGGAAAGTAGGAGGGACGGAAACGCAGCTTCAGCTCGCGTTCGAAAAAACCGCTGAAAAAATCATAGAGCACACCCTTCAGGTCGGCGAAGGAGACGTCACGGTCGACGAGAAAACCCTCGACCTGATGGAACATCGGAGTATGAGTGAGATCCGAGTCGCAGCGGTAGACCCGACCGGGGGCGATGATCTTCAACGGCGGCTCGCCCCCCTCCATGGTACGGATCTGCACCGGCGAGGTATGGGTGCGCAGCAGCAGATGCGCATCGAAATAGAAAGTGTCGTGCATGGCCCGCGCCGGATGGTGTTCCGGGATGTTGAGCGCTTCGAAGTTGTGGTAGTCGTCCTCGATCTCCGGACCCTCCACAATATCGAAACCGGCATGCCTGAACAATCGCTCCATGCGCTCCAGGGTGCGAGTCACCGGATGCAGACCGCCTCGCTGCAGGCCTCTTCCCGGCAAAGTGACATCGATCTTCTCGGCGGCAAGGCGTCTGCTCATCGCCTCGCTCTCCAGCTCGGCCTTGCGCGTCTCGATGGCCTGCTGCAGGGCTTGCTTGGCCTTGTTGATCGCCTGTCCCGCCTGTGGCCGCTGCTCGGGAGGGAGTGAACCCAGTTTTTTCAACTGTGCGGTGAGCTCGCCGCTTTTGCCCAGGTAACCGACCCGCACTTCATCGAGCAGGGGAAGACTGGCGGCGGCCGCGATCGCGCTTTCGGCCGCCTCGATCAGTCCGTCAATGTCCAGCGTGGATTCATCCATCTGATAACCTCGAAATTCATAACTCTTCTTGCAAAGCAAAAAAGGGAAAAGCCCCAAGGCCTTTCCCTTTTCTGTGGTCACAGTTCGGCCGGATTCAATCCGGCCTCACGACATACACTTAGCTGGAAAGAGCGGCCTTGGCCTGTTCCGCCAGCACGCCAAATGCCGTTTTATCATTGACAGCCAGATCGGCAAGCATTTTGCGATCGACCTCGATATTGGCCTTGTGCAGACCGTCGATCAGGCGGCTGTAGGAGATTCCGTTGTCACGGGCACCTGCATTGATACGGGCGATCCAGAGGGCGCGAAACTGGCGCTTTTTCTGACGACGGTCACGGTAGGCGTATTGACCCGCCTTGATTACCGCCTGCTTGGCGACACGGTAGACCTTGCTGCGGGCACCATAATAGCCCTTCGCTTCCTCAAGCACCTTTTTATGACGGGCATGTGCTTGTACACCACGTTTTACTCTTGGCATGGTTCAGTTCCGATTCGTTGGTTCAGGCGTAAGGCAACATACGACGGGCGATGGCCGCGTCGGATTTTGCGATGGTGTTGGGGGCACGCAGTTGGCGTTTCCGCTTGCTGCTCTTCTTCGTCAGGATATGACGACGATGCGAGCAATTACGCTTGAATGAACCGGATGAGGTGCGCTTGAAGCGTTTCGCCGCACCCCGATTTGTCTTGATCTTTGGCATTGTCTCTAAACTCCGCGATTCGTGGCGTCGTCTGACGCCGGTAAAGTTACTTTTTCTTGGGACCCAGCACCATCACCATCTGGCGGCCTTCCATCATGGGTTTTTGTTCAATCTGGCCGTAATCGGCCAAATCCTTTTCCACCCGTTCAAGAAGTTCCAAGCCCAGCTCGCGATGAGCGTGCTCACGACCGCGGAAACGCATGGTCACCTTGGTCTTGTCCCCATCTTCAAGGAAACGTATCAGGTTGCGCAGTTTTACCTGATAATCCCCTTCGCCTGTCCCTGGCCTGAATTTGATCTCTTTGATGTGTACCTGCTTCTGCTTCTTTTTGGCGGCCTGTTTCTGCTTCTTCAGTTCGAAGAGAAACTTGCCGTAATCCATGATGCGGCAAACGGGGGGTTCCCCATTCGGTACGATCTCCACCAAATCGAGTGTCGCCTCCAGTGCGGCCCGTCGGGCCTCTTCGATTGAGACAACACCAACTTGTTCACCATCAGCCCCAATGAGTCTTACCTCAACGGCTGTTATGTCATCATTCAGACGGTGCTTTTTTACAGCAGCGATAACCGGTTCCTCCAAAAAGTCCAAACCCGAAAAGTAGAAAAGCATCGGATCGACCGATGCTTAACACTCAGTTCACACGTTGTTCGACTTCAGATTTCATACGTTCGATAAAAGCATTGATTGGCATGGCGCCCAGATCTTCACCTCCTCGCGTACGAACAGCAACCGTGCCCTCTTCCATCTCCCGGTCGCCGATGACCAGCAGATAGGGGACCCGCAACAACGTGTGCTCGCGGATTTTAAAGCCAATCTTCTCATTTCTCAAGTCTGAATCGACTCGAAAACCGTTATCACGCAAGGATTTGAGGCATTTATTCACATATTCCGCCTGTCGATCCGTGATATTCATCAAAACCGCCTGTTGCGGAGAGAGCCAGAGCGGCAATGCGCCTGCATAGTGCTCTATCAGGATACCGATAAAACGCTCCAGTGAACCGAGGATCGCCCGATGCAGCATCACCGGTACCTTTTTGCTATTATCTTCAGCAATATAGCTGGCCCCAAGGCGTTCAGGCATGGAGAAATCGAGCTGAATGGTACCCAACTGCCAGACTCTGCCCAGGCAGTCCCGCAGGGAGAACTCGATCTTCGGACCGTAGAAGGCCCCCTCCCCCGGCTGCAGTTCCCATTCCAATCCCTGCTGGTTGAGCGCGTCTTCAAGTGCTTTCTCAGCTTTATCCCATACTTCATCTGATCCTACACGTTTTTCCGGCCGCGTGGAGAGTTTGACCAGGACCTCGTCAAAACCGAAATCCCTGTAGACCTCCAGCAGCAGGTTATTGAACGCCTGCACTTCACTGAGGATCTGGTCCTCGCTGCAGAAGATGTGGGCATCGTCCTGAACGAAGTTACGTACCCGCATCAGGCCGTGCAGGGTGCCCGAGGGCTCGTTGCGGTGGCAGGAGCCGAACTCCGCCAGACGCAGGGGCAGATCCCGATAGCTTTTGAGGCCGTGATTGTAGATCTGAATATGGGCCGGGCAGTTCATCGGCTTGATGGCGAAGACCCGGTCCTCGGTTTGGGTGACGAAGATGTCGTCCCGGAATTTCTCCCAATGGCCCGATTTCTCCCACAGACTACGGTCGATCACCTGGGGTGTATGCACCTCCTGATAGCCGTGATGCTTGAGCTTCTCACGGATGTAGTGCTGGATGGTCAGATAGATGCGCCACCCCTTGTCGTGCCAGAAGGCCATGCCCGGCGCTTCTTCCTGGGTATGGAACAGGTCCTGGGCCTTGCCGATCTTGCGGTGATCACGCTTCTCCGCCTCTTCCAGGCGATGCAGATACTCTTTCAGTTCCTTCTTGTCGCGCCAGGCGGTGCCGTAGATGCGCTGCAGCATCTCGTTGTCGGAGTTGCCGCGCCAGTAGGCGCCCGCCACCTTCATCAGCTTGAAGCCCTTGCCCAGCTTGCCGGTGCTCGGCAGGTGGGGGCCGCGGCAGACATCGAACCAGTCGCCCTGGCGATAGATGGAGACCTCCTCCCCTTCGGGAATGATATCTTCGATGATCTCCACCTTGTACTGTTCGCCGATCTCGCCGAAGGTCTTGATCGCTTCTTCCCGATCCCACACCTCGCGCTGTAGAGGCAGGTCGCGCTTAACGATTTCGAACATACGTTGTTCGATCTTCTTCAGATCATCCGGGGTGAAGGGTTCTTCACGGGCGAAGTCGTAATAGAAGCCGTCCTCGATGGCGGGGCCGATGGTCACCTGGGTGCCCGGATAGAGTTCCTGCACCGCCTGCGCCATTACATGGGCCGCATCGTGGCGCATCAGTTCCAGGGCTTCCTCTTCGTCTCTGCTGGTGATAATGGCCAGTTCGGCGTCCTGCGCCATTACATGGGAGGTATCCACCAGTTCGCCGTTGACGCGGCCGGCCAGCGCGGCCTTGGCCAGACCGGGGCCGATATCAGCGGCTACGTCGTGTACGGAAACGGGGTTATCGAAGCTTCGTTGGGAGCCATCGGGGAGGGTTATGAGGGGCATAACATTTTCCTTCTACTCAGTGGTGACCCATACGAGAGGCCACATGAAAAAAACAGGCCCGAAGGCCTTTGCGGTATTGCCGCCGGGACAAAACGCCTATGGCATCAGTGACCGGCAGGAACAGATTGATTCAAGGCGGTGTAGTTTATTGATTTTCTACTGAAATTCAATGAGAAAAGTGTATTCAGTTGGCCATTTCAGTCAGCTCAGCGGCCTGGAAGGAGTTGGCTCTACCGAATCCCCCCACATAGTGAATAAGGCTCGGGGTCATGCGAAAAAGAGTGAAATCACTAAATCCGAAGCGCTGTTTCGCAGCTGAGAAGTGCTGCAGGTAGAGCGCCTTTCCCTGGGCATACTCCTTTGACTCCGGGGCAATCGGCTCAACCCGGCCCGTCAGGGAGACTCGGGCCAGGGTCTGCGGGTCCCCAGTCCCTGGGTCCGGTTCACTAATCACCAGGGAGATATTTGGATTCTGTATCAGGTTTTCGGTGTGAGCCGCCAAGTGGCTTAGGTGCAGCCAGATCGCCCCGAGACCAGGCTCCGTCGCGTAGGCCACCATGGAGGCCTGGGGCTGGTGTTCGCCATCCACCGTGGCCAAGGCGGCCCAGCGCTGTCGGAGCAGCAGTGCCGCCGCCTCTTTTCTGGCGTCTCCGCCTGTTTCCATATTCACCGTCTAAGGTCCGCAGCCAAACGCGGTCTGCTCAATCTCCAGGCTATCCCCTTTCTCCGTCACCACCTGTCTTAGAGCGGCGACCACGTCCACACCAAACCGGGTTCCGGCCTCGGCTTCCAACTGCAGCAGGGCCTCATCCACTTTAAGACCCAGACGGTAACGGCGGGTGGAGGTGATGGCGTCAAAGGCGTCCACCACCGATATGATCCTGGCGCCCAGCGGGATCTCATCTTCTGTCAGGCCGTCCGGATAGCCCTGACCATCCACCCGCTCGTGGTGCCAGCGCACCAGTTCGGCCACCCGGCTGGCGGTGGGTATATCCAGCTTCTCCACGATGTTGGCGCCGATTTCGGAGTGGGCCTTGATCTCCTCATACTGGTATGAATCGAGGGAACCGCTGTAGAGAAGGATACTATCCGGGATACCAATCTTGCCCACATCATGGAGAATCGCGGCGCTGATCAGACACCCCAGGTCGCTCTGCGCAACCCCCAGCACCTCGCCGGTATGCCAGGCCAGCCTGGCGACCCGGGTGCAGTGCGCCTCGGTGTAGTGATCCCGGTGTTTGAGGGCGGTAAGCAGGGCGGCCCCTGCACGAAAGGAGGTGCCAATAAACTCTTCAATCATCTTCCAGATCTCCGAAAAAACCGTTCCGTCCAGCTCAAAGATACCCCTGACAAAACCAATACGCGATCTATTGCAGACATGGGATGAACCTAATTCCTGCTTTTGTGTGGCAAATAAAAAAGCACCCAGGACAATTCATGGGTGCTTTTTTGATTTGGTAGGCGCGATTGGAGTCGAACCAACGACCTCTACCATGTCAAGGTAGCGCTCTAACCAACTGAGCTACGCGCCTGGAAACTAAAACAATCCAACGTCCGTGTGAAAGACATCCCTGTAGTCCCGCTCCAGCCCAGCATCCCTGCTGGTCGTTCGGCGGCGAAAATGATCCACTGGATCATTTTCACTCGCCTCACCCAACTGAGCTACGCGCCTGGAGAGCGCGAATCATAACGGTTTCCATACAAAAAAAGCAACCGACAGATTTCAGCAAAACCCTTCCAGCGACGGCCTTAGCGGCCATAGACATCGTCAAAACGAACAATATCGTCCTCGCCCAGGTAACTGCCGGTCTGTATCTCGATAATCTCCAATGGAATCAATCCAGTATTGGATAATCGGTGTTTGGTCCCCATCGGGATGTATACCGACTGGTCCTCATGCAGAACCAGTGCCTCCTCACCCCGGGTGATGGTAGCCGTGCCTTTCACCACCACCCAGTGTTCTGCGCGGTGTTGATGCATCTGCAAAGAGAGGCTGGCCCCTGGTTTCACCACGATCCGTTTAACCTGGAATCGATCGCTGCTATCCAGGGACTCGTAATCACCCCAGGGCCGGTAGACCCGGACATGGTGCAGATGTTCATTGCGTCCGGACGTTTTTAGGAGTTCTACGACTTTCTTGATGTCCTGCGCCTTGGACTTATCGGCCACCAATACCGCATCGGCGCTCTCCACCACCACCAGGTTATCGATACCCACTCCTGCGATCATACGGTTCTCACCGCGCAGATAGCAGTTGGTAACCTCTTCCGCCACCACATCTCCAAGCAGTACATTTCCGTCTTCGTCCGGTCCGCTCACATCCGCCAGAGAAGTCCAGGAACCCACGTCGTTCCAGTGGACATCCATAGGCACAACCACCGCCCTGCCGGTCTTCTCCATCACCGCATAATCGATGGACTCCGCCGGGCAGGCGCTGAATGCCTCTTTTCCCAGGCGGAAGAAATCAAGATCCGCCTCTCCTGCAGCATAGGCGCTGGTGCTCTGTTCCAGGATCTGAGGATGCCACTGTTCAAGTTCCTGCAGATAGCTATCCACCCGAAACATGAACATACCGCTGTTCCAGAAGTACTCCCCGGACTCCACATATCCCTTTGCGGTTTCCAGGTCGGGCTTTTCCACGAATTCCGCCACAGGATAGGCCTCACCATCCGTACCTTTCGCCCTTCTGATATAGCCGTATCCGGTCTCCGGTTGTTCCGCCACGATACCGAAAGTAACCAGCTTGCCCGCCTCGGCCTGCCTGGCGCCCGTTAGCACACACTGCCGGAAGGCATCACGGTCTTGAATCACATGGTCTGATGGCATTACCAGTAGCACCGCATTCTCATCAAGCTGACGGGCATGCAGGGCGGCGCAGGCCACCGCAGGCGCGGTATTTTTCCCTATCGGCTCGAGAAGAATCCCTCCCGACTCCACTCCTTGTTGCCGCAACTGCTCCGCCACCAGAAAACGGTGCTCTTCATTGCAGATCACCAACGGCTTGTCACACGCCTCCAGACCGGCAATCCGATCGAGAGTATCCTGAAACAGTGACCCCTCATCCAACAGGGGGACAAACTGCTTTGGATAAACCGCCCGGGAAAGCGGCCAGAGCCGGGTTCCTGAACCGCCCGATAAGATGACGGGAATAATCACTGACCTCTCCAATTTTCCAATAGCCCCATACAGATCCTGTTCATTTCCATTGCCCGCTCCGGCGAATCGGCCTCGTTATAACATCGCAGTTCCGGCGCATTGCCGGAGGGGCGCAGGTGGGCGATTTCGCCATTTTCAAAAGTCACCCTTAGCCCGTCGGTCTGATCCACCGAGGCAACGCAACCGAAATTCGCACCAAAAAACCGATCAATCCTAACATAATCACTCCCCCCTTCCATGGAGGTCAGTTCATTCAACAAGTCCCGACTGGAATCGGCAGGAAACTCTTTCAAACGGTCACTATAGGTAAAACGTGATGGCAGCCGGGAAGAGAGGCCCGATACCGGAATACCCAGATCCTTCGCCAGTAAAAGCACACTGAGAATAACGATCACCGCGTCCCGGGTAGGCAACGGAGAGAGGCTGCCGCTGTTCAGTGTGAGCGCATCTGCGATCAGAAAACCGCCATTGGCCTCATAACCCACCACACCTTTACCGCCTTGCCCCAGCACCTTTTCCATACCGGCGATCACATAGGGTGAGCCGATTCGGGTGCGCATTACCGATTCGAACCAACCGGAGAGATCCACCGCACTGTTGCAACTAACCGGCGTCACCACATGCCGGGCGCCCAGATACCGGGCACAAAAGATCCCGGCGACATCGCCGCGCAACCAGTTGCCCGATTCATCACTTACCAAAGGACGGTCGCCATCCCCATCGGTGGACACAATGCTATCCAGTCGCTCATCAGTAGCCCAGCTCTTGGCCAGGGCAACATCCTCTGGCCGAATCGCTTCTGTATCTACAGGGATAAAATCATCAGAGTAACCATGGCGAATCACCTCCGCCCCCAACCCCTGCAAAATCTTACCCAATACATCCCGCGCCACACTGGAGTGTTCATACAGAGCGATTCGCATTCCCTGCAGGCAATCTCGAGGAAACAGATCAAGATACCGATCCTTATATTGTTCGATGGCGGTTGTGTCTTCCTCATGCAGGACAAACGGCTGCCGCAAGTCCCCCTCAGCATCAAATAAAGTGGAAGGGATATTTATCTGTTGCTCCCGAATTCCGACCTCATCCTCTTTGCTTATCTCACCGGAAGGCTTGTTGAATTTAATGCCGTTACGCCCATCGGGAATATGGCTTCCGGTAACCATAATGGCGGGGATGCCTTCATGTATTCCATGCAGAGCCACTGCTGGTGAGGGGATAAAGCCGCAGTTCACATGGCTGTAACCCCGGTCCTCTATGGCCCTGGCCACTGCTGACAGAATTCTCGGGGTGCTGTCGCGCAAATCACCTGCTACCGCCACACGCTCGACACCATCCAACTGTCCTGAAAACTCCAGATATTGCAGAAACGCGCTGGTGTATGCATAACAGACATAGTCCGTCATCGCGTGGACCAGACCGCGCGCTCCGCTGGTGCCGAATTTCACCCCGCTTTTCGACATCAGTTCGGCTATCTCAACGGTATCACTTGTATCCATAGCCTTTCTCATTTGTGTGTTTATTAGAAATCAGATCACCCTCGCACTGCTGCACCTACTCCTTTCCCTGTAGCAGATCCTTCAGATTGGCAAACGGCTGTGAGGTAGCGGTGGTTGCTTTTCCATCCTCCTCGGATACTCCACCGCGCAGCATCTCCTCATAACGAGAGTGCTCGTTGTCGTGACAATAGAGACACAGCAATTCCCAGTTACTGCCGTCGGCGGGATTATTGTCGTGATCGTGGTCCCGATGGTGGACCGTCAGTTCATGCAGATTCTGATGGGTGAACTCCCGCCCGCAACGGCCACAAACCCAGGGATAGAGCTTTAGCGCCTGCTGCCGGTAGCCCTTTTCCCGTTCCTCCCGATTACGCCTCGCTTCCGCTACCGCTTTATCCAATCGTTCTTTGTCCATCACACCACCTGCTGAAATCCGACTAACCGCTCTTTCGTTCCACCTCAATCTCGCTATACATCTTGTGGAAGGCATTCACATAAGCGGTGAAGGAAAAAACCTCCTGCTGCCGGACCCGACCGGCTTTTCCCAACCGCTGACGTTTTTCTTCATCCGTTACCAACTCGTAGAGTGCATCCGCCAGGGAGTCTTCATCCCGTGGTGTAAACAGGATACCGGTCTCTCCCGGCACCACGATATCTACCAGACCGCCGTGGGCTGCTGCCACAACCGGCTTTCCCGAGGCCATTGCCTCCAGCGCCACCACCCCAAAGGGCTCCGGTTCAGTGGAAGGAACGGCTCCGATATCCATCTCCGCCCAGATTTCCGAGATATTGGAATGAAAATCCAGAATCCACATATGCTCTTTTGCAGGAGAATTGTCGATCTCACGAAGCAGGTCTTCCTTCACATACTCATAACCGGGAAAGACACCTCCCACAAACAGCACCGAGAAGTTGGCAACACCCCTGGCCAGAAGTTTCTCCACCGCCCTCAATAGCAGTGTGTGCCCTTTCCAGGTATTGATCCGACCCACCAGTCCAATCAACACGCTATCCTGCGGAATACCAAGTTCGCCACGCAAACTTCCGGAGGGGGTGCTGGTAGCAAAGGAGTCACTAAGTCCATTCCATACTACCGATGTCTGCTCTTTGAGTTTCGGCTGTTCGCCGACTACCCACTCCGCCGTTGCCCTGGAGTTACATACCACCCGGTCCGCAAGCAGCCGCAACAGAAACGGGAACATCTTTTTGGCTAGATTCGGGGAGAGGATGATCTCGTGGACATGCCACAGATGGGGCACCCGGTTGAGCCGG
>JBNKLI010000138.1:0-4027 GCA_050292275.1 Candidatus Thiodiazotropha sp.
AGTGCGCTGGTGGTGCTTATGGAGTATGAAAAGTTTCCCCCCACCGCCAACATCATGGATTTGAGATCCTGATCATCGATATGGAGCATTGAACCAAAGCCGGCAGCGGCCGGATTGGAGGCCTCCTCGGAATAGGCATCGATTTCCGCCCGCGTATAGGAGAAGCGCCCATAGGGGGTGAGGATCAAGGCATCGCGCCGATACTCGTAGCCGGCGCTGAGGTTGAAGGCGTATTCCATACCATCCGTATCGCCCTGGCCGAATTGATCGGCACCACCCGAAGCGTTGACCCGACGTCGCGTGTCGTAGCTGTTGGAACCGAGCTGAATCAGCCCGTCAACGTAGACATTGTTGTCTCTGTAGTAGGTTGCATAGGCGGCCAGGCTCCAGGCATCCATCTCGAGATCGCCGGCTGACTCGTTGTACTCGGAATCGTAGCGGGAGAAGCCCAGGGCGCCGCCCGCGACGAAACGATCACTGAAGCGGTAGTCGAGACCCAGGGTGATGCCGCTGGTATCGAAGTCAAATCCGGTCTCCTGTCGGGTGTCATCCTTTTCACCAAAGTTGACGTTTCCATTGATGAAGGCACCCCATCGTCCCTGTAGTTCGTTATCGCCCGCACCTCCTCCCGTGCCTGATTTATGCGTTGGGATCAGACCGTCAAAGAGCCTCCTGTTGAAGGCGATACCCGCGTAGTTGACCGTCAGTCCACTGAGGTTCATTCCGGTGTCGCCCGCCCGCAATGCCGCCAGACGGGTGTTCACATTGGTGAGCTGTGTCGTGGTGGCTTCGATGGAGGCCGAGCCCTGCGCGGCCACTTCCTCGGGTGCCAGGCGCGAAAGGTTGGTGGCCGTATCGTTCCCGGTGACGAGATTGTCGCAAGTCATCAGTAGATCCTGTTCAGCCGGAGTGAGATCCGTTGTCGATTGCTTTTCAGCGAGGGACGGACACAGGCTGTCCATGCTCGAGCCGACCGCTTGCTGGGTATCGTTCAACCCCGGCAATGCGGCGATGCTGTTGATGACGAATTCAACGGTGGTGGTGTTGAGGGTGGCGATAAGCTTGATTACCCCGGTGCGGGCAATGGTCATGCTGGTGGATGCCTGACCCTCGAGGTCGGTGTTGGATTCGCTCTCGCTGAGGGTTGCCGCGTTCTCAGGTACCACACGCCAGGCAACGGTTCTGTCGGCAACCGGTGTGCCATCGGGATCGAGCAGTTGTACGGTGAAAGGTCCCACGGTGTCACCGGAATTTCCGGTCATACTCTCACCGGAGACGATTTGCAGTTGACTGTCATCACTGTTGATGGTGATGGTCACCTGGTCTTCATGGCTCAATCCGGCATTGTCGGTAATCTTCAAGGTAAGGGTATGGACCCCTACGCTGAGCACAACCGTGGGTGTAGCGCTGGTTGCGATTTCATTGGTCCCCTCGTACCAGGTGTAGCTGGTGATCGAGCCATCCGGATCCGTGGATCCCGTACCATCGAGCGTTACGAGTACCGATTCATCACCATCCCTATCCACCAGGGTCTGGTTGGTGCCGGCGTTCGCGATTGGAGTGGCCGCATCGGTGACAACGGAAACAGCCAGTTGGTCTTCGCCGACCAGATCGTCATTGTCTGTCACGCGCAGGGTCAAGGTGTGCGTGCCTACGGGGAGGGTGATCGTCGCCGTTGCGCCGCTGGCGATTTCGCTGCCATCCTCAAACCATTGATAGGAGATGATGCTGCCGTCGCTGTCGGATGAAGCGCTGGCGTCGAGGGAGACCTGTTCGCTGCCATCTGCATCCGTGTCAGTCACAGTCCGATCCTCACCTGCACTAGCGATTGGTGCGTTGGGCGCGGCCGCCACGGAGATCAGCACCTGATCCTCGCTGAAGAGATTGCTGTTGTCGGTCACGCGCAGGGTCAGGGTGTGCTCTCCTACAGATAGCGTTACCGCAGGGGTCGCACCAGTGGCGATCTCGGTTCCATCCTCCGACCATTGGTAGGAGACAATCTGGCCATCGGTATCCGATGAGCCGGTGGCGTCAAGGCTAACTTCTTCGCTGCCATCGCCATTGGTATCAGTCAGGGTTTGATCCTCACCTGCGCTGGCGATCGGTGTTCTTGTAGACGCTGCAGAAATGGTAATTGTGATTTCATCTCCGTCTTCGCCAGCCAATATTCCGCTAACAGGATCAAAGACCTCCACGGAAAGATGCAGAGTATGTATGCCAGTGGGGAGAACCACTGTGGGGGTTGGTCCGGAGGCAATAAGTTCATTCTGTTCATACCATTGATAATTCGCCGAATCAAAATTTATGGTGCTGATACCATCGAGCTGTACAATCTCTGAGCCGTCGTTATTCGTGTCGATCAGATGCTGATCAGGTCCGGCATTGGCAAATTGTGCATTGTTACCAGGGAGGATAGAAATCACAGTCTGGGCTTCATTCGTGGCGCCGTCGTTGTCAGTGACACGAAGGATAATGTCGTGCGTCCCTAACGCCAGGTCGATAGCGGGTCTTTCCCCTGTCGCGATCTGAGTACCGGATTCAAACCATTCATAACTGATAATCCTCCCGCCAGGATCGCTGGATCCATATCCGTCAAGCGTAACGTTTTCTGAGCCATCGTTGTCGGTATCAATAAGCACTTGGTTTGGGGAGGCGTTTGCCGTGGGGTCGGAGAGTATTCTGTAGGTAATTTCATCTGAATCAACAAACCCATCGTTGTCAGTTACCCTTAGAAAAATGCGATATTCTCCGGCGGCCAGGGTCACCAACGCCGTTGCACTGCTGGCGATCGTTCTAGGAGTCTCATATATTGTCCAATCCACCCATTCATAGGAGACAATCGTTCCGTCAGAGTCTGTCGAAGCGGAACCGTCGAGGGTGACATCCATAGCATCATTTGCAACGGCGTCCACTATCACCATATCTTGCGGGCCCGCCACCGCAGTTGGTTGCGCGCCTACAACTGTTCTCGTTGAGAGGCTTATGCCGTTCGAGGGGCAGGCAGGCGCTGTCGGAAGCGAGATCATCTGGCAGGTGGCCTCAACGGTTATGTCATGAGTGCCGGGGGTGAGATTATGCCAGACGAAAGAGAGCGTCCGCATCGAACCTATTGCAAGATCTGGGCAAGCAAAGTAGGAACCATCGTCAGCGTCGACAGAGCATGATGTCGCTTCGATATCACCGGAATCCGCCCTGATAACACGACCATCAAGTAATACCCTGATGCCGACGCTCAATGTGCTGGGACGAGTGCCGTCGTCCCTGATGAAATTTCTCACGCTTAAGCTATAAATTATGTCATTCGAAACCGGGACGGGATTTGTCGGATTTTGGGACAGATTTTCTAAGCCGAGTTCGCCTGCTTCAAGGTACCTGGAAAAACTGCAGAGTAGCAGCAAACCGATTAATGTGATGATCCAGAGTATGCAGATCGGAGAGGATTTGATGTCCCAAGTTCTGATTTCGTAATTGCGTCGAACGGCGCATGCCACTGTACCTGTCAAGCGTGAATCGGCGAGCATGGTCCCTCCCCTTTGTATCCGGTTGCCTTCCATGTCCCTTTGCTTCCATTGGCCGACTCGAAGAGCGGTTTAGGGCGGTGCCCGCCATAGGAAGCAAATTCTTATGCCTTATAAATTTTGTGGATATATGAGGTAGAAGGACAGTTACGGATTTCACACGTCCGCTGTGACATATTCACTTAGGGAAGAGATCGTGGACGTGCTAGCTTTTGTGTAGCATTCCGCTTAACCAGAGATTTCTTACTATCTATCAGCTGAAATGATTTGAGCAAGATAATTCATAGCGGACGCTTCAGCAGATCCGCGGCAGTGGATCATCCTCAAGCTCTTCGAGGATGCGTGCCCCACCCAGTTCGGTCTGCAGCACGACATAGGGATCATCCTGTCGTGCCTCACCGATCAATGCCGCCTGGCCACCACCTGGCAGCTCGCGCCAGCGCGCTAGTGCCTGATTCGCCTCAGCGGCGGCTACAACGGCGACAACGCGTCCCTCGCAGGCCAGGAAG
>JBNKLI010000139.1:0-18431 GCA_050292275.1 Candidatus Thiodiazotropha sp.
CCAAAAACCAAATGGACGAGGGTAGGCGCCTGGGGGGTTGTCTTTCGCAGAAGCGGCAGGGATGCCGCGTTAGCCCCGTCAGTACAAGGATGTACTGTTGGGGCGTCGGAGAAAGACAACCCCCAGGCGCCGGGGGTAAGAACGATATTTGCTGTTTCTTGATCGACACAATTTATGGCACAGGATACATCATGAGCCAAACCTAGCGACTTTTGCGACACCCTCCCAAGGGGAGAGGGGACACAAATACATTGTGCGCAAAGCGTACACCACAGCTTAAAGACTCAAAACTTAGTAGGTTCGCTGATTCTCGCAGGTCTCTTTACATGGCTGGGCACTGTGCATATTCAGCTCAATTGATATCCACTACCCGGGTGATCAAATTGCACCTGCGCCGGTCTTCCTTGCGCCGCTCTTCGCTCTGCTCCAACCGGGTGTTTCTGACACGTCTGTCACGGTTCGGGAGCCTGCGGAAGTAGCGATGGGGTTTGATGAACAAACCATTGACGGTTTTACCGTCGAGATTCTCGATAATGGTATCGGCGAGATTAGGTGACTCCACCTGCACGATGGCATGGTATTCGATAAGCTCGGTATTCAGATCCTTGATTTTGATGATTTTGCTGCGTTTTACGGCATCCTTGCTTGTCACAGGCAATAGTGACCAGCTGGGCCTGGTCCCTCTCAATGTGACTTTTCTGATCTCTTTGGAGGATACTCCACGCGGGAGATATTTATAGAATATCCACATGTGCGCTGCTCCCCTTTCTTGATTGACCCCATCGGACCGCAGGGCGGGTAAGTGTCGGGTATGCCCCGCGCTTTGTTCGGGGCCACCTTAGCCTGTTTTTTCTTCCCGCTGCCATAGGGAGTATAACAATTTTGCGGCATATGCTTGTCGACAGGTCCGTATCGCTCAATCCGCAATTTTGGGAAGCCTATTAAAAAATAGTGATAACTTGTTGTTTTAGTGAATTATCATGAATATGATTGCAATCACTATATAACGACAAACAGGGATGAAATCTGATTGATCTCGACGCTTTCAATAGCCGTTCAGCTGTATCTGTTTCGCTAGTGGCCCACTAGTTTTGCTGCGCGGCACAATCATCGTGCCGGCTATTGTTTTATTGAAGTTGCTTGACTGAAACCGGCTATCGTGAGTTATTGATCCGGATTATTCGAGATCAGAAAAACAGGACAGTCATTGCCGCGATGCGAATATTCATTCTTTCGACACTCATTTTCCATGCACTGGTTTCACCGATATCCGCCCGTGGGGAGACCGCTCTCGTGACCGCTCTGCCTGCACTGCAGCAGGCAGTCCTGTCCGGTTTTACGCGCGCCAGATCCCGGGTTGTATTGTCAGCCGAGAATGCCGGGCGTATCGTTTCGGTCAATGGCGACCTGGGAGACAGCATCAGAGAGGGAGAGCCCTTTGCCTGCCAGGATGAAACCTTCATCGACCTGGAACTGCGCAGCAATCGAGCCGAACATGACGCGCTGGTGGTTGATAAGGCCTATTTTCACAAGGAAGTGACGCGCTATCGCCAGTTGTTGAAACAGAACAGCTCTTCACAGAGTCAACTCGACTCGGCGCTGCGCAGTCTGGATAAAACAACGACACAGCTTGCCGCATTGGCAGTCGCCGCCGATACATTGCAAGAACGGAAAAAGCGGCTCTGTATCGAGGCTCCCGTGGGCTGGCGGGTGGTAAAGCGCTATATCGAACCTGGTGAATGGGTCAATATCGGGGAGCCGGTAGTCGATGTGGGGGATTATCACAGTCTGGTCGTGCCATTCGCTCTCAGTATGGCGGAATATCAGGCCCTGATCTCGCAAAAGGATGAACTCAAGGTCACATTGCCCGAGATTCAAAGGGAGGTCGGTGCCACTGTTCTAAGGGTTTCGCCCGCTTTCGATGAGTTGTCCCGCAAGATCAATATCGAACTGGAGATTGAGCTTGGACCCTCTCTTGCAAGGGGAGGGTTGAGGGTGGAACTTGCGCTGGATATCCCTCTGCACACCGGCGCCATCCTTGTCCCTGAAGAGGCGCTCAGGCAACGCCATGAACAATATTGGCTGAAACGAGCCGAAGGTGAAGAGGTTCGCGTGGTCTACCTTGGCCGCGCCACTAATCGCGATGAGCGATGGATACAGGTGACCGCACCGGGTATCAAGCCAGGCGACCGGTTCCAGCTGAACCAAGAGTAATGATCGATGCGTGAGGTTGTTGCCTTTTCACTCAAGCAACGGGTCTTCTATAACCTGATGTTCGTGGTGCTGATGGTGGTGGGCTTCATCACCCTCTTCGCACTGCCCGCAGAGCGCTACCCCAACTTCGGTTTCGGCGAAGTGATCATCGCCACCATCTATCCCGGAGCCTCGCCGGTAGAGGTCGAGAGCCTGGTTACGCGCAAGATCGAGGAGGCGGTGGAACGGGTCGACGATGTGGATTGGATCAGTGCCGCCTCCTACAGCGGACGTTCCAACATCCGGCTCAAATTCGTCGACGACAGCGACTACGATGCGCTGTTCAACGAAGTGCGTTTCGAGGTGCAGAACATCCTCGGCGAACTGCCCGAGGGGGTTGATCCGCCGCGTCTGATGAACGCCAAGGTGCAGGACTGGCTACCGGTGATGACCCTCAACCTGGTGGGGGAGCATGAAAACCGGGCGTTGGCGCTGATAGCCGACGAAATCAAGATCCGCCTGCTCAAGGTTCCGGGTGTGCAGCAGGTGGAGATTTCCGGCGAGCTCACCCAGGAGTTTCATGTCGATCTCGATCCGCTCAAGCTGCGGCTTTACGGCGTCACCTTCGATCAGGTGGCGGCCGCTCTGGGCAGCACCAATCGCACCATCCCGGCCGGTAAGTTCACCGATGAAAGCGGTGAGTTCCTGGTCAAGCTGGACGAGCGTTTCCGCTCCCTGGAACAGGTACAGCAGACCGTTGTGCGGCGCGACGCCGACGGCAGCCTGTTGCGGGTGCATGCACTGGCCAGCCATATCGGACTCGACTACCGCGATCCGGTTGTCATCGCCTCGGTCAATGGCAAGCCGACGGTGGGAATGAAGGTGATCAAGTCGGACGAAGGCAATGCCATGCGTATTCGCGAACAGGTATTGGCGGTGGCCGACGAGTTCCGTCCCTCCCTGGCCCCACAGGGGGTCGAATTGGTGCTGACCCAGGATTCCACCGTCTACATCAAGGACGGTCTCAGTACACTCGGTATGAATATGCTGGTGGGAATCACCCTGGTGGCACTGATCATCTGGTACTTCATGGGGGTGCGCAACGCCGGTCTGGTCACTATCGGCATCCCTTTCTCATTCATGATCACCATGCTGATCATGTACCTGACCGGTAACAGCCTGAATGAGATCACCCTGTTCTCCTTCGTACTGGTAACCGGTATCGTGGTAGACGACGCCATCGTGGTGACCGAGAACATCTATCGCCATGTGCAGGAGGGAACTCCCCTGCGCGAAGCGATCATCGCCGGTACCTCGGAGGTGGCGGTGCCTGTGATCTCGGCCACCATGACCACAGTGGCCGCATTCCTGCCGATGCTGATCATGACCGGCTATGTGGGCGACTTTTTCGCCCTGGTGCCCAAGGCGGTGACCTTCGCCATCGTCGCCTCCCTGGTCGAGTGCCTGCTGATTCTGCCCATCCACTACTACGATTTCGGTCCCCGTCCCCGGCGACAGGTGGACCTGATGGAGCGGGACAACGCCTTCATGCGGCTGCTGCGGCGATTCACGGACTGGCTGCTCAAGCATACCCTGCGCCACCGCCTGCTTTCGGTCTCCACGGTGCTGGGACTGTTTCTGGTAGCGTTGGTGGTGTTGGGGCTCTCGGTCAGCGGCAAGGTACCGCTGATCCGTATCCAGTTCTTTCCCGACGACTACAAGATCTATTACGTCGATATCGCCGGCCCGAGCAATACCCCGATCGAAGAGGTGAACCTGCGGGTAAAGCGTATCGCACAGACCATCATCGAGGACGGTCCGGGCATGGCAAGCGCCGCTTCGGGGTTTGCGGGTTTCTACTTCAATGAGGATTACGAGCCTGTCTACGGCAACAACTACGGTTCGGTGATGGTCACCCTGCCGGCACTGGAGGATCAGGCCTTCGACGATCCCCTGGCCCACCTGGAGCGCATGCGGGCGAAACTGGCGCCGCTCTATGAGACAGATGGCTACAGCCTCTCCGTCCACCCCCAGAATGACGGCCCGCCCAGCGGCAAGGACATCAACGTACGGGTGGTGGGCGCCAACCTTGCATCGGTCTCCGGGCTGGCGCGGGAACTGCTGAGATTCATGCGTGAAACCCCCTCCATCGGTCCCCACCTGATCGACCTCAAGGATGATCGCGGCGCACCGAAACGGGTATTGCGTTTCGAGGTCGATCAGCAGCGAGTTGCGGAGCGGGGACTCGACAACGGGCAGGTGGCAAGACTGGCTGCCAGTGTGCTCGACGGCCGCTACATCGGCAAATACCGCCATGTGGATGAGGAGATCGATCTCAAGCTCGCCATTGACCCGCAACGGTTGCAGTCACCGCAACAGGGTCTCTATATCCCGCTGGTGGAAGACCCGGGTGGACCAGTCTATCTGGCCGACCTGGTCAGGGTGCATGCCTATAGCGAGTCGGGAGAGCTCAAGCGCTACCAGGGGCAACGGGCGATCAGTATCAAAGCCGATATCCGTGAGGGGGCAGCCACATCCACTCCAGCGGTGGTCAATGCGGTACGCAGCCACTATGGGAGTATTCGCGACGACTATCCGGGTGCCACGGTCACCTTCAGCGGCGACTATGAGGACACCCAACGCTCCTTCACGTCGCTCGGTTACGCCTTTATTATTGCGGTGCTGGTGATGTACGTCATCCTGGCCACCCAGTTTCAGTCCTACCTGCAGCCTCTGATCATACTCTCCGCCATCGTCTTTGCCCTCATCGGCGTGGTATTCGGTAAGCTGGTGACCCAGTCACTGTTCACAGTCAACAGTTTCATTGCGGTGATCGGTGTGGCCGGGGTGGTGGTCAACGATGCCCTGGTACTGATCGACTTCATCAACAAGCGTCATCGCGGGGGGGTGTCACGTCACGAGGCGATTCTGCAGGGTGTCCATATTCGCCTGCGCCCCATCCTGTTGACCACCTTGACCACCACATTGGGCCTGTTGCCCATGGCGATCGGATTTCCCAGCTACTCGCTGATCTGGGGAACCATGGCATCCACATTTGTCACCGGGCTGGCAACGGCGACTGCGCTCACCCTGTTTATCATTCCGGTGCTATGGGATCTGCTGCAGGGCTTGCAGGAGCGCATTCATGGAGACAAGGTGGTGAATGAATGAGCCCGGAAATAAAAAACGCCCGCGTGGTGCGGGCGTCGTGATCGCGAGGAGAGTAATACCAGCTATGCTTTTTTGCGACCCAGGCGGGTGGCCCCAATGCCCAACAGGCCCAGACCAAGCAGTGCGAGCGTCGAGGGCTCTGGCACGGGCACACTCACTTCCGGCTCCGGCGAATCATCATAGAGATAACTGACGAACAGGCTGCCACTCCAGGCGTTGTTGTTGTTTCTCTCATAGCAGGTGTCGAAGTAGCCGCAGCGGGTCAAGTCAGAGATCAGGGTGCGTACGATTCTGAAATCAAGCGCGTCTGTGCCGATGAAGTCACTCAAGGAGAAAGCGCTCAGGTCGAAGGCACCGTTGAAACCACCTGATTCATTGGCATATGATGTGCAGCCCCCGGTGTCTCTACAGTTGGTACGGACGACTTCGTGATTGCGCTCAACCTCTCTGTTGGGATCGACCAGTCGAATCGCCTGGTTGGAAACGGATCGCCCCGCGCCGGACGCGGTAAGCGCACGTGTCCTTGAGTCATAGGCATAGACCATGGCCGAAAGCGACCAGTCGGTTGTGTACCAGATGTTGACATCCAGCAGCTGACCCAGACTCGCGTCGAAGCGGTCGAGGTTGAGCGTCTGTACATCTCTGACCACGGTGCGATAGTTTTGCCCGCTGCTGTCGGTTCCGTCATTCCAGTCAAACAGGGTTTGGGATGCAAAACTGAATGTGGCAGTATCCCCGACAGACATAATGGTTGCATTGACGGCGGTGCTGCACGCAAGCAGGGCCGCGAACGCTGATTTGGCAAATATACTCTTAATGTTCATTATAAACTCTCTGCTCAACGATGTATGTTCCACTAAAAATAATGCAGCATGCGTGCCAAATTTAAAATTTGTAATTAAAACATGTAGATATGTGATTATGTAGATGTATGGCAAAGAATATGTGTAAAAAGATTCGACAGCGTTCAATTTTATATATTATTTAATATTTTCAATGTGTTAGTGTATATCATCGCAGATTTTAGGCATTTAGTTTCTTATACGCACGACTGTCTGTCGTCGAGTTGTAATAGTTTGCAGAAACCATGAAATTGATCGCTTTAGAAACAGCATCCGAGACCTGCTCTGCCGCACTGTTTTCAGACGGAGAGATCTATCTACGTTATGAGGTGAAACCCCGAGGCCACAGCGAACTGATTTTGCAAATGCTGAATCAAGTCCTGGCTGAAGCGCAGATCGGGCTTGCGGAGTTGGATGCGGTTGCATTTGGACGGGGTCCCGGTTCATTCACGGGGGTACGGATCGCAGCCGGTATCGCGCAGGGCGTTGCGTTTGCAGCCGATCTGCCGGTAGTGCCCATATCCAACCTGGCTGCCCTGGCGCAACGTGCCTACCGGGAGAAGGGCGAAACAAGCCTGCTGAGCGCTTTCGATGCCAGGATGGGCGAGCTCTACTGGGCCGGCTATAGAGTCGGCGATAATGAACTGGTGGTGCCGGTAATCCCCGAACAAGTCGCTACCGCCCAGCAGGTCGAGATTCCCTTCGATGGCCAATGGTATGGGGTCGGTTCGGGATGGGGCGCGTATGCTGCGCAGCTTGAACTGCGTCTGAAAGAGACCTTGCTGGGTTATAAGGGCGATCTCTACTGCAGCGCCAGGGAGATAGCGCTCCTGGCTTCCGACTCTTTTAGTCGTGGGGAAGCGCTAGCGCCCGAGCTTGCGCTACCGGTCTATTTACGCAACCAGGTTGCCGAAAAAATGCAGTGAAACTGCACCGGCCGTCATCCAGTTCCATGTCAGCAGGAAAATGGCGGGCTTCAGAAGCTGATGCCAATGCTGCCGTAGCCATGTCCCCCTGAACTGGCGCCAAAACCGAAATGGATGCGAGGCTTCCGCCTTGGCGCGTCCTGCGGCCAGAGGGTGATTTCATCACACACCAGCACGGGGAAAAGGTAACCGCTGTCGCCAACCATGCCTTTGCGGTTCCCTGAGAATCTACCGGTCGCCGTCACCTCCCGGCCAGTCTTGTACTCCTCCAGTTCCAGGTAGCCGGGGTGTTGGGCAATAAAGCGCCCGACAGAGGCGGCATCTGTATCGGGACGCCCATCCTCATCCAGCGGGAATGCGATAATCCGGATTTCTGTCGTCTCTCGCAGGTTCTGGGATTCGATTATGACACCCCCCCACTGCAGAGGCGGGGCATAGGGATCCGGCTGTCTGTTCCCCGCCTGCTGCGGTGTGAGGCTGCGCTCGGCAGCCGGAACCACAGGCTGGCTGCTGCAGGCCAGCAGTGTTGACAATGCCAGGACAACGAGTAGCCAGCGCATGATCACCAGTAGTAGTAGGGATACCTACGCCAATAGGGATAGTAGAAAGGGTCGTAGAAAGGGTCATAGTAGTAGGGATAGGGGTAGACCTTCTGTTCGGGCCACAGGTAATAGGCCTCGACATCGATCACCGGGTAGGGGTACGGGTAGTCGCCGACAGGTTTTTTCACTACCTCGACGATGGAACCGGTGACGGTGATCAGGCGGTTTTTCGGATACTCCTGGGGTTCGAGGTAACCTTTGATACGGGCAATGAAACGGCCGATGCTGCGGCCCTCGTCCTCTGGCTTCCCCTTTTCATTGAGTTGGCGCGAGAGAATCTCGATGTGCGTCTCGTCTGCCAGGTTCTCCACCGAGATGATATCCCCGCCCCAGCGGACTCTGGCGTCGGTAAACTGCGACTGATGCTGCTGCACCTCGTCCACCCGGATATCCCCGGCCGGCGGGGTGCCGATGATCTTGGGTACTTTGGAGGCGCATCCTGCGAGCAGGATCAAACAGAGGATACCTAGGCTTATGGCTTCGCGGCATCTGGTCATCTTACCCACCATCATTTTCCCGGGGTGAATCATTCCACTCTAATTTGACTCTCTACTTGCAATTAAATTCCTTTCTGGCACAGAGGGCGGCCGAACAATCCGGCCTGTGCTCAGTCTTATGCATGCAATCGTTTTCTATGCCCGTTTATTCAACAATTCGTTCCTTTTCCGCCTCTTCCTGATAGTAATAGTCGTATTTTTGATGGAGATGATTGGTGAACGACCAGGCTTCGTTGTATGAGAGGCCGCTGTTCTGGGGGATGATGACCTTGACGTAGATATTGTCGTCCTGTTGCTTCAGGCTGCCGAGCCTTTGTTCCAGCTGCTTGTTGGTGATCGATGAAAAGCCTTTGTCAGCAGGCCCTTTGTATTCGATGCGGAAGTACTTTCCGGATTTTGTATAGCGTACTTCAACGACGGTTTTGCCTTTCGCGGTGCGGGCCGGGCGTAACAGTTTGTCGTATTGAATCTTCAGCTTCGAGTAGTCCTGCTTGAGATCGATGAGCTGCTCGTCCGCTTCCTGGTTGCGCGTCAGGGCGGCCAGCAGTTCCTGGTCCTTGTCCCGCAGGTTGATACGAAGCTGCTCAAGATCCTGCTGGGTCGTTGCCTGGCGGATATTGGCCTGTTCCAGGTCGAGCCTGAGGCTGTCGATATTGCGGTTTGACTCGGTAATCTGGTTTTGCAGGCGATGTGTCTCCTGGGTCAGACGCGTCAATTGGGTGGACAATGTATCGCGCTCCTGTGTCAGCAGCCTTGTCCTGTTGTCGAGGTCATCGCGTTCACGGCTGAGGTTGGTGATCTGGAAGCGCTGGCTGGATATCGCCGCTTCCTGCTCCTCCGAGCGTTCGGTCATTTTCATCAGCTGCATGCGCAGCATGGTGATTTCATGCTCGCGTGCGATCAATCTCTCTTCCAGGGTCTCATTTTCCTCCCCGGTGGTGCGTACCAGTTCCCGGGCCTCCTGCTCCGAGGCCATGGACATCCTGAGCTGGGAGAGAAGCTCCATATTGCGTATCAGCAGGATAACCATCGCAAGCAGGAAGATCATGACGATTACGGTCATGATATCGGTGAAGGAGGGCCAGAAGCTGTCCTCCCCCTGGTGGCTCTGCTGATTGAGGCGAAGATCGATGAAATTGTTATCCATCGGGATCAATCATCCTCATGCAGGCGGAACCCGCGTTTCAACACGTGATTGATTTCCGATATGTCTGCATGCAGGGCCTCACTCTTGGCTTCATAGCCCTGCAGGACCTCGAGGATTCGCTGTTCCATGGTTTCAAAGGCATTTTGTGAGGATTTCATCTGGTTGACCAGTTCCTGCAGGGAGCGCACCAGACCGGTGAATTCATAGAGTGCGCTCTCTGTCTGTACCTGAAACCTGGGGATCAGCTCATTGACCGTCACCTGCTCGACTGCGCTGATCAGATTGGTCTGTACATCACCCAGTTTTAGATTGAAATAGCCAAAGAAGATGAAGCAGACAATCGCGGTTATGGTGGTCGAGAGTGCGGTGGACATACCGTGAACCACCATTCCCATGCCACTGACATTGATCGATGTGGCGAGCTGGTCGGAAGCACCGATGAGGGCGATCGAAAGGGAGACGATCGTCCCAAAGACACCTGTCAGTATAAGGATGTTGTTGATGAACTTGGGCAGGCTGTTCCGGGTGCTCTCATTGGCCACCAGGGTGGATGCCAGGGATCCGTGGTTGATGGGGCAGTTGGCCTTGTGCAGTCCCAGCATGGTGCGGTAGCGGTTGGCGATGATCGCTTTTTTATGAATCCTGTTCAGCGGGTCCTGTTCACCCTCACGCAGGTTGCGCAGAAAGCGGATCAGGGCGTTCTCCTCCGCCATGTAATGGATAAAAATGGTGATCATGCGCAGGATGCCGATGGCGAACAGTCCGACGATTGTGCCGTTGATAATCAAGCCGGTGCTGGTGAGTTGGTTACGAAAATAGACGTCGTTGATAAATTCGTATTTCCACGTGATGAGTGCCGCAATCACCGCGGACAGAAGTAGCATCCGAATCAGGATATTACGGCTGAAGTTTCGACGTAACTGTATGCTTCCCAATGCTCTGCTCCCGCGTATATTTTGTTATCGGGTACGATAAGGCTGATTGCATTGACCGGCCATTTCGAACTCATATTTTTTCAGTGGCCTCAGTGTAACCCAGCGAACTGGACCCCGCCATCAATCCGCCTATTCTTTACCACTCCCGGGGGCTTGTAAATGTCATCTTCGCCTCGCCCGGGCCTCTGATTTCAGCAATCTATATGAGACACTACACTGTACATCTGCTGACAGGCATAGGGGAGCGAAGGATTTGACGCAATCAATTTTTGAGGCGGCCAGGCATTGCCTGCTCTGTAACAGGGTCGATGAGAAGCTGGAACTCACTGATTGGACGGCGGATGAGTGGGAAGCGGGGCAACTGGTCGCCGAGGATCGGACCCCCTGCGATACTCTCATCGAGGCGGGTCGCCCGCAACGACCGGAACTGGTCCATCCGAGCCGATTGCCGGGACGCGGCCTGGGGAGTGAAAGGGGCCGGCTGGCGCTGATACACGCCATCGCCCATATCGAGTTCAATGCCATCAACCTGGCCTGGGATGCGGTACAGCGCTTTGCGCAGATGCCGGTGGCCTACTATGACGACTGGATTCAGGTGGCGCGTGAAGAGGTCTACCATTTTCGCCTGATTCGCGAACGTCTGCATGAGGCCGGCGTGGAGTATGGCGACTTTCCCGCACACAACGGTTTGTGGGATATGGCGAAAAGGACGGCACACGACCCGTTGGTCAGGATGGCCCTGGTGCCGCGCATGCTCGAGGCCCGGGGGTTGGACGTGACGCCGGGTATCATGCGCCGGTTCGAAGCGATTGGAGACCACAAAACGGTTGAGGTACTGGAGGTCATTCTGCGTGAAGAGGTAAGGCATGTTCAGTTCGGCAGCCGTTGGTTCCACTATCTCTGTCAACAGCGTGGACTCGACCCCGAGCAGACATACTTCGATCTCCTGGGGAGCTTTCTGGATGGTGAGATCCGCTGCCCGCTACATCATCAGGCAAGGCGGGAGGCGGGTTTCAGCAAGCAGGAGTTGAAGCGCCTGGAGGCGTTGTGCGTCGGGAATTGACAAGCTGCCAACCCATTCCTGACTCGCTGAATGGTACCGAATCTATGACGGGGCACTCTAGTCTACTCTCTCTCTGTGCAGCCCATCGGGTGTGAGGCAGATCAGCTCCCCGTGATCGAGCTGCCACTGCGCCAGCACGTGCCGGTCACAGCGCTTTCCCTGCAGCTCGATGTGGTGGTCGGCGGGGCGATGGGTATGACCGTGGATCAGGCGTTCGGCACCATGCTCGATGAGGTAGGATTCCACGGTTTGCTGGTTGACATCCATGATCGACTCGGATTTGAGCGACTTGGCCTCGCCACTCTTGAGACGATAGTTCCGCGCCTGGTCCAGACGCTGTCGTAGTGATTGGCCGAGAAAGTCCTTGATATGGAGAGGGTCGCGGATTTTACGGCGAAACCCCTGGTACGCCTGATCGTCGCTGCATAGCAGATCACCATGCATCAACAGCGTCGGGGTACCGTGGAGATCCACCAGGCTGGGGTCCGGCAAGAGCCCGGCTCCCGTCTCCCGACAAAATTCCGCACCGAGAAGAAAATCCCTGTTACCGTGCATCAACCACAGCCGGGTGCCGCTTTGACTGAGTTGAAACATGGCCTGTTTGATCTCGGGAACCGGTGCTTCCCGATAGTCGTCGCCGACCCAGACATCGAAGAGATCACCGAGGATATAGAGATGGTCCGCCTGGCGTGCCCGGCCAGCGAGGAAGCGCAGGAATACCTGCACCGTATCCATGCGTTCGGCGGACAGGTGCAGGTCGGATATGAACAGCCGCTGGGTCACTCAGTGACTTCGGCCTTCTCTATGACAATATCCTCCACCGGTACGTCCTGATGACCGGCCGCTGTAGTGGTGGCGACCCCTTTGATCTGATTGACCACGTCCATGCCACTGACGACCTTGCCGAATACACAGTATCCCCAGCCGTCCTGGCCCGGATGATCGAGGAACTTGTTGTTCGCGACATTGATGAAGAACTGTGCGGTGGCTGAATGGGGGTCCATGGTGCGTGCCATGGCTATGGTACCGATCTCGTTCGAGAGGCCGTTCTTGGCCTCGTTCTCAATCGGGTCGCCTGTCTGTTTCTGGATCATACCCGGCAGAAAACCACCCCCCTGGATCATGAAATTGTCGATTACACGATGAAAGATCGTGCCGTCGAAGAAACCGTCCTGAATGTAGTGTTTGAAGTTTTCACAGGTTTTCGGTGCGTTTTCCTCATCGAGTTCAATGACGATGGGGCCTAGGTTTGTAGTCAAGGTAATCATGAAATGTCCTGAGTCGCTTTGCTGTTGAGTGGTTTATTCGAGAATAGTGACCTTCTCGATGACGATGGGGGATTTGGGTACGTCGCGCATCCCGCCGGTGACGCCAGTGGGTTGTTCGGCGATTTTGTCAACCACGTCCATCCCCTGGGTGACTTCGCCAAATACCGCATAGCCCCATCTATCGTGGCCTGGATAGTCGAGAAAATCGTTGTCTTTGTGGTTGATGAAAAACTGCGCCGTGGCGGAGTGAGGGGCGGAGGTTCGTGCCATGGCGATCGTGCCGCGCTTGTTTTGCAAGCCGTTTTGCGCCTCGTTATGGATCGGGTCCCGGGTCTGCTTTTTCTCCATGGCTTTCGTGAAACCGCCACCCTGAATCATGAAGTCCTTGATCACACGGTGAAAAATCGTACCGTCATAGAAACCGGCCTGCACATACTGAATGAAGTTCTCGACGGATTGTGGTGCCTTATCCTTATCGAGCGACAACCTGATCTCTCCCATGGATGTCTGCATCGAAACCGCTACCTTTTCAGCCCACACATTGGCGGAGAACGAAGCGGCGAGCAGTAGGTATAAAAGCAGGGAAAACTGTGTTTTAGTCATGGCATCCTCTTGTCTATTACGTTCCGGTCGCTGCATCATAACGGTTCGTCGGCGGCATAAAAAGGGGTGACCCGAGGTCTCGCTGCTTCAGGTCGGGTTATTGTACGCTTTGCAATAAAAAGCCATGCTGATCGGCATGGCTTTTTGTGTTGAACGGGGGATGGTCCGGATCAGTTATCCTTGGCTCCCTGGGTGATCCAATGTTCGACGGTGGCGATTTCGACTTCGCTGAGTGCCTCCTTGCCATGGGGCATGCGGATCGATGGGTCAACTTTCCCGGCAATCAGGCGGTAAAATGAGCTGGAGAGCGGATCCCCGGCTACGATTACCGGACCGTATTTGGTGCCCTTCATCAGACTCTGATAGCTCTCGGTGATGAAGCCGCTGGCATTGGCACCATCGCCGTTTGGCAGATGGCATTCGGTGCAATATTTGTCGACCAAGGGTTTAACGTCTGACTTGAAACTGACCGGTGCCGGCCCGGCACTGCAGCCCGCCAGTAAAACGGCGGTGAGTGTTGATGGTATTAAAAGTGTCGTGCTTCGAAACATTGGTCAGCTCCTTATTGAGTCAATTTATAGGATTACCGTTTAGATCCCCCAGTAATCCACTTGGTATATCCACCCTCTGAGAATTCGACGCATACTCTAACATCAAAGGATGAAATATTTCGACTGCATGATTGGCGAGTCGACCAGGGTCGCGCATTGATTGCATTCCTTACTTCAGGGTCATTACCCAGGTAAGCACGCCTTTGATATCGTCAATATTAGCCGGGCTGGGTGGCATGGCTGCAGCTCCCCAAATGAGAGGCTCACCCGGGGTACTGCCAGACTTGACTTTCGCGGCAAGCCTGTCCACGGCACCCGCTTCGCCCGAATATTTGGCGGCAACGTCCTTGAATGCAGGCCCTACAAGTTTAGCATCTGTTTTATGGCAGCCCAGACATCCCGAACGCATCGCCAGGGCCTGATCAGCGGTAGCGGCCTGGGTGAAGAGAGTTGCCAGGATGGTAGCTGCAATGGCCATTTTGCGCATCTTTGTACTCCAATACTGTCTTGTTGGGGCGTTTCCGGCGCTCGATTGCCGGTATTGGCCTGGTTGAACCACATACATTTTGTCGGGAGGGACGGCGGATACTTTAGTGTTCTGATACCAAATGTCTGCATTGGACAAGCATGGATATGCTCAAGAGTTTCCGGGATTTGCCGTAAATATGGGCATATAGGCAAGATAAAATCAAAATCGCAGGTCTGACAATGAAAAAGTACATCTCGGTACAATGGAAGATCCTCACTCCGATGGCTCTGATCTTCATTCTCATCATGTCAGTAGTAACCGTCTATTCGGCGCAGCAGCAAAAGGAGCGCTTGCTGAGGCTGACGGAGCACCAGGTTTTCGATGTGCTGCATGGCTATCTCGACAGCATGAACGCGATGATGTTTACCGGTACCATGAGCAACAGGGAGATGCTGAAACAGAAAATCGAGAAACGTAAAGGAGTGGTTGAGGTACGTATGCTCAGAGGCGAGGCGGTGAACAAGATGTTCGGCACCGGATTCGATCATGAAAAGCCCCTGGATGACCTCGACAGGCGAGCACTCAATGGTGAACAGATCGTCAAGGTGGAGAAGGTCAAGGGGGACCGCTTGGTCACCATCATCGAACCCTTCGCCGCGGTGACCGACCGCAACGGCACCAACTGCCTGACCTGCCATGCACTGCCGGAAGGGACGATCCTGGGAGCGGGCAGATTGACATTCAACCTGGGTGAACGCGACCGGGAGATCGAGAACGAACTGCTGTTCGGAGCCGGGATCAATTTCCTGGTGCTGCTGATCGGCCTGGTCGTCATCAACATGATCATGCGCAAAGTTGTGATCAAACCGCTCTACAGCTTGAAAAGCACTGTCGAGAAGATAGGCGCCGATTCCGATCTGCGTCCGCGTGTGGTACTTGGCGCCAATGATGAGTTTCACCACGTGGGAGCGGCCGTCAACACCATGCTGGACAAGTTTCAGCCGACAATCACCGACCTGGCTCATACCATGGACGGCCTGGCGAATTCCGCCGAACAGCTCGCGCAGGTTACCAAGACGACACGTGACGGGGTCGATCAGCAGGAAAAGGAGACCAGCCATTTGACCATCGCCATCGGTGAACTCACCCAGGCGGCAGAGGAGGTGGCGAAAAACGCCGCCAGCGCCGAGCAGGCGGCCGTGGAGGCGAGGTCCAATGCAAGCGACGGCAGTGAGGTGGTCGCCCAGGTATCCGATTCCATCCAGCGACTGGCCAAGCGCGTCGACGACGCCGCGGTGGTGGTGCGCCAGTTGGCCGATGGTACCCAGAGTATCGGCCAGGTCTCCGAGTCGATTACGTCGATTGCCGAACAGACCAACCTGCTGGCCCTGAACGCGGCTATCGAGGCGGCACGCGCCGGCGAGCAGGGTCGGGGCTTCGCTGTGGTTGCCGATGAGGTTCGCAACCTGGCGCAGCGCACCCAGGAGGCGACCCACGAGATTCAGGAAATCATCGAGCAGCTGGTCTCCGCCTCCAGCGAGGCGGTCAGGGTGATGGATGGCAGTAAGAAAGAAGCCGACCAGAGCGTCAACGACTCCAGTCGCGCCGGCGAGGCCCTGGAACAGATCGCCGGTGCCGTGAGATCGATCAGCGAGATGAATTCACTGATCGCCACAGCCGCCTCGGAACAGACCTCCGTGGCCAGTGAGATCAACAATAACATCATCGCCATCAACGAAGTATCGCACCAGACAGCGGAGGGCACCACGCGCACCCTCAAGGAGAGCGAGGAGGTGGCACGGATATCCGCGCAGCTGGACAAGATGGTCAATCAGTTCAAGGTTTGATGGGGTAGAAACGGGACCGCCCGGCGAGAGCCGGGTCAGGTCCCGGATTTTAGTTTCCGCGCAGCAGTTCGCGACGTGTCATCAGCCTCTCCTGGGCGTTGTCCACGGTCTCCGATTTCTGTTCGGCAAGGGTAAAGCCGTCGACATCGGCTCCAACCTCCTCCTCGCCCCTCAATATCCGCCCGAGCAGCTCCTCGTCGTAGGGGTCCTGGTCCGGCTGTTCGACTTCAACCATCAGGGTCTGCATGAAACTCGTGGCGGCGGCCGCAGCATGATCCTGGTTCATGAACTCGTGCATGGGCGAGTAGATGGAGTGGGTCTGGCAGATACCTATGCCCTCGATTTCATTGACCATGAAACGATATTCGTTGGCGGGCAGTCTGTGGTACTGCTTGTCGCCCACGCTCAGCTCGTTCCAGTCGTCATCCTCGCCCGGCAACAATACCAGGCTCATCATCCACGGCGTGATAATGATGCCGAGGGGGCGCCCCTGGTGGATCAGAAAACCGATACTCTGTACTCGCAGCGTCGGATTGAGCAGTGGGATGCCCTGCATCTGCTCGCTCTCGATATGCTTGAAGGCATCCTCGATCTGTCGGCTCAGTGTTTCCAGGTCGGTCATGTCGACTCCTGTTGTAGTTGATCTGTCATTGCGCAAGTAAGCGCGAATCCGTATCGCTTGCGTAGGGTGCGGCTTGCCGCACCGTTATCCCATCTTTGTCTGCACGCCCGTACCAGGAAGGAACGGTGCGGCAAGCCGCACCCTACACACGACATTGCCATTTGCGTTTATCCGCGATCATTGGCAGTGATTCGCGGACATTCGCGGTGGATAAAACCCGGTATTTTCAGGATTTGCCAAGTCCGGGAAAATAGCGGTCCACATCGATCTCGGCGTCGCTGCCCATGATGGCGCTGAGGCCATCCAGGGCCATGTCGATCTGGCGGGCGTCCTCCTCGCTGATCACCTCGCGGGCGGAACCGAGAAAGGTCAGCAGCCAGGTGCCTGCCGGCTGCGGGCCGGTCAGCATCAGGTTGATCTGCTCCTCGCCGTTGCGGGTGCGGCAGCGGGCGACGAAGTCGCCATCTTCAAGCACCAGGGCCGGGATGCCTACGCACATGGTTTATGTCTCGTATTAAAAAATTAAAAGTCCGCAAATGAACGCGAATAAACGCAAATATATATTACATTGATATCTGCTGCTTGCGACCAGGCATGTAGGGTGCGGCTTGCCGCACCGAATGTCTCAATAATCCTCGAATGCCACCGTGTGGCAGGGCCCCGCCCTACGCATCGATCCGGTTGCACACAATCTTTGGACCAAATGGTGCCGCAAGCCGTGTAGGGTGCGGCTTGCCGCACCGAATCTCTCAAGAATCAATAATCCTCGAAAGCCATGTAGGGTGGGGCCCAGCCCCACCAAATTACGCCCGGATAAGAATGCCACCGGTGGGGCAGGGCCCCACCCTACGTGTGGTTTCAAAGCTACCATTGTGAAATCACAAAGGTCGACGTGCTTTCCTGGTGAGTCAACTCAACGTGCCAATCCGGCCGCCGCCTCGTATTCGGCCTCGCGCTTCCAGTGGCCGCTGCACCGCTGCGTGCGGGGTTCTAGCTCGACGCCCAGCGAGGCCAGCTCGTCGACCAGCATTTGCACCATACTCTCCAGGCCGGCTTGTGCCTCGGGGGTGAGACCGAGACGGTTCTCCAGCGAGTGGGGCACCATGCCGACGATAGTGACCTGTTGCGGCGTCTCGCCCTTGAGGGCGAGCAGGGCCAGCAGGTCGGATACACCGAGCTGGTGGTTGGAGAGCTTGGTCTGGAAGAAGGCGGGGATCTCCTCGTTGGCGATGCGCACCAGGGCGCCGTGGGGGGCGCCGGTGTTGACCGCATCGGCAATGATCAGGCTTTTGGCGCCGCGCATGGGCTCGAACAGTTCCATGCCGGTAGTGCCGCCGTCGACCAGCTCGACTCCATCGGGGATAAGATAGCGCTGCTCCAGTTCTTCGACGGCGCGAACGCCGACACCCTCGTCCTGCATCAGCACGTTGCCCATGCCGATGACGAGGATTTTGCCTCTACTGTCCTGCGCCATGCTCACAGCGCCTTGACCCGCACGATCTCCTTTTGCTCGGTATCGACCATATGAATGGCGCAGGCAATGCAGGGATCGAAGGAGTGGACGGTGCGCAGCACCTCCAGGGGTTTTTCGGGGTCGGCCACCGGGTTGTCCATCAACGAGGATTCGTAGGGGCCGATCTCGTCATTGGCGTCCCGGGGGCCGGCGTTCCAGGTACTGGGCACCACCGCCTGGTA
>JBNKLI010000140.1:0-79207 GCA_050292275.1 Candidatus Thiodiazotropha sp.
AACGATATCAACTTACAATACGCGGCTATACCAGATGCAGGCACTATCGAGCCGTCCCTGTTGAGCCTGATCCTTATAACCGGTTATACAGATAATCCGGCATAATTCGTAACAACCAGGCGACCAACTTCCATCGCTTGGTAACATATGCATGTCTTCTCTTTCTTTTAATCGCACTATAGATTTGTCTTGCCGCCTTGTCTGCAGAGGACACCCAAAACAGACCTTCTCCTTTTGCCATGGCGGTTTCAACAAAGCCTGGCTTGATATCCGTAACAACTATAGGCAAACCCAAGTAGTTCACTTTTTGCCGAAGGCCTTCAAGATAATTGGACATAAATGCCTTCGATGCATTGTAAGCAGGTGACGCCCTTCCTCCACGTATGGCCGCTATTGACGAAATGGCTGCGAGATGTCCTGACTTCCTCTTTATAAAATGCTTTAGCGCAATATTTGCAACCGCAGTGAATCCCAGAACATTTGTCTCCACACTCGCCCGCTCCAACTCCCAATCGAGCGCCTCATTCAGCTCGCCAGAACCGGCAGCGAACACAATGAGATCCACACCACCCATTTCCTCTATCAGCGCGGTCAGCACACTGGACGAGTCGTCGATATTCGATACATCCAACTGTCTAACCAACGCACCGTTATGCAGTTCATGTTGGAGTTCATTCAATAGGCTTACCCGTCTGGCTGCTATCGCTATAGCATAACCGTCTACGGCCAGCAGTTTGGCGAGTTCCCGTCCAATTCCACTACTGGCACCAACTATGATTGCTTTTCTCAAAGGTGCATCATTCATATTACATAACACTTTGAATGCGATGATCAGCTATATCCTTGGGAATTTGACGACTCGTTTACCGAATCAGCGAGTATAAATGGCAACCTTAATCAGGTTTTCGTGCAGACAGCGCTCGGCGGGCAAATCATTAGCTACCATTTTGTGTGCAGGTATCATTTTGCGGTAATTTATGTTTGTTTTCGGCTTGAATAAATATCGTGCTACTACTCACCCGATGTAGGCAAGCGCTGAAATTCACTTGAGACCTAGCGATTCTACGCTCACCCTACTCGGGCCGCAATAACTGAACCACCTTGTAGCCATCCATAATGCATTGAAAAGGCTGAACTACGACAGTTGCGTCCTGCCCCTTATATCTTATCGCCCCGTAAATATTGTCGTAAGCCTTGTCGTCGGTCTTCTGAAAACCTATTTGGGCCTCTGCGGGAAACTGACCGGACTCAATGATCGCTTTCTTGCAATACAACTTGGGACAGACACCCTTTGCGTACTTGGGCAGTGGCGGTTCGCAGTGAACCACCCTGACCTCATTACCCGAGACCTCGATATTCGGCAGGTTCGTGGACCAGAAAACGCCGCTGGCGATGACGAGAAAAATCACACCGATCAATCCGAAGACAAAAGTTCTTTTTTTCAATATTACAACCTCAATTTAGGTTTTTCATCGACTATGTATTGATCAATACAACTGCGGATCCCACCATCATTATTTGCAAACATCTCCAAGAAATGTCAACTCTAGTCAGAGGCAACGATTTTCTGGAAGTCCTGCACTATGGTGCTTGCATCGTGAGGCGGTGATATCAATGCCTGAAGTTCTCCATCAGGATTGGTAAGCAGAATGGTCGCACTGTGATCGATCAGATAGTCACCCCTTGGACGTATCTCCGGGCTTCTTTGGTATCTGATACCCAGCGGTTTTGTCAGCGCCTGTACTTCCTCTTCAGGTCCGGTAGCGCCCAGGAATAGAGGATTGAAATAGGTTACGTATTCTCCCAGATGCGCCAGTGTGTCGCGCTGCGGATCTACTGATACGAACACGTATTGCCGGTCGGTATCGATATTGTCCTGCTGCAGTTGATTTTCCACCTGGCTCAACAACGCGAGGGTCGTGGGGCAAATATCCGGACAGTAGGTATAGCCAAAAAAGATGAAACTCCAGACATCCTCCAGCTTTTGTTTATCGAATGACTCACCGTTGGCATATGTAAGATGAAACTCGGGGAGTACCATCGGCTCGGACAGCACTGTCGCCATGGTATCCGAGGCGGGAGGAAAGCCGGGCGGATTTCGTATATCCCTGATCCCCTGCGTGAACCAGACCAACCCCAACACCAGGGTGGTCAAACCCGCGCCAAGCAACAGCAAAAGATGTGAGGAAGATGTTGCGGATTTCTCCATCACGCATCACACCGGCAACAGGTCTTGAAGTATCCGCAGATAGTGGTCGGTCAAAAGAAGAACGAACAGTAGACTGAGATAGAAAATGGAATAGCCGAAGGTCTTCATCGCCAGCCGGTCGCTGTCCGATCGGTAAAAAGCGGCGGCATGGCGCAGGAAGCCGATACCCAGCGCAATAGCACCGAGCAGATAGACGGGCCCGCTCATTCCAGCCACAAAGGGCAGCAGGGAAACAAGCGTAAGCAAAAAAGTGTAGATCAGGATCTGCAGTTTGGTATAAGCCACGCCATGGGTAACCGGCAACATGGGTATACCCGCAGCTTCATACTCTTTACGGCGCTTGATCGCCAACGACCAGAAATGGGGCGGGGTCCAGATGAAGATGATCAGGAACAGCAGCATCGATTCGATAGATATCGCCCCGGTGATCGCGGTCCAGCCGAGTATGGGGGGGGTTGCGCCGGCCGCGCCACCGAGGACGATATTCAGGGGTGTGGCCCGTTTCAGATAGAGGGTGTATATCACCGCATATCCGATCAGGGAGAAGAAGGAGAGCAACGCAGTCAGTGTATTGACCAGCGCAAGCAGGATTGACATGGAGGCGACGCCCAGGACCAGGGCGAACACAAGCACCGCCAATGCATCCACTTCGCCTTGCGGAAGTGGACGCAAGCGAGTGCGGTCCATGATCGCGTCGATACGCTGATCGGCCAAATGATTCAGTGCCGCACCGCAAGCGGCCGCAAGCGCGATCCCCAGGGTACCGAAAAGCGCCGGCTCCCATGCCAGCAGCGGTCCGGGGGTCGAGAGCAGCATGCCGACAATGGCCGTGAAAACGATCAGCAGCACCACCTTGGGCTTGCACAGCTCAAGGTATTTTTCCCAGCTCAATGTGGCGGGGATACTACCGGCGGTTATTCCATCGATCGGCTTTTTTTGCATTGGGAGTCCTCTTTTCACACCACTAGCGCTCACCACAAGAGCAGTTCACAGAATGTATATAGGTTGTAAGGAGCTCTGATTAGATCTTGAAAAGGCGCCTACTGATTGTAATCAATCATCCTGCATACCCATCTGCCATCTAGAACTAATCAGAGACTCCTGGCTTTTCTCACCTTGGGTTAAGATCGGCAATCAACTTCTTTCGTAACCATAGGGATGCCAATCCTCAGCGAGTACGGGAACCTCTGGCCAGTTACCTGGCGGAGGCGGAGTAGAGGTAGTCCATTCCAGAGACTTGGACCCCCAAGGATTATCCGGCGCCTTCTTACCTGCAATTGCTCCCTGGAGCCAGTTATAGACCGCCAGGACAAACCCGGCTCCGACGAACAGTGCACCTATGCTCATGTACTGGTGAGCCTGCTCGAACTGGGGGAACTGGGCATAGTCATAGTAGCGCCGCGGCATACCTTCGATGCCGATGTACATCATTATCCAAAAGGTAATGTTGGTACCGATGAACGTGAGCCAGAAGCCCAGCCTTCCTATGGTTTCGTTGTACATCTTGCCGGTCATCTTGGGAAAGATATAGTAAGTACCGGCAAAGATACCGAATGTCCCCGCGACCGCCATCACATAGTGGAAGTGGCCGACGATGAAATAGGTATCGGAGAGATGCAGATCGAGTGAGGCGATGGCATTGGGAATCCCGGTCAAACCACCGATGAGGAACAGCACGATGAACCCGATGGCATACAGCATGGGTGTCTTGTTCCAGTCTATCGCCCCCTTGTAAAGGGTACCGACCAGCCCGATCATCAGAAATCCCACCGGCACGCTTATCAACAGGGTCGTCACCATCTGTCCGACACGGATCCAATCGGGCATACCGGTAACGAACAAGTGGTGTACCCATACCTCGCCGGAGATCAACACGATACCGAAAATCCCTCCATAGACAACCATCTTGTAGTTGAAGACCCTGTTTTTCGCAAAAGTCGCAACAACTTCAAAAATGATCGCGAAAAAGGGCAGCAGTATCACGTATACCGCCGGGTGGGAGTAGAACCAGAACAGGTTCTGGTAGGTCAGTACATCACCACCTGTAGTGGTATCGAAAAAGTTGGTACCCAGGTATTTGTCGAATGTCAGCAAGGTTACGGCAGTGCCCAGCACGGGTACGAAAATGAGCTGAATAATGAAGGCGGCACTGGTTGCCCATACAAAGATGTTCAGCTTGTTCCAGGTAACACCCGGTGCCCGCATGAAGGTCACCGTGGTGAGAAAATTGACACCGCCCAGAATAGAGGCGAAGCCGATCAACAGAACAGTGAAGGTATAGAGGGCCGTGTTACCCGAGGTGATTATCGAATAGGGCGGATAACCGGTCCACATGACATCCGGCGGATCAGGGACCACGAAAGTGAGCAAGGCCAGAATGATGCCCATAAAGAACAACCAGACACTGAAGGCGTTCAGCCTTGGGAACGCCACATCCTTTGCCCCGATCATCAGCGGAATGAAATAGTTGGCCATGAAACCCGTGAGCGCGGGTATCTGGAACCCCAGGATCATGGCCGCGCCATGGAAATAGAGCCAGACATTGTAGTCGCCCGGATTGTCCGTAATGGTCGGACCGAGCGTAGTCTGTTCGGCGCGTATCAACAAAGCCGTGATTCCAGCCACCGCAAAGGCTGCAATCGAACCGATGAGATAGAGGATGCCTACTCTCTTGTGATCAGTGGTGAATATCCACTCTTTTAGCACTCTGCCCATTTCAGACCCCTCCTTCCAAGGCTTCGGTATCTTTTTCGATGACGACCTTTTCTTCTTCAGCATCCTTGTTCGCTACTTTCTCACCTTCCTGTTGGTACCACTGGTTAAACTCCTGGGGAGAAAGCACAACTACCTTGCCAACCATGTAGGAGTGCATGATGCCGCAATACTCCGCGCAGGTGATGGCATGTTCCGTACCCGCCTCTTTGGGATAGAACCAGAGGTAGGTAACCCGCCCGGGCATGGAATCCTCTTTCACGCGATAGTCCGGAATGAAATGGCTGTGAAGGGTGTCCCGGCTGGTCATCCTCAACATGATCGGCATGCCGGCAGGCACCTTGATCTCGTTGCGGGTCTGCGCACCGTTGGGATAGGTGTAGTCCCAGGAGTACATACCGCTCTCCAGCTTTATTTCCATGCGCTCTTCCGGTACCCGGCGATAGTCGTTCCACAGCACCCAGCCCTTTGCGGCGAGGAAGAAATCATCCGCCATGAACGCAAAGCCCGGAATCAATGCCCAGCCCAGGGCCATCGCAGGGCTTAGCTTGGGAGGATCGCCGACCTGGTCCGGATCTCTGCGCCGGTATTTATAGATGAAGTAGAAGGTGATCAGGGCGAAGACCACGCCCAGGACAGTGATATCGACCAGCACCTCATGCCAGAGATGGTCCCATCCGGGCGCGGGGTCGTTGATCTTTTCTGCAGCGGCGGCACTCGATGCGGAATACAGCAAGGCTGGCATCAGGGTTGTCGTGCATGCAGCTAACCCTTTGGATATTCGGATACTACACATCAGACAATCTCCTCATATATTTTCTTCTGTAAGCAATGGCTGAAAAACCGACCAGGGACAGGCCGAAAAGCAGAGACAGTGCCCCTGCAAGGAGCGAGTAGTTGAGGGTGTATTTACCCTCGGCGAAGTTGTAGCTGTAGCAGACCCCGGTCAGCATATCGATAACGTTGGTGGAGTTGGAGATACGGCCCCAGTCGGCATCGATCAAGGCAAGCTCCATCGCCTTGACATCGACAGAGTCGCCATACAGGTAGCGGGCCACCCGGCCATCCGGGGTAAGGAAGATGAGAACGTTGGGATGCAGGAAAACCTTGTCGGCCTTGGACCAGAAATAGTTATAGCCCACGCTCTTGGTCAGACTTTCCAGATCCGACTCCTTGTACTTCAGCACCGCATGACGCCAACCTTCACGCATCGCCTGCGGTATTCCGACACCGGTCACGAACCTGCTCATGGTCTCAAGTGTGTCATGCTTGTCGAAAGAGACCGTAAGCACATTGAAATCCTCGCCGAGCCGGAAGCGATCGATCTTCTCGATGGCGTGTGCCAGGGTCCTGTTTATGGTCGGGCAGGATCCGCCGCAACTGTAGTAGGAGAGGAGCAGTATCAGCGGATTACCCAACGCATCGCCAAAACTGAACTCTTCGCCACTGGCATCGATCAGCCGAATGTCCTTGCGCAGCGGCGTTCCGAGGTAGCTGGCTTCATTGATCTGCATTACCGCCGGATCGATGTTGGACTCCCCGGCAAAACTTCCGTACGGGGAGACGGCAAAGGCATTGCCCGTGTAAAACAACACCAGCATGGCGCCGATGGCCGCTACCCGGCCGCCAATCAAATGCAGACTTGTGGCTGTCTGTCGCATAATCCAGTCGCCATTGACCGATTGAGCCGCAGCTCACCAGTAGTAGACTTGGGATACGACAAACAGCCAGATGATATCCACGAAATGCCAGTACAATGAGCCTGTCTTGACGAAGGCTTTATTCAGCTTGCCCCTGAGCGCAGGCAGCAGAATAGCGATGAAGATGCCCAGTCCAACCATCACGTGGGCACCATGAAAGCCAGTGATGCTGTAAAACGAGGTGCTGTATTCATTGGTGGCGGGTATGAACCCCTGGTGGATGAGGTGGTTCCACTCAAAGCCCGACATGCTGAGGAAAGCGAGCCCCAGGACGATGGTGATCAACAGCCACTTCATAAAACCGGCTTTATCACCCTGCTCGAGTTTCACTTCGCCGGCATGGATGGTGAAGCTCGAGGTGACCAGGGCAACGGTCATGACAGCGGGTATCAGCGCCGGCATCGCTTCCGGGGTACCCACCGGAGGCCATGCGTCGGCCGAGAGGCGCTGGTACCAGTAGTTGGCGAAGAAAGAGACGAAGATCATCGCCTCCGCCAGGATGAACCAGCCCATGGCGGGTGTGCTGAGGCCCTCCCCATGCTCCCCGCCGATCGCCTCGCTGATCCAACCGACGATACCCGCGAGGGTCAGCGGGGTTCCGGCGCCCAGGCAGATGATCGCCCCGAGGCCACTGGTGTAGACAAACTGAAAGGTAAATGCCAGACAGAGAAACAGGATGCCCAGGCTTATGACTAACGGCCAGACACTGACTTCCCACTCAGGCGCGTGTGTTACGGCATGATCACTCATAATCTCCTCCCTCCTGGAATTCGATTAAGTGCATGCCATGGTTTGGAATTTGCTTATTTACTGCTTTATTGATTTACCAGTGCATGCAAATCCAGGTGCAATAGTTTTGACATAGTCAATGATATATGTCAATTTTATTTATGTGGTTATTTGTAGATTTTCTCGATGACACCGCTGCTGCCGAAAACCGGCACCAGGTCGGTGACAACAAAACCAAAGACGGAGATCTGCAAGCTGAAGTAGTACGGTCTTAGCGATAACCTATTGTTTATACTACATTAAAACCACCCAATGAGGTATAGGGTCAACCTGGAGGAGGTTGTGAACATGACCATTAAAAGTCTTGTAGCTCTATCTCTGCTGGCAGCACCGTTCGTCTTTTCGAATGTACTGCCTGCCGCTGGAAACGCCGATGCGGGCAAGGAGAAATCCCAGGTCTGCATCGGTTGCCACATGGCTGACGGCAACAGCATCAATCCCGAATGGCCGAAGATCGCGGGCCAGATACCAAGCTACATCATCAAGCAGCTCCAGGATTTCAAGGCCGGCAAGCGTGTCAACCAGATCATGGAGCCCATTCTCAAGCCGTTGAACCAGCAGGATTTCAATGATCTTGCCGCTTACTTCGCCACACAGCAAAACCAACCGGGAAGCGCCACGGACTCGAAACAGCTGCTCAACGGTGAAGAGCTCTACAACAAGGGTGTTTTCTATACCTCGGTGACGGCCTGCACCGGTTGTCACGGACCGAAAGGCAGGGGCAATATGGATTGGGAGAAGTCGATGGCGGCACCTCCCACCGTCCTGGCTCCAGCCATAGGTGGACAGCATGCAACCTATACCGCGAAACAGCTCAAGGCCTTCCGCTCCGGCGATCGTAGCAATGACGTGGGTGGTGTGATGCAAAAAATCGTCGGCAAACTGACCGACGAGCAGATAGAGGCGGTCAGCGCCTATATCGCCACCTTGTGAAGGGAGTAAGCGCGGGCCACCCCTTACTCGTCACCCCGGGTTTCGACTGCTTCGATTGAGTAGATGGTCGTGGTGCCACTGATCTCATTGCCGACGACCAGCAAGGGCGACTCGATGGGGCTCTCGTCCCCGGCGATGAATATGATCCCTTCGGGTCCCAGGTCTCCCGCAAGCGGATTGGTGGCGCCGTCAATCTCCGCCGGGACGGTGAAATCCCTGTTGTTCAGATACTCGATGAACCCGACCCGGTAGGGATCGGTGATGTCATAGACCATGATGCCGCCGATTCTCTCCAGTCCGATGAAGGCGAAGGTGCGATCCCCGATCCTGCCAAGGGCGACGCCTTCCGGCTCGGGCCCCTTGTCGTCGGACCGGCTGTCGTATGAGTCGTTGTCATCATTGTTGCTGTTGAAGTAGTCGGGCAGCAACCCGGCCGTGATGCGTTCGAAATCATCGGCGGAATCATAAACCAGCCCGCCTTGGGCATCGCGGATCGAGAAAGAGCGGGCACCGTAGCTGTATAACTCATCATAATCGCCATCTCCGTCGGTATCCCCATTGGCCGTGGTGACATTGAGCCGACCCAGATTCACATTCTCCTGAAGAGTCGCGGCATCGGAAAATGCACCTGGGTCGAGATCCAGATCCTTCACCCTCGCCTCTTCACTGAATCCGCCATAGTCACGGCTGTCCCCCTCATTGGCGGTCACAATGTAGGTGCGACCGTGAAAGTTATAGCTGGCAATGGCATCAGGCTGGTACATGCCCTTGATCGGCCAGTTGGCGATATTGATTGAGTCGTCCTTGTTGCTCACATCCAGGGCGTTGGCCGTCATGCCGTGGTGCTTGGTGCCCAGCGGAAGCAGCTTCATCACCTTGGCACGACGGATATCGATCATCGCCAGCGCGTTGGCCTCCTGCAGGCTAACCCAGGCATATCGGGAGTTCCTCGATACAGTGATGTATTCGGGCTCCAGGTCCTGCGCCACGGTGGCGCCTGGACCGAAGATACGAATCCCCTGCTCCCTCAGTTCATCCGCTTGATCATTGAATCGTTCGAAACCGGCGGTCCGTACACTGGCATGGGCAATACCCTGTTTGAGATCCACAATGCTTATCGATCCCTCAGGATCGACCGTATAGTCATCATTGGGCTCCCCCTCGTTGGCCACCAGCAGATATCTGCCGTTAGGGGTAAAGGTGACCATGTCGGGGAGCGCTCCCACAGGAACGCTGTTGATAAGGCCGAGATCGACGGCATCGTAAAATGCGACAACGCCTGGCGCCTGTTTGTCATCCGCTTCTATGGCGACAGCAACGGTACCCCTGTGCACTGCAACACTGTTGGCCACCGCACCCAGCTGAGCCGCGTCGATAGTACCGATCAGTTGAGGATTGGTCGGATCGTTGATATCCAGGACATCAACCCTCGCCGCCTTGGCGTTGACCACGAACAGACGCTGTGTACCGGGGTCGTGAGCGACGATCTCGGCGGCACCTTGATCAAAGACGCCCGTCCGGTACCGGCCGATTACGTTCAGGTTGAGGTCTGCTACCTTTCCATCATCGGCGATCGCCGCACCAATGAAAGAAAAACAGAGCGAGGCGGCAAGTATGGATAGCTTCATATGATTCTCCCTGAAGATTATTGTTGTTTGGTCCCTGCGAGCTTACCCAGACATTGTGACAGCACTATGTCTTATTTATTCACTGTGGATTGAATATTATAAAGAAAAAACCGGCGCAACAGGATAGAAGCTGACTCGTAACGGCATGTAAGCGGAGATACCGGGCTTACCCAGCAGGAAGTTGGCTCATATTGTAGATTGAGGCTCAGTGGTACTTTTCGGTGGTAAAGTGTCCCGGCTCCTGTTTCCGGTGCTTGCGCATGCCTCTTGCTTCGAGGGCGGCGGAGATCTCCCGGATCATCCCCATATTGCCGCACAGCATCATATGGGACTTCTGTGGGGTGAGTTCGATACCGGCATGGCTCTCGAGCCGGCCATCCTCCAGGGCGGCAAGAATCCGTCCTTGCAGAGCACCCTCCATGGGTTCCCGGCTGGTGATCGGCACATAGCGGAATCGCTCGGCGTAATCCTGTTTCAGGCCGGCGATCTCCTCGCCGTAGCTGAGCTGATTCTTAAAACGCACGTTGTGGACAAGCACGATCTGTTGGAATCGCTGCCATGAGAGTTCACTGCGCAGAATGGATAGATAGACCCCCAGCGCGGTACCGGTGGCGAGCATCCAGAGGTTTTCGCTCCGGGGTAGTTGTTCCAGGGTGAAGAAGCCGTTGGCCCTAGCCGAGACCCAGACCCGGTCGCCCGGTTCCAGCGCCGCGAGTCGCGGACTCAGTGGACCATCCTCCACCTCGTTGAAATGTATTTCCACCAGCTCATCATGCGGCGGATTGACGAAAGAATAGGGCCGCGCCACCCGTTCGCCATCTATTTCGAGGGCAAGACGCGTGAACTGCCCGGCGGTGAACCCCTCCACGGGCGCCTTGAGGCGCAGGGAGTAGAGCTTGTCGCTCCAGTGCCGTTTTTCGACAACCGTACCTTCCAACCACTTTTCCATTCCACAGACCTCCAACCAGAACTGCCTACCCGAGATCACGGCAGGTTTGAGCCGTTGCCTCCATATATGGGATGTATAACCTCTAACTCGAGATCCTTCATCGTTGTAATAATTGGGGTTTCTCAGCAGATCTGCGGTGTTGCGGGCGTTGACCGGCACTCCGGCCTTATAAATCACATATCGTGATACAAAATCAATATTTATCATTTTTCATAAGATGCAAGGACTACCATACTCTGTTGCAACTCAATTTTTTTATCAATCTAGCAACAGGAGGTCGGGCCATGCCCCAGACTGCCACACAAGCAACCAACACAGCGACCGCGCCCCCACTATTCGACGGGGACGGTTTTCTCATCGATCATCTGTCCTGGAACGAGCAAATTGCCCGGGACCTGGCCCTCGAGGAGGGGGTGAGCGAACTGGGCGAAACCCATTGGCAGGTCATCCGCCACATCCGCGAGCGCTACCTGAATCTGGGCGCCTTGCCGAATATGCGCCTGGTATGCCGCGCCACCGGTATCCCCAGGTGGAAGATCCACAGCCTGTTCGGCAGCTGCATCAGTATCTGGCGGATAGCCGGACTCCCTGATCCCGGTGAAGAGGCCAAAGCCTATCTCAGCTGAGAGCCTGTATTCCATAAGGACATACTCCATAGCGCAGGGAAGCGTTTGGTCCTCGGGGGGCCTGTCAGCGCTCGCTGATCTGATCTCCGGGGATTGCCGCCAAGCTCCATCCAATGGCTATATCTCAGATGTAGCCCGTAGCTTCATGTCCGAAAGCACGATCAGGCAGGCCGATGTTCATTGGTCAGTGACGCACCTTTGTCGCTGACGGGAAGCTTTGCTGTAAGCAGGATCAGGCCGTAGACGCTGGCACGCTGCTCCTCTTGGTTGCGGACTTCAGCAAAAGCGCCAGGGAACTTGGCGCCGTGAGCCACGCCACCCGGCCACTGGGTGAGCTTTCCCAATCTGTACAGCCCCGGGGCGCCAACACTCTCCATGGTGCACACAATTTTCCCATGCATCCACACTGCAGACAGAATCCGAAGACGCATCCCAGGCGATGTAGGGTATTGAACAGGAAGAAGCGGATCGTAGCGGATAATGAGTAAGCTAAAGACGGTTGCTCAAGCTCTTTGTTTTATTGAAAATGAATTACCCGAGCAACCACATCCCGGAGAACACAGAGCTTCGGCCCAATATAAATGCCAGCAACTCTCAAGAACCGAAATAGTATTTCCATCGGCATCATCAGCATCCTAATATTGACCTTCTGGATATCTCACAGGATCAGCTGGAACGATGGATTGCACAAACTGACCTTCAGCAATCAGCAGCAGTTGGATCAGTTTGTCAGTCATCTTGAATCACAACTCTCCAAGTACAAATTCATTCCTCAACTGGTGGCGAAGAATGCCCTTTTGGTAGAGTTGCTCAGGGACACCGGTAACGACTCCCTGGTCGATGTCGTCAACCTGTTCCTCGAAGAGATCAATGCGATCACCGGTGCTTCAGACACCTATCTGATGGACAAAGACGGACTGACACTCGCTGCCAGCAACTGGGGTGGTGAAAATCCCTTTGTCGGCAAGAATTTCAGCTTTCGCCCCTATTTCTCAGACGCCCTGCACGGAGGATCCGGAAAATACTTCGCGCTGGGAACAACGTCAAAGAAGCGCGGTTACTACTTTTCACATCCGGTCAAATACAATGCCGAGACGATCGGAGTCGTCGCCGTCAAGATGGAGCTTTCGCAAATTGAGAAGTATTGGTCGGAGAGACAATCCCGATTCATTGTAAGCGATCCGGATGGTGTCATTTTCATCACCACCGACCCTGATTGGCTGTTTAAGAGTATCGTTCCATTGTCCGACATGGCTTTACATAGGATCAGAGCGAGCCGTCGTTACGCCGACGCCGACATTCAGTCGCTGAAACTGCTAAATCAGGAAACAGTAAGTGAAAGCAGTCTTGTTATCCGGATCAAATCAGCCGGTAGCACTGTCGAGTTTCTTTCCAACTACTATGACATGCCGCAAGCCGGCTGGTCAGTACGCATACTGACCCCCTTGGAGGATTTACGACAGCAAAGCTTCATCGATGCGTTTACCATACTGCTTCTGGCACTTTCCTTATTGTTGATTGCCCTGCTAGGATGGCTGTGGAACAGACGCCACCAGGTGCGGGAACGCATTCATCAGGAGGCGGAAAAACAACTGGAAAGAGAGGTATCACTCAGAACGGCTGATCTGCAAAACGCGATTGAAGAACACAAGCGGACTGAGAAAACCCTGCGTAAGACACAGGGTGAATTGATCCAGACAGCGAAGCTTGCCGTTTTGGGACAGATGTCCGCCAGCATCAGTCACGAACTCAACAATCCCCTGGCGGCCATCCGCAGCTATGCCGACAACGCCAGGACGTTTCTTTCCCTCGACAAATCGGAAATGGCCGATGAAAACCTGCATCGAATCGCCGAACTGACTGACCGCATGTCCAGGATAAGTTCGCAATTGAAGTTTTTCTCGCGCAAATCGAGTGGCCAGATTGAATCGGTTCACATAGCCCCTGTCATACAAACCGCCATCGAAATCTTACGGCCGCAGTTCAGAAAACTGGCAATCACCATCGATACCGACCAGGTGGATCCCGACATCATCGCCGATGTCGATATCATCCAATTCGAGCAGGTTCTCATAAACCTGATCAACAACGCGATAAACGCCATAGGAAACCAGACACCTGGCGACATCATCATCGCAACCGAGCGGAATAACGATCAGATTATGATTTATGTCGACGATACGGGACCGGGTATTGATGACACCAGCCTGGCCAGGATCTTCGAACCCTTTTATACCACCCGGGAGTCCGGACTTGGACTCGGGCTGTCGATATCAGCGAGAATCATCGACAGCATGAATGGCAGGCTGACTGCTGAAAACTTGTCAACCAAGGGTGGCGCGCGGTTCACCATCGCGCTGCCCGTACCCGGTTAAGCCTATGAGCACAAATCCTGATGTCTATTTTATCGATGATGAAATCGATCTTCGTCTGGCCAATAAACAAACCCTTGAACTGGCCGGCTTCAAGGCCCAGGTTTTTGAAAAAGCCGAAGATGCCCTGTCGGTGATCAACGAACAGACAGGGGGCATCATAGTCAGTGACATTCGCCTGCCCGGGATCGATGGTCTCACCCTGCTGCAGAGGGTGCAGCAGATGGACGCCACCCTGCCCGTCATCCTGATAACAGGCCATGGGGATATCTCCATGGCGGTCGATGCCATGCACAAAGGCGCCTATGACTTCATTGAAAAGCCCTTCTCGGCCGAACGTCTGGTGGATACTGTACGCCGGGCTCTCGAAAAGCGCAGGCTCGTACTCGAGAATCGGACATTGAAAAACGAGCTGGATGCGGAAAACTCCCTGGGACCTCGTATCGTCGGCACAACACCTGCCATAAAGGCACTCAAAAACACTATTGCCCGCCTTGCGGACACCAGTGCCGACATTCTACTGGTGGGCGAGACAGGTACAGGGAAGGAACTCGTGGCCCGCTCGCTGCATGAACATAGCCAAAGGAGAAACAAGAACTTTGTCGCTGTCAATTGCGGTGCCATTCCGGAACATCTGATTGAAAGCGAACTCTTCGGACATGAAAGGGGCGCTTTCACAGGTGCGCAAACCCTGCGTATAGGAAAATTCGAGTATGCCGACCAAGGCACCTTGTTTCTCGATGAGATCGAATCCATGCCCCTGCCCGCCCAGGTCAGGCTGCTGCGGGTCCTGCAGGAGAGATCACTCGAACGTATCGGATCCAACGAACGCATCGATCTGGATATCCGTGTCATTGCTGCCACGAAGGTGGATCTCAAAGCTGCTGCCGAGTGTGGAGAATTCAGGGAAGACCTCTTTTACAGATTGAACGTAGTGACTCTTGATCTACCGCCGCTACGCGAACGTCGAAATGATATCCCTATGTTATTTCAGCACTTTCTCCTGGTCGCGGCAGCCCGGTACGGCAAGCTGGCGCCTGCTGTGCCAAACGCCATCAGCCAAAGACTTATGGCATTCAACTGGCCCGGCAATGTCAGGGAACTGCGAAATGCGGCAGAGCGTTTCGTACTGCTGGGTGATGAATGCAGCCTGCAACCCGACGAAAATGCTGGATTATCCCCTTGTATACCCATGACCCTGCCTGAACATGTGGAAGCGTTCGAGCGTGCAATGATCGAACAGGCCCTCTCCGAGTCGGGCGGAGTGATAAAAAAGACCATGGAAGTGCTGGGCCTGCCAAGAAAGACCTTGTATGACAAGATGCAAAAATATGGACTGGACAGACAACGATACAAATAGATTGAAAGCTGCGGTTATCGGCAGAATATCACACTCTCAAGCGTTGTGAATGGGTGGATTTCCACCCGTTTAATGGATGTATTGTGCCCTATTTATTCGTTTAATTTTATTCATCCAATCATCGAGTTAATTCGCAAGTTGCCTGGCAGGGATATATTTGGCCTGACTTTTGCTGGTTCATTAGACCACTACGCCAAGTCGGCGGAGTCTTTATTTAAGCCAACTATAAATTCGGGGGGAAATTCAATGCATTTCAAACGCAGATCCATCCTGGCCGCCGCCACGGCGCTACTGACAGCCACTATCCTGATACCGACCACTGTCTCGGCCAAAGAGCGAGTGGTTTTCAGTGGTGGACCGGCGGGAGGGACCTTTCAGGTCGTCGCCAACGCCATTCAGGTCTACAAACCGATCAAGAGCTCAAAAGAGTTCCTCGTCAAGGCACAATCCTCAGCCGGCTCGGTGGAGAACCTGCGCAAGGTGAACTCCGGCAAGGCGCAGATGGGTGTGGTTTATTCCGGCCATGTCTATCTCGGGCGCAACGGCAAAATGAAAAACGATAGCAACAAGTATGAAGATGTGATGGCGGTCGCCTGGCTCTATGGCGCACCAGCCCAGCTGGTGACGCGCAAGGGCTCGGGAATCAAGAGCACCAAGGATCTTGTAGGGAAAAAGGTAGGTGTAGGCAACGCCGGTTCGGGGGCCTTCGCCAACTGCGAACTCTTCTTCACCCACATGGGTGTCTGGGACAAGATCGAACGCAATGCCATGGGCTACAACGACGCCGCCCAGGCTTTCGGTAACAACCAGCTGGATGCCTTCTGGCTGTTCACCGCCTTCCCCAGCGGCGCCGTGATCATGGCCGCTCAGACCAATGACATTGAACTGGTCAATGTGGGTAAGGATGCTGAGGAGAGCGGTTTCTTCGATAATTATCCCTACTTCTCCAAGCTGTCAGTACCTGCCGGCACCTATCGCGGCGTGGATACCGAAACCCCCTCTTTCCAAGACTCAGCCCTCTGGGTCGCCAATTCAAAGGTCTCTGAGGAGACTGTCTACAAGATGCTTTCCATGATCTATACCGATGAAGGTCTGGCTCATATGAAGGCCCAGAAGAAGACTTTCAAAAACATGAGTCTCGATACAGGAACCCAGGGTGTGGTGACTCCCTGGCATCCCGGTGCCATCAAGTTCTGGAAAGAGAAGGGTATGATGTAATCATCCCGCGTCCGAAGCACACAGATATCCGCTTCAACTGAAAGCCAGCCACTCAATGTGGTTGGCTTTTTTCATCTGACGGCATCGGGACCGCAAACGCTGAATAAGCCCACCTTCGTCATTCCGGTAGCGAAATCCTGAATTATCAAAGACCTGGACGCCGGCCTTCGCCGGCATGACGACTTGATCAGAGGCTCCCCAGGTAAAAAATGTATCCCAGCATTTTAATCGTACAAAAAACGATCAACTGGTTTTCATTGGGAGCAGGCCTTGCATCGGCGTTGATTCGATAGCAGACCAAAGCGGGTAATCAGGTCTCGGTACATGCGCCATTCCTGGCAGACAGCTTTGAGTTCGGCGACGACCCCAGTTACTGAAATGAAACATGAAGCGCTCCGAACTTTATAAAAAATGTGATTAATAGCTGTAAACAATTGATCGAAATTGCAGATTGTGCATAAAATCTAATAGTCGATTAATTCTTACCCCTCTTTTATGCAGCATCTGGCCTGTAGCGACGGGGGGTGTCTCAGGCTTGTTTATTGAATTTTCTATTCAGCCAGAGGGGATAAAATCGTACAGACGAGATCTGTGAACAGGGAAATCACAAACCTGAGGTGTATTTGGTTGGATTAGATGTGGAAATGTAACCAGGAAGTTACCCTCATAGCGCTTACCCATCCCACCTGCATTGCCTCTTTGGTCTTTTTTGGATGACATCGTCGGACTATACTATCGCCCCTCTGTGAGCAGCGTGCGGTATGCGGTTCGTTTCAGATGGATTGTTTTTACATTGACTTGTTTACATGGAGAGGCTGAATGGCGGAAAAAAAACGAATAAGATTTGGTATTTTTTTCAAAATGTCGCTGGTCATGGTGCTGGTCTCGACCATACCCCTGGGTGTGGTTTGGTATATCAGTCATGCGGCAAGCGAACGGGCTATCTCGAGCGATGTTAACAATCGCCTCGCATCGACGGCGGACCAGTTGCGCATCTATATTGAGAGCTGGATCGACATGAATGTCCGGATGACGCGCCAGAATGGCGTCATGCCGGACATGGTGAGTATGAATGGGGCTCGCCAAAGAGGGGCGCTCGTGTCCATCACGAAGGCCTATGAATGGGTCTATCTTGCGTTTACCTTTGATATCAGGGGCATGAATATCGGTCGTAGCGACAACAAGGATCCGAAAGACTACAGCGATCGCCACTATGTACGACAGGTACTTGGAGGCAAACCACTGGGACAGCAGGTGCTTATCAGCAAGACCACGGGCAAGCCGGCACTGGTACTCGCGACCGCCATCAAGGATTCGGAACAGCGAACAATTGGAGGCAACGCCGTCGGTGTGCACCTGACCGATATCTCAGAAAAGGTCGCATCGATACAATTCGGCAAGACAGGCCACGCTATACTGCTCGACCAGGATGGCAAGGTGATCTCCCATTTCAACAAGGAGTTTACGGAAAAGCGCTCAAGCCTTACCAACCATCCCGGATTCGAGGCGCTGATGCTCAAAGGCAAGAATTCACTGGTCTATACCGGAGAAAACGGCAAGAAAGTGTTTTGCCAGATGCGCAAGACAGCGCATGACTGGATTCTTCTCGTGGAACAGGACTATGATGAGGCATTCGCTGCGCTTTCAACTTACAACCAGCAAACCACATACCTGATGTTGGCAACCCTTGTTGCCGTGCTGATTGTGGCATTCGTGGTTTCACGCCAGCTGACACGACCGCTTAGAGACCTGACAGCAGCTGCGGACGGTATCAGCCGGGGCGATTTCGACTATCGCATCAGAGATAATGATCGCAGTGATGAAATTGGCGAATTGGCAAGGTCGGTGGAACGACTCTCCACCAGTATCAAGCTGGCAATGGAGCGATTTTCCCACCAGTAGCTTGACATGGGACACGAACCGCTTATGCAGCGGTGGAGGGAAAGATGGTTGTTAATGGAACTTTGAACCATAGACAACTGATCGACGAGTTGGTCAGGCATTGCAAAGAAGGGGTGAGCGGAACCATTTTTTTTAACCTTCTTAGCGGTGAGTCTGCCAGGATAGTGTTGAATAGAGGCGCTATCCGCTGGGTCGCTTATCAGCAGTCCCGGGGAATAGAAGCGATAGAGGAGATCGGTGAAATCACCGAGGCGCGCTTCAATTTCAATCCACTGCTTAAGCTGGCTATTGGCGAACAACAGCTGCCGCCGACTATCAAGATACTTAAACAGCTCTATAAGCACAACAACACAGCGAAACCTGAGGATGATCTGCCTATTGTCACTGACATGGTTTCACCTCCCTACACTCAGGTTGAAATCAATGGCGAAAAGCATTTCAGTAAGGACCAGGTTCGCATGGCTCTCGAAGAGGAGGTTATGGAATACCTGGGTCCGATAGCCAAGGTATTGTGTGCGGACTATCTGAAAAACATGCCGCCTCAACTCAATCTCACCCAGGTTCGCCAGTTGATATCCATCCTGAAACAGGACATCAACGACGACAGAAAAGGGCGTTTGTTCATGACGGGAGTGGAGAGAGCGCTGAAGATTCAATAACAAGCCCAAAGTACTTCAGGACAGCTCTCTTCGCGGAACATCAAGGGTATTTACCGCTGTCCAATTCCAGGGTCGGCTATGGGGTCTCATCTCCCCAGGTGGGAATTTGGGCAGACGCAGCTACCCTATAAATAACAGGCGGACAGATTTGCCGGCCGGTTGGGACTGGTGAGAAAAGATAGGCAGATTTCTCAGTGAGACCTACTACCCTTTTCTGCAATCCCGGCTGATGTAGTCTTGCAATATGAATCCGTGAGTGCAGAGTAAAAGTTATCCTGATTACTCGCAATACTCAGCCATGTGAAGATAGTTGCGAGAATCGTGTGACCATATGACAAGTAGGATCGCATATTCATCGGCTGTGCAACGTGGGTAATCGGGAAAGCTATTGATTCATATAGCGTAATAGATTCTCAGCCATACCTCTGGACCCGCCGAGAATCAATTAAGCCCGACGGATCAAGGGGTTGTGCAATGGGCCCCAACACACTCACGGATTCGGGTTTTTAACTGATTCTGTGCCACAAGCAGTGCATTAACGCTCAGACAAAAAACAGGAGGAGCACAGTCATGTTTGATCGAGGTAAAAGAGAGACCCACGACGAAAGCGACAGCTACCAACCCCCGGAAACCAGGGAGCCCGTGGAGAGATTCGAACCCCAAACCCGGGTTCGGGAGGCGGCAGTCATCGGACCATCGATACAGATCAACGGTGACCTGAGTGGAGAAGAGGACCTGGTAATTCAGGGCAAGGTATCGGGTACCATACAGCTCAGGGAGAAAAGTCTAACAGTCGGCAGTCAGGGCCAGGTCGATGCCAACGTGCTCGCACATAGCATCATCATCGAAGGCAAGGTCAATGGCGATCTGTTCGGTTCGGAGCGTGTCTCCATCCGAAAAACGGGAAATGTCCAGGGCAATATCGTTTCTCCCAAGGTGAGCCTGGATGAAGGGTGCCGTTTCAAGGGCAGCATCGACATGGACCAGGAGATGATCACCAAGGCCTTCGGGAAATCCGCAACAGCACCTGTAGTCACCAAGCCCCAATCCCCCTCCGCAAAACCGATCGCCGATGAGATCGGCAAACCGGCTAAAACCGAAAAACCATCCTCCACCGGCAAAGAGGTCAACAGTGGATCCGCGGGTTGAGCCCTGGGGCTCTGTTTCCGAGACAACCCGATGGGCCGGGGTCTGGGTAGTGTCCCGGCAGGGCCGACCGGTTGAGTGCTGATTGGCCCTGGATGAATATTGGTCACATTGGCTTCTCTTGATCAATCAACTTCGCGTGACGAAGACGAACCCTTCACTTCCCCACTGTTTCGCGAGGCGATGGCGCGGTTCGATCACACCACACGTCATGTGATATTCGAACCAGGTTCGATCAGCCCTGGTATCCTGGCGCAACTGCAGGGGCGGCGCTGCCGCCTTGTGGTTGCCGATGCGGCACTGGCTTTGAGTAAGCTCGGTGAGAACTCACAGGAACCCCAGGCCCTGTTTCATCAGGTGGAACCATTGATCAGCCACGCCGGTAAGGAGAAGATCGATATCGTGCTGTGCTGGGATCTGCTCAACTATCTCAGCCTGCCCCTGTACACCGCCTTCACCACTCATCTGGCAGCCCATATGGGCCCTGCCGGCATACTGCATGCCTACATCCATTCGGCACAGACTGCCATGCCACAACATCCTCAACGCTACAGGGTGCTGGACCAAGACCTCGTAGTGCGATTGGATCACGATCCTCCGATGCGCAAAACCCCTCGCTACAGCTACACTGACCTGGATAGTCAGGCCAGCGGTCTGCGTGTCGCACGCTCGATGCTGCTGCGAAATGGTATTCAGGAGTATCTGCTGTGCGTCGACCCGACCCGGAATAAGTGAGGCAGCCAAAAAACCTTAAGAGAAGTAGGTTATCGCCGTTAACATAAATCAATGGCCAGCTGCCGTCCGCATGGCATGATGTCCAGCTAGTGCCTAGCGGATGGCAAAGCCGTTATACAAGCAGGCACCTCGTCTGATCAGATCAAAGGGTGGCAACAACTGAAAGACTTCGTATGAGACGGGGATTTAAGTTCAATAACAGAAACTTAACTCTATGGACGTCGCTTGCGGCCCTGCTATGGAGTGCGGTTTTTCTGTTCTCCCTGGAATGGAACCTGATCCAGAATCAGCGCATGGTTCCTGAACGGGCCACCGCCCAGGCCCGCGCCGCCATCGAAAAGGACTTGATCTACCGCAGCGTGGTCTCGCGCGTCGGCGGCGTCTATATGCCCGTAGACCAGGGCATCACCCCCAATCCCTATCTTGATCACCTGCCTAACAGAGATGTCACCACTACCGATGGGCGCAAGCTCACGTTGGTGAACTCCTCCTATTTCACCCGCCTTGTTCACGACCAGGAGGCCAAGCTGACACCGGATGGAATACGCGGTCACACCACTAAGGAGCACCCCCTCAGGCCGCTCAATGCACCAGATGACTGGGAACTCAAAGGCATGCAAAAGCTGCGCAGCGGTCTGCCGGAGTGGAGTGAAGAGATGCAAATCGATGGCAAACCCTACCTGCGTATGATCAGGCCCAGGATTGCACAGGAATCGTGCATGGGGTGTCATCCGGAGGAGAGTGTCGAACCGGGTGGGATCATGGGTGGTATCAGCGTGCGCATTCCGCTGGATGAGCTGCAGGCCGGTGCTGACGCCCGTGTGCTCAGTATAGTAGGCTGGCATGGCGGACTTTGGATACTCGGCGTGGTCGGACTGCTGCTTGGAAACCGGCTGCTTCGCATACAGACCAACGAGATTCACTACTCTGCACTGCACGACAATCTGACTGATCTGCCCAACCGGGCGCTTTTCATGGATCGCCTTGAACAGCGTCTGGAAAGAGCCAGGCGCCGCGGGCAGACCGGGGCCATACTCTTTCTCGACCTCGACCGTTTCAAGAATATCAACGACTCGCTCGGCCACAGCATCGGTGATGAGCTGCTGAAAAGAGTGGCGGAACGACAGCGCTTCCTGTTACGCGCGGAAGATACCGTCGCAAGACTCGGCGGTGACGAATTCGTCATTCTGCTGGCCGATCTGCATGCAGACCCCGAAATCACCGCCATCGAGGCGCAGAACGTGGCTGAAAAGGTATTGGATACCCTCTCCCAGCCCTACCGCATCGGCAACCAGACCCTGCATTCCACACCAAGTATCGGTATTGCCCTGATTTCACCGGACTCGGATAGTGCCAGCGAGATCCTCAAACAGGCCGACGCCGCCATGTACCAGGCCAAGGAGTATGGCCGCAACAATTTTCGATTCTTCCTTCCCAGTATGCAGCTGCTCGCCAGCGAAAGGCTCGAACTGGAAAACGCGTTGCACAGCGCCATCACTCAGGATCAAATGTTGCTGCACTACCAGCCCAAGGTAACAATTTCGCAGCATGCGGAAATTCTGGGGGCAGAAGCATTGATTCGCTGGCAGCACCCGACCCGGGGACTGCTCATGCCTGACGAATTTATCTCCATCGCCGAAGAGAGTGGATTGATACTGCAACTGGGTGAATGGGTGCTGCGCGAAGCCTGCATGCAGATCAGGGAGTGGGAGCAACGTTTCGGAGGAAAATCCTTCGGCAGGATCTCGGTCAACATCAGTCCGAAGCAGTTCCAGCAGAAGGACTTCATACACACAGTCGTGACAACGCTGACCGACACAGAGGCAGACCCCAGGAGGCTGGAGCTGGAGTTGACGGAGAGTTCGCTGATAGAGGATGTACAGGATGCAAGGACGAAAGTGGAGGAGTTGAAGAGACTCGGAATCCAGATCTCAATCGATGATTTCGGTACCGGCTACTCCTCGCTCGCCTACCTCAAGATGCTGCCGGTGGACGTGCTGAAGATTGACCGCTCCTTCGTACGCGACATCGGCATCGATCCCAACGACGATGCCATCGTCGAAACCATTCTGGCCATGTCATGGCGTCTCGGATTCCATGCAATCGCCGAGGGCGTTGAAACCCAGGAGCAGCTGAGATTTCTCAAGGCCCGGCAATGCGACGGTTATCAAGGCTATCTCTTCAGCCGTCCGCTGGCAGCGGAGAAATTCGAGGAGATTCTGCTTAAGTCTGTTGATATCAGCACCTGACCTGTCATCGAAATCCCCTTGTTCCCACTGTGCTGCGGGAGCTCAATCCCTATCGAGATCCGTTGCGGCGGCCAGTCGCTTCCAGGCCTCGATGCGTCCGCCGGCATTGATGGAATCGATATAGCCGGAATCCAGCAGGCTGTTCTCCATAGCCTCCTCTTGCAGACCATGCACCAGTGCATTGGCGACATGAACCACACTGAGAACGCTGAACACCCTCTCTCGCTGCAGTGCCGGTTGATTATGCAGGGCCACCGCTTCGACAACTGACTGGGGCAATCCCCAGAGACCTAGCAGATATGCGCCTATCACTCCATGTGTGGAACCGAACAGCTCTCTTTCGAGAGTGATCCTGCGCTGCGCCGTCACCTCTTTCATTGCCGTAAATTGGGTGTATTCGGTAGGCTTGTTGATCACCAGGATCAGCTTGCCGATGTCGTGCAGCATACCGGCAAGCAGGCTATCCTCGGCATCCAGACTCCCCATCCCCTCCTCTTTGGCGATCAGCCGGGCAAGTGCGCCGACTCGTGAGCCATGGGACCAGAGCGCATCCAGGGAAAACACATTGGAGTCGAATGAATCCGCATCAAACTGCGTGAATATACCGATCGACAATACCAGCGGCTTTAGTACTTCAAGCCCCAGCAGGGAGGCCGCATCCACGGGGTTTGAGATGTGCCGACCCAGGCCGAAAAAGGCTGAATTGACGAGCTGAAGGACTTTAACCGTCATTGCCATGTCCTTTGCGATCAATCTACCCGCATCGGCAACGGTTGCGTTTGGATCCTGTATGGTCTTCAACATCTCGAGATAGAGTGTTGGGAGGCTTGGCAGGGTACGCATGCCGGATATCAGTGACTTGAGACGATCCTCGTTCAACAGGTCCCGCAGTGAAAACGCACGCTCCAACACCCTCTTGAGATTATTGATATCACAGGGTTTGTTCAGATACTGGTGCGCCGGTCCTACCGTTTTCATCACCGACTCCTGGCTGGACTGGCCGGAGAGTATCACGCGTACTGCATCGGGATGGCTTTTGGCGATATGCTCCAGCAATTCGGCGCCATCCATACCCGGCATACGCATATCGGTGACCACCGCATCGAAAGCGATTTCGTCGACTCTGCTCAGCGCCTCCTGAGCACTACCGACAAACTCCATGTCCCACGACTTACGCTGGTCCCGCAGGGTTCGGCGCAGACCTGAGAGCACGTTCGGTTCGTCATCGACGAATAAAATCCTTTTTTTGCCGGTCGTATCGTTCAAACCCTCACCTCCCGTGGGGTATAACTACATATGAGAACCGCCTTGGCTGCCATCCCATCGAGCCAAGCATGATAGTTACGATGTTAGTTCAATTTTTGCCGATTGTACTCGCGCCCCATACCGCCGGCCTCCTGCTCAAGCGGCTATCCTGGCTGCCAAAACCATGGAGTGCAGGCGTGATATGCAACCTGAGTCCAACTAAATATAGTCGCCGGGTTAATAGATACCACTCAAGATCCACAGCCAAATGCTCACACTGACCACCGAGATTGCGGTTGCCAGCAACACGGTACTGGCTGCCAGGCTCTGCCCCCTTTGGTACATGCTGGCAAACAGATAGCTGTTGACACCAGGGGCCATCGCCGCCAGCAGGACCGCTGTACGACTGATCCCGGGGTCGGCCTCCAGCAGTGAACAGAGCAGCAGGGTCAGCGTGGGATGGACTATCAGGGAAAAAACCGAAACCACTGCAACCTGTGTCAGGTCCGAGGTAAAACGGTAGTGCGACAATACGCCACCCAAGCCGAACAGCGCGACCGGCAGTGCCGAACGGCTGATGATATCCACCGATGATGCGATGATCTGAGGTAACACCAATCCGCTCAGGTTGACCAGGAATCCCAGACCGATACCGATCATCATGCTGTTGCTGAACATCGCCCGAATGACCACTCTCGCGGTCTCCTGCCAGCTCCGTCCATCGGAGCGGATCACCTCCATGGAGGTGATCCCGAGCAGGTAGCAGTAAGGAGCATGTATCGAGATGATCGCATAGACCTCTGAGAGATTTTCGGCACCCCATGCGCGTTCCGATATCGGCAGGCCCAGCAGCACCAGATTGGAAAACAGCGCGCCAAACCCGATAGCAACCGACTCGCCCGGATGGCGCTTGAACACCTTCCAGGCCACCAGACTGACGCAAACAAAGCTACAGGTAGCCGCAGTATAATAAGAGAGCATGATGCGCCATTCGAAGGCTGATGCCAGATCCAGAGTCGAGGTGGCGCGGAACAACAAACAGGGCACTGCCAGTTGTATCGCGTACTTCATCAGGCCATCGACCAGACCCTCGGCAAACCAGCCGCGTTGCACATAGAGATAACCGGCACCGATAACCAAAAACACCGGCGCCACGATATTGAGGATGTTGAACAGCATCAGTCAAATTCAGTTGGGTGTGGAAACCGGGATTGTACGGGATTTCCGGGCGATTAACCCATGCTTGATATCGAACCCGCAGATGTACCGTTCAAAATTGGTGGCTTCGTCTGCTTGCCTAGTGGGCCACTAGGTGCGATTCCCTCGATTGCGATTACTATCGCAAAATACGAACCATATTCCCATTTCGAAAATATCCGATAGACTTAAACAGATAACCACAGCTTAAGCTCAGGTTGGTTCTCGATTACTTCTCAGCCGTTGAAAACCTGATAGCAAAACGGAGGGACCATGAAAACACGAGTCGAGATGCTGAAGGAGATGGGCGTATCAACCGAGGATGCCGAGCAGTACATTGATGACCTGGAGCAGGCCCTGCCGAAATACGGTATTGCCGACTCAAAAGTGCGTCTGGCCCATTTCTTCTCGCAGGTACTGCACGAATCGGGATGCATGCGCTATGACATGGAGAACCTGAACTACTCCGCGAAGGCGCTGCGAGCCGTGTTCGGTAACTATTTCAAGACCAACAAGCAGGCGGGCAGCTACGCACGGCAGCCTGAAAAAATTGCCAACAGAGTCTATGCAAACCGCATGGGTAATGGCAATGAATCAAGTGGTGATGGCTGGAAATTCAGGGGCCGTGGTCTGATTCAGCTCACAGGCAAGGATAATTACAAGGCATTTGCGAAGTGGATAGGTGACGATAGGATCATCGACGATCCCGACCTGGTCGCATCGGAATATGCTGTCCATTCCGCGGTGTTCTATTGGGACAAAAACAAGCTCAACAAGATAGCCGACAAGGATGATGTGGTGCGGATGACAAAACGGATCAACGGAGGAACCAATGGCCTTGCCCATCGTACCGAGTTGCTGACAAAGGCAAAGGGGTTGCTGGCGATGCTCGATCTGAAGACGGTACGTCACACATGACGAACAACCTTTAAGTTATGCTGATTACCCACTTTGCCCAAGCATTGAATCAGCGAATCTAAGTTCCTGATTCAATAGCTGGACATGATATGTAACCAAGTAAGTTACTGGCCCGGCAGCCAGGCATAGCATCGGTCTGACACATCCACGCCCGGAAAACCATCTTGCTGTGCGCCCAAAAACGGTGCAACTCTCTGCCGTCTCTAAAGGCCGGTTTCACCGCCCCGGTTTTCCTATGATGTGCTTTAATTGATTCAGGACCCAGTCAAGATAAGGGAAATAGGGATATTTCATGAAATCCAGTTATGGAAGAACGCCTTACCGGTGCTGGGTGCTGCTTTGCTTGATGTTTATTCAAACAGGAGAGGCGGCAATCACGGATGTCTTCGATCTGCAGGCTGATTTTCGCAGCTACTACTTCCAACGTGACTTCGAGGGTGAAACCCGGGACCGGGAATCGCTGGCCTTTGGCGGAATTCTGCGCGCCACTATCCAGCACGATTCCAGCCTGAAGTCGGTCGTTTCTCTTTACACATCCCAGGGTGCCGGCCTGAATGATGAAACCAAGGATGTCTACAATCTTCTGGCAAAGGACGACAATGCAAGGCACAAAAACTACAGCGCACTGGGCGAGGCCTATATCGAGGCAGCGACCGAATCAGTGCGCCTGCGCCTGGGACGGCAGGAAATGACGACCCCCTGGATCAATCTGCATGATGTGCGCATGACACCTCAATCATTCGATGCCGTGTTGCTGAGATGGACGTTGACCCAGTTCAATGACATCTATTTCTGTCACATAACCCGCATGAAATACAAGACCGACACCTCGGCGAAATCCATGTCGGAGAGTGCGGGGTTCGGTGGTAACGAGCCGGTCAGCTGCCTGGGGCTGGAAGGAGAGGCAGCTGTTGGCTACAAACTCTGGACCTATCGTGCCCGTAAAATGTGGGACGATCTCTATCTGCGCCTGGACTACCGGCCCAATGAGGCTTCCTGGTACGTCAATGGCCGCTATCTGAAACGGATATCAGCCGACGATTCGATCGCCGGTAATCAGGATACCTGGCATGCGGGTATCTCAGCCGGTCTCAGCTTGGACATGCTGGATCTCTACGCCGCGCATTCGCGCAATGGTAATCGTGACATCCTGCGTAAATGGGGACATGAGACCACCATCTCCAACCAGGTCGAGGTGGCGGACAGAGCCAGGGAATCGGCCTGGCTGCTGGGAATTAAATTCCGCCCGCAATCGGTTCCCGGGCTTGAATTCGCACTATCCGGGAGCATCCTGGATACGCCGGATTCAGGTGCCCGTCAGTCGCCGGACCGAAAAGAATATGATCTCGAACTGCAGTACCGTTTGCTTCCCTGGAGCGCGGGGACAAGCCTGCGCGCGAGATATGCCTGGGTCACGGAGACGGGTATCGGGGCAGAGAACCACAACGACCTGCGTTTTTATCTGCGCTACACCGTGGAGCTGATTTAGCATGAATCCACTGCAGAGAATATGTAGCGCACTAAGAGCGGTCTTGATCTGGGGACTGTTTCTGCCAGCTCTGTTTTCCGGGTTTTCCCGCGCCATGGCGGGGGACGCTGGAGCGTTATTGAGTCCGCAGGAGCAGGCTTGGCTGCAACAGCACAAACCGTTGCGAGTCGGGGTGATGGATGGCTGGCCCCCGTTCGATTTCATCGATAGTCAGGGGCACCCTGTCGGTATCGGTATCGACTATATCGCCGCGTTCAACCAGCGCCTTGACAATGCATTGCATCCGGTACCGGGCCTGTGGAAGGAGATATACCAGGATGTGATCGACAAGCGCCTGGACCTGATCATGGACATCACCCCCAAACCAGATCGTCAGCCCCTGTTCAATTTCACCACCCCCTATCTCAGCGTCCCCCATGTGTTTGTCTCCAATAAGAAGCTGGATCGGGTGAACTCAGAGCAGGATCTGGCGGGCAGAACATTGGCTCTGGAGCAGGGCTTCGGCAACATCCACTATTTCCAGGACAACTACCCGCAGATCAATCTGCTGCTATATCCCAATACGGTACAGGCATTGGAGGCTGTTTCACGGGGAGATGCGGACGCCTATGCCGGTAATCGGGTTGTGGCTCAGCATTTGATCGAAAAGCACTTCATCCCCAACCTCCGACTGGATGCCCGCTTACAAAAGCCGGCCTCCGAGCTGGCGGTGGGAATCCGCAAGGATTGGCCCATTCTGCAATCGATCATGCAGAAAGCGCTCGACGATATCGACAGATCGGAACATCTAGCCATTCTTGGACGCTGGATTCGCAACGGGGAGGCAGTCACTGAGGGATTCCTGCAGACACTCGACATGCAGCAACGGGCCTGGCTGCGCACCCACCTGGAAATCCCCATCGGCATTGATGGAGACCGGCCGCCTATCGACTACATCGATGAAGACGGTGTACACAGGGGTATTGCCGCAGACTATCTGGGGCTTATCGGCGCACGTCTCGGTGTCAGATTCATGCCTGAGACCAGCGCCAGTCCCAAGCATATGCTGCAGCAACTGATCAATGGCGAGCTACAGGTTGGCATCACCATCGCCCCGGACAAGGAGCGAGCGACAAAGCTCAGGTTTACCCGGCCCTATTACGAAGCGCAGAAAGTCATTGTTGCCAGAGTCGATACACCAGGCATAGCAACTTTGAACGATCTCCATGGAAGGCGTGTGGCTATCGAGGACGACTCTTTCACCATGCGCCAGTTGCAGCAGCGCCATCCACAGATCCGGCTGCTGCCCGTGCCCTCGACACTCGCCGCCCTGCAAAAGGTCTCCTGGGGGGAAGCCGATGGTTACGTGGGAAACCAGGCCGTGGCGGGATGGCTGCAGCGGCGGCATCAACTGAGCAATTTGCGGGTCGTATCCGACGCCGGTATCGGCAGAGTTCCACAGAACTTCGCGGTATCAAATGCAGCCGCCGAGTGGGCGCCTCTGGTGGCTATTCTCGACAAGGCGCTGGCGGATATCACCATCAAAGAGAGGTCACAGATCGAACAACGTTGGCTCAATGCCAATCCTGTCGGTGACAGGCTGCGCAAGCTGGATCTGAGTTATGAGGAAAAAGCATGGATCGAGGCGCATCCGGTGGTGCTGGTGGGCGGTGAGTCCAACTGGCCACCATTCGACCGGCTGCGCAAGGACGGCGCCTGGGAGGGAATAACCGCCGATTTTCTTAAGCTGGCGCTGGGCCGGCTCGGCCTCGGACACGAGATGATCACTGAGCCATCGTGGGAGGAGAAACTGCGCATGTTGCGAGACGGTGAGCTCGACATTATGGGCTCGATGGCCTACTCGGATGAGCGGGCGAAGTATCTGGATTTCGCCGGTCCCTATTTCAGCTCGCCTTACGTGATCGTCACCCGCAAGGCAGCCGAGCGCATCAGCGGTATGGCAGACCTGGAAGGAAAGCGGCTGGCGCTGGAGCGGGGCTATTACATTACCGAGAGACTCCCCCGGGAATATCCGGAAATCGATCTGCTGCTGGTGAACAAAACCTCGGAGGCGCTGGACGCGGTTTCGGATGGCCGTGCGAGTGCCTACATCGGTAACCGGGCCGTCGTCGCATACCTCATGGAGCTTGAACTGAGGAGCGACCTGAAAGTGGCGCTCAGTGCCCCCATGCCCGCTTCAAAACTCCATTTCGGGGTGCGCAAGGACATGCCGGTTTTGAAAACCCTGCTGCAAAGAGCCCTTGACAGCCTGACCACGGAGGAGATCAGGACCATAGTTCAGCGCTGGATTCCGCTCGACGAAAGCCAGTCTTTGAGCGACATCCCCAATCTGGACCTGAACCGAGCCGAGCGCGAATGGCTCGCCGATCATAGGAACATCCGCATCGGTATCGACATCGACTGGCCGCCGGTGGAATTCGTGGATGAGGCCGGCAGACACAACGGAATCACCTCCGAGTACCTGCAGATCTTCGCCCATCAACTGGGGGTGGAGATGGATCTCCCCGAGGTATTGCCATGGAACCGGATGCAGCAAGCGCTCAAGGAGAAGCGGCTCGATATGCTGACATTGGTGATGAAGACAGAAGACCGCAGTGCCTATATGAACTTCACCAAGCCCTATCTGGACCTGCCCATGGTGATCTTTACACAAAGCGACACTGCCCAGGTGGAAGGGCTGGACGGCTTGATGGGCAAGAAGCTGGCGCTGGTGAAAGGCTATGCGGTGAGCGAATTCATTGCCCGGGACTATCCCGAGGTCGAACGGGTGCTCTTCGACAATGCCGCCGACGCCCTGAAGGCGGTTTCAGTGGGCAAGGTCGATGCCTTTATCGAGTCACTGACGGTAGGCACGCATCTGCTTGCCAGAGAAGGCCTGACCAATCTCCAAGTAGCGGCCTCCAGCCCGTATACCTACCAGCTGGCTATCGGGGTACGCAAGGATTGGCCCGAGCTGATTCCGATCCTGAACAAAGCTATCGACAGTGTCCCTGAAACGCGCAGAAGCGCCATATTTCGCCGCTGGTTGAGTATCAAATATGAGCACCAGGTCGACTACAGCCTGGTTTGGCAGGTGCTTGCAGGCTCACTGCTGGTGCTACTACTGCTGGGGCTATGGATCAGACAGACCCTGCGCAGCAACAGGGCGCTGGATGAGAGCCGCGAGCGCCTGGCCCTGACACTCGAGGGCGCGCAGTTGGGTGCCTGGGAAGTGCTCTTCAGGCCGAGCCAATTGCCTATGCTGTTCGCGGATGAGATTTTCGCCCGTCAGCATGAGATGCCGGCCGGCCCGGCAAAGATGCCGGTACAGCGGCTCTACAGCTATGTGGATGATGAGGATATGCCCCAATTGCGCAGCAAACTTGAGGATTATCTGAGTCAGCCAATGGTTAATATCCAGACCGAATACCGTGTCAGGGGACAATCACGCTGGATCTTCTGTCATGGCCACACCTTTGAATGGGACGAACGCGGACGACCGAAGCGTATCGTCGGTATCTCTCAGGACATTTCCGAACGGGTCGAGGCCCGGCAGGCGCTGGAACAGGCGAACCGTTTCAAGGGTGAGTTCCTGGCGAATATGAGTCATGAAATCCGCACTCCCATGAATGCCATCATCGGCTTGGGCCATCTGCTCGGACAGACACGACTGGATACCAAGCAGGACGATTATGTGCACAAAATGCAGGTATCCGCCCAGTCCCTGCTGGGAATCATCGACGATATTCTGGATTTCTCGAAAATCGAAGCCGGCAGACTGAGCATCGAAACCATTCCGTTCGAGCTGGACGATATCTTTGAAAATCTGTCGATTCTGGCAACCACGCGCATTGGCGATAAGCCCATCGAGTTTCTCTACGATCTGGACTCCGAAGTGCCGGGTGCGCTGCAAGGTGATCCCTATCGCATCGGCCAGATTCTGACCAACCTCGTTGCCAATGCCATCAAATTCACAGAGCGGGGCAGCATCGTGGTGAGTGTGACCGTGCTCGAGCGCAACCAGCAGTCTGTCACCATGCAGTTCGAAGTCAAGGACACAGGCAAAGGCATCGACCCCGGCAAGCTCGAATCCCTGTTCGAGCCGTTTACCCAGGAAGACGGCTCCACCACCAGGCGTTTTGGTGGTACCGGCCTGGGCCTGTCCATATCCAAGCAGCTATGTACCCTGATGGGAGGATCCATCAGTGCCGAGAGCCGGCTCGGTAAAGGCAGCGTGTTTCGCCTGCAACTACCCCTGCGCTATGGCGTGCCGCGAGGGATGCCTGTACCTAAACCCAGTCTGCGTGGCATGAAGGTGCTGTTGGCGGACGACAACCCCATGGCCCGGGACGTCCTCGGGGAGATGCTCAAAGCCCTGACCTTCAGGGTGAAGACAGTGTCATGCGGAGAAGATGCATTGGCGACCCTGCGACAACCCGATGCGGAATACGATCTAGTACTGCTGGACTGGCGAATGCGGGGCATGGACGGTGACCGGGCGGCCGAGATTATCTATGAGGAACTGGGGGAGAGGAGACCTCTGATCATACTGATGACAGCCTATGGACGGGAGCTGATGGATCGGGAGATTTCCGATACGGCCCTGGATGGTTTTCTGATCAAACCGATCACACCTTCACAATTATTCGACGCCATTGTTCAGGCCCAGGATTCCCGTGAAGTCGGCGGTATCGCAGAACCGGTCAGGCGGGACCAACCCGCGCGTCTGTTACGGGGGCATGTCTTATTGGTTGAGGACAACGAGATCAACCAGATGGTGGCGAAGGAAATTCTGCAACATATGGGACTGAGGGTCGATACGGTTTCCGATGGTGAAGCGGCGCTCAATCAAGTGGCGAAGGCGTGGCCTGATCTGGTACTGATGGATATACAGATGCCTAAAATGGACGGCTACCTGGCAACCAAAAAGATCAGGGCCATGAGCGGAGGCGAAGCAATCCCGATCTATGCCATGACCGCCAACGCTCTGGTAGGCGATGAGGAAAAATCTCTGGCCGCAGGTATGAATGGGCACATCTCAAAGCCTATTGATCCGGAGCAGCTCTATGGCATTCTGAGCAGGCATCTGACCATTAGCGAAGAGACACCGGTCTCAGGGAGTGACGATGACGTAGAGAAACCCACCCACAAGCTACCTGTGCAGCTACCGGGAATCGATCTTGAGGCAGGTTTGAAACAAATTGGAGGAAACCAACAGTTCTATCTCAAATTACTTGGTGATTTTCTGAAAAATCATGGTGATTGTGTGGAACATCTGCGGTCGCTGATAGCCTCAGACAAACTCGATGAAGCCAGGCGGGAAGCCCACACCCTGAAAGGCGTTGGCGGGAACATAGGCGCCTTTCCTCTGGAGCAGAAGGCGGCCGCGCTGGAAAGCTTTCTGAAAGACGGGGCTATACCGCCGGAGGATCTTTTCAGTGAATTTTCCTCTGTCTGCGAACTTCTTTTCAACAGTCTGAAGAGTCTGTTTTCGGCAGCAGAGGAGCGGATCGATGCGGCGCCTGTTATCGATTTTCAATCTAAATTCGATGAGTTGTATCAAGCGCTCGATCAAGGGGAAGCCGTTTCCAAAACGCTCTATGGCGACTTGAAACCGGCACTTGCTGAGCGCTTGAGTGAGAATCAGCTCGCACAGGTGGAAAAGCTGATTGGAGACTTCGAATTTGAACAGGCAGCAAGTCTATTGGAAAACATGTTAAGACCCTGCACCACTAACCCTATCGGTGCTGTTGCCAATGGATTCAGCGCTCGGAAACTACCCCAGGCTGTAAAGTGTGGTGACGATTGATGGATCGAACACAAGAAGAACTTCACCGTTATCGTCATCTCTATGAAGAGCTGCCCGCTGTGTGCCTGGTTCTCGATCAGGAACTGAGAATACGGGAAATCAACCGTTTCGGATGCAATCAGCTTGGCTACCTGCAAGGCGAGCTGCTTGGCAAAACCCTGCTCAGTTTATGCCTGGCCGAGGATCGCGACTTTCTCGAACAGAAACTGCGCGACTGTCTCAGCGAGCCGGGCGGCACCTGGCGCTGGGAGTGCTTACGCTTGCGCAAAGACGGCAGCAAATTCTGGGTGCGCGACACGGTGCGGGTAGTCGATGGCGATGGCGATGGCGATGGCGATGGAGACAGACATGTATTGATATCCAGCGAGGATATTACCGAGACTCGATATCTTATCAACGAACTCGAGCAACAAAGCGCTGTTGATTCATTAACAGGTTTGTTGACGCGGCGTAAATTCGATCGTCATCTGGAAGAGCTTCTGCTCTCGCTACAATCGGAAAGCGATACACACGGATTATTCTATATCGACCTGGACCAGTTCAAAGTTGTCAACGACTCCTGCGGTCATCTCTGCGGTGACGAGCTGCTGAGGCAGGTCGGACAGTTGCTGCGCAGGCAGATCCGCAGCAAAGACATCCTCTCCCGAATAGGGGGTGACGAGTTCGGGCTGATACTGGTTTCATGTTCACAAAACGAAGCGTTACAGGTTGGCAGAAAAATTCTTCGCGCGTTTTCACAGTTCCATTTTTCCTGGGACGAACTGATGTTCACCATTGGCGCGAGTATCGGCGGGGTAATCATCGATGGCCCCTATTACAATTCGGAGACATTGATGAAACAAGCCGATACCGCTTGCTATATCGCCAAGGAAAAGGGCCGCAACCGGATCCAGATGTACGACTCCAAGGACATGGCCGTGGAAATGCGGGGAGGTTTGCAAAGGTGGGTAAACCAGCTGCACAGCGCCCTGGATACAGGACGTTTCGCTCTTTGCCGGCAGCAAATCATGCCCCTTTCCTCCGCGGCGCAATCCACTTGCCGGCACTACGAAATCCTGTTGCGGCTACGTGAAAATGGAGGACAGTTGATCCTGCCTGGCGCTTTTATCCCCGCCGCCGAGTACTACAACCTTTCACCAAGAATAGATCGCTGGGTAACACGGGAAATCGTGGCGCTGCATGCCCGTTCCGTTCACAAGCATCCGGTCATCTACTTCATCAATCTGTCCGGTCTGACACTGGGTGATGACGGTTTCATTCAGGAGATTTCTTCGCTCCTGAAGGATGTCATCAGCTATAAGTTCAGAATCTGTTTCGAGATCACAGAAACAGCGGCAATACGAAATCTTACCGCAGCCATAAACTTTATGGATAAGTTTCGGGATCTGGGTTGTGAGTTTGCACTGGATGATTTCGGAAGCGGATTCTCATCCTTTGGCTATCTCAAGACACTACCGGTCGATTTCATCAAGATCGACGGCAGTTTCGTCACCAACATAATCGAGGAACCGCTTGACCTGGCTGTGGTGCGGGCAATCAATGAAGTTGCCGGGGTGTTTGGCAAGCGCACGATCGCCGAATGCGTCGAGTCCGGAGAAGTGCAGAATGTCCTGAAAGGGCTGGGTATTGACTATGTTCAGGGCTACCATATCGGCCGGCCCACGCTATTCATGGAGCCTGACCAATGAGTGATGAGAAAGCGCATATTCTGGTGGTGGATGATGAGTCATTCTACACTGACGTGCTGCAGAATCTGCTGCGGGATGATTACTATGTGAGCATCGCACAAAGTGGAGAAATGGCCCTGCGCCAAGTCAGGGAAGAACCACTTCCAGATCTGATCATGCTCGATATCCTGTTGCCTGGAATCGACGGCTATGAAGTATGCCGCCAGTTGAAAAGTGATCCCGTCACGTCAAGCATACCGGTTATTTTTCTCACCGTAAAAAGCGATGTGGATGATGAGGTTCGTGGATTTCATCTCGGTGCGGTCGATTACATCACCAAACCCATGAGCCCCCCGATCGTGAAGGCGCGAACCGCCACCCATATAAAAATATCGCGTCTGATCAAGCAACTTGAAACAATGCTCAACTATCTGCGCTCCTGAGGTGACGAAAGGCTGGCCCGGCCGACATCATGTTCACTCTGGTCGTATCAACAGAATGATCCACTACCCCTGCAAAGGGAGAGGGGATCAGTCCGTTGTGTCGGTCGCAGCAGTGACGGCCTCGGCGATTTCCTGGATCTCCCGCCGGTGCATGCGGCGTTCATCCCGCGGCGGGATGCCGAAAGTGTCGCGATAGCTCTTGCTGAAGTGCGGCGCGGAGACGAATCCGCAGGCCAGACCCACATCGATGATCGAGAGATCGCTCTGCAGCAACAGCTGCCGGGCCCGCTTGAGCCGCAGCTCCAGGTAGTAACGGGTGGGCACACAGTGCAGGTACTTCTGAAACAGACGCTCCAACTGACGGCGTGATACTTTAACGTGCTGCGCCAGCTCGTCCAGACTGATCGGTTCCTCGATATTGGCCTCCATGATGGTCACCGCCTCTTCCAGCTTGGGTTGACTGGTGCCCAGATAGACGCGCAACGGGATCCGTTGCCGATCGTGCATGCCACGGATGCGGTCACACATGAATTGCTCGGAAATTGCGATGACCAGTTCTTCCCCATGCTGTTTACGGATCAGGTGCAGCATCATGTCCAGCGAGCTGCTGCCGCCGGAACAGGTGTAGCGGTCACGATCGATCTCGAACAGCTCGGCCGAGATGATGAGGTTGGGAAACATCTCACGCAGGCTGGCGATATTCTCCCAGTGGATGGTGCAATGATAGCCGTCCAGCAGTCCGGCGCGGGCCAGCAGGTAGCTCCCGGTACACAGGGCGCCGATCACGATCTTGCGTTGTGCCATCTTGTGCAACCAGACCGAAAGATCCTTGCTGTAGGTGCGTTCCACTTTGATGCCGGCACAGACGAACACACCGTCCAGCCCGGTGGCATCCGCGGCTGCACAGTCCGGATCGATGCGCAAACCGTTGCTCGCACAGACCGGTGCCCCATCCAGTGTCATGGTTACCCATTCGTAGAGGTCCTGATCCACGGTCATATTGGCCATGCGCAAAGGCTCGATCGCGGAGGCAAAGGCAATCATGGAATAGTTCGGCATCAACAGAAAACCGTAGCGGGTCGGAACTACGGTGTTGTGGTTATCAGTCATACTAGTTCTGCCCCACATCGATTTTTGAGATTCAGTATAGTTGTAGTATCTCACTTTTTCCTGATCCCGCGAGCCGAGTATTCCGCGGCGCGATAAGGTACCAAAAAAAAACCCGGTACGAGACCGGGTGCGCAAGTCGTGCAGTGCCTCATTCAAACGGCTGATTTCAGCCGTCTGCATGCTGCCCCACACGCGAGGGGGGAATGGAATGGGTGGGGTGATCAGGCTATACGTTGGAGTCCGGCACTGCAGCCTTGCGCTGGTCGATGAAGGCCTGCAGCGCCTCGTCCACGGCGGGATCGATCGGCGGTGCCTGGTACTCCGCGAGCTGGCGCTTCCAGATCGTGTTGGCGCGCTGCGCGGCATCCTGGCTGCCCTCGGCCTCCCACTGCTCGAAGCTGTTGTTGTCGGCGACCGGCGAGCGGTAGAAGGCGTTCTCGAAATTGGCCTGGGTGTGGCTGCAGCCGAGAAAGTGGGCGCCGGGTCCGACCTCGCGGATCGCCTCCATGGCCTGGCCGTTCTCCGACAGGTCCACGCCCTGCAGGAACACCTGCATCATTGCCGCCTGGTCGGCATCGAGAACGAACTTCTCGTAGCCCATGGCCAGGCCGCCTTCGAGCCAGCCGGCGGTGTGCAGCATGAAGTTGACACCGGCCAGCATCGCCGTCTGCAGGGTGTTGGCGCTCTCGAATGCGGCCTGGGCATCGGGGATCTTGGAGGCGCAAAGGCCGCCGCCGCTGCGAAACGGCACACCGAGGCGACGCGCCAGGGCGGCGGCGCCGTAGAGCACCAGTGAAGGCTCCGGGGTACCGAAGGTCGGTGCACCCGACTGCATCGATATGGAACTGGCGAAGGTACCGAACACCACGGGCGCGCCAGGGCGCACCAGCTGTACAAAGGCCATGCCGGCCATCGCCTCGGCCAGCAGCTGGGCCAGGGTGCCGGCCACCGTAACCGGCGACATGGCGCCGGCCAGGATGAAGGGGGTGATCACAGTCGCCTGGTTGTGACGCGCATAGACCTTGGCCGCACCGAGCATGGTGGCATCAAAGGTCAACGGCGAGTTGGCGTTGATCAGGTTGATCACCACCGTGTTGTCGGCGACGAATTGCTCGCCGAACAGGATCTTGCACATCTCGATGGTGTCTTCGGCGCGCTCCGGCGCGGTGACGGACCCCATGAAGGGCTTGTCGCTGTAGCGCATGTGGCTGTAGACCATATCCAGGTGCCGCTTGTTGACCGGCAGGTCGACCGGCTCGCACAGGGTACCCCCGGAATGGTGCAGCCCGTTGGACTGGTAGGCCAGTTTGACGAAGTTGCGGAAGTCCTCGATGGTCGCATAGCGCCGGCCTTCGTCAAGGTTGCGGATGAAGGGAGGACCGTAGGCCGGCACCAGTACGCTGTGGTCTCCGCCTATCTTTACGCTGCGTTCTGGGTTGCGCGCGTGCTGAGTGAATTCACGGGGTGCCGAGGCCTGGATGATGGAGCGGCACATGCCGCGCGGGAAGCGTACCCGCTCACCATCGATCTGCGCCCCACCCTGCTTCAGAATTTCCAGCGCCTGCGGATCGTCACGGAACTCGATGCCGATCTCTTCCAGGATGGTGTCGGCATTGTGCTCGATGAGTGCCAGCCCCTGCTCGTCCAGGACCTCGTAGTAGGGGACCTTCCGGGTAATGTAGGGAAAGTAGCGGGCCTGTGCGCCGGCGCGGCTGGCGCGACGTTCGTCACGTGAGCGCCGGCGTGATCCGCGGGTGGCGGTTTCTGCATTCATGGCATTCCTCTCTCTGGCCTGATGTTGATCGAACAGGGATTATTGAGGCGGAGTATGGCCACGGCCGCGCTGGTAATCTGATCGATCTGCGACCTATGAATAGGTAACTGCGTCATCCCTCGGCCTGTGCCGGGTTAATCGAGATGACGCATTTCCGCAAGAGTCGGTCGCACTCGGTGCGGCTGGGCGATACACCGGCCATTACACTCGCTGCAAAAGCACAGTTCTGCCGGGACTGCGGGTGCTGTTTGTAAAAAACGGCAAGTTATTTTTATTTTGAGCACCCGGGTGAAATATTCGGGTTAATACACCAGAGGGTTCCACTGCGATGCCAATCAATGATCTGCACCGCGATGCCATCGTCATCGATGGACTCATCATCGCCAACTGGAGCCGCGAAGTCTTCGAGGACATGCAGCGCGGCGGCTTGACCGCGGCCAACTGCACCTGCTCGGTATGGGAGGGCTTTCGCGACAGCATGCTCAACGTCGCGCACTGGAAGCGCTGGTTCGACGAGCATTCCGATCTGATCCTGCAGGTCTACACGACCGCCGATATCCGTCGCGCCAAGGAAGAGGGCAAGACCGGAATCATCCTGGGCTGGCAGAACCTCTCGGGCATCGAGGACCAGCTGCCGTTCCTGGGGCTGTTCAAGGAGCTGGGCGTGGGCGTGATGCAGATGGCCTACAACACCCAGAACCTGGTCGGTACCGGCTGCTACGAGAGCCGCGACAGCGGACTCTCGGACTTCGGACACGACGTGGTCGCGGAGATGAACCGGGTCGGCATCCTTTGCGACCTGTCCCATGTAGGTCCCAACACCAGCGAGGACGTGATCCGCGCTTCAAAGAAGCCGGTCGCCTATACTCATTGCCTGCCGGCCGGGCTGAAGGCCCATCCGCGCAACAAGAGCGACGAGCAGATCCGCTTCATCGCCGATAAAGGCGGGTTCGTCGGCGTGACCATGTTCCCGCCCTTTCTGCGCCGCGGCGTCGAATCGACGGTGGACGACTATGTGGAGGCCATCGACTACATCATCAACCTCGCCGGTGAGGAGCAGGTCGGGATCGGCACCGATTTCACCCAGGGCTACGAGCGTCCCTTCTTCGAGTGGATCACCCACGACAAGGGCTATGGCCGCAAGCTGACCGAGTTTGGCGACATCATCAACCCGGAGGGTATCCGCAGGATCGGCGATTTTCCGAACCTGACCGACGCCATGCAGCGCGCCGGCTGGAGCGAGTCGCGCATCCGCAAAGTGATGGGCGAAAACTGGGTCCGCCTGCTCGGCGAAGTCTGGGGGGAATAGCCATGGCTGCGCCTGCAGTACCGATCGAGGTCGATGACGAAACCGGTGTCTGGACCACCGACAGCCTGCCTATGCTCTATGTGCCGCGGCACTTCTTCATCAACAACCACAAGGCTATCGAAGAGGCGCTGGGTACCGAGGCCTACGCGAAACAGCTCTACGACGCAGGCTACAAATCGGCCTGGCACTGGTGCGAAAAGGAGGCGGCGGCCCACGGCCTGCGCGGCGAAGCGGTATTCCATCACTATATGAAACGCCTGTCCCAGCGCGGCTGGGGCCTGTTCAGGGTCGAACAGCTGGACATGGAACAGGGTACCGCCCGCGTGCGCCTGGACAACTCGGCCTTCGTCTACGAGTACGGTCCGCATGCCGAGCGCCGGGTCTGCTACATGTTCGCCGGCTGGTTCCCGGGCTCGCTGGAGTGGGTCGCCCAGGACCTGGGCCGGCCGCTCAAGCTGAAGGCCGAAGAGGTCCAGTGCGCCAGCGAGGCGGGCCAGGACCACTGTATTTTCGAAGTCACACCGGCTTAACGCAGGAGACCGCAATGGGACAGTTCGATGCCCTGTTTCAACCGCTAACACTCAACAAGCTGACGATCCGCAATCGCATCGTCAGCACCGCCCACGCCGAGGTCTATGCCGAGGATGGCATGACCACCGAGCGCTACGTACGCTACTATGAAGAGAAGGCAAAAGGCGGTGTAGGCCTGGCGATCTGCGGCGGCTCCAGCCCGGTGTCGATCGACAGCCCGCACAGCTGGTGGAATTCAGTCAATGTCAGCACTGATCGGATCGTCCCCTATTTCAGGAACCTCTCCGAGGCGATGCACAAGCATGGCGCCAAGATCATGATCCAGCTGACGCACATGGGGCGTCGCTCACGCTGGGACGGGGCGGACTGGCCCAACCTGATCACCCCCAGCGGGGTGCGCGAGCCGGTGCACCGCGGCACTGCCAAGACTATCGAGATCGAGGAGATCCAGCGCGTGATCGGCGACTTTGCCCAGGCCGTGCGCCGGGTCAAGGAGGGGGGTCTGGACGGCGCCGAGATCTCCGCCGCGCACCAGCACCTGATCGATCAGTTCTGGAGTCCGCGCACCAATCACCGCAGCGATGAGTATGGCGGCTCGCTTGAGAACCGCATCCGCTTCGGCATACAGGTGTTCGAGGCGATCCGCGAGGAGGTCGGCCGCGACTTCTGCGTCGGTCTGCGCATGTGCGGCGACGAGTTCCACGAGGACGGCCTGAATCACGAAGACCTGAAAGCGATCGCGCAGGCCTATTCGGAATCCGGTCTGGTCGACTTCATCAGCGTGGTCGGATCGGGCGCCGATACCCACAATACCATCGCCAACGTGATCCCCAACATGGCCTACCCCCCGGAGCCCTTCCTGCATCTTGCGGCGGGCATCAAGGAGGTGGTCGATGTACCGGTGATGCATGCGCAGAACATCAAGGACCCGGTGCAGGCGCAACGCATCCTCGAAGAGGGCTATGTGGACATGGTCGGCATGACCCGCGCCCACATCGCCGATCCCTACCTGGTGACCAAGATCCGCGAGGGCCGGGTCGATCAGATCCGCCAGTGCGTGGGTGCCAACTACTGCATCGATCGCCAGTATCAGGGGCTGGACGTGCTGTGCATACAGAACGCGGCCACCAGCCGTGAGCGGACCATGCCGCATCTTATCGAAAAGGCGCCGCGGCGCCGCCGCGTGGTGGTGGTCGGCGGTGGACCGGCCGGCATGGAGGCGGCGCGGGTCAGTGCCGAACGGGGCCACGAGGTGATCCTGCTGGAGAAGCAGGCCGAGCTGGGCGGACAGATCAGCATCGCAGCGAAAGCGCCGGCGCGCGACCAGATGGCCGGCATCACCCGCTGGATGAGCATGGAACTGAACCGCCTCGGCATCGACCTGCGGCTGGGCACCACGGCCACGCCGGAGCTGCTGCGTGAACTCCAAGCGGAGATCGTCGTGCTGGCCACAGGCGGCACGCCTAACCTGGAGGAGCATGCCAGGTGGGGCGCGGCCGAAGGGCTGGTCGTCAGCACCTGGGACATTCTGAACGGCAAGGTCGAAGCGGCGAAAAACGTGCTGGTCTACGACGCCATCAGTCAGTTCGCCGGGATTACCTGCGCGGACTACCTGGCGACCAAAGGCAGCCTGGTCGAGCTCGTTACCCCGGATGTGCGTGCCGGTGATGACCTGGGCGGCACCACCTTCCCGATCTACCTGCGCAGGTTCTATTCCGCCGACGTGATCATGACCCCGGACCGGGAGCTGATCGAAGTCTACCGCGAGGGTGACCAGCTGGTGGCCGTGCTGCGCAATGAGTACACCGGCGGCGAGGAGGAACGCGTGGTCGACCAGGTCGTGGTCGAGAACGGCACCACGCCGACCGAGGAGCTCTATTGGGCACTGAAGAGCGAATCGCGCAACCGGGGCCAGATCGATCTGGAGGCCCTCTACGCCGCCCGGCCACAGCCGGGGCTGGATGCGCAGGGTGACGGATTTCTGCTCTACCGCATCGGCGACTGTGTCTCGATGCGCAACATCCACGCGGCGATCTACGACGCCCTGCGGCTGTGCAAGGACTTCTGAGCCCGCGGCCCGACGGAGACTCGAATGACACATTGGGTATTGGCGGTCCTGGTGTTGGCCGCCCTGTTTCTCGGCCTGTTCGGCGCGCTGCGCCGGGCCGCCCTGTGGCGGCGCGGCCGGCCGGCGCCGGTGCCGCTGCTGGGTGGCTTGCTGGCCATGCCCAGGCGCTTCCTGGTGGATCTGCACCATGTAGTGGCGCGCGATCCTTACATGGCCAACACCCATGTTGCGGTGGCCGGCGGTTTCGTCGCCTCGATGATCCTGATTCTGATCGTGCATGTGGCCGGGCTCGACCGGCACTGGCTGGTGTGGCTGCTGCTCGCGGCCCTCTCGGCGATGTTCGTCGGTGCCCTGTTTGTCGCCCGGCGTCGCCTCGGCGATCGCCCACCGCGGCTCTCCAGCGGCCCCTGGGACCGCCTGCCGAAGAGCCTGCTCGCTTTCTCGGCAGGTTTCCTGATGCTGACCCTGCCGGCCGCAGGTATCCTGTCAACTGAGACCTGGGGCTGGCTCGGTCTCGGCCTGGCGCTGCTGCTGGTGATCTGGGGTCTGGCCGAGACCCTCTTCGGCATGGGCTGGGCCGGACCCATGAAGCACGCCCTCGCCGGCACCCTGCACCTGGCCTTCCATCCGCGCCCCACGCGCTTTGGCGGTGGCCGTTCGACCGACCTCCTCCCCCTCGATCTCGATGCCCCCAGGCTGGGTGTCGAGGCGCCGCAGGATTTTGCCTGGAACCGCCTGCTCGGCTTCGATGCCTGCGTGCAATGCGGGCGCTGCGAGGCGGCCTGTCCCGCCTATGCCGCCGGTCAGCCGCTGAATCCGAAGAAGCTGGTTCAGGACCTGGTGGTGGGGCTGTCCGGTCCGGGCAGCGATAGCGGCTATGCCGGCAACCATCACCCCGGCCGCAGCGCCGGTCAGGCCAGCGGCGCCCCGGCGAACGCGATCGTGCCGCGGCTGATCACCGCTGAGACACTCTGGGCCTGCACCACCTGCCGCGCCTGCGTCTATGAGTGCCCGATGATGATCGAACATGTGGATGCGGTGGTCGAAATGCGCCGTTTCCTGACCCTGGAAAAGGGGCAGACCGCCGGCAAGGGGCCGCAGCTGCTCGAGCAGCTGCGCGCCACCGACAACCCGAACGGCAATGACCCGGCCGCACGCACCCACTGGGCGGCTGACCTCAACATCCCCACGCTGGCGGCACAGCAGAGCACCGATCTGCTGCTATGGGCCGGTGACGGTGCCTTCGACCTGCGCAGCCAGCGCACCCTGCGCGCCCTGGTCAAGGTGCTGCGCGAGGCGAATGTGGACTTCGCCTACCTGGGCGCGGAGGAGCTCGACTGCGGCGATGTGGCACGCCGCCTCGGCGACGAGGCGACCTTCGCCGATCTCGCGCGGCGCAATATCGCGACCCTGTCCAGATATACGTTCCGGCGTATCGTCACCACCGACCCCCATGCGCTGCACAGCCTGCGCAACGAGTACCCGGCATTCGGTGGTCGGTTCAACGTGATTCACCACAGCGCACTGCTGGCCGAACTGCTGCAACAGGGTTGCCTGGTGCCGAAAAAACCGATCCGGGAGCACGTGACCTACCACGATCCCTGCTACCTCGGTCGCTACAACGGTGAGACGCAAGCGCCGCGAACGGTGCTGGAGATACTCGGCGTCACCACCCGGGAGATGGAGCGGCACGGCATGCGATCGCGCTGCTGCGGTGGCGGTGGCGGTGCGCCGGTGACCGACATCCCGGGCGAACGGCGTATCCCGGACATCCGCATCGAGGACGCCCGTGCCACAGGCGCCGGCCTGGTCGCGGTGGCCTGTCCCAATTGTGCGGTGATGCTCGAGGGCGTAGTGCAGCCACGTCCCGAGGTGCGCGACCTGGTCGAGCTGCTGGCCGACTCCCTGGGCGTCTGAGGAAGGACAATGAGCGATAGCCAACGACCAACACGCAAGCGCCCTGATCCGCGGACAACCGAGCTGGGCCAGATCGGCAGCAACGGCCGGCGTCGCATCAACCGTGGGCAGCCACAACCGGTCGCAACGACTCGGCAGGCTGGTGAGCGCGTGCGGCGCGACCCGCGCGCGGAGCGCAGCATCAGTTCGGGATCCGCGGGGCGTCAACGTGTGTCGCTGCGCGGCCTGGTCATGACCGGGGTGGAAAACGTCGCCACCAGTGTCGAGACCGGTCCACAGATTGTGCGCATCGACGAACCGGTCTTCCTGGTCAGCGTGGTGCCGGATGCCCCGAGCGGGCGCCTCACCGGACATGACCGCGACCTGCTCGGGGTCGCGCGCTCCCTTGCCGATGCCGGCGGCGGTGCGGTGCTGATGATCCTGTTCGGGCCGTTGAAAGACGATCCCGGCGCGGCCGGCGCCGACCGCGTGATGACATTTGAGGGGCCGGGCTTCGCCGGCTATGCACCGGAACTGCGCAGCGCTGCCGTGATCGACGTCGCCGCGCAGACCGCCAGCCGCCACCTGCTGTTTCCCGACAGCGCCGATGGTGGTGGCGAGCTCGGCCGCCGCGTTGCCGCACAGCTCGGCGAACGCCCGGCGACAGGCGCCTGGCGCGTCGACCCGGAGCGCACCACCTGCCGCATCGCCGGCGGCAGACAGGACCAGGTCCGGCCGACACCACGGGTACTGCTGGTCGCGGCCGAGGCCGCCGATCCGGTTAGCGATACAGTCTACGAGGCGCGGCCGCTGCCAACACCACAGGTCGTAGGCGCGGTGCTGCTGGAAGATGGCGGCCGCATCGCGGTGGACCCGAACGATGTCGCCCTGGCCGAGGCCGAGTTCATCGTCTCGGCCGGCAACGGAGTACAGGATTGGGCCAGCTTCCATCTGCTGGCCAGCAAGCTGGGTGCCGCCGAGGCGGGCAGCCGGGTGGTAGTGGATGCCGGCTTCATGCCGCGCTTCCGCCAGGTCGGTGCCACCGGCACCCTGGTGACGGCACGCGGCTACCTGGCGTTCGGCATCTCGGGCGCACCGCAGCATCTGCAGGGCATCACCCAGTGCGACCATGTGATCGCGGTGAATACCGAACTCGGCTGCGACATGATGAAACGGGCCAGCCTCTCCGTGGTAGGCGATGCCCAGGCCATCATGCCGGAGCTGATCAGACTCGTGGAGGCGGAAGGTGAACAGGCTTAAGGTCACGGCGATGGTTTCGGTCGGCAGACACCCGGCATCGGGCCGGCCCTGTCGCGCGCCGCTGGATGCGCGCGCGGTGGAGATGGGCATGGGCCTGGGTGGGACCGAGTTGCAGGTGGTGCATGCTGGTGATCCCGACAACCCCGCCCTGCGCGACTATCTCGGTATGGGGCTGTCGACGCTGACTGTACTGCAGCAGCCACAGGGCAATACCCTCCCCGCACTTTTGCATTGGGCCCGCTGCGAACAGCCCGAGCTGCTGCTGCTCGGCTGCCGGGCGGACGGTGGCGAGGATTCCGGGATGGCACCCTATCTGCTCGCCAACGCGCTGGGCTATGCCCTGGTCGTTGACGCGGTTCAGGTCGAGGTACGCGACCGGCGCCTGGAGATCGTACAGGCCCTGCCCCGTGGCCAGCGCCGGCTTATCCGGGCCGAACTGCCCTGTGTGGTCGCGGTCGGGGCCGCTGCCCCGGCGCCGCGCCAGAGCGCATACGGCCCGGCCCGGCGCGGCAGGATCGAGGTCGAGCCGGTAGAGGCTGGGCCAGACATGGAAACCACGCATTGGGAAATCCAGCCGGCGCGCAAGCGACCGAAACGGCTCAAGGTGGTCAAGGCCAAGACGGCCGCCGAGCGATTCATGGCGGCCACCGCGGTGCAGGGTGGCGGCAAGACAGTGCGCGGCGTCTCCCCGGCCGAGGCGGCGCGGGTCATCTACGACTACCTGAAAGAGGAGGAACTGATCACGCGATAGCTTCCCGTGTGGCGACAAGATCGCAAGTAACCTGGCGAGCCGTCAAGTCAATAATTCACACAGTCTCTGGGAACTCTTCTACAACACACAGTCCGCTACCGATTCAATACTTCTACTGTACATAGGATATCGCAAATGTACATAGTCAGGCTTTCAGCGCCTGGGCAATTCATTATACCGTTCAAAGGAACTGACATCATGAAACTACCACTGTTATTTTCAGCATGTTTACTCATCGCATCTACGTTTGTAGCCACTTCCGCACTGGCGGTGCCTCCGACTAATGTAGCCGGCATAGTGGGCACATGGACCAATATCAACAGCGGCACAAACGGCATAACAAAGATCGCTATATGGAGTAGAGGAGCCGGACTGCGCTTTCAATCCTGGGGAGCCTGCGTTCCCACTGATTGCGTACACACAACAGTACCGGCATACGCACACAGCGCAACTGTATCGTCAAACACCGCCGTAGGCCTTTATGCTTATCGTAACAGCGGTTTTGCCTATACTCGCTTTGCCGCAACACGAGTAGGACCCTATTTGCGTGTGACTTACTACACAACGTTCGCAGCAGGCGACAGCCGTAAAAACTACACCAAGACCGAGTACTATCTTCGCTAGCGACTGCTTGAGGAATCAAGCATCGAACATATAGCGAGATATAAGACTCCGAATCAAGGAATAAAGAGATTCTTCACAGTCCGCCAGCTATGGGCCTCTCAATCCTGATACGGAGTCTTTTTGGTACAACACACCGATTTATGAACTATTGGGTTATCTCATCGGCCATTCAGAGACTCCTTGCCATGAAACGTTCACCGGTCATCTACACAATCAGTTTCGTACTTGTAGCGGCAGGCTATTTAGGTGGCATTTCGAGCCAAAAAACCACGCCACCCGAACCAATCTGTGAAAGCCATCAAAGCATCGAGAAAAAAGAGACTCATACAGTGCAAGCGGCCGTGATAATAGGCGATACATCCCGGAACGGAAACCAAAACCCGCAACCTGAAAAAAGTGACACAGATATACTGTATCAACTGACATCATCTGTAACGGATGACCGTATGAATGCCCTGTTCTTTATCTGGCGAACCAACTTAGTCAATGACTTTCACTCTGAGATACAAAAATTGGCACAAGAGGATAAAAATCAACATATCAGCTCATTTGCGCAATGGATACTCAACCCCACCGCCAACACTGCGGACAGTGAACAACGACAATCCGAGTTGTTTATCACGAACTTTGACGATCCAGAGCAGCAAATCATGGCTTCACTCATGGAAAATTCATTCGAAGCCCACCAATCCAGCCAGCACCTGCCAGAGTCCGAAAACCTTGTGAACAGGATCTACCAACTCCCTGAAAAGGAGCAGATCTCCTACCTGAAAAAACTTTCACGCTCCCAGGACGATGCCGCCATAGACGCACTGTGCGATTTGGTATCGAACTACAATTTGAATATAAAGAATGCAGCTATAGACGAACTGCTTTCCCTGCTGGAGTTTAGAACAGGTCACTTCGATAGAATTGTAAGTAATTTGAGATCCTACCAGGCTTATCTGAGTGACGATCAGGCGCAAAGATTTCGTCGCTTGAGCGCCGCAAGCACACAATCAGCAATACAACCGGACTTGGAAAAGCTGGAGGCACTCGATAGACCATTGTAGAGGCACAGCGATACTCTGTGCTACGCAGATAGCATTTTTACACCTATCAATATAAGTATGACACCGCCTGTGAGTTCGGCTTTGCTCTCCAGCCAAGTGCCGCTTTTGACCCCGATAAAAACACCAAGCCAGCTAAAAACAAAGGTGGTAAAACCGATGAATAGGCAGGCGATGAATGGATTCACACCGAGCAGTGTTAATGTGAAGCCAGCCGCCATTGCATCGATGCTCGTTGCGATAGCAAGCATCAACATCACTCTGTGCGTTATCTTGGATATATCTTCTTCTATACCTTCAGCAAAAGATTCGTAAACCATTTTTCCGCCAATCAACGCCAGTAGCAGAAATGCAATCCAATTCGCGTAATCTTCAATCCATCCTAAAACCCCTTTCCCACCCAGATAACCGATTAGCGGCATCAATCCCTGGAAGAGACCAAAATAGGTGCCTGCCTTCAGCGCTAAAACGAGCGGGTTCGCTTTTTGTTTTGATCCCAGTCCAATAGAGACGGCAAACGCATCCATACTTAATGCGACCGCCAAGAATATCAATTCAAACATTCAGTTAGTCACCCCTGGCTACTTAACGTACTATGAATAAATTAGTGGGCGTCTTCAGCTTCGCCACTTGAATATTGGCTTAGACGGCCAAGAAGTTTCGCCAGCAGCCAAAACAAGAGCAGCCAAAATGAAATTACAAATAGCCACCCGAAAACCGTCGGACCACACCACCCCCAACCACAGGCTCCGTTGTTTTGAAGGAGGCCGGGAATACCCATGCCATGAAACAGGTATACAGATAAAACCGGCGTGGCGGCAAGAATACCAAGAGGAGAATCGAATCCTCAACTGTCTCCATATTGGGCGATGACACCCTTGTAGACAATGGCGGAAATCTTTCGGATGATTTTGCTACGCGAGCGAATCCAGGTTGTGTAGTTCGCTGCGCTGCGTTGTTTTTCAATGATTCCGATCAGGATATAGGGGTAGCGTTTACCGTCGGAGCCCTTGACGCTGAGGATGCCCATGTCGCCGCATACGCGCGCGGTGCTGCCGGTTTTATTGTATACCTGCGTGCCCTTGGGCACTTCCGGTACGCCCGTGTAGAGACGGTCTGTACCGGGCAGCGCCATCAGTCGTTTGATCTCCCGGGCTCCGGCAATCTCCTTGTTCCAGATAGCATAGAGAAACCGGCTGTAGTCGTGTACCGATGCCATGTTCCTGTAGGTTTGTCCATTGGCTGGAATGTACTCGACCAGGAGCGTCTCCTGAAAAATGCCTGGATAGTGCTGTTTGAGTATCTGCTGGACGGCCCGCGGTCCGCCTACCTGGCGTATCACCCAGTTGGTCGAGGCATTATTCGAATGCTGAATCATACGCCGCATGTGGCGACGGCTTTTGGGGCCATACACCAGCTCTCCCTGCTTCACTTTATGGAAAAAAGCAGCGGCGATGAAAGGTTTGACCAGGCTGGCAGCCTGGAATTGCACATCTTCATTGATCGTCACCAGTTTCCTGCCCGTGGTGAAATCAAAAACGGACCAGCCAGTGCGCTCGTCCGGAGCGATTTTGCCGACCTTACGCAATTCGTCGATATAGGCTTCAACGGCAATCTCCAGATCGTGTACCTCGCCGTGGCGAGCTGGGCTCTGCGCAGGAATCATGGCCGTTTCGATCTTTTTCGGCAGGGGCGCGTCGCCGACACGGTCCCAGACCCGCGACTGGATAGGGCTGGCCGCTTCAAGCCCCTTGGCGCGCAACAGTGCTGAATGTGACCTGACCACACTCGTGGTGCTCGCGGCGTCACCGCCACGGCGGTAGATCAGGCCGAACAGATTATCGCTGGCAACCACCGCCAGGTCCTTGGCTACACCCGGGCCCAGCACGCTGGCGACCCGATCGCGGTAATCCTGTACACCGGTCAGGTTGTGCGACCAGACGTAAGAGACGTCATAGACTGTCGCCGCCTGGGTGCCAGTCGGCTCAACGAGACTGACACAGGCAGTCAGAATGATAGTGACAAGGGTTCTGGACATGGCTGATCACTTAAGAATATTTGTCAATATTTCAATCCATTGCAACTCTATTTTAGAGTGATATCGGAGTATTGGGCAAGGGCTTCCACTATTTTTTTAGGCATGGGGGAGGGGTAATTCCGACTGGGGATGTTCGGCGAATCATGAACAATGGCATCCTGGGCGAATTTTTCCTTTTGCCCGCATGGGAGGATACTATTAACCTGGGATTATTTATCCACGACTGATCCACTCAACACCCGGGACCAAGGCCATGAACGAAGGCGCGAGGCGCTTTTTGCAAGAGAACCTCAACCTCAATCTCTCTGATCAGCCCCTGGAGATGTGGCTGATCGCCATCGGCGTAGCGGTCACCGCTTTCGCAGTGTTGAAGCTACTGGTCGGCATTCTCGGGCGACGGCTTTCGCGCCTGGCGGAAAAGACAGATATCCAGATCGACGATGGTATCGTCGCATTGATCAACAAAACCAAGTGGTGGTTTCTGGCTATCCTTGCCATCTATCTCGGCTCGTTGTTGGCGGAGCTGCCGTCCCGGGTATCCGGCGTCTTTGGCAACATCGTCGTCATCACCCTGCTGATACAACTCGGCATCTGGGTCAATACCGCACTGAAATTCAGCTTCGAGGCCTATCGGCGAAAACAGCTCGAAAGAGATCCGGCCAGTGTCACCGCCATCAATGCCATCAGCATGTTCAGCAGCGGACTGGTCTGGCTGGCTGTGTTCCTGCTCGCCCTCGACAATCTCGGTTACAATGTCACGGCGCTGATCGCCGGCCTCGGTGTCGGTGGTGTCGCGGTGGCGCTCGCGGTGCAGAACATCCTGGGTGATCTCTTCGCCTCGCTGTCGATCCTCATCGACAAGCCGTTCGTGGTTGGCGATTTCCTGATCGTTGACAGTTACATGGGCAGCGTGGAGCATGTCGGGCTGAAGACTACGCGGGTGCGCAGCCTCTCGGGCGAACAGCTGGTGTTCTCCAACTCCGATCTGCTCAAGAGCCGGCTGCGCAACTACGGCCGCATGTACGAGCGCCGGGTCGCCTTCAATATCGGCGTGACCTACGACACCGGCCGTGAACAGCTCAAGAAGATCCCCGAGATCATGCGCAATGCCATCGAGCGGCAACCGCAGACCCGTTTCGACCGTTCCCACTTCTTCAAATACGGGGACTATGCCCTCATCTTCGAAACTGTCTACTATGTGCTGGGCCCCGACTACAACCTCTACATGGACATTCAACAGGCGATCAATCTGGAAATCAACGAAGTCTTCGAACGCGAGGCTGTCCAATTCGCCTATCCGACCCAGACCCTGTTATTGCACAACGAACCCACACCGGCTTAATCCGGAGAATTCATTCGTCTGAAAATGAAACCGGCATCCTGATCCATGCGGCCGACCGCACACCGTACCGAACCCTGATCAAAAGCCTGTCGAGCGGGCTCCAGGCGCACCGCCAGACAAACCGAGCGCCAGAATACCCGGAGAATTGCCTAAGCCCGTGTTTAATTAGGAACCTCCCTGAAATCGAAAGAAATTTGACCTTGCGACAGCGGATCACTACGCTCAAGGAACAGAGTCAGTGAGGTGGTCAAGGCATTATTCCGGCAGATATGGCGAAGGCAAGCGAATTCAAGCATTTTGTGGACAAATTGCGCTCTGCCTCTGCACGCATGAAGCAGCGCCTTTCAGAGAGATACCTTGAGAAGCTCCCGGATCATCCGACTACGGATAAGATGGCCGCCTCCAAATCGATCTGGTGGGGCTACTATCCGGTTGTACTGGTGGCCATTTTGGGAATCAGCATAACCATTGTGCTGTTCATACAATCCATACGCTGGGAGAAGAGCCAGGTTGAGGTCGCCTTCAGGGAAGCCGCCCAGGACAGGATCCTGGTCATCCAGCGCGATATCGAGCACTCACTGCGCATCGTTCTCGATATTGCGAGCTTTTTCGAGGCTTCCGATATCGTCGGCAGGCGGGAATTTCGAAAGTTTGTCGGGCCCGCACTGAAGAACCAGGCGGGGATAAAATCGTTGGAGTGGGTCCCTGTCGTACCGAATGCCAGACGAAATTCATTCCTGGAAGAGGCCCGGCGGAGCTTTCCTCCCTTTCAGATCCTGGAAAGGAAGCGCTCGGGCGAACTGGCGACAAGCAGCAGTCGATCACTCTACTACCCCATCCTCTATATACAGCCCTATCCGTACAACAAGCAGTTGCTCGGACTTGACATCGGTGCCGACCCGGAAACCAAAAGTCTTCTGATCGAGGCTGAGATCACGCGGGTAATGCAGGTTTCCCCCAGCCTCTACCTGAATGACGACGGAGTAAGAAAGTCCGGCATCATGGTTGCAGCACCGGTCTTTTTCAATGCCGATGACAAAAAAGATGAGTCATCTCAGGCAGCTACGCCGATCAGAGGCTTTGCCATAGGCACCTTCTTCATTGGTGAGATCATTGAACGGGCCCTGGAGAGCCTGCGACCCGCGGGAATCGACATCCATTTCTACCAGTACCATGGAACCGGGGATGAACGCCTCCTCTACAGCCACCGTACCCGGCTGCATGAGCGATCTTCAGCCAACTCGGGTGAAAACAACGACGAAATCTCCTATCGTCAGGAGATAAGTGTCGGCGGCCAAAAATGGCAAATAACCTGTAACAGTGCGTCCGGTAAATTCAACGCCGACACATGGAGCAGCTGGGTCATCTTTTTCGGGGGCATGGCCTTCACTGCGCTGTTCACGATCTACGTGGCCACTTTAGTCGGCCGTGCAAGACAGGTCAGACTCGAGGTCGAGGAGCGAACCTCGCAGTTATGGGAGGTCGTCCAGGCTTTGAACCAGGAGGTGGTGGAACGCAAATCGGCAGAACAGGAGTTACAGCGGCTAAATGAAACCCTGGAGCACCATATCGCCAACCGTACTGCGGAAGCCGAGCGCAGAGCCCAATACCTCGAACAATTCGCCTATGTGACTTCACACGACCTGAAGGCACCGTTGAGAGCGGTATCAAACCTCGCACAGTGGATCGAAGAGGATCTTCAGGACAAATTGGGGGGTAGTTCGAAGGAGCAGCTTGCCCTGCTGCGTGACCGGGTAAGAAGAATGCATGATCTGATCGAGGGATTGTTGGAATACTCACGAGTCGGCAGGACTTCAGATCCTGAGAGCCCAGTCGATACGCGGGAATTGGTCGAAGAGATTATCGACTCCCTGTCGCCCGAGGAGAATTTTTCAATCAAGATAAAAGGCAAGATGCCCACCCTCAAAGCAGACCGACTTCAGCTGGGGCAGGTTTTCTCGAATCTGATCAGCAACAGCCTGAAGCACCATGGTGGAAAAAAAGGAAAGATACGCATCAGGTGCAATAACCAGGACCAGTTCTATGAGTTCTCGGTATGCGATGACGGCCGGGGTATAGACCCCCAATACCACCAAAAGATCTTCATGATGTTTCAAACCCTCGAATCGAATGATTTCGGGAACAGCACGGGGATCGGTCTCGCGTTGGTGAAAAAAATTGTCGAGGAACACGGCGGCACAATACAATTGAAATCGGAACCGGGGGAAGGTGCATGCTTCTTTTTTACATGGCCAAGAATAACCCAACCTGAGCAACAGGATGATGAAGCCCTATTCCAGACAGGTTGAGTAACAGGAATTCCAACAATGTTGAACAAAAACGAATCAATCCTGCTGATCGAAGATGATAGAGTTGACATCATGACCGTTCAGCGCGCATTGCAAAAGAACAACATCAGCAACCCATTGCACATCGCCAGAACCGGCCACCAGGCCCTGGATATGCTGAGAGGCAGCAATGGAGTCGAGAGGATCAACCCTTTACCTGCACTTATACTCCTGGATCTGAACCTGCCGAAGATGAGTGGAATCGAATTTTTGCAGACCTTGCGCAAGGACCCAGAACTCAAGTCCCTGCGCATCATCGTACTGACATCATCCAATGAGCCCAAGGATCGGGCAGCCGCATTCGAATACGAAGTAGACGACTATATCGTAAAACCTCATTCATTTGATGAATTTACCCGCGCAGTGGCGACCATTCTGGCACTTTGGGAGTAAACGAAAACCCGATGGCGCATAAATCCTAGTAGCGGGAGCCATCAGTCAAAACCGAATCAGACACGAGTTTATCTTGCAATTAGATGCTATTATCAGGTAAGTCTGCGCGAGCAGATGCAACGTCACTAAATCCATATGGATCGATACTGGAGAATTAGCGTATCCAACGCTGTCAAACAACCGATTGAATGAAACCAACAAGGACGTCTCGTGACCCATACAAAACTCATCCCACTTATCTTCATTCTTTCGACGAACCACTCTGTTTATGCGGCGAACAACCACCAGCTGGAACATTTTCTTTCATTAAGCCTGGAAGAGTTGATGGAACTGGAGGTTACGATCTCCACAGATACGAAGCAGACCGTATCTCAGGCACCAGCAACCGTAACCGTAATCACCTCGGATGATATCAAGGCTACCGGTGCCACCAATCTGAGCGAAATCCTCGAAAGCGTCCCTGGAATACATGTCAGGGCAAGTCAATTCGCCTTCAGACCACTAATCCAATTCCGCGGAACCAGCGCCACACAGACCCTATTGATGATCAATGGTGTATCCATGCGGGACCTGATGTGGGGTTTTGGCATATTTTGGAAGGGTGTACCGAGCAGTATCATCGATCGTGTGGAGATAATCCGTGGACCTGGATCGGCGCTTTTTGGCGCGGATGCCTCAGCCGGTGTGGTGAATGTAATCACGAAAACCGCAGGCAGGATCAACCAAAATGAAGCGGGTATGAGGAGAGGGAGTTTCAACAGCAACACGGGATGGCTGCAATATGGCGGCAGTTGGAATGGTTTCAATATCGGTCTGAGCGTCGATCTGTCGAGCACTGACGGGCATGACCCCTATATCGAAACAGACGGCCAGACACAGCTGGACCTTGCACAGGGCACTGATGTATCTCTCGCCCCAGGCTCAGCACGGTTCGGCTGGAAAAACAGCGATATCCGGTTTTCTGTCGCAAAAGAGGATTGGCGGCTTCACCTGGACTATGTAAAACACAATGACCTCGAGATCGGGCTAACCGGAGCTGGTGTTCTGGACCCCAGTACCAACGCAGAAGACAGCCGCTTCAACCTTGGTCTACTCTACGACAATCCCACTCTGAGCAAAGACTGGGGAATCGACGCTGAATTGCGACTTCAGGATCTCGAATATTCCTCAGGCGATGGATTTCATGAACGGCCTCCCGGCGCCTATGGTGGTGACTACCCACAGGGAGTCACTAACCAGATGCGTTCGGCAGAACGTAGAGCCACGTTTGAGGCCGGTGGTCTCTACACCGGGCTCGAATCACATTCGCTACGACTGGGCCTGGGTTATACCTGGCAGGATCTCTACTATGTCAAACAATTAATAAATATGGGAATCGGAGCAGACGGCAATCCCTTGCCACCAGGCAGTCCGCTCGTTGACATTTCCAATTCATCCTACGCATTCGCACCGGAAAAAACCCGCACGATTCGCTATCTGTTCATACAAGACATCTGGTCGATCATGGAGCGCTGGCAGTTGACTGCCGGTGTCAGATTTGACGCCTATTCCGATTTCGGCAACACACTAAATCCGCGTCTGGCTCTAGTTTGGAAAGTCACAGACAGCCTGACCACGAAAGCGCTTTATGGCAGAGCATTTCGCCCCCCTTCCTTCCAGGAACTTTTTGCCGAAACCTCATTCTCGAAACCCAATCCCAACCTTGATCCGGAACGCTCAGAAACGTTCGAGTTTGCCCTATCCTACATTCATAGCAAGGACCTGACTGTAGGAATCAATATCTACAAGCTGAAACAATCCGACTTCATCAGGGCCATCACGGCAACCGACCAGACTTACCGGCAGTTTCAGAATATCGGCGAGCAAACCATTCGCGGCATTGAACTCGAAACCAGATGGCAGGCAACTGACGACCTGAGGATGGCGGCAAACTATACGATACGCAATCCCGATGACAATGAATTTCGTGCAGTCGACGAACCAAAGAAAGATGCGTATCTTCGCGCAGACTGGAATTTCCGCCCCGGCTGGAACTGGAATCTTCAGGCGAATTGGATCGCGGGACGTACTCGAGACGACAGCGACCCCAGGCCCGCTCTTGATGATTACATAATCACCGATACAACGCTGCGGTACTCTCCGCGCAACACCTGGGAATTTGCCCTTTCAGTTCGCAACCTGTTCGATAAGGACGCAAGAGAGCATACAACGCTTTCTGTTGCCGACGATCTGCCTCTCCCGGGACGAAGTGTATATGCGGAATTACGGTATCGCTTCCCGGGCAGTATACCGAACAGTGTGGACTGAGTGACTACAAGGCTTTTCCGATAAAGTTTTCGCAACATGGATAGATATGTGACAACAAGGCTGTTGATAACAATCACGCTATTGCTGCTCCCGTGGCTGCCACTCAGTGTATATGGTGATAGTCAACAGAGCGATGAGAGCCTGGTAAAGGCGGTATTTATTTATAATTTCGCCAAATTCACCCGTTGGCCGGATCACGACCGCATAGAGAACGGATCATTGAAAATTTGCTCATTTGGCGAGGATGCCCTAACCGAGGCGTTATTGAGACTGGATGGGAGGAGACTCAAAGACCATCCGGTAGCGATCGAGCACAGAGATGACGACTTGCGGTTGGATAGCTGTCATGTCCTCTATCTGGCCCGATCCACAGCGGATCAATTTGAAGACATTACCCGCTCCCTGCGATCCGCTCCAGTGTTGACAGTGAGCGAAATTCCGGAATTTTCAGAATTGGGAGGCATGATCGAGCTCTATCGTTTTGATGGCAAAATAAGGTTCAAAATCAATCTGCAGGCTGTTCGTGATGCGGGGCTCGATCTCAGCTCACGCCTGCTCAAGCTGGCCGTCATTGTCCACAGGCAGCACTAAGAATGCGGTTACTGAAAAATGCTTCCATAAAGCATAAACTCGAACTTATCATTCTGCTCACTACGGCGTCGGTTCTGCTGCTCAGTTTGCTGCTGCTTATGATAGTCGAAATAAACACGGCGAGAAGCGAAACCGTAACCCGGCTGCAATCATTGGCGCTACTACTGGGGGCAAATAGCAGCGCCGCCATCACCTTCAGTGACCGCAACACCGCCAATGACATATTGGCCACCCTGTCGACACAGCAAGATGTCGTCAAAGCCTCCATCACTCTGAATAATGGGGATAACTTCGCCCACTATATCTCTGAGGATTTCAAGGAAAATGACAACCAGGACCAGGATACCACATCACTGGGATCATATTTCAGGATGGTTTCGGTTAACGAACCCATCTTACTTGATGGTGAGATTATCGGCGAAATCAGTATCAGAGGTAATATGAGCAGGGCCAAATCAACCCTGCTACGCCAGTCCCTCATGGTCATGGGTGTGTTTATCGTATCGATGATATTTGCATTCTGGCTTTCCAACCGCTTTCAGCGTGTAATCTCCATCCCGGTGCAGCAACTGCTTCGCACTATGAAAAGAATCGCAGTTAAAAGAGACTTTTCGCATCGCGCGCAGCGATTGAGCAACGATGAACTTGGAAGTCTGGTCGATGGATTCAATGCAATGCTCGACCGAATTCAAAAGCATGACAGGAAGCTGGCCGCCTATCATCAGGACCTGGAGCGCCAGGTGACGGAGCGTACACGCGAATTCAATACCGCAAAAAACGTGGCTGAGGCGGCAAGTCAAGCAAAGAGCGACTTTCTGGCAACCATGAGTCACGAGATACGCACTCCCATGAGTGGAGTCATTGGTTTCGCGCATCTGCTGAGAAAAACATCCCTGAGTGAACAGCAAACGGAGTATGTTGACACCATAATCACATCCGCACAGAGCCTGCTTGAAATAATCGATGACATTCTAAATTTCTCCAAGATGGAAGCGGGCAAAGTCTCTCTCGAATGTAGTAGCTTCGTATTTCAAACCTTGATTCACGATGTAGAAGTCCTATTCATGCTCAAGGCCGAGGAAAAAGGTTTGACTCTCACAACGACCGTTGCTGACGATGTCCCCCCCATGCTCTATGGAGATTCTTCAAGGATACGCCAGATACTGATAAATCTGGTAGGGAATGCAATCAAATTCACCGACGAAGGCAGTGTCAGCATCACAATAGAAAAGGAGGAGATCAAGGGTGATCAAGTCACACTGAACATCATTGTAAGCGATACCGGCATAGGCATTTCGAAAGAACAACAACTACAGCTTTTTCAGCCCTTTCAGCAATGTGACAGGTCGATTACGCGCAACTATGGGGGTACCGGTCTTGGTCTTGTCATTGCGCAACGCCTTGCCTATCTGATGAATGGCGAGATCACGCTGAAGAGCACACCGGGTGTCGGTTCGACGTTCAGCGTTCATATCAGCCTTGCAATATCGAATAGCTCCAATCTGGCTGATAATTCGCGACTGAGAGATGGCCATGAAACAATTCACGATTCCGCAGATATACAGGAGTACACGGACGCTCTATTCAAAACGCTGACAATCCTGGTTGTGGATGACAGTCAGGTCAATCTCACATTGGCGAAAACACTGCTTAGTAAAAAAGGCGCTGAAGTAACTGCCGTTACCAGTGCTCTTGAGGCATTGCAAATCATCGAAAACCAGAAGTTTGACCTCATACTGATGGACCTGGAGATGCCCAGGATGAGCGGCATTGAAGCGGCCAGGAAAATACGTGCGACGCAGGGTACGAATCTACCCATCATCGCGGTAACCGCTCATGTCCTGCCGCAAAAAAGGCAGGATGTCCTCGATGCCGGTATGGACGACCTGTTGACTAAACCCTATCTCCCGGATCAGCTCTATAAGATCATCGCCAAATGGTCGGGAAATGACTACGCTGCCCCCCCGCACGAGCCGACTCTAGAAACAGATAGCGACTCGGATTCTGCAGTCTATAACCTGTCTACGGCACTCGCCAGCGTCGCATATGACAGCCGGGCGGCCGATATGATCGTCAATGAATTTCTCGAAATGATTCCAGATTGCGAAAGCATGTTGAAACAGGCATCCTTGAGCGGAGACCTGGATGCCCTATTTCAGGCTGCTCACAAGTTGGAAGGGTCAGCCTGCACAAGTGGAGCCTCTCAGATATATACCGAAGCGGTCTCCCTGAAGGAAACCCTGAGTCAGGAGTCACCGGAATCGAAAAAGATCGAGGAGCATGTTGCAACTTTACTCGAACAGACAAAGAGATTCAGGGATCACCTTACAAGTCATGCAAGGAATAATTGAACAACCCCTTTGCCAGCCGGACAAAGAGTACCGGCCGATCCCGGAGTGAGACAACCGATGCCCTGACTGTCGCCAGGACACCGTGGATGTGTCAAGCCGCATCAGTAAACAGTTTCCTTCATCAGTACCGATGCTTTCCATAGTTGTGTTTACGTGAGTATTCATCATGATAGGCGATATACCTATCAATGCCGTTGTGTACATACTCCCTTATCAATTCGCTGTTTTCATCCAATTTGTGTGTCAAATGGCGGTACTCCGCGCGTGACAGATGCCCATCCCGATGATACTTTCTCGATAAACGGTGTATCCTGTTGCACTGCTTTTTGAGCGTCTTCGACTCTCTCTTGGTCAACCTGTCATTGCGGATACCCCGCTCGATTCGGTATTGCTGATGATCAAGTCGCTTTTCGATCCTGTCGAATTGACGGTCGGCGGGAGTATCATCTCTATGCGCGTGACCTGCAAATGCAGGCGCCGCTATAACAAGACTGAGTGACAGGGTTATCAGCGTGCTTTGAAGGGTTTTCATATTGGTTTCTCCTGTGTCCGATATTCACCAAAACTCAACTACAGGATATGCCCTGGATGCTGAACGAAAACTGAATGGACGAAAATGTCACAATTCCATCAGCCAATACAAAAAAGTGCCTATTCAACGCTGGTATAGATCCAATCTATTCGTTATCCTCAGCTTCGATAGATGAATATATTCCGGGGTGAGGAACAATAATCCACACGACATCCCCGGCATAGACTTTCATTGCTCGTCGTTGCTCCGAGGGATGGATCGAATGAAGTGCCTTAAATCATATTTGTTTGGCCTGTGCCTGATCGGTTGCAGTTTCGCCCTGATGGCGGAAACACGATATGTCACTGACGAACTGCAACTCTCCTTGTATGAGTTGATCAACTCCCAGGGAAAGCTATTGAAACGGTTGAGCAGCGGTGACGAACTCGATTTGCTGGAAGAGGAAGGATTATTCGCCAAAGTGCGTACCAAGGACGGCACGGAAGGCTGGACCAAGGCCGGTTTCCTTATCAAGGATAAGCCCGCCCGGACTCAGCTGAGCGAACTCCAGCAACAGCATGATGCACTGTTCTCCAAACTGCAACAGAGCGAAACAGAGTTGAAGAGCACCCAGGCCGAGTTGAACAACCTGAAACAGCAGGAGCAACAAGCCAATGCTGAACTACAGGACCAGCTTGCAAACGCCGAGGGTGTGGTCGCCGCATTGGACCGGGTTCAGCAGGAAAACGAGGCACTGCGCAGCATTCAGACTCAGGTGAATACGGCTATCCCATTGAACTGGGGATTGATTGCGGCGGGTATCGCCTTCCTGCTTGGACTGGCTGCCGGCATCGTCCTTTTCGACTATCTCAGCCGGAGACGCCATGGCGGCTACAGGGTCTATTAAGGCCTGCTGAGACAGGCGCAATAGCACAGATCAGAATTCGATTGCGTATTTCTTCATCCGGTAAAGCAAGGTATCGCGACTGAGCCCCAACAGTCTTGCGGCTTTGCTGCGGTTACCCAGGGTTTTCGCCAATGCCTGCTCAATCAGGCTTGCCTCGAGCTCATCCATGTTCAGGCCCTGGTCCGGCAACAGAAAGCGCCCGTTCCTGGTCGGCTGCTGGCTTGCTGACATCGATTGCCGACTTGTTGAGACGCGAAACTCCTGCGGCAGGTTTTCAGGCTCCACATTGCGGCCGGAGAACAGGATCAGCATGCGTTCGCAAAAGTTCTTGAGTTCACGCACATTCCCGGGCCAATGATAGCTGTTGAGCAGCTTGAGCACCGCCTTGCTGTAAATCGGCGGATGAAGCTTATAGTTCGCTGCAAGCTCGGCAGTCAGCCCTTTGAGCATGAGGTGTACATCACCCGGACGCTGCCGCAGGGGGGGGAGTTCGAGGGGTACGACATGCAGACGATAGAAGAGGTCTCGACGGAAACTCCCCTCATTGATCAATTGAGTCAGATCGCAGTTGGTGGCGGCCACCACCCTGACATCAACCCGCTGGTTGTTCGCTCTGCCTACGGTTTGGCACTCCCCTGTTTCCAGAAAACGCAGCAGCTTTGCCTGAACCGCAAGGGGCAGCTCGCCAATCTCGTCCAGGAACAGCGTTCCCCCGTTCGCTGCCTGCACTTTTCCGGTACTGTCGCTAATGGCGCCGGTAAACGCGCCTTTGCGATGTCCAAACAGCTCGCTCTCAGCCAATTGTGTGGGAAGCGCAGCGCAGTTGACGGTAACGAATGGCTTGTCGCGCCGACGGCTGTTCTGATGCAACCCTTGCGCCAGCAGCTCCTTACCGGTTCCACTTTCGCCAGTGATCAGCACCGTTGCATCCGTCACGGACACAATGCGCATTGCCCTTAGCAAGGACTGAAATTCAGGGGCCTTTCCTAACATAACCGTCTCCGTCTCAATTCCGGGGCCATTGTAAAACACTTTTTTCGTTGAGGAAAATACTCCGGGAATCCAATTCCAGCCGGTTGGGCGGCAAACGCCTTCCTACGGCTTTCGATTGCTTACTTGAAAACCTCCTTCACAATCTCCAGGAATCGTTTCGCCTGTGGTGAGAGGAATTTCCCGCGGCGCAGTACGATCCCGTAGCTGCGATCGGGAAAGTATTCACCCAGGGGAATCGTCGAAATCTGCTCTTCACCGGTGAGACAGACATCCGTGACAATGGAGATACCCAGGCCGATTTCCACATATTTCTTGATCACCTCCCAGCCTCCGGCTTCGAGGGTGACGTTGTAGTTGGCATTGTGCTGCTTGAAGACCAGATCCACCATTCTCCATGTGCTCAAGTGGTGCGGCGGAAGAATAAGCCCGTAGGGACTGATATCATGCAGTTTTATAGACTCTTTTTTAGACAGCGGATGGTCCAGCGGGGTAATTAACACGGGTGCGTAGTTGACCACCGGCTGGTAGGTGACATCGTCCGGGATCTCCAGCATCGACCCGATTGCGAGATCCGTCTCGTCCGCTCTCAGCATGGCCATGCCGTCACGGCCGGTCACATTGTGGAGTTTTACCCGGATCCCGGGAAAGCGTTCGGCGAAACGGCGGATGGGTTCGGGCAATATATAGAGGATCGTGGATTCGCCCGCGGCGATATTCAATTCGCCACTCTCGAGTTTTCCACAGGAGGCGGCAAAGGTCTCCTGCAGCTTGTCCATCCCCTCGACCAGTGGCTGCGAGAGTTTGTAGAGAGTCTCCCCCTCCGGCGTCAGCTTGATCTTCGGCCCCCTGCGCTCGAACAGAACGGTCTCCAATTCACGCTCCAATGCCTGAATCTGCAGTGACACCGTCGGCTGACTCAGATAGAGCCGATCAGCTGCTTCGCTGATCGAACCGGTTTGCGCCGCATGACAAAAGGCACGCAGCTGTTTCAAGCGGTTTTGCTTATAATGGATCTGAGGTGTTCCAGCCATGTCATCCACCGGAAAGTATTAATTATCTCAATACTAGATCCATGACTCACCAATATCAACAATAAATAGACCGATCATGCCGACCGACTCGCAAAATGACCGAAGATTTCGCTATCCTTAGCCTGAGCGGCATTCACGCAGTGGACCAGACATGGGCCTCGCCCTGACGTACTGTTCCGCTATCGCAACATAGAGGTGCGTATGCAAAAGCCCGAGCTGAAACATGACCCCATGTATAAACTACTCAAAGAGGGAAATATCGAAGAGTTCAATCAACGGCGAGCCAAGGGTGAAACATGCGACTTGCGCAATGCCGACCTGAGAGGCACCGACCTGCGGGACCTGGACGCACGAAACCTGGATCTGTCCGGTGCCTATCTGCGCCATGCCGACATGCGCGGACTGGATCTGAGCGAAACCAATCTCGAAGGCGCCAGCATCAACAGCGCGAAGATCTCCGGCACCTATTTCCCCGCGACACTTTCGGCCGAGGAGATCACCCTTTCACTGGTGCACGGCACGCGCCTGCGCAATCGTTGAGGATTTGTAAAAAGTCCGCTAATGAACGCGAATAAACGCAAATATTTTTATTTAGGCGTAGGGTGCGGCTTGCCGCACCGTTAACCCCGCCCCAAAACAACCTATTTGCGTTCATTTGCGGACTGATTCATGAAGCCAGTAATATAGGCGGTACGCAGAGGGACTTAATCGTCTGAATCGAGTTGCGCAAGGATGTTTCGCGCCACCACGCGCTGATCCGCGTTGCCCTCCTCGAGAATCTCATAGAGCAGTTCCCGGGCGCTGTCCACATCACCCCTATCCCTGTATTCCTGTACTTTCTCGAGCTTTACTCTGCTGGGATCGACTTCAGCCGCCCCCTCCTCCTGTTCAAGCGCCTCGATTGCATCGAGTTCAGCTTCCATTTCGTCGTCTGTGAGGGGTACGAAGCGGTCCGGATCGACATAGTCTCGCGCCGGGTCGATTTCGCTGCCTACCACCTCATCCTTTCCCCCATTGCGCCCTGGGTCCGGATCAGCTACGGCTGCCGCGCCGCCAGCCCCATCCCCAGGATCATCGGAGGGGTGCCTGCGTCGTGTGGCGAAACCTTTTGAGAAGATCACCCCAAGCTCGAACAGGACCCACATGGGCAAGGCGAGCAGGGTCTGCGAAATAACGTCCGGCGGGGTCAGGAACATACCGACGATAAACGCGCCCACGATCACATAGGGACGCTTATGGCGTAAATTCTCCGGCGTGGTAACTCCCATCCAGACAAGGATGATAGTGGCTATCGGCACCTCGAAGGCGACCCCGAACGCAAAGAAGAGGGTCATCACGAAGTCGAGATAACTCCCCATATCCGTCGCCACCTCGACCCCTTCCGGAGCGGTACCGGCAAGGAAGGTGAATATCAGGGGAAAGACCACGAAATAGGCGAATGACATCCCCAGATAGAAGAGCAGGGTGCTGGAGACGAGCAGGGGCATCACCAGCTTCTTTTCGTGCCGGTAGAGACCAGGTGCCACGAAGGCCCAGACCTGGTAGAGGATGAAGGGAACCGCGATGAATATGGCCAGCTGCAGGCTCAGCTTGAAGGGTATGAGGAAGGGATCGATGGGCTTGGTGGAGATCATCGAGCTGCCCTCCGGCAGCGCCGCGCGCATCGGTCCCGCAATGGCGCTGTAGAGATCGTTGGCGAAGGGAAAAAGCACCAGGAAGATCGCCAGTACCACCAGGACCATGCGCAGTATACGGTCGCGCAGCTCGATCAGATGGGAGACAAGGGGTTGTTCCTTGGATGTGTCATCGGGGATATGCGCTGCCGACATAGCTGTTAGTAACCACTCACCCTCAGGTGGAAACATCCCGCGCCGGATACCGTACAGGCATCAGAAACACGCTGTAAACCCATCCCTGGGCGCTTGATGTCCACGTCCCTGCGGACAACAGTTTCCGATACCTGTACGGCACCCAACGCTTACCTTGGTGGTTTATTTTACACATAGGGTGTCTATATTATTTTGTGCTGTCGGAGTCTTGATGGTTTTCGAGAGCTTCCCGACTCTCCTCCACCTGTTTGTGCGCCTGCTGTTTGATCTCGTTGAGATCATTGCGGGTCTCCTCAACGATCTCATGCACAGGATTGGCCAGCGACGCCTGTTTCTCGATGACCTCCCGCAGCTCCTCGGCCTTGATCTCCCTGTCGATATCCGCCTTCACATTGGCGATGAAGCGGCGGCCGCGGCCCAGCCAGAGACCGGCAGTCCTGGCAACCTTGGGCAGGCGTTCGGGACCGATCACTATCAGGGCCACCAGGGCGATGATTGTCAGCTCCCAGAAACCAACGTCAAACATGCTGTCCTCTCACAAAAAAGAGATCGTGGAACCGCTCGCTTCAGCCTTTATCGCTCTCCTTGGATGTGACCTCGCCATCGACCACGGTACCCTTCTGCGATTTCTCGAGCTGCTCCTGGGTCTCCTGCTGCTCCTCTTTTGCGCCATCCTTCATGGCACCCTTGAATCCCTTGATGGCTCCACCCAGGTCGGATCCGATATTCTTCAGTCGCTTGGTACCGAACAACAGCAGGACAATGACCAGGATAATCAACAGTTGCCAGATACTGATACCACCAAAACCCATAATAATCTCCACTCGCCGGCTACTCGCCGGTTTCTCATTTACACCTGAGACACGGTTTCAGGCTCTATTGTGTTCGCCAGGAATCATACTCCAGTTTACGTCTCCCTGTCTCCCGGACTATTCCACTCTCTGCGCCTTCTCCTCGAGCCCCGAAAGTCCGAAACGTCGCTCCAGCTCGCTCAACACGTGCTCCGGGCCCAATCCCTGGTGCGCCAGCAGAACCATGGTATGAAACCACAGATCGGCAATCTCATAGACCAGCTTGTCCCCATCGCCGTCTTTGGCCGCCATGACCGTCTCGGTCGCCTCTTCGCCGACTTTCTTCAATATGGCATCCAGCCCCTTGGCATAGAGCTTGGCCACGTAAGAGCTGTCGGGCTTGGCCTGCTTTCGCTGCTCCAGCACCTCGGCCAGTTGTTGCAATAGATCACTCATAGTGAATCCTTGGACCGTTGAATCGGCATCGAGTTGGCTATTTTATAACGCAAAGAGCGCAATGAAGCGCAAAGAACGCCAAGCAGATTTAATGTGTCGATTGACCTATCATGCTCCGGCATCGGCTGCAGTCACATGATCAAAGTGGCCCAAAAACACACTGATCAAACTTTGCGCTCATGCCGCTTCTTTGCGCTCTTTGCGTTATAAAACAACTATTTATCGTAAATTTCCCCGGGGTCTTTGAGCACCGGGAGGATTTCCACCCACTCATCATCCCGCAGCTCGCGGTAGAAGCAGTTGTGCCTGCCGGTATGGCAGGCGATACCGCCCTTCTGGACCACCTCCAGCAGGATCACATCGCCATCGCAATCGATACGGATCGAGCGCACTTGCTGCTGGTGCCCGGACTCCTCCCCCTTGTGCCAAAGCCTCTGCCTGGAACGGGACCAGTAGACGGCATGCCCGGTCTCATGGGTTAGTTGCAGCGCCTCGGCATTCATCCAGGCCATCATCAGCAGCTTACCGCTGCCGGACTCCTGCGCGATGGCCGGTACCAGACCCTGATCGTCCCACTTGAGCGCATCGAGCCAGCTCATAGTCGCACCTCGATCCCGTGATCCCGCATGTAGTGCTTGGCCTCGCCGACCGTGTGTTCCGCAAAGTGAAAAATGCTCGCCGCCAGTACCGCATCCGCGCCGCCCTGCTTGATGCCATCCACCAGATGCTGCAGATTGCCGACACCGCCCGATGCGATGACGGGTACAGGCACACTGTCTACGATGGCCCGAGTCAGGCGATTGTCAAAGCCTATCCTGGTACCGTCCCGGTCCATGCTGGTAAGCAGGATCTCCCCCGCGCCGTAGTCGCTCATGCGCTGCGCCCACTCGATGGCATCGAGTCCGGTAGGCTTGCGCCCGCCATGGGTGAAGATCTCCCACTTGTCGGGCTCGCCCTGGGCATTTACCTGCTTGGCGTCGATGGCCACGACGATGCACTGCGAACCGAAGCGCTCGGTCGCCTCCTTGACAAACTCGGGATTGAATACCGCGGCGGTGTTGATACCCACCTTGTCGGCACCCGCATTGAGCATGCGCCGGATGTCATCCGCGCAGCGTATACCCCCGCCGACCGTAAGCGGAATGAAAACTTCGCTGGCCACCGCTTCGACAACGTGGACAATGGTCTCGCGATCGTCCGAGCTGGCGGTTATATCGAGAAAGGTGATCTCGTCGGCACCCTCTTCGTTATAGCGTCGCGCCACCTCTACCGGATCGCCGGCATCACGGATATCGACGAACTTCACGCCCTTGACCACACGGCCGGCGTCCACGTCGAGGCAGGGAATGATACGTTTGGCTAACATAAGCTCTTAACCGAGGTTTCCAGTCTGGGTAGAAATAGCTGTTTAATCATGAGTCACAAATAAAACAGTGCGTAGGGTGCGGCTTGCCGCACCGGGTGACCAGCGCCGGGAATGCAACAATCGATTGCTCTCATATTCACGTTCATCTATGGATAATAAAGCTTCAACGAACCAATTCGTCCGCCAGCCGCTGACCTTCAGTAAAATCGAGGGTTCCCTCATAGATCGCCCGGCCGGTTATCGCGCCCATGATGTTCGTCGTATCCGCCTTGCACAGCGATTCGATATCGCCGATATGGGTGATCCCACCCGAAGCGATCACCGGTGTGGCTATGGCATTCGCCAGCGCGGTTGTCGCCTCCACATTGGGACCGGAGAGCATGCCGTCGCGCCCGATATCCGTATACACGATGGCGCTGACGCCATCATCCTGAAAGCGCCGGGCAAGCTCGGTAACCTCCTGGTCGGTGACTTCGGCCCAGCCGTTGATCGCCACCATGCCGGAGACCGCATCGAGACCGACGATCACATGACCGGGAAACGCCTTGCAGGCACGGGCCACGAAAGCGGGTTCCTTCACCGCCTGAGTACCGATGATGCAATAACTGACGCCCGCCTCCAGGTAGGCCTCGATCGTGGCTTCGTCACGGATCCCACCGCCCACCTGAATCGGTAAGTCCGGATAGCTCCCGGCAATGGCACGAATCGCGCTACCGTTCACCGGCTCGCCGGCGAATGCGCCATTGAGGTCGACCAGGTGGAGACGGCGACAGCCCGCCTCGACCCAACGTGTCGCCATCTCCAAGGGACTGTCCGAAAAAACGGTATCGTCCTCCATGCGGCCCTGACGCAAACGCACACACTTGCCATCCTTGAGATCGATTGCGGGTATCAACAGCACGATTTCGTTCCTACTATCATATCGGTGCGCTAAAGCGCGCCCTGCTTGTGGAAAAATATGTAGGGTGCGGCTTGCCGCACCGTCGATTCAAAACCTCATCACACCGGGTTCCAGCTGACGAAATTCTTCAGCAGCCGCAAACCGGCGTCGGCACTCTTTTCCGGATGGAACTGAACGGCGAACAGGTTTCCCTCGGCGATCGCGCTGGCGAAGCGAACACCATACTCCGTCGTCGCCGCCACCAGATCCCGCTGCTGTGGATCGACATAGTAGCTGTGGACGAAGTAGAAACGGCTATCCTGCTCGATTCCCTGCCACAACGGATGATCATAGCCCTGGTGAACCTGATTCCATCCCATATGCGGTATCTTCAGTGCCTCACCGTCCGGGGCCGTGCCGCCTGGAAAACGCCGCACCCGGCCAGCTATCAATCCCATCAGGCTGGTGCCGTCATTCTCTTCACTGAATTCGAGCAGAACCTGCTGCCCCATGCAGATACCGAGAAAGGGTTTGCTCTGTGCGGCATCCAGCACGGCCTTGTTGAGATGGTGATCCGAGATTGCCGCCATACAGTCTCTGGCGGCGCCCTGCCCCGGGAATATGACCCTGTCGGAAGCGAGTATCAGTTGCGGGTCGTCAGTGACCAATACCTGGTCGCCATCGGCCGCCACATGCTCGATTGCCTTGGCGACGGAACGCAGATTTCCCATACCGTAGTCGATCACGGCGATACGTTGTGTCATGGTTTCACCCGCTGAAGCCTACAGACTTCCCTTGGTCGAGGGAATGCGTTCAACCATCCGGGGATCAGGCTCAAGCGCCATGCGCAGCGCCCGGCCAAATGCCTTGAACACCGTCTCCGCCTGGTGATGGGCGTTGCTTCCACGAAGGTTGTCGATGTGCAGAGTGATACCGGCATGATTCACCAGTCCCTGAAAAAACTCCTGAAACAGGTCGACGTCGAAATCACCGATGCGGGCACGGCTGAACTCCAGGTTGTAGACCAGGCCGGGCCTCCCGGAAAAATCGATCACCACCCGCGACAGGGCCTCGTCCAGCGGCACATAGGCGTGACCGTAGCGACAGATACCCCTCTTCTCACCGACCGCCCCGGCGAGCGCCTGTCCAAGGGTGATACCCACATCCTCCACCGTGTGGTGGGCATCGATATGCAGGTCCCCCTTGGCTGTGACGTTCAGGTCGATCAAGCCGTGACGGGCCACCTGATCCAGCATGTGGTCGAGAAAGGGGACCCCTGTATCAAACGAGGCATTTCCTGTTCCATCCAGATTCAACGAGATAGTGATCTGGGTCTCCAGGGTGTTGCGCTCTATCTGCGCGGTACGCTGCATACTGACGACTCCGGTGGTATCGGTTCGGCTAGGGAGAGCCGGACATCCATTGACCGCATTGATTAAAAACAGTTTATTTTAGTGGAAACTGAGTGAAAAGACAGTTCCGGATCACTCTCCAATAGAAGGAATCTGCATCGACTCAGCTCTCGAGCCAGAAAGTCACCGGGCCGTCATTGATCAGTTCGACCTGCATCTCAGCGCCGAAGATGCCACAGGCGACCGGTTCGTGCTGCTGCCTGGCCCTTTCCACAATCAGCTGGAAGAGCCGTTCACCCAGGGCCGGATCCGCCGCGGACGAGAAACCCGCCCTTGTCCCCTTGCGGGTATTGGCAGCCAGCGTGAACTGGGGTACCAGGAGCAATCCGCCATGAACGTCTCTGAGACTCAGATTCATACGCCCGGTCTCGTCGTGGAAGACCCGATAACCGAGCAGGCGCTCCAGCAGCCGCTCGGTCTTCGCCTCGTCATCATTCTTTTGCACGCCGATCAGTACCACTGTTCCACGGCCGATTTCACCGACACAACGGCCTTCGACCATCACCCGCCCTTGTGTGACTCGCTGCAACAGGCCAATCATGCGAGCAGCTTCGCGAATCTGTCCGAGGCATCGATCAGGGCACTGCGGATACCGGGTTCCGCCGCAGAGTGCGCAGCGTCGCCAATCACCTTCAATTCACTCCCCTTCCAGGCACGATGCAGTTCCCAGGCGGAGGCCATTGGACAGATAAGGTCATAGCGGCCCTGAACGATGACACCGGGGATATCGGCCAGTTTGTCGCTATCGGCCAAAAGCTGATCTGGACCCAGAAAGGCATGATTGATGAAATAGTGACACTCGATACGAGCCAGGCTCAGGGCCGTGTGGGGATTGGAAAAAAAGTTGACCACCGCGGTATTGGGTTGAAGGCTGGCGGTGCGGCCCTCCCAGACCGACCATGCCTTGGCTGCCGCCATGCGGTCGATATCGTTCTCACCAGTAAGGCGTCGATGGTAGGCATACAACAGGTCGTCTCTCTCCGATTCTGGGATCGGGGCAATGTAATCTTCCCAGTAATCCGGAAAGATGCGACTTGCGCCACTCTGGTAAAACCACTCTATCTCCTCGTCACGACAAAGAAAGATGCCCCTGAGAATCATCCCCATGACCCGCTGGGGGTGATTTTGCGCATAGGCAAGCGCTAGCGTCGATCCCCAGGACCCGCCAAACAGCAACCATTTTTCGATACCCAGGTGTTGGCGGATTGTTTCGATATCGTCCACCAGATCCCAGGTCGTGTTCGCTTCCAGCGAGGCATGAGGCGTGGAACGGCCACAGCCTCTCTGGTCGAACAGTACCACACGGTAGTGCCCGGGATTGAAAAACCGGCGATGATAGGGTTCGCAGCCCGCGCCCGGTCCACCATGAAGAAACAGCACGGGAATCCCGTCAGCCCGGCCGACCTGCTCAAGATAGAGCCGATGTCCGCTGCCCACGGACAATATCTGGGTGTGGTATGGCTCGATTGGTGGATAGAGGTCTTTCATTGTTAATTGATCATCTGGCGCATGTAAGAAAAATCCTACATAAATTAGAGAAAAATCTCACAAAGACTGTGTGCAGAATCCCACAGCAAAAACCAAAAATTGTGTCAATATTAAGTTGTCGTCATCAAGGATGTAACCCCAGGACTCAAGAGCTCAAGGAGAGCACAGGGACGAGTAGCTTAGCCAACCAAGCCGACGACTATAAGCCCAACTGCAAGGAACGCAGTTGGGCTTTTCTTTTTCCGGCCGGGCATTCCCGTCTACTCCCGGGAGGCACGTTTGCGCTCATGCTCCTTGAGGTGCTTCTTGCGCAACCTGATGGCACTTGGCGTCACCTCCACCAGCTCGTCATCTTCAATGAACTCAAGCGCCTGTTCAAGACTGTATCTTAGTGGAGGAGTCAGAATAATCGAATCATCCTTTCCGGAGGCGCGTATATTGGTCAGCTGTTTGCCCTTCAGGGGATTGACCACCAGATCGTTCTCCCGGGAGTGAATTCCCACGATCTGTCCCTCGTAAACCCCGTCACCCGGGGAGGAAAAGAGCCTTCCCCGCTCCTGGAGATTGAAAAGGGCGTATGCCAGCACCTTGCCCTGCGCATTGGATATCAGGACACCGTTTTTCCTTGGCGCGATCCCGCCATGCTGCGCCGCCCCGTAGTGATCGAAAACATGATAGATCAGGCCTGTACCCGAGGTGGTGGTCATGAACTCGGTCTGAAACCCGATCAGGCCCCGGGAGGGGATGATATAGTCGAGACGCACCCTGCCTTTACCGTCCGGCACCATATCCTTGAGTTCACCCTTGCGCGAACCCAACGCCTCCATGATGCTTCCCTGGTCCTGCTCCTCCACGTCCACGGTCAACTGCTCGTAGGGTTCGCAGACCTCGCCATCCACCTCGCGAAAGATGACCTCCGGCCTCGATACCGCGAGTTCAAAACCTTCCCGACGCATATTCTCGATCAGCACCGACAGGTGCAACTCGCCCCGTCCCGAGACCTTGAACTTCTCCGGATCGGTGCCCTCCTCGACCCGCAAGGCCACATTGTGTATCAGCTCCCGTTCGAGCCGCTCCTTGAGTTGCCTGGAGGTGAGATATTTCCCTTCGAGTCCGGCAAACGGCGAGGTGTTGACCTGGAATGTCATCGACACCGTGGGCTCATCCACTGTCAGCGGCGACATAGCCTCGACATGTTCCGGATCACAGAGGGTATCGGAAACATTGGGAGCGTCAAGCCCGGTAATGGCGATGATGTCGCCGGCCCTGGCCTGGTCGACCTCGAAGCGCTCGAGGCCGAGGTATCCGTAGACAATGCCGACCTTCGCACGCTGCATTTCGCCATCGTATTTGACTACCGTCACCTGTTGATTCGGCCTGACTGTCCCGCGGGTCACCCTGCCCACGGCAATCGCCCCCACATAGCTGCTGTAATCCAGATTGGATATCTGCATCTTGAAGGGGCCCTCGGGATCGACATCCGGCTGCGGACAGTGCTCGACGATAGTTTCGAAAAGCGGCTGCATATCCCCTTCGCCCAGATCGCTGCTCAGTCCGGCATAGCCATTTACCGCGGATGTGTAGATGATGGGAAAATCGAGCTGCTCATCGGTCGCCCCGAGACGGTCGAAGAGCTCGAACACCTGATCGATGACCCAGTCGGGTCTGGCGCCGGGCTTGTCGATCTTATTCACCACCACAATGGGGCGAAGGCCGTGTTTGAAGGCCTTTTGGGTGACGAATCTGGTCTGCGGCATCGGCCCCTCCTGGGCATCCACCAGCAACAAAACGGAATCGACCATGGAGAGCACTCGCTCCACCTCGCCCCCAAAATCGGCATGCCCCGGGGTGTCGACGATGTTGATGCGGTAGTCGTTCCAGCGAATCGCGGTGTTTTTCGAGAGTATGGTAATACCCCGCTCCCGTTCCTGGTCGTTGGAATCCATGACACGTTCGACAGTGCCGAAACGCTCACCCAGGGTACCCGACTGCTTCAGCAGTTCATCCACCAGTGTTGTCTTGCCATGATCGACATGCGCGATGATGGCTATGTTTCTGAGGTTCTCAATCACAGAACAGCCTATAGAGATTTCAAAAAGATGGCGGATTATACTCTTATCATGGGAATTGTCGTTTATTATTTAAATTACAACTAATTCAATGCATTACACTCGACTCTAAAGACCGATAGTTATCATCTATCGACAACCTCCATTCATTTCATAACTTTTGCAATTACCCACAGCGGCTGTGGATAACATTGTTGATAAATGCTGCAAACAACCTTTAAGGCCTGATAAAACAGACAGATTCATTAAATCGTAAAAAAAATGAACAAATTGGATTTCATATCAATAAAACAAATAGTTAGTTGATTATCAATAGGCCGGCCCCGGGGTGTGGGCAAGCCTGTGCCCAAGTCAAGTCTTCGTTATCTTTCGCTGTGCACAATTTGTTGCAGAGAGAGGCCATGCCCATCTATAGAGTAATAAATACAGCTTGAAACCGGCCGCGGCCTGGTGGCTTGGGATACAGATACGCCAGCCGATATTTAAACATTTACTAATAATCAAATAGATTGGACTTCTTCTAGTACTTGCACTCCGAGGAGAATATCGACAGGATAGATCCAGACGCAACCAGAGCAAAATATAAAGCCGGGACTGGCAAGCAAAGCCAATACCCGAGTGTTGCGCGAATTACCACAACAAAATTGAAGTAGAACCATCCATGAATGCATCCGACCTCGCTCCGCTTCGTGAACATCTGTCTTCGCGTGTCATCGGCCAAACCAGTTTTATTGAAAGCATGCTGATCTGCCTGCTGAGCGACGGCCATCTGCTCATCGAGGGGTTGCCGGGGCTTGCCAAGACCACAGCCGTCAAGGCCCTGGCGGAGGCTATCGAGGGCGACTTTCACCGGGTCCAGTTCACCCCAGACCTGCTGCCCTCCGATCTCATCGGCACCGATATCTACCGCCACGAAAAGGGTGAGTTCGAATTCCGCCCGGGACCGCTCTTCCACAATATTCTGCTCGCCGACGAGGTCAACCGCGCTCCCGCCAAAGTGCAATCCGCCCTGCTGGAGTCAATGGGAGAACAGCAGATCACTGTCGGTCATACAACCTATCCCCTGCCGCCGTTCTTCATGGTGCTGGCGACGCAGAACCCGGTGGAACAGGAGGGTACCTACCATCTACCCGAGGCTCAACTGGACCGTTTCCTGATGCAGGCCAACGTCGACTACCCCAATCGATCCGAGGAGCTCGAGATCCTCGACCTGGACAGCGCCCAGCAGAAACAGAAACCGACGCCGCCGGACAAGCCGCTGACCCAGAAGAAGCTGTTTTCGATTCGCAAGGAGGTGGCGGAGCTCTACCTGGACCCCAAGCTCAACAGCTATATCGTCGACCTGGTTCAGGCGAGCCGGGAACCCAAGGCGTACGACAAGGATCTCGATCGCTGGTGTCGTTTCGGCGCCTCCCCCCGCGCCAGTATCGCCCTGGCACGATGCGCCCGGGCAAAGGCCTGGCTCGACGATGAGGAGTTCGTGGCGCCTCACCATATCCAGGCCGTCGCCCCGGCCATTCTGCGCCACCGTATCCTATTAACCTTCGAAGCCGAGGCGGAAGGCGTAACCACGGATGATTTCCTCTCCCGCCTGCTGGACATGGTCGCCATTCCCTGAGCTGACCGGCTTACTCAGCAGCAATGAGCCTCTACCCCCATATCGACGACCTGCTTGAGCTGCGCCACCAGGCACATGCCCTGGGACTGGCCTCTCACCATCTGGTGAATTCCAGCTTCAGCGGTCTCTATGCGTCGGTATTCCGTGGTACCGGTCTCGATTTCGAAGAGGTGCGGGAATATCGCGAAGGGGACGATATCCGCAACATGGAGTGGAACGTCACCGCCCGCACCAACATCCCTCACCTGAAGATATTCAGAGAAGAGCGCGAGCGCAACGTGGTCCTTTGCATCGATCGCGGACCCCACATGAGCTTCGGTACGCGCGGCACTTTCAAATCGGTGCAGGCGGCCAAGGCGGCGGCGCTGCTCGGCTGGGCGGCATCCAGGCTCAACGACCGGGTCGGCGGCATGCTGTTCGGCGATTGCCGCCAGGAGATGCAGTATTTCCGTCCCACCAAGGACCGTCGCGCACTCTGGCGTCTGCTGCACGCGCTCACCCAGGAGGGCGCAACCCATCAACCGGAGACCGACTGCCTCTCCGAGGCCCTGCAGCGGGCCGACCGGGGTACGGCGACCGGCTCCCTGATCTTCGTGATCGCCGACATGAACCGGGAGCTCCAGGGTCTGAGGCAGACCCTGGGGCGTCTCTGCCAGCGCCATACCCTGGTACTGTTGCCGGTGGATGATCCCGCTGACAAGACACTGCCCGAGATGGGCCGGGTGACCTTCGTCGGCCCGGACGGTAGCTCAATGGAGATCGACACCAGCGATCATCAGGCCAGGGAGCGTTATTCACAGGAGTGGCACGCGCGCCGCCAATCTCTCCTCTCGTTGACCAACGCCCTGGGCATACCATTGATGCCGATCGCCACCAATGAAGAGATCCACCTGACCCTCTCCCTCGGCCTGGCACGGCATTTCGGCAGGCGCTGAATGGATCCGCTGCGCGATATCCGAGGAATAGATCCCGCCCCCTGGTGGCCGCCCGCCCCGGGCTGGTGGCTGCTGCTGGTGCTGGTATTGCTGACAGCCGTGCTGATCTGGGTGTTTTTCCGATGGCGCAGGCTCTATCCGCTGGGGCGGTGGCAGCACGACGCGCGGCGCCACCTGCTGGCCCTGCGCAAGCGCATGAGGCGCGAACCGGCGAAACAGGTGGCCAGCGAACTCTCCGAACTGCTGCGGCGTATCGCCATCGCCCGCTGCGGCCGCGAGAATACCGCCGCCCTCACCGACGAGGCATGGCTCGACTGGCTGCAGAGTAACGATTCGAGCGGCTTTCGCTGGCGCGAGAAGGGGCGGATGCTGCTGGTGCTCCCCTATGCCCCGCCCGACCGTGGCGCTGATAAGGAGGAGCTGGCCCAATTGATCGATGCCGCCATCCTCTGGGTCAGCGGGGAAGCCTGTCATGTTTGAGTTTCATTGGCCCTGGATGGCGCTGTTGCTGGTGCTGCCGCTGCTGGTGAGGCATTTCTGGCCGCGGCCAAAGGGTGAGCGGCATGAATCGGTGGATGGACTGCAGACCACTCTGCTCCACCCGAGCCTCTCCCATCTGCAGGATGCATTCAACACGCGCCGGCCGCGCCAGCCCCTGAGTGCGCGCCTCCATGGCTGGCTGCTCCATCTGCTGTGGCTGGCCCTGGTATTGGCACTGATGCGTCCGCAGTGGCTCGAACCCTACACCGAGAATCGCACCGCCGGGTATGACCTGATGCTGGCGGTGGATGCCTCGCACTCGATGAACGCCCTCGACTTCACCCTCGAAGGCGAGCAGGTCAGCCGCATGCAGGTGGTCAAGGGCGTGGTGACCAAGTTCATCGAGGGGCGCCAGGGAGACCGTATCGGCCTGGTGATCTTCGGCAGCCGTGCCTATGTACTCTCACCCCTCACCTATGATCGCAAGGCGGTGAGCAGCCTGCTCGGTGAAGTGATCCCGCGGATCGCCGGCGACGGCACCGCCATCGGTGACGCCCTGGGTCTGGGAGTAAAGAAACTCAGAGAGCGCCCCGAGGGTTCGAGGGTGCTGCTGCTTATCGCCGACGGCGAGAATACGGCGGGCACCATACCGCCCCTGAAGGCGGCTCAGCTGGCGGCCCAGGAGGGAATCCGCATCTACAGCATCGGCGTCGGCAGTGACCGCAAGCGGGTGCCGATCATGGAGAACGGCCGCATCATCACCCGCACCGATCTGGGTTTCAACGAAGAGGCGATGCGCGAAATCGCCGAGGCCGCCGATGGCGCCTACTTTCGCGCCACCGATACCGAAGCCCTGGAAAAGATCTACCAGGACATCGATGAGCTGGAGAAGACCGAGGCGCAATCGCGCACCGTGTTCATTCCCCGGCCCCTCTATTACTGGCCGCTCAGCGTCGCACTGCTGCTGTTGCTGATCCTGGGCATCTATCCCGAGGGCAGACAGCGGCGACTGAAGGGGGGCGGCTATGCCTGATACCTTCTTCCACTTCGCCCGCCCCCTCTGGCTGTTCGCCCTGCTGGGCCTGATCCCGGTCCTGGGATGGCTGGTCTACAGCGTGGTGCGTCCCGCCAAGGGCCCGATTCACCGCTACGCCGACGAGCACCTGCTGCCGCATCTGACCGGGGTGCGGGAACTGGACGTCAACGAGCGCTGGAGCCGCTTCACCCGCTGGGGCCTGCTGTGGATCCTGGTGGTGCTCGCGCTGGCCGGTCCGCGCTGGGACTACACCGATATCGAGGCCTTCTCTCCGGGCAGTGACCTGGTGATCCTGATGGATATCTCCCGCTCCATGAACGTGGCCGACGTACCGCCATCCCGCCTGGCGCGGGCCCGCCAGGAGGTGCAGGACCTGGTGATGCTGAACCGGGAACTGCGCATCGGCATGATCGCCTTCGCCTCGGTGCCCCATGTGGTGTCTCCGATCACCGAAGACTCTCAAAGCATCCTCAACGCCCTGCCCGCGGTCTCATCCGATCTGGCCAATCTCCAGGGCAGCCGGCTGCTCGCGGCACTGGACAGAGCGAGCCAACTGCTCGGCGGCGAAGGCAAGGGAAATCTGCGCAGTATCCTGCTGATCAGCGACGGCGATTTTGACGAACCCGAGCTGATGCAGCGCATCGGATCACTGGCGGATCAGGGCATCGTGCTGCACGTCCTGGGCGTAGGTACAAGCGGCGGAGGACCGGTACCCGCCCGCGTCGGCCAGAGTGAACTGATGAGAGACCGCAGCGGCAAGATCATCGAGTCGCGCCTCGATGAGAAGCTGTTGCAGCAGCTCGCCAAGGCGGGGGGCGGATACTATCAGCAGGCCGATTTTCGCGATCAGGACAGCCGCAACATATTGAAGCTGGCGAGCGGCGATATCGGCAAACCCACGCCAACCCAGGAGAAGACCCGGGTCTGGAACGAGCGTTTCTACTGGCTGCTTCTACCCATGCTTCTGCTCATGCTGTCACGTTTCAGGATCAGGCGGTCCGGAGATTCGCAAGCATGAAGGGCCTCAAACTCTTTCTCCCGCTGATCCTCTTCCCTCCCCTGGCGGGGGCCAACTGGTTCCTGAATCAGGAGCAGCAGGCGGCGGAAGACTACAACCAGGGGCATTACGAGGAGGCGGCGAAGGGATTCGAGGACCCCTATCGCAAAGGCGTCGCCCACTACCGAACCGGAGACTACCAGGCCGCCAGCGAGGCGTTCAAACAGGTGGAGAGGCAAGAGGTCAGGCAGGACGCCCTCTACAACCTGGGCAACAGCCGCTACAAACTGGAGGACTACCAGGGCGCCGTCGTCGCCTATGAGACGGTGCTGGAAAACGACCCCGATCACACCGACGCCCGCCACAATCTGGCACTGGCAAAGGAAAAACTGGCGCAACAGCAAGAAGCGCAGGAAGAGGAGAAAAAGCAAGAGGAGGATAAAAAAGAAGAACAACAGGAGCAGGAGGAGCAACAATCCGGCGACCAGCAACAGGAAGAGCAGCAGCAATCCGGCGACCAGCAGCAGGAAGAGCAGCAACAGTCCGGCGACCAGCAGCAGGAAGAGCAGCAACAGTCCGGCGACCAGCAGCAGGAAGAGCAGCAGCAATCCGGCGACCAGCAACAGGAGGAGCAGCAACAGTCCGGCGACCAGCAACAGGAAGAGCAGCAGCAATCCGGCGACCAGCAACAGGAGGAGCAGCAGCGATCCTGCGACCAGCAGCAGGAAGAGC
>JBNKLI010000141.1:0-48488 GCA_050292275.1 Candidatus Thiodiazotropha sp.
ACACGCGCTGAAAATGATCCCCAGTTCGCGGTCGCGGAAGTTTGGGAGCCGGGTGTGCCACGGGTGCAACTGGCGCTCTATGCCGATGGCGATATCGACTGTTTTCCTCAAGGCGATTTCCCCAACGGCGATTGCGATATCAACTGGAATGGTGACCCGGTACTCGACGCGGATGACGGTGTAATCGACGACATCAACGGTGTTCCTGGTATTCAGTACGCCGACGTGGACAACTACCCCTTTGGTTTTCGCGATGGTAGTTCAGGGCCAGGCTTGGAAGATATCGATTGGAACGGTAATGGCGCCTTCGATCTAGGTGATGCCCTGCAGGTGACCTGGACAGACAGCTGGGACGACAGCCTTCCCTACGGCTGCCAGGGAGTCAACAATGTTCCCGGCGTCTCTGTTATCGATCCGCCCGTCGCCGATGACCGCTGCTTCGACGGACTGCGCAACTTCAACCAGGTTCGCCCTGGCGTGTTCGATGGCGGTTTTGCTTTCGACAGCTACGATAGCACGGTACTGCCCGGTGCTATCGCAGCCAAACTGTCGGCTTTCTACGCCAACAGGCGAAGCCTTGTCGGTCAGTCCTCTGCAGGTATCGACAGACTGCCTGAAGCGTGGATCCTGCCAGGCGACTATATCGTCGAGATGGCCCCACCTCCCGGCTACCAGAGTCTCAGGGAGGAGCACAAAAACGTCGATTTCGGCGATGAGTACATCCCCTCGCTGCAGGCACTGCCCGCGGCCTGTGTCGGCGATGTCCGTCCCGTGCCTCAATATCTGTCGATGGTCACCAAGGACGGTAGCGGTAGCGATCCCGGCGACGGCAGCAATCTCGTGAATGCCGCGCTGCTTAACGACGAGAGTGTCTACGCACCCTTCGCCGGTGAAACGCGTCCGCTGTGCGACCGCAAGCTGGTGCCCCTTTCATCGGCGCAGAATGCCTCGACGAACTTCTTCCTCATGACCGATGTGCCGCTGGCCGGCAATGTGACAGGGATGATTCTCAACGATCTGGCCAATGAGTTTAATCCCAACTCCCCGGCATTCGGTGAGAAGTTCGCGCCACGCAATGTTCCCATCGGTTTCTACGACTGGAACGGCAACGAGGTCAACCGTGTCTATGCGGACCAGTATGGCCGTTACAATCTGCTGGTGCCCTCGACCTCTACGACGAATCTGCCGATGCCCTCGGGCATGTCGCCCAACATGCTGGTCTCCTGTATGAACGACGCGGGTCCGATCGACAATCCCGCCTACGATCCGGCGAATGACGCGAACAACGACGGTATCGACGATGTGACGGGACAGCCCGCCAAGATCATCGATCCCAACTTCAAGTCGCAGTACAGCCAGTTCTGCTACACCTTCCAGTACATGCCCGGAACGGTTACCTACCTGGATACCCCGGTGGTGCCGATCGCGGCGCATGCCGATCGCGAGGTGTTCCCGCTGGATTGCGAACAGGCCGACAACACCCCGATGATCTCATCGGTGAGCCGGGTGAATGGCCTGCCCGGCCCCTTCGGCCTGGTCGGGGATAGCATACGCATCAACTCCATGGGACTGGTCGATGTGCCCAATGCCTACTGGGATGGTGTCGATCCCGCGCAGAAGCTGATCAGCAGAAACTACGGTTTTGCTACCGGCGCGGTGGCCTTTTTGGTCGATCAGGATGATCCGCAAACCAGGATCCCGATGACCATCGGTACCCAGAATGCGAGTTACATCGAAGCGGATATTCCCACCGTCACTCCTGGTGAATACCAGGTCATGGTGGCCAACGGCGATGCGGTCTCCCCGATCGGGGTGACGCTCACCGTGGGTGTCGTGACCAACCAGGGCGAGGAGCGTGCGCCGAGGGCAAACTACAACGGTAATCCAAACAACCTGAACAGAACCTCGGCGGTGTGGCGTGTGCCCGGTGACTTCGATTCCATCCAGGAGGCGATCGGCGATCCGGTGAACAACCCGGCCGGACCTTCCGCTGCGGCGGGCGATCTGATCCTGGTCGCACCCGGTATCTATGACGAAATGGTGATCATGTGGAAACCTGTCAAGCTGCAGGGCTGGGGCGCCGGTGCGGTCACCCTGAACGCACGCCAGGTACCGACGGAGAAGATCACCGACTGGCGCAAGCTGGCAACCACCCTGGAATCTGAAGGTCTTATCACGACCCTGCCGGGCCAGGCCGTGGCGCCATTCGGCTTCCCGGGCCTGGGTGCCAACCTGTTTCCCACGGAAGAGGGCGCGGGTATCTTCGTCGTCGGTGTCAACAGTGGCAGAAACCGCTTCAACCGGGCGCCCAACCGCGGTGCGCGCATTGACGGATTCACCATTGTCGGAGCCAGCACCGGCGGTGGCATCATCGCCAACGGCTACAACCAGTGGTTGAACATCTCCAACAACAAGATCACAGCCAACTCCGGTTTCTACGGCGCTGGTATCCGTATCGGCCACCCTCTGCTGACCCACGAGATCGCCAACGAGGATGACCCGAGCTTCATAGCGGAGAACGATAACTACGCGGTGGGTACACCGGTCTATGACGACAGCATGAACGACCGCATCGACATCCACCACAACCTGGTGCAGAAGAATGGCGTGCTCAGCGGCGACGGCGCAGGCATCTCCCTGAACACCGGTGCCGACTACTACCGGGTGAGAAACAACTGGGTCTGCGGCAACTTCGCCCAGGGCAACGGCGGCGGCATCGCCCACCTGGGTCTCAATAGGAACGGCATCATTGAAGACAACAGCATCGTCTTCAACGAGTCCTTCCAGCAGACCCCCGGCACCTCGCCTGACGGTGGCGGCATCTACATCGCAGGCAAACCCGCACTGGTGCCCGAGGCCCAGACCGGCCTGTTGCTCTCCCCCGGAACAGGTAACGTCACCATCGACTCCAATATCATTCGCGGCAACCTGGCGGGCGCCGGCGATGGCGGCGGTATCGGTATCGTCAGTGTCAACGGCCAGGACATACCCCAGAGCCGGTTCGACAACCAGGGCCAGGAGCAGGATACCTGGAACAGGGGCCGCTGGTACGGCGTATATGCCTACAACAACATGGTCAACAACAACGTGGCCGGTGTCGCGGGTGGCGGCATAACGGTTCAGGATTCACCGAAGGTGGTTATCCGCAACAACACGGTTGCCCGCAACGAGTCCACCTCCACCGGGTCGCAGGCGTTTGCCGATCCGGCGAATCCCAACGAATCGACACCACTGCCGGCGGGTATCGTATCGAGGATGCACAGCACCGATATGGCGCAGGCGATGGCACTCGCCATCGACTCCTACGAGGATAACAACCCGGCACCCTGGGCGATGACGAGCAACGCGACCTACTCCAGTCCGGTTCTGCGTAACACCGTCGTCTATCACAACCGTTCGTTCTACTGGTCGAACTTTGGCGATACCACTCAGCTCACAGGCGGCCTGTTGCCGGCGAACTGCATTGCCGGCGGCACTTGCGATCCGGGCAATATCGAAGCCTATACCAACGACATGGGCGTGCTCCTGGGTGTTACCGAGAGCGCCACGGATCTGCTCAGTCCCCGTTTCTGTCTGCTGCAGAGTGGGACCGAGTATGACGGCGTCAGCAACAGCAACGAGTTGATCACCGGCGATGTCGGTTTCGTCAACCCGGTCTACAACGAAGCCACCGACAGTCTGCTGTTCCCCGAGTTCAAGGTAATCCAGACGGCCGGCGCCTTTGACGAGGGCGGCAACTTCCTGCAGGTCAGCTTCGGTCCGGTAACCCTGGCCGATCCAAACGGCAGCTTCTACGACTACCACCTGTTGCCAGGCAGCCAGGCAGACAACCAGGGCGGACCCGCGGGCGGTGCGCGGACACAGGTGGATTTCGACAATCAACCAAGACCCAACCAGGGTTCAGACATCGGCGCCGACGAGCAAGTGTCGCCTTGAAGGAGGGGAGCGAGATGGCAATGAAACAGAAAATGAATCATGCAGGCATCACGGCCCTTGCCTCCGGTTTGAGGCTTCAGGTCGCAGCGGGTCAACGGGTAATCAGATACGGCGATTACAAGATCACGAGGAGTAACGCCCAATGAAAACATACAGCAAAAACAGACTCGCAGGGGCTATCGCACTTACCTTGCTGGGCTTTGTGGGTACGGCGGGCGCCGTGGTGAACATCCAGTGTCCCGGTGATACGGATGGCGACTCCGTGATCGATACGCCAGATCCCAACCATCCCAATGCGAAATGCATGCATTTGACCTCCGGCGACAGCTTCTCGATGATGTCCGACGGCAATCCGATGTATATGTTCGGTTACGGTAACCGTACATCAGTACAGGCCGACAATGTGATCAGCGAGGGTATCCTGGCGTCAGAGTGGCCAGGCCCGACCATCGAACTGGATCAGGGTGATGAGTTCTTCCTCAACCTGTCCAACGTGGGTACGGTTATGCGTCCGGATCTGTTCGATCCTCACACCGTCCACTTTCACGGCTTCCCCAATGCTGCGACGGTATTCGACGGCGTACCCGAGGTCTCGATCTCGATCAATATGGGATCGACCCTGACCTACTACTACAACATCGTGCACCCCGGCACCTATATCTACCACTGCCACGTGGAGGCGACCGAGCACATGGAGATGGGCATGCTGGCCAATCTCTACGTGCATCCGGCACAGGACATGACAGGTTGCGTGGATGAAAACGGCGTATCCACGGGGGCCTGTCCCATCTCCCTGCGAGGCGGCAATGCCGGCGGCCCGGGAGGTTATGCCTATAACGACGGCGACGGCACCACCGCCTGGGATGTGGAGAAGGCGTTGCAGTTCTCCAGCTTCGACTCCTATTTCCACGATCAACATATCAAAGTTCAGCCGCTGCCCTTTGAGCGTCTCCAGGGAGACTATCCCATGATCAACGGGCGGGGCTATCCGGATACCATCAACCCGGCCGAGTTGCCGGCGCCCGCCGACAATACCCTGGCCGTTGCCGATAATCCTCCCGGCAAGATAACAGGCACGCCGGGCGAACTCCTCACTAACGGGAAGACCACCCAGAAAATCAATTCCGTGATCTCGGTGGAGCAGGGGCAACGCCTGTTGCTGCGACTCTCGAACGTCGGGCTGGACAGATTCTGGACCATCACCGCGATGGGTCTGAAGATGAAAATAGTCGGCACCGGAGCAAAGCTGATGCGGGGTGCGACCGGCAAGAACCTCTACCGCGAAACCGCTTCGGTAAACTTCGGCGGCGGTGAAACCACCGATGTGATCATCGATACCACCGGTGTGGCGCCGGGTACCTACTTCCTGCATGCAACCGAAGTTCACCAAATGAGCAATGTATCGCAGTTGGATGGCGGCATGATCACAGAGATCGTCGTCAACTGAGGCCGGCCGAACTAGGAGATCAGATTAATGAAGAACATATTCAAAAAACCTGGGCGGTTCATCAGCCTCCTGATCGTGGGATTGGCGGGTGTCTTCAGCGCACCCCTTTCCTATGCGGTTCACGACATACGCGGCATCGAGGGTCCCGATTTCCGCCTCTACGCCTATCCCTTCAACATGAACCTGCCGGAAGGCACCAGTCTCTATATGTGGGGATTCGGCGACATGAATGCGGGGCAGAGTTCGACCCATCCGGCACAAGGCGATGGCTACGCGTTGCCGCAATATCCGGCACCGACACTGATCGTTACCGAGGGTGATAATGTCACCATCGATTTAACCAATTACGGGGTGCCTGATCCCGTCTCGATCGTGGTTACCGGCCATCAGGTCACTGCTACCGGTGGTGTCTCCGGTCTGATCACGAACGCTGCGGCTGTGGGCCAGACAACCGTTACATACAGCTTTACCGCCGGCTCCCCAGGTACCTATATCTACCACAGCCTGGATGGCAGCAATCCCGGACTGCATGCCGAAATGGGCCTGCAGGGCGCACTCATCGTGCGTCCGGCGGATGGCAGCCGCAGCGCCTACGGGGCGGGTACAGGGACCGACTACGATCAGGAGAATCTCTACCTGATGACAGAGATCGACCCCGATATCCATATCCAGATGGAGCGCGGTCACCGCAGCCACTTCACCCAATCCGATCGCTATGCCTCGATCTGGTTTCTCAACGGCCGTGTCTTCCCCGATAACTTTCAGGGCGACTACAATCCGCTGTTTCCCAATCAGCCCTACGAGTCCCTGGTGATGACCCATCCGGGCGACAGGGTGCTGGTGCGCAACGTCAACGCGGGTCACGACTCCCATCCCATGCACTACCACGGTGAGAACCTGAGGTTCATCGGACGCGACGGCAGGATGCTGAGTTCGGATGGTCTCGTTGCCGATATCGGCCGCTCCGACAACACCATCAATTCTGCGCCGAAACAGACAGTGGACGCGATCTGGACCTGGACCGGCAAGGATCTGGGGTGGGATATCTATGGCCATGACAACACTCACAGCTGCGTGGATACCGATGGCGACGGATTCGGCGATGGACCCGGCACGACCTATGCCCACGAATATTGCGCCGACCATGGTAAACCCCTGCCGGTCACTCTGCCCGGTGTCGGCGATCTCACCCTGGGCGGCTGGTGGAGCGGCAGCCCCTTCCTCGGCGACGTCGGCGATCTGCCCCCAGGCGAGGGTGGTCTCAACCCCTTCGGCGGCTACTTCCTGGTCTGGCACTCCCACTCGGAGAAAGAGCTGACAACATTCGACATCTTCCCCGGCGGCAGCCTGGGGACCGTGGTTGTGCTGCCTCCTGGCACACCCATCGAATAAGCGCGGGAGGGCACGAACATGAAAAGGTCAAATATCATGAAGCTGAGAATCAAACCGATCGTTGCAGCGTGCGCGCTCGCCATGGTAGCCGCTCAAGCGGATGCAAAGGATATCTACTTGATTGCAAAACCCTTCGTCAAAGTACTGGATGGAAGGTCTGTGCCCATGTGGGGTTATGCATTGGATACCGGGGGGGCTTGCTGGAATGTGTCGAACACGCACCCGGCAAATCCGATTAACACCGCAGCAGCGCGCAGCGCTCGAATGAATGCAGCCGAATGCAACGATCCGGTAGCGACGCTTCCGGGGCCGCAGCTCTCGATGGATCTGGGTGATCAAAACCTTCGGATCATGCTCACCAACCTGCTGCCGGAATCGACCTCCATAACAATACCGGGCCAGGAACTTCCGTGGTCGGCGAACAACAACGGGCCTACCTGGAATGACGGCACGGTTGGCGGGCGAAACGGGGACCTGAACAAGCGGGTTCGCAGCTATGGCCGTGAAGCGCCTGCTGCGGGTGGCAGCCGCTCCTATCGCTGGACCGGTTTCCGCGAGAATGCCATTGGCGGATCCGGAACATTCGTCTACCAAACCGGCACTCACCCCCAGAAGCAGCTCTACATGGGACTCTACGGCGCTTTGACCAAAGACGCAGCGGCAGGCGAGGTCTATCCCGGTGTCTCCTATGCGAGCGACACCACGCTCTTCTACAGCGATATCGACCCGGCGTTCAACGATGCCGTCGCTGCGCAATATGATGGCGATCCCGCAACACCGGGATTGACCACGGCCATCGACCGCCATCCGAGCTGGTTCCTGATCAACGGCGAGCCCTACGTGGCCGGCACGACACCGGATATCACCGGAGTCGACCTGGCAACCAACCAATCCAATCTGCTGCGTTTCGCAAGTGCGGCCAGTGAGAATCACGTGCCCGTGCTGCAGGGGCTCTACGGCACCATCCACGGCGAGGACGGCATGCAGTACACCTGGCAGGACGGGGCGAGCGGCGTTGCCACCCCGGCACCGGTGCAGCAATACTCGATCGGCCTGCCACCGCTGAAGACCAAGGATGTGATCATCAATCCGACCACCATGGGCAGGTATGCGGTCTACGACGGCAATGGCTATATGACCAATCCGAGCGATCCCGGCAACGAGGATCCGAACGACATCGACACCCTGGGTGGCATGTTGCGCTTCATCAACTTCGCCCAGGGTGCGAATCAGCCACCGCTTGCCGCTGCGGACCAGGTGCTGATCAGCATCCCGGAAGTCGCCACAGGTTCGGTGAGCGTCGATGTTGATGTGCTCGCCAACGACTCGGATCCGGAGGGTGGCGCTGTCGGCGTAATCGATAGTCAAGAGGTCTTTGTCGGCACCAACCTGACTGTCGAGCTGAGCTGTGTCGCTGCCGATGGTTTGTGTACAGCGACGGCCACAGCGCTCGATCCCTGGACCTCTCCTGCCACAACCGATCTGTCCTATACCGCTACCGACAACGATCCCGGCAGCAGCGATACCCTTGGCATCGTCACCATCAACGTGGTACAGAATCTCGCGCCTATTGTCGCCGATGACGCTGTCGCAGCTGATTCGGATCCCAACAACCCGACCCTGTTCAACCTGTTGGACAACGATTCGGATCCGGAGAATGATGGTCTGACCATAACATTGGGCACTGAGGTCCTCCAGGGTACCCTGGATTGCCCGGATCTTACCGATGGCAACTGCACCTATACGCCGCCTCTGAATCTGGACCCATTGTCTCTACCCTTGATCGAAACCTTCACCTACACCGTCTCCGACGGCATCAATCCCGACGTGGGTCCCGCCACGGTCACCCTCACGGTGGATCTGACCAATGGCGCGCCCACCGCGCTCGACGATGTCTACCAGACCCAGGTGGATGTGATGCTCTCAGAGGCCGCGCCCGGGGTGCTCGGTAACGATACCGATCCCAATCCGGCGGATACCCTGAGCGCTGTCCTGGTCACAGGGCCAGCCAATGCTGCGGCCTTCGTTCTGAATGCGGACGGCTCCTTCGACTACACACCGGGCACGGGCTTTGTCGGGACCGACGGCTTTACCTACCTGGCCAATGACGGCAGCAACGACAGCGCCGCGCCGGCGACCGTCACTATCACCGTCAATCCTGCCAATGTGGCACCCGTAGCCAATGCGGATACCTATGACGTGAATGAAGACGCGATCCTGGATGTGGTGGCGCCCGGTGTCCTGGATAACGATATCGATGTCGATCTCGATCCGCTGACCGCGGTTCTGGTGACAGGGCCGAGCAACGCGCGCCCGGATCCGGGCAGCTTCGTGCTCAACGCGGATGGTTCGTTCCACTATGAGCCCGATGTCAACTTCAATGGCACCGACAGCTTCACCTATATCGCCAACGATGGCACCGTCGACAGTGCGGAGGTGACCGTCACCATCAACGTGATTGCACAGAATGACGCACCGGTGGTGAACAACGATGTGTTCTATCTGCGCAATGCGATGAATATGGTGACCGACGGCGAGGGTCAGCCCCTCACCGTGACCTTCGACTTCCCGGCGCCGGGCGTACTTGCCAACGATGTCGACGACACCGCGATGACCGCCACGGAGGTCAATGATCCGGATAACGTCACCCCGTCCCTGACCGCTGACGGCGCGGCCAGCGTGGACATCGCCAATAACGCGGTGGGTACCCTGGCGAGCCTGCAGTACACGGCCACCGATACCAGCAATCTGGTGAGCGCCATCGCCACCGCCGACTTCGTCCGCCTGGTCACGGTCACCATGTCGGAGTACAGGCTGAACGAGGATACCGATCCGGCGAACGACGACTGGCGCATCCGGGGCAATGTGGACACCACCGTAGTACCTCCGGGCAGTCAGGTTCACGCCTACCTGGTGAGCCTCAATAGTGGAAACTTTACGGAGATCGTCCCCAATGCCGCAGGCAACAACAGCGGTGTGGTGTTGAACAACGGCAGTTTCCGGCTCTATACCAACAATCTGGGACCGCTGGCGAACGCAGGAGACCTCATACGTGTGGAAGTTCACGACGCACTCGGCGAACTGATACCCAATGCGGTCTACTACAACGTACCGGTCTATATCCTGCCATAGGCGAGGGGGCCACTACCCTGGTTCGGGGTAGTGGCCCATATCATGACTTGAGGTGGTTGAAAAATCATGAAGGCGGAAAATACTCATCGAGATTACGATCCCTACGAGGATGACGGTGATCACCATCCCAAGGGAAGCCCTATCTTCATCATCCTGGTGCTGGTGATACTCTCCTTGCTGGTGATGGCCTTCACCACTTCTGTGGCGCAAGGGGCCGGCTCTGTTCATAGCGGGGAGAGGCCGAATCCTGTCAATGACTGGAAACCCCCGGTGGCTCCGAAAGTAACCCTGCCCGCCATGGTCGATGCCAGGCGTGCGGCGGCGATCGCCGAGCAGTGGGGTGTGGAGTTGACCAGTCTGCGGCTCGGCGCCGGGGGCTATATGATCGACTTTCGCTTTCGTGTCCTCGATGTGGATAAATCGAAGGGTTTTTTCGATCACCGGATAAAGCCGCATCTGGTGGTCGAACGTTCCAATGCTAAACTACCTGTACCCATGGCAGCCAAGGTGGGTGCGTTCAGAACAACCAATCGCGGCCGCAACATCAAACCCAACAAGACCTACTACATGGTATTCGGTAATCCTGATTCCCATGTCAAGTCAGGTGAGAAAGTGACCATGGTCATCGGTGATTTCAAAGCCGAGCATTTGACTGTTTACTAACCCTCACTTCACCAAGAGATGAAATATGCTTGATATAAAATCAGTCGTTCGTGTCCTGGTCCTTGCCGTTGCGGGAATTTCTCTACAGAGTCAGGCCGCGGTTACCGTCTATTGCTGCGACGCGGCAGCGGAGGCGCAGTTCATCCAGGATCTCTCGGCGCTGCAGTCCGTTTCGGTCGATTTCGCCAGTGAGAGTTTCGAGACCGACGCATGGGCTGGCAGCAGAACAGATCCGCAAGTCAGCGTCACCAGCCAGGGCATCACCTGGGAGGCCAGTTCCAGTGGTGTCGCCGGTATCCGTACCAGCACCGGCGGCGGCGATGTGCATGACGGCAGCTACCTGATGTTCGCGGTCAATGCCTCGGGCACTCATCTCACTCCGGATAAGGTCACCCTGAGCGCCGGTGGCATGACCCTGTATGGGGTGGGTGGCTGGTTCAGAAGTTCGAACGGCGCGAAACTGGCGTTCACCAGCAACGGCGCCACGGTGGATTTCACCGGCGCGGACGCAACCGTGTTCGATTGGAAATTCCTCGGCTTCATCGATGATGGGGGCTTCAGCACCCTGTTGGTGGAGACGGCCGACGAGGTGGGCAACGAGGTCAACACCTTCTTTTCGGACGACTTCACCCTGGCCGCAGGGTCCGGTGCCTTTCCCGGGCAGAGTCTGCAGTTCAGCAACGCCACCTACTCGGCCAACGAGAATGCCGGCTCCGTTGCTTTGACCGTGACCAGGAGCGGCGGTACCAGCGGCGCCCTGTCCGTCGACTACGCCACCACGGAGAGTGGTACGGCGAGTGCCGGACAGGATTTCACCGCGGTATCCGGCACCCTCGATTTCGCCGATGGCGAGAGCAGCAAGCAATTCACCATCCAACTGATCGATGACGCCGTCTACGAGGGCGATGAGACAGTGGGCCTTTCCCTGTCGGGCAGCAATGCGGGTGTCCTCGATGATGCCACCCTGACCCTGGTCGAAAATGACGCCCTGCCCGTGGGCAGTGTGGAGTTCAGCGGCAGCAGCTATCGGGTGAATGAAGATGGCGCCAGCATCAGTGTGACAGTACAGCGCAGCGGAGGCAGCCAGGGCAGCGGCTCGGTCGACTACACCATCAGCGACGGCACCGCGAGCGCCGGCAGCGACTACAGTGCCACCCCGGGCACCCTCTCGTTCATCGATGGACAGATCAGCAGCAGTTTCGATATCACTATCACGGACGACGCCCTGCAGGAGGGTACCGAATCACTGATTCTCAATCTGAGCAATCCGGTTTCAGTCATGCTGGGTGGCCGGGACGTCGCCGAAGTCTCCATCATCGACGATGAACCGACACCGGCGATGGGCGCCATCCAGTTCAGTGGTTCTGCATACACGGTAGGCGAGGGCGACGCCGAGATCGCACTGCCGGTGGTTCGCATCAGTGGCAGCACCGGAGCGGTGAGTGTGGTTTGTACAACCGCGGATTCCAGCGCCAGCGCCGGCAGCGACTATACCGCGACGCAGAGCACGGTCAATTTCGCCAGCGGCGAGATCCAGCAGAGCTGCCGCATCCCGATAACCGATGACAGCGCCTACGAAAACGATGAGAGTCTGGTGGTCACCCTCAGTTCGCCCGCCAACGGTTCGGTGCTGGGACCCACATCGACCACGGTCGTCACCATCGACGACAATGATCCGGTGCCCTCGGCCGGCAGTCTGCAATTCACCCAGACGGAGTATCAGCAGACAGAGGGAGGTGCCGCGGCGACCATCACCGTGTCGCGCACCGGCGGCAGCAGCGGCAGCGTGAGCGTAGACTACGCGACCGCGAACGGTACTGCCAGCGCCGGGAGCGACTATACCTCGAGCAGTGGCACACTCAGTTTCGCCAGCGGCGTGACCAGTGCCAGTTTCCAGGTCGCGATCCTGGATGACGGCGCATACGAAGCGAACGAGACCGTTTCCCTCGCGCTGAGCAATCCCGGTGGCGGGGCCGTTATCGGTGCGACCGATTCGGCACAGCTGAATATCGTGGATAACGAACCCGCGCCCACGACCGGAGTACTGGTGTTTACCTCCGAAGACTATTTCGCCGATGAGCTCGACGGCAGCGTCACCGTGAATGTGGAGCGCCAGGGTGGGAGCAGCGGCGCGGCGCAGGTCAACTATACCACCAGCGACGGTACGGCAATGGCAGGTGCCGACTACAGTGTGACCAGTGGTTCCCTGAGCTTCGCCGATGGCGAGGTATCGCAAAGTTTCGAGGTCTTCATCAACGATGATGCGGTCTACGATGGTACCGAAAGCCTGAATCTCACCTTGTCCGAAGCGTTTGGCGCCTCTCTGGGTGATCCCTCCACTTCGACCATCACCATCGCGGATGACGACGATCCCCCGGCCGCCGGTGCATTCGACTTTTCGGCAAGCAACTACAGCGCGCATGAGAACGGCGCCAGTGTCACGGTCACGGTCACCCGAAGCGGCGGATCCAACGGCGCGGTGTCGGTCGATTATGCGGTTCTCGACAACACGGCGACGGCTTCCTCCGACTATGGCTTCACCACCGGCAGCTTCAGCTTTGCCGATGGCGAGTCGGGAAGCAAGACGTTTGATGTCACGCTGATCGACGACAGCCTGCTCGAGGGCGACGAACTCATACGCCTGTCGCTGAGCAACGCCCAGGGCGGGGCTGTGCTGGGCGCCCTGAGCGAATCGATCATCACCATCACCGACGACGAGGCGCAATCCGCGGCAGCACTGCTTGGCTTTAGCGTCGACAGCCTTTCGGTCGACGAGAACGCTGTCAGTGCCACCCTCACGGTCAGCCGCAGTGTGACGATTACCGGCAGTGTCTCCGTCGATCTGACAGCAAGCTCTTCCGATGCGGTTGCCGGTACCGATTACAATGTGACCACCGGTACACTTCAGTTCACCCCTGGCGAGACAGAGAAGCTGATTACGGTCGAGATACTCGACAACAGCATTGCCGATGGCAACCGCAGCATCAGCTTTGCGCTCGCCAATGTCACCGGTACCGCGGTCATCGACAGCGCCGCCGGCACCTTGACCCTCACCATCGTGGACGATGAATCCCAATCCAGCGGCAGCAGCGGTGGAGGTGGCGGCGGTGGCAGCCTCGGCGTCGTGTTTCTCATGCTGTTGCTCACCGGCGTGTTGGCACAGAGCGGAATCCGGACTTGTCCACGGTTGCAATTCCGCTTTCCCGGGCTCTAAGCGCGGATATGAATTTCACCAGTAGCGGAACGCTCACTATGCCGAAGCACTCAACGACAGCATCGTCAATTAAAAAGCGAAAGCGCCACGGTGCAGCGTCGACGCTGGTATTCGCGGCATCGGTCGTGTTGTCATTGACCGTCCAGAGCGGGGAGTTGCCGAGCATAGTCAAGCACGGCAAGGGCGACAAACCCTTGATTCCCCCCTTCAAGATGGACTGTGTGAACCGCTCTGCGAAAAGCCCTAATCTGGGTGAGCGCTTCAAGATTGCCGCCAACGACGCCGAACATGGCCATCACGACCACGACGCCCATGCCCATCACAAGGCGATGATGAAGGATAAGGGTTATCGGCTTAAACGCGCCGAATACCCGCTCCCCGATGTGCAACTGGTCTCCCACAAGGGCGATAAACTGCGTTTGCCGGAACTGCTCGGCACAGACAAGCCGGTAATGCTGAATTTCATCTTTACCACATGCACCACCATCTGCCCGGTGTTGTCCGCCGGTTTTCATCAGGTTCAGGAGATCCTGGGCGAAGAGAGTGATGGGGTTTCGATGATCTCCATAAGCATCGATCCGGACTATGATACCCCAGAGCAGCTGATGAAATATGCCAAGCGTTTCAAGGCCGGGAATCAATGGCAATTCTTCACCGGTAGTTACAATGATGTGGTCGCCGTTGAAAAGGCTTTCGATATCTTTCGCGGTTCAAAAATGAATCATGAACCGATTACCCTCATTCGCGCACACAACGATAATTCCTGGGCCAGGATAGACGGTCTTGCCAGTGCCGAAGACATAGTGAAGGAATACCGCAAGCTCGTAGCATCAGGGAGTCAATGAATCAGAATTCCATAAAGAGATTGTTTGCGATCTCTTTTTACCTCTGCGCCTGTATCTATTCATCCGCCTCGTTCAATGGCGCGGAAGTCGATTCCCGCTCCTATATGATCGGCAAGGCGCTCTACACCAGGGGTATTCTGCCCAACGGCGAACTGGTCTCCGCGACCGTTCAGGGCGATATTGCGGTTGAAGGCGATCAGTTGATCTGCGAGACCTGTCACCGAAAGAGCGGTATGGGATCGACCGAAGGACAGCAGGTGGTGCCCGCAATTGCCGGCAATGTGCTATTCAAACCCTTGAAACTTCCACTCAGCAAGCCTCCTGAACCCCCGGTGTTTCGAGAGGGCTATACGCGAGAGACGCTGATGGCCGCGATCAGGGACGGCATCGATGCCAATGGCGAACCGCTGGATCCCTTCATGCCCAGGTATGATATCGACGCCGAGGCGTTGGATGGTTTGATGACCTATGTCGATACCCTGTCCAAGACGCCGTCCCCGGGCGTAACCGAAGATACCATTCACTTCGCCACCATCATACTCTCGTCCAACAGCGAAGCGGAAAACAAGGCCCTGGTAGAGGTGATGGAGCAATATGTCCAGCAGAAGAATATGGAATCCAGATATGAGAGTAAGCGCGCGAAGAATGCGCCCTGGCACAAGGAGTGGTTGTTCAAACCCTACCGCAAGTGGCAAATTCACACATGGGAATTGAAGGGGGAAAAGGAGACCTGGCCTGCCCAGCTGGACGCATACTATACGCAACAACCCATATTCGCCATGATCAACGGCCTGGTGCCGAGCGGATGGGAGCAGGTCAACACATTTTGCGAAAACCAGGGCGTGCCCTGCCTGTTTCCGACCACCCGGCTGCCGGTGGTTGACGAAACCGGTTTCTATACCATCTATATGACCAAGGGCGCGGTGCATGAGGCCGAGGCGGCTGCCTCCCATATCGCGAAAAACCCCATTTCAGGGGGGGTCATCCAGTTTGTCGACAAAGCAGATCAACAAAGTGTAGTGGCGGCCGGTACCCTGAGAACCGAACTCGAGAAGCGCGGTGTAAAAGTGCGCGATCTGGTGCTTGACGGCCCTGCCGACCTTGCCCGGTTGTCAGCCTCGAGCATCGCGGATGAAACTGCGGTTTTGTGGCTGGATAAGGCGGCCAGCGACCATCTGCTCGGCAGTGATCTGTTGCTGAAAACACACCGGATCCTGCTCTCGACACGATTTTATGGATCCGACAGCAATCAGATACCTGCCGCAAAGGAGAACTCTGTTCTGTTTATCCATAGTTCAGAAATGCCCAGGCGTCTGGACAGACTGCTTCTGCGCTCTACCGGGTGGTTCAGGGCGAAGCGAATCTACAAACCCGAGTCAAAGGAGATTCAGGCGAACGCCTATTTTGCGTTAAAAGTGGCTGGTGATGCCATAAAACATATCAGGGGTTATTTCTATCGCGACTATTTCATTGAAAAAATCGAGCATATGATCGATGATTTACCCTATACATCCATCTACCCCAGGGTAAGTATGGCGCCGGATCAACGTTTCGTATCCAGAGGCTACTATATCGCCCGGGTTGACGGCAAAGGAGGTTTAAGGAATATTACCGAATGGATGGCCCCCTGATAGCTGATTAAGGCAGCACGTAACTACTCGCCCATTGAGCGATAGTACAACCGACCGAGCGCTGGGCGCGTGATGTCACCACCGTGGCGTGAGTAGATACGGCAGCACTATGCATATGAAAGTAGAAGCAGTGGACAACTATATCCAAGGCCATGCCAGCAACATCAAATCCGATTATCAGCTCGCGAAGCGATACGGCATCACCAGTTTCATCGCAATCATCCTGATAGCCATCGTCATCCTGTTTCTCGTCCGCCAGGAGACAGCGCGTATCATCCAGGACTCGGCAATGCGCAGCAACGAATCGCTGACCATCGCCACGGAATATGCGCTCAACGATCACTTTGTGATGCACCTCAACCTGATCCGGCTCAATAAGAAGAAGCCCGATGAGATGCCCTTCGATCCATTGCTCGAACGATCGATCAGGCAAATGATCAGGAACACCAATGTCGACAGGATAAAGCTCTATGATGCCAATGGGCAAGTCGCCTACTCATCCAGGACAGACGCCTACGGGGATGCCGATGAGGATAACGATGGATTCATATCGGCATTGGCGGGCAACCCTAAAACCGTTTTGAACTACCACGACAGCTTCACCCTCTTCAGCTCCAGCAACAGGGATGTCAATCTGGTACAGACCTATGTGCCGATAAAGGCCAATGAAGACTCCCCGGTGCTGGGTGTGATGGAGATCTATTACGATATCAGCGGCTATGTCGACCATGCCATGAGGACCATTATCATCCTCATGCTGACAACCCTGTTGCTGATGCTTTTCCTCTATGCCTTTCTGCTCATGCACATCAAACGATCCGAGCGCATCATCGAGAATCAAAACCGCATCACCAGGGAGAAGAAGGCGATGCTGGAGTTCCTCACCGCGAAGATGATCAATGCTCAGGAAGACGAAAAAAAGCGAATTGCCTTCGAATTGCATGAAGACGTGGTGCAGACGCTTTCCGGCGTCAAAATGCAACTGGAGAAGTATATTCTGTCCTTCAATCAGCAGGAGAGCGATGGCGAGGTTACTCAGCTATCCACGGAAATCGTACCGATGCTGCAGAACGCAGCGCACAAAATCAGGGCGGTTGCGATGGACCTGCGTCCTCCCAGTCTCGACGATTTCGGGCTCAAGGCCGCATTGAACTCGTTGGTGTCGGAATGCCACACCGTGACTTCGGGGCTGGAGTTCGAGATCGATTTTCTTATCGAGGAAGAAGCTATCTCCACGGATCGCAAAGCGATACTCTACCGTCTGGCGAAGGATTTGCTGCACGCCATCTGTTTCGTCAAGCAACTCACAGGCAGGGTCCGGTTTATCTTCGAGCGGGTGGAGGATGGGCTGTGCATGAAGGTGCTCATTAGCAGCGAGCTGATCAAGGATCAGGATGGTGAGGCGTTGCCGGACTGTTTTAAACTCATGGAAGAGCGGACGATTCTATCCGGAGGGGAGTTCTTCAGGACGCTTCAGAACGGCCAAAGCATCAAGGCGCAGTCTACCTGGTCCTTCTGAGCCATAGTCCCTGCGAACAACGGTTTCTGATACCTCTACGGCACCCAGCGCTCAGTTCGGCTGTTTCTTGTGCAGCAGGTAGTTACATAAAAGGTTCGCTAAGCCGGTGTTCGGGCTTCTCCGGGGTGGGCGGTTCAGAACCGTGTTCGCTCAGGCTGCTATCCGCCCCGGGTTTCGCGGCCGCCGTCGGTTTTTCATCCGAGTCTGCGGTTCCATGGTCTGTTTCTTGCTCCTCACGAGAGGCACAGGGTTTGGCCTCGGCGCCTGCATCAGGCGTGGAGCCGCATACCGATTGCTCCTGGTTCGGGCGGGGGTCCGGGTGGGGATTCGGCGCATCCTCCTTCAGCGGCGGGGCCTGAGGTGATCCCTGGGTCTCGGGTCTGTCGGACTGGGTTGCGGCGCTATAGCCTCTGAGCCTGAGGTCGAAGACCTTGAGCGACGCCGACGCCCCGGTGCCGCTCGCGTTGTTTGATCGTGTCGGATTGGATTCCCTTTGCAGCCTGCCGCCACCGCTGGAAAAACCTGATTCCGGACCGCTGCCGGGGTTTGGTGCGGAATGAATCGAGACAAAGGGCAGGGCATCGTCGTCAATGATTCTGATAATGGCGGCGGACGGTGTGGTTATGGCCGCACTCCCGCTCGCGTCGGTAAGCACCAGCGTGAAACTGCTCTCCTCCTCGTACAGACCGTCATCGAGTATCTCGATACCGATTGTACGGCGTGTAACGCCAGGCGCAAAAGCCAGGGTGCCGGAAAATTCCCGATAGTCCCGGTCCTTTTTCGCCGAACCGTCGAGGGTCTTGTATTTTACAGAGGCCGACGCCTCGATATCCCCAGTGCGTACTACCGTCAGGGTTACTTTTGACGCTGTTTCATCGACGTCATAACTCACTGCATCCAGATGGATCGAAACCCTCTGGCTGTCGGGATCATCATCGAGAATCGTTACCGTCGTTGCCGCGGGTTCGGCAATCGTGGCGCCTTCGCTGACAGCGGTAATGAGTAGCTGGAATGTTTCATTGCCCTCATACAGATCATCATCGATCAAATCGATGTGAATCTGCTTTTCGGTCTCACCGTGGAGGAAGCTGATCGAGCCGGCACCGGGGATGTAGTCGACTCCGGCCTCGGCGCTTTTCGCCACCAGCTGGTATTGTACATCCACGGCGCCGGTACTGCCCTGGGTGCGGATTAGATCGACCATCGCCTGTTGCCTGGATTCGTTCACGGCATGGGCGACGGCGGCGAATGAAATCGCACCGGCGCCGTCATTGTCGAGGATGATGACTTGTGCTTCGGGATACTCCCCGAGAGTGGCGTTGCCATCCACATTGGACAGCGCAAGGTAGAAGGATTCATTCTCTTCATCCAGGCTGTCATCCGCTATGACGACATCGAAACTGCGCACCGTCTCTCCATCGGCAAAATGCAGAGTACCCTTGCTGATGAAATAGTCGCGGCCCTGCCTGGCGCTCTCTTCCAGGGTGGTGTAATCGACACTGACTTCCCCTTTGCTGCCGCCCAAACGCCTGACAGTGACTATCAGTTTCTCCGTCTGTTCATCCACGGAGTAGTGTGACGCGCTGAACTCGATACGGCTGCTCTCGCTGGATGCAAAGATATTCTCGAGGTAGGTGTATGCACCGGCCACGTCGAGCAGTCCGTAGCCGTAATTCCCGTCTGCGCCCGCCTCGCCGAGATCGGTTGCCGAGTCGATGAGTGCTGTCTCGATCTGGGAAAGGGTTGCCTCCGGGAAGGCACTTTTGAGCAGTGTCATGGCGCCGCTTACGTGGGGTGCCGAGAAAGAGGTCCCCGAGACCACGTTATAGGCGCCGGGCAGCAGATCGGTAGTGAAGATCAGGCTGCCGGGCGCCACCAGCTTGGGAAAAACACCGCCGTCACAGGCTCCGGGACCGCGGCTGCTGAGCAGGTCGATTTGATTGGCCTGATCGATCGAGCCGACGGAGAAAGCGCCGGGGTCGTTGCCCGGACTGATACTGGATTCCGGGGCGGGACCGAAATTTCCGGCCGAGAATACGACACCGATACCGGTCTCCCGAAGCAAGCGGATATCCTCGCTGAACTCCTGGAAACACTCATTGACGGTATTTGAGAATCCCCAGGAGTTATTCACCAGGTCGGGGGCGTCGTCGGTGAGTGGGTCACCGTCCGGATCGAGCAACCATTGAAACGCCTCATGGATGGCGCTCAATGTGGACTCGTTTGCGTTGTCGAATATCTTTGCCGCAATCCATTTCGCTTGCGGGGCCATGCCGATCTGATAGCCGCTCTCATCGCCGGCCAGGATGATGCCGAGCGCCTGGGTACCATGTCCCGCTGTATCGGCAGGCAGTTCGTGTTGCTGATAGGGGTCGAACCAGCTGTTGCCGCCACCCCGCCACTTGTCGATGAGATCCGGGTGATTGAGTTCCACGCCGGAGTCCATGATGGCCACCGTGACGCCCTCGCCGGTGATACCCCGGCGCCACAGCGGTTCGGTGTTGATGTTGAGCAGATTCCACAGGGGATCGGTGATCGATCCAGCGCTGCTGCTTTCGCTCATGCTCAGGCGCATGTCGAGGGTGATCCGATCCACCTCGGGCATGGCGGCGATCTCATCAACGATTTCGCCGGGCAGGGTAAGAGCGACAGCGTTGATGGCCCAGAGGGATTTGAGGCGCGTTTTCACACCATGCCGATGGAGCGCGCTGACTAGTTTTGCCTTGGGTTCGAGCAGTTGCTCCCGGAGCCCGAGCAGTACGTTTTTCCGAAATCTTTTCTTTAGTCTGGAGCGGTCGTTTCGCGGTTTGGATTCATACTGATGTTTTTTATTAATAATATCCCTTAATTCATTGATATTATATTCTTTTTTAAATCTTACAATGACCGGAATCCTGGCTGTCCGCTCGATTTCCGCAACCAGTTTCTGCACATCCGCGGTCAGTGACGCCGCACCATGGGCAGCGGGGAGAGAGAACAGTCCCATACAGAATAGGGCAGTAATAATTCGCTTGAGCATCGTCGATGGGTGCCTGGTGATGCGCTAAATACCCCGATACCGGAATCGATGGGCAAAAGTCGAGTAAAATCATCTGATTATCAACTATATTCTGTAACGTCATCGAGGGTAATGCGTGTTACTACTACCTGTCGATGAGGTATGTTACTACCATGACAGAACCGGGGAGGCGGATTCGACAGCGCCTTCGATTGCCCCTTGTGTGGCCGGTCACGACCTGTACAGACTGTTGGAATTGCCGATGAAATGCTTCGTATAGGATTGATTTTCCTATTTATTTATAGTCCGCATCGAACCCGCTAGGGAAGCAAGACGAGACCCGGGGCACAGACAGTAGAGCCGATGGTAGGGTTTTTGTGCATTAAAGGTATGAATATACCCCATCAGTAAATACACCGTCCCATCAATCTCTTTATGCAATGAAATCTGCTGTGATTGTACGAGGCCATGTTCGGACGAATGTGGTGTGACAGGAAAGGGTGTTTCGCAACGACTGGATACTGATAAGCATGAGACAAAACAATCTGCTGAAGCGATTATTGCCGATGATGTTTTCGTTGCTGTTGGCATCATGCGCCCAGCAGCCTGAAATCGATACCAAGGCCGGGAACAGTAGATTGATAGCGCCCTATCCCGCACAAAGGCCGCCTGTCAGCGTGCCGGGTGGAGAAGACGAACAGGAACTGGTGCTCTCCGAGCAGGTCATCGATGAGCCTGAAACCTATGTTCGAGAGGGTAGCGGAAATTTCCTCAAGCCCGCACAAGGGGTGGGCAACACGAGCCAGCCGGCCCGTGGCGACATCACTCTCAATTTCGAAGGGGTGGATCTGCGCGAAGTGGTCAAGGTCATCTTCGAGGAGATACTACGGGAAAACTATCTGATCGATGACAAGGTGCAGGGACAGGTGACCATTCATACGACCTACCCGGTCAGCACCGAATCCGTGTTGCCGATTCTCGAGAATATTCTGCAGATGAACGGTGCTGTGATGGTGCGAAACGGCGCCCTCTACAAAATTCTGCCTGCAGGCGAGTTCAAGGGCATGGCACTGAAACCCTCCGTCGGCCAGGGTAAGGCAAGGATGAAGGCGGGACAGGGGGTGCAGATCGTACCGCTGAAGTACATCACGGCCATTGAAATGAAGAAGGTGCTGGAGAGCTTCTCCTCGCCGTCTGAACAGATTCGTGTGGACAAGGGGAGGAATCTGCTGATCCTCAGCGGCTCGTTCCAGAAGATCAATAATCTGATGCAGACCATCGAGATGTTCGACGTGGATTGGCTCAGCGGGATGTCATTCGCACTGATTCCCCTCAAGTCCACCGACGCGAAAACCATCAGCGATGAGCTCAAGCATGTGGTCGGAGAGGGTGAGGCATCGCCCCTTGCCGGGATGATAAAGCTGATTCCAATCGAGCGCATGAACGCGGTGATGGTGATCAGTCAACAGCGCAGGTATATCAATGAGGTGCGCAGACTGATCAAGCAATTCGACCAGGGCAGCGATAAATCACCCGAGCGCAGGCTCTATGTCTATCATCTGAAAAACGGCAAGGCGGAGAATATCGCCGCCATTCTGCAGAACATATTCGGCAACGAAGCTTCGGCCCCGGCTTCTTCCGCTCCTTTGAGCAGCAGTGATCCGCTGCTGCGTTCAAACGTGCGCTCACCCGTCTCGACCGGGATCGACCTGAAGAACAGCAATGCCGACAGCCAGGCCGCGCTGACCAGGGACCAGCCTGCGGCGGCCGCGGCGGTGGTCAAGGAGACGGCACCCAGGCAGACATCACGAGGTGGAGCGGCGGCTACCGCCACCATCATCGCCGATCCCGACAACAATGCCATTCTGGTGATGGCCAGTCCCAAGGATTATCAAAAGATCAAGGCCACCATCAGCCGCCTGGACGTGTCGCCGAAACAGGTACTCATCGAGGCGACTATCGCCGAGGTGCAGTTGAGCGACAACCTGAGCTACGGTGTGCGCTGGTTCTTCAATGGCACGACCGGAGGCGGTCGTCCCTACAAAGGCGCATTGGGCAGCTTGCCCGATGATGTCACGGGCAGTGACGGCTTTGCGCTGGGATTGTTCAACTCCGCCAATGACCTGAAGGTCTTCTTCGACATCCTTGAGAATGAATCCTCGGTGAAGTTTCTCTCCGCGCCGCAGATCATGGTCATCGACAATCAGACGGCGAGTTTCCGTGTGGGTGACCAGATACCCATCGTCACCCGTTCATCGCAGAGTACCACCGATCCGGCCGCACCGATCGTATCCGAGGTGCAGTTCCGGGATACCGGCACCCTGTTGCAGGTGACACCGCGTATCAACGAAGGGGGAATGGTGACCCTCGAAGTCAGCCAGGAGGTGAGCACGCCGGGTACCTCTCCGGCTATCGGGGGCGGCGGAAATGTCTCCATCTCCCAGCGCACCATCGAGAGCACGGTTATCGTCCACGACGGACAGACGGTGGTGCTGGGTGGACTGATTCGCGAAAGCAGTTCCGGGGGCAAGACGGGTATTCCGGGTTTGATGCATCTTCCTCTCATCGGCAACCTCTTTGGCAGTACAACCAAGGACATCAGCCGCACCGAGTTGATCGTGACATTGACGCCGAAAGTAGTACGCAACCCGCAGGAAGCCTACGACATATCTCAGGAAATGAGAGAAAAGATCCGCGACGCCACGCTGTTTTACGACGACTTTCAGCGGCGCCGGGCATCCACGAAATAGAGCGGCTTTGAACGGGTGACATGGGTTTGGCGGTCGGACCTACAGAGTCTATGCAGTTATCCGAGAGGTCAAGTGAGTGAGACAGGAGAATAGCCAGACAGCCGGGGAGCACTCCTCTTCAGGGGGGGATGCCGCTGCGCTCGGCTACACAGAGCATCCGCTGTGCATCGCCCTGGTGGAGGGGGGGAGGCTCAGTGCCGCCGATGCCGAGCGCGCGGTACGCCTCAAGGAGAAGCAGCAGAGTGACCAGTCGATCGGTACCATTCTACTGCAGCTGGGGCTGATCTCGGACCGCGATCTCGCCACCAGCCTAGCCAGGCTCTGCAACATTCCGGTGATCGAGAAAAAGGCCTACCCCGATCTCAGCCATATCAGCGAGAACATCTCTTCGAATTTCCTCAAGCAGCACCGTCTGGTTGTGTACGAAGAGCAGGAGGATCATCTGGTGGCGATCATGGTCGATCCCACCGATCGCTACGTCATAGATGCCCTGGAACTGATCAGCGGCAAGCAGATCAGGCTGGCGATCGGCATCGCCTCGGAGATCGACGAGGTGATCCAGGCCCTGTTCAGTGAACTGATGAAGGAAGAGGCGGGTGGGGATGCCGCGGGTATGGAACACCAGTTGCTGCTCGACGATGTCGAGCAACTCAAGGAGCTGGCCAGCGAGGCGCCGGTCATCAAGATGGTCAATCAGATCATCCAGCGAGCGGTCACCTCGAAGGCATCGGACATCCATATCGAACCCTTCGAAAACAGCCTGAAGATACGCTATCGGGTCGATGGCCTGCTGCGGGAAACCGAGACACCCACGGTCAATCTGGCGCCGGCATTGATTTCGCGCATCAAGATCATGGCCAATCTCAATATCGCCGAGCGGCGTCTGCCCCAGGATGGCCGCTTCAAGGTGAGGGTGCATGGATCCACGCTCGATATGCGTGTCTCCACGGTGCCGACACTGCACGGCGAGAGCATGGTGTTGAGACTGTTGCAGCGCGATCAGGTCAATCTCGATTTCACGAGTCTCGGTTTCGATGCCGAAATCGAGCAGCGGTTGTTGCAGATACTCGATCGTCCCCATGGCATCGTGGTGGTGACGGGACCCACCGGCAGCGGCAAGACAACCTCTCTGTATGCCGCACTCAACTATCTCAACCGGCCGGAGCGCAAGATACTCACCGTCGAAGATCCGGTGGAATACAACATCGAAGGGGTCAATCAGATCCAGGTCAAACCCGGCATCGGTCTCGATTTCAGTTCGGCTCTGCGTTCTATCGTGAGGCAGGACCCCGACATCATCATGATTGGCGAGATCCGCGATCAGGAGACCGCTCAGATCGCGGTGCAGTCGGCGCTTACCGGGCATCTTGTGCTCTCTTCACTGCATACCAACGATGCAGCGGGCAGTATCACGCGCTTTCTCGACATGGGCATAGAGGCGTTTCTGCTGACCTCGACGGTGAATGCGGTAGTGGCGCAGCGCCTGGTGAGGAATCTCTGTCCGGAATGCAAGGCACCCTACCATCCGCCGCCCGAGGTCGCAGCACGCTTCGATGCGCTACCCGGTAAGACCACACTCTTCAAGGCCGTGGGGTGTGAACACTGCAGCGGTAACGGCTATCGCGGACGCAGCGCCATTATCGAAATGATCGAGCTGTCGGAGGCGCTGCGCTCCCTGATCCTGCAAGGCAGGGACAAGAACGCCCTGGCAGCCTGCGCAAAGCGTGAGGGCGCCCGCTCCATGTATGAAGATGGCTTGCAGAAAGTGATGCGGGGCATCACCACCCTGGAAGAGGTGCTGCGGGTCACGCAGGAAGCATAACCCGCATATCTCACCAGGCGGACCGTACTAAACAGGTAAAATCATGAATTTTGAGCCGGCTGATTTCAATCACGCAAAGACGCTTAGCGGGCAACCTGTCCTATTTGGTTTTTGGAACCCTCAGGCGGAGCATCCTGGACGATCGGGCTTGAACCATAGGCCCTGCTATGCTCCTGCGCCCGATCGTCCAACCTGCTTCAGCCTGAGTGCTCCAAAATTCCAAATCCTGATGAGAAATGCGGGTTAAGAGTATGGCCTCATTTCTCTATAAAGCGGTGGGCGCAGACGGCGAGATCGTGGAGGGCGAGCTACAGGCGGTCAGCCGGGAGCACGCGGTCAACCAGATCCATATCAAGGGACAGGTGCCGATACGCATCGAGGAGAACCGCCACAAGGGCAGGCATCTGCCGCGCAGGCAGTTTCGGCGCAGAGCGGTTTCAACCGAACAGATCACATCCTTCACCCGTGAGCTGGCGACCCTGCTGAAATCGGGACAGGCGCTGGACGGCGCCCTCTCGATTCTGGTTTCCATCGCCGGGGAGGCGTCTCAGTTCAGCCAGCATCTGACCAGTATCCGGGACAGTCTGAAAAGCGGTCACGCATTCGCCGATGCCCTGGCGAGGGAAGGGGGGCTTTTCAGTAACTTCTATGTACAGATGGTGCGGGCGGGGGAGTCCGGTGGTGCCCTGGAGAGTGTCCTGGCCCGATTGGCGCTGCATCTGGAACGTGCCAAAGAGGTTCGCAGTTCGTTGATATCGGCGCTGATCTATCCGGCGATCCTGCTGTTTGTCGCGATCACCTCGATTCTGATCCTGATGACCTATGTGATTCCACAGTTCAGTGAGCTGTTTGCTGACATGGGACAGGCGCTGCCCCTGTCGACCCGCATTACCATGGGCATTGCCGGTGTGCTGCAGGACTACGGCTGGGTGTTGGCCCTGGTGGTGATTCTGGCGGTCATCTTTTTGAGATGGCAGATGAGCCGCAGGAGCAGCGCCAGGCGATGGCACGCCAGGCTGCTTGGGTTTCCGCTCATCGGTCCCATCATAAAGCAGGTCGAGGCAGCGCGTTTCTGCCGTACCCTAGGGACCCTGCTCGAGAATGGCGTACCCCTGCTCAAGTCGGTGGCGATCGTCAAGGAGACCATCAGCAACCATGTCATCGCAGATGGCATGGATCAGGTGGTGACGCATCTGAAATCGGGCCGCAGGCTGGCCGACCCGTTGACAGAGTATGCGCAGTTCCCGCTATTTGCCCTGCAAATGATCCGCGTGGGTGAGGAGTCGGGACAGCTGGAGCCGATGCTGATGCAGACAGCGGAGATCCTCGATCAGGAGACGCAAACCCTGATCAAGCGTGCCCTGAGCCTGGTGGAACCGGTGATGATCCTGGTACTTGGTTTGATCATCGCGGGGGTGGTGATGTCGATTCTGGTAGCCATTCTGGGCGTGAATTCACTGGTGGCGCTATGAGGGAGCGATGATCGCGAAACCCGGTTGCAAACGAAAACCGACGAGGGGATTTACCCTGATCGAACTGATGCTTGTCCTGGTGGTGCTTGGCCTGCTCGTCAGCCTGACCCCGCCCCTGTTCGAGAAGGCGTTTCCCGCAATGAAACTCAAGGCGGCGACACGCGATCTGGCCCAGGAGATTCGCTATGTCCAGCAAACCGCAATCCTCAGCGGCAAGGCTTTGAGCGTGCGCTTCGATCTGCACGACAACACCTATCAGAGCGACCAGGTGAACCAGGGTGAAGCGAGACGTCTTCCGAACGGATTGCGGTTTATCCCGGATCAAAACAGCGCATCGTTCAGTGCTGAGCCGATCCTGGTTTTCGAATTCTTTCCAGACGGCAGTTCCAGCGGAGGAATATTGATTCTGGACAACGGGGCAAGGCGTTTAGCCATTGCCGTGGATTGGCTGACAAGCCGGGTCCGGGTCATGGATTCCGATGAGCTCAAGGCAGATGATCCGTTCCAGGTCTGAGGGGATGTCGCTCATAGAGGTGCTGGTGGCGTTTGTCATCCTCAGCATGACCATGAGCGTGATCCTGCGGATCAATGCCACCACCCTGCGCAACCATCAGGTATCGGCCGACTATCTCAAGGCTGTGCAAATAGCCCAGTCGCGGCTCGATCAAATGGCTGCGGATCGGAAAAACAGCGATCTAAACGAGCAGGGGAGTGAACAGGGAGGCTTTAGATGGCGCTACCTGCGCCAGCCCTATGCTGATTGGAAGGAGGAGAAGAGGCTTGCGCTGCTTCCCGTCGAGGAGACACTCACGATAGCCTGGGATGCGCCCGCAGGAGAAAGAGAACTGACATTCACCCGCATAGGGCTCATCGATGACAGACCTTGAGCAAGCTGCAACTGACAACCCGGTAACCTTGGGCAACGGAGGTTTCACCCTGCTCGAAGTCATGGTTGCGATGTTGTTGCTGGCGGTCATCATGACTACATCCGTGACCATGCTGTTCCTCAACATCAGGGGCTGGGAAGGTTTGACCGAACACAGTGATGCCACGCTGCAGGAGCACCTGATTGAGAACAGGCTGGCTTCCCTGATTCACCACATCATGCCTTTGGTCTGGCGTGATCAGGGTCAGCGTTTGTTGGCTTTGGACGGGGATGCCAGGCAACTGCATTTTCTATCGAAGGCGCCGCGCCGGCACAGCGCCGGGGGGTTGTTCGAATATCTCCTGGTAGCGGAGAGCTCACCCGACCAGGGATCGAGCCTGGTGCTCTATTATGCGCCCATGGATCCGAAGGCAACGCAACTCAATCTTCCCGCAGAGGGACAGCGTCGAGTGCTGGTGAGCGGCTTGCTCGATGCGCAGTTTTCCTACTTCGGTAACAAACAGCTCCGGGTCCAGGGTGCATGGCATGCCAGTTGGGAACCCGGTTCGGTCCGCTACCCGGACCTTATCCGGCTGTCACTGAATTACCCTGGCGAAAAGGCTGGCAATCAGGAGAGCTATTTTCGCATTCAACAAAACCATCCTGTGACAGTGCAGGTGAAGTGATCATGAACATAGCTCGGGCAAACAGGCGACAACAGGGTTTTGCACTGGTTTTGGTACTGTGGCTCGTTGCATTGCTGACCATCGTGGCCGCCAGTTTTGCCACCCATTCCAAGGTTGAGACGAGGCTCACCGCAAACGCTATCGATGCGCTGCGTTCCAGATTGCTTGCGCAGAGCGGTGTCAATCGGGCGATTATCGAACTGGTGACAAGCGACCCGGAACAGCGATGGCAAACCAATGGCAGAATCTATCAGGTGGAGAGCGAGAAGGGCAGTCTCAGCATATCGATTCGCAACTCATCCGGCCTGCTCGACCTGAACAGGGCATCCCGGGACCAGCTCGTCAAGCTGTTTGCCTTGGTAGCGGAGGATTTGCACGAGCGGGAGGCACTCGCCGATCGTTTGAATGATTGGCGTGACGCTGATGATCTGCCTCATCTCAACGGAGCCGAGGATGGCGATTATCGAAATGCCGGTTATCAGTATGCCACGGCGGGCAGGGACCTTGTAAGTATCGACGAACTGGCCTACGTGATGGGTTTCGATGCGGCCAAGGTTGAGCGTCTTCGCCCTTATGTCACCCTCTATTCCAACCTTGAGAGCGTTGATCTGCGCAATGCGCCGAAAGAGCTGGCGGCCTTATTGAAAGGCGGGCAGGAGCGCGCCGAAATACTCACAGAGGTGGCTGATTACATCGACAGCGGCCTTGCCGATCTTGAAACCGCTGCAACCGGTGATCAGGCCTCTGCGTCTGTCTATCGGGTTTGGGTGGAAGCGGCTTCGACACAGGGCGCGAGGACAGAGTTGCTGGTCGATGTGGACCTGAGGAATCAGGTCGGTTCACTTTATTCCATTCGTTCCTGGCACGATTCGTTATGAACATCAAAACCCGTTAGAATTGCCTGATGGCTACGCAGTCCCTGAGATATCAGCTGAGAAATTTCCGGCTTTGGTGGATTGGTGAAATCACCATGTTTCTGCCTGAATCGATTCGCACCCTCGTTCGTGGCGGCAGGCCGGCTCAACTACTCTATGTGGATGAGACACTGCGTATCGTCAATCATGGATTGAGCGGCGCAGAGGTGGCAGAGAACTATCTCCGGGTAATCGATTTCAAGAATCCCGAACATCGAAAAGTAATCAATACGGCCAGCGAGATCAGACTTTGCCTGGAACCCAAAAAATATCTATTCAAAAAGGTCACGCTACCGATCGAGACCGAGGAGAATCTGCGCGAAGTACTCGCATTCGAAATGGACAGGCAAACACCCTTCAGCGCCGATCAGGTCTTCTATGACTTTGTGATCAACGCCCGTGACAAGCAGAAGCGCACGCTGGAGATCACCCTGATACTCGCACCGATCGACAAGATTTCCCTGGCGCTGAAACAACTGGAGGAGCACAATGTCCGCATCAGCGCCATCTCCCCCTGCGAAGAGACGGACCCCGGCCTGAACGAGGTGAATCTCCTGCCGCCGGAGAAAAGAGAGAAGCCAAGAAAACGCTATCGCCTTGTGAACCTGGCGCTGTTTCTGTTCCTGATACTGCTTTTGCTCGGCAGCCTGATACTCCCAGTATGGCAGAAATCCATACTCGCAAGACAGCTTGACACAGAGCTCGATCAGTACCGGTCGAAGGCAACGGAAGTCGCCGCTCTTCGCGATCAAGTTACGGCGGCAAAGAAAGAAAACCGGTTCCTGGAAGAGAAAAAACTGACGAATGTGTCTGTGCTCGACATACTGCTGGAACTGACGCTGCTGCTACCGGATGACACTTGGATCAACAACTTCGAAATCAGGGAGAAAACGCTGCATCTGCATGGGCAATCGAGTGCAGCCGCTTCCCTGATACCGATTCTCGAAACCTCAAAGCTGTTTCAAAACGTCACATTCAGGTCACCGGTTACGCGCAGCAAGAAAAACAACCTGGAACAGTTCCACATATCGGCTGAGCTGGTTACCGGCAGGGAAGGAAAAGGCTAAATGTTCACCACTCTGTCGCCAAGCCGATCACGCGCACTGGCCGGTGCCATTCTCCTGCTGCTTACGGCTGCGGCAGTGGTTCTGGTGATATATCCCATCTGGTCGATGAGCAAGACGTTCGAACTGCGGATCGAGGACTCCCTGTTTCAGATACAGCGCTACAAGCGTATCGCCACACAGGATGATCGATATCAGCTGGAATTCAACAATGTCAAAAGGAGCCAGCAGACCGATCAGCGCTATCTGCACAGTAAAACAGCATCCCTGGCCAATGCCGAACTTCAGCGAAGGATCAAACAGCTGGTTGCCGCCGGGCAGGGTGAAATCATAAGCACACAGACATCGCAAATATCCCAGGAGGAGATGCTCGACAGAGTCGCCATTCGTGTGAGGATGAAAAGTACACTGGAAAGTCTGAAGACGATTCTGCACCAGGTCGAGTCGCAGACCCCCTATCTTTTTGTCGAAAACATCACTATCAGAAGCAGACACATCACCAGGAGAGGACTGCCCAATACGAAAGAGATCGCCAAGGCATTGCGAATGCTCGATATAGATTTCTACCTGGTGGGCTATACCAAGAGCGGTGAAACATGAGCGGCTGGAGGCACAGTTTCAATGCCATGACATTCCTGCTGTTGCTTGCGATATGTGCAACAAGCGGATACCTCTACTTTCAATGGAGTTTCCCAGCAAGCGCAAACTACATTGCGGCCGAAACGGCCACTGACAAGGAAAACCCGATTCCTAACGAGGGTAAACAGGAAACAGCCCGGTTCGTGCCTGTTTCCATAAAGGCCTATGAAGAGATCACGCAAAGACCACTATTCGTGGAAGGCAGATTACCCCCCCCGGAGCCGGAGCAGAAAACAGCCCTAGCCCCGATACCACGCAAGCCTCTTCGACTGAAACTCGAGGGTGTCGCCATGATGCCCGACAACAAGGTGGCCATCATTCGTGACCTGGATACTCAGGAATTGCACCGTGTTTCCCAGGGTATGAATAAAAATGATTGGAAAGTGGAGTCAGTCGATAGCGAGAGTGCGACCGTCGTAAGAAAAGGGGAGAGGTTGATACTGAAACTGGAAATTGAAGAGGAACCCGCCAGCAGGGGGAAGCTACCGAAACGACAACTCCCGTTCATACCTTCGAAGCGCTGATGGATAATGCCTATCTACTGATCAGTGCATCCGTTCTGATGCACGTTGCCTGGAATCTTATGGCACGCCATGTGGAGTCCCGGGCAAACTATCTGTGGTGGGGTCTGCTTGCGCATCTCATTGTTCTGGGGCCATATGCAATCTGGCATCTGATCAATAATGCCTATTGGCAAACCCCGCTGATCGCTGCGCTGATGACCTCCTCGATCGCCAATACCCTCTACTTTATCGCCTTGAGACGCGCATATCATTTTGCACCCGTGGCCCTGGTCTATCCTCTGGCTCGCAGTTCGCCGATTCTGATTGTCCTGTGGTCGTGGCTCTTCTTTTCCCAGTCGGCCTCCCCCTGGGAGGCACTGGCGATCGCCACCAGTGTATTTGGCCTCTGGATACTCGCCTCATCGTCACGCCACGGGGATGCCAGACATGCATTGCCCTGGACCTTTCTGGCCGCACTCTCGACCAGTGTCTATTCCCTGAGCGATAAAGTGGCTGTGCAATACCTGCCGGGATTTGCCGAACAGTTGGGATTCATCACTATTGGCTATAGCGCATCATTCATAGGTCTCACACTACTGCAGAGGGTGGAGACAAAGCAGTGGTTGCCACAGGTCCGTCCATCATTGCGCTATATCCTGACCGGCGGCCTGTTCATCGGTACCGCCTACGCCCTGGTGGTCAGGGCCATGAGCCAATTACCCGCGGCCCATGTCGTCACCTTCACCAATGCCGGCATCGTGCTGGCGGTGTTGCTGTCGATAGCGCTGTGCGGCGAACGTGAGCATTGGCAGCGTCGGCTGACGGGTGCGCTGGTGGTGAGCTGCGGTCTGGTGCTATTGGGCTGGTTGGGTTGAAAGTACATATACTCATAGCGTGTTCATCTTTATACGCTTCCCTTCTATAAATACAAACAGAAAGAAAAGAGGCATATTCCCTGTCAATTCGACCATTTGACCTCCACTACCGGGCAAGGGCAAGGGTACACCCGTGAGGGAGTGTTTGTATGTTTGTCGGAAATTCCCTACATGCATTAAGGATTAGGCTGACATCACTTCTCGGCGAATTCTGATTAATATTATAACGTCCTGTGCCATAATTTAGTTGAAGTCAATAAGGATATGGCTTCCGGACTTGCCATCAGGGAACGTGGCAAGATAGCAAGGGAGTGCGAGTGAGATGGAGTGCTGAGATATATCTGTTTATGCACTGTATGCTCAACCACATGGATTGTGGTTGGGCTCGCATCTCCATCACGACCGGGTACATTCCGCATATCACCCAGTCATTGTATAAACTATCGGACTGACGACAGCAAGCTCTTGCTATAGCACAGTAAGTAGCGGCGTACTCGTATTGTCTCAGCCTCACGTACGGTTTAAGTATGCCACGGCTTTGAAAAAGCTCCGTGCGCCACTATTTTCCGTACTCCAGCAAGCCTCAGCGCCAGGAATTCATGCAACAATTGGGTTAACTTTGATGACCAACAATCGTGCAAAAGTACGTAGTGAGACAACTTCCTGCAAAGCAAAACCACCCCGTTCAAACAAAGAGCGCCATTCGGCTTCAGTGCGCTCCCGGCCGCGGGTGGCGATGAGCATCTGCATATCAATGCTGGCGACTGTTGGGTCGACGTGCTGGGCTTCAGCGACACAGTCGATAATAGCTATGGTAGGACAATGCTGGCCACAGGCAGTACGCAGGTTGTACAGTATCTTTTCTGCCTGAGTATCTGCCATGCCGTGGAAGATGGCGATGAAGAGATAGATGTCGCGCTCTGAGCGTGCGGCGGGAATAGCCTTCAACATATCGCCGCCGCTGAAGGTAACACGGTGCAAAAGATCCGAATCAACTTTATCACGCCAGCTGACTGCGGCATTTTCGATGACCTGCGGGCGGTCGAAAACCAACGCCGTCATTTGCGGATGGTTCTTAAGGATGGCGAGCGCCTTACTCCCATTGGAGCCGCCCACATCGATGAGACGATCAAAGCGGCTCCAGTCGAAGTCCTTCAGATAGCCGGTACCGGTGAGCGCTTCAACCGATTCCATCGCTGCGGTAAACAGGGTGTCGAACTTTGGATAGTGATCGAGATAATCGAACAGCTCCTCACCATGGCACCGGGCGAAGGGCACCTCGCCACTACGCAGGGCCGGGCCGAGTTCCTCAAACCAGGGGCGGCTCATCTCAGGGGAGTTGTGTAGCAAAACCAGATCACGCACGCTCTGCGGGTAATCACAGCGCAGGCAGTGAGAGAGCTCGTTGTTGCAAAAGCACCGCTCGCCGCACTCCTCGAAGACGCCAATGGAGGTAAGCATGCGCATAAGGCGATAGAGGTAATCGGCGTGCAGGTCGAGCTTTTCGGCAATTTCGTCACTTCCCATTTCGCTGTCAGCAATCGTATCAGCCACCCCCAGCTCTGTCGCCACGTAGAGGGCACGCGACTGCCAAAAGGCATTGCCCAGTAGAATAAGGCGAAAGGGTGGTGGGGTCAGTTTGTTGGGCAATGATGAGAGGGCGATGGCTAAACGCATAGCGTGCTGGTATAGCCAGACCTTTAAGCCGTTGCGTTGCAGTGTGCCCATCTTACTCCTCCTCTGAGGGCAACAGCCCGGTAGAGAACAGCCGTCCGTTGAAGGTGGCTAGTTGTTCGAGAAAATCATTGTCCATCTCCCGCTCCATCTGTATCTCGAACACAGGTTTGATCAGCATCGGCATCATTGCCAGGCTGACAAAGGCAATACGTACCGCGTCGGCATCCACCTCCGGTCTGACCAATCCTTGCTCCTTGAGCTGCTCTATCTTCTCTTTGCCGCGTTCTCTGCCACGTTCAAGCAGTTGGTGGATAAAGCGCTTCCCCGGACCCTGATTGAGGGCCAGTATCTTAAGTACAAGCGTGGGGAAGCGGGGATTTTCACGCATCGTGCGGTAGTAGATGCGGAAGTAGTCGGCAAAGCCTTCAGTCGAGGATAACAGGGAGCTTTCGAGCACGTCGAGGAGCGGCTGCATGGTACTACGGATCATTTCCTCGTAGAGTCCCTCCTTGTTGCCGAAGTAGTAACGGATCATCGATACGTTTGTCCCAGCCACGGCGGCGATCTGCCTGGTAGTAACGCGATGATAGTCGTCATCAAGAAAGCACTGCATCGCAGCGTCAACTAAGCGTTGTTGTACTCCTTTGTCGTCGTGTCTACTCATGCGAAACAGTTTATCCGCACTCTGGCGTAGGCACTAGCAATTTCGTCAATCAATATTTGAGATTTGATTAATTCAACAGTCTTTATGTCACTTTTACTACAACATTGCCAACCTTGTGAAAACCTTCAACATAGCGATGGGCTTTAGGGATTTCTTCAAAAGAGTACTCTTTATCAACGATGGCTCTAATATGGCCATTTTCTCTGAGTTCCTTGAGTAAACGTAAATTGTCCAAACTGAAGGTAGCCATTTGTTTTGTTGAAACGAAAGTGCCGCCTTTTGCCAGAACATTTTTAGCTTCGGATCGGGTTGTTTTTCCAACAGCATCAAAAACTATATCGTATTCATTCTGGCTATCTGAATAGCTCTCTTTTGTGTAGTCAATTACATGGTTAGCCCCGAGACACTTGATCAATTCGACATTTTTCGTACTACATACTCCCGTTACCTCTGCGCCGTAGTACTTCCCTATTTGCACAGCGTAGGTTCCAACGCTACCCGAGGCTCCATAAATGAGAACTTTCATTCCTTGAGCTATATTTGCTTTTTCCTTCAAGAAATATATCGACGTTAGGCCGCCCGCAGGAATTGCAGACGCTTCCCTAAAGGTACTACCTTTTGGCATTTTTTCGACAATTCCTGTTTTAGTGGAACCATTCTCCGGGAGACATATATATTCAGCGTGAGTTGCGAAACCAAAACCAGAAAATGCAAAGACATGATCTCCTGTATTAAACCGTTTTATATCATTTCCAACGGATTCGACCTCGCCAGCTAGTTCAAAACCAAGTACTCGTATCTTTTTGGGCCTTGTCAGCCCATTCATCAATCTCACTACAAATGGTTCTGCCTTTCGCATTCGCCAATCGGCGGCAGCAACAGTGGTGTGACAAATTCTGATTAGAATTTCATTTTCCTTTGGCGCAGGCTTGTCGGTCTCAGTCAGGTAGAGAACATCTGCGCCACCATACTTATCGTAAACCCATGCCTTCATATTGTTTTGTGAAATCATGCTGTTAGCAGACCTGAAATGTTTATGAATGTTTATTTCGTACTTGAAACTTAGCGAAGCAGTAGAAAAGCAATTCTAGGTAAGGCAGATATATAGCGGTTGAAAAATCTAAGTAGTTATCGTTGTCATTTATTATATACTATTTTGGTGCCGGGTTAAGAAATAGCCGTTTCAGTAGTGATTCAGTCATTAGTAGAGGATAATTCCGACACTGCAGCAAGCGGAACGTCAATCCTATCAGGCAACCTGTCGGAACTGATGAAAAGGGTTAGCAGTCAACAAATCAAGAAATTTAAAATCAGAATTAGACCAATCAGCGCTATTGGTAGCAAATGGTGTTGTAGCAAACTTGTCTTTTTTGTCGATTGAGTGTTATATGCAGACTAAATATCGGTGTTTTCATTGCATTTCAGCTTCCTGCTGATCCCGGAAAAACGCCGCCAGGTTGCGGGAACCGTAGTTGGAGGCCGTGGTGTCATTAGTCATCACGTGCCCCAAGAAACTTAGCGTTCCATGTGTATTCCGCGGGACCACCGATCGAGCGTATCTGCCTGGGCTCAGCCTCCAGGAGATCTGCGATAGCATCCGCCAAATCCAATGGATTTATTGGTGAGATCTTGCTTTGGCCGTCCCCCGTGTATGCAAGTGAAATATACGCAAAGATAGCGAATATAAATGTAATGCTTATATTGAGAACCTGAATCGTTGACTTATTGATCTTGTTGAGAGATGAAAGTGTTTCCGGCCACTTAAATATTCACCAAAAAAGAAGATGGAAGACTACAAGTGTCAACATGTGAATCCCACCGGCAATGATCAATATCTCGCTCATTGTACTTTGTATGCACACAGAGTGTGGCCCAGGCAGATATGATCCCAATATATCACAACATTTGCTTTAATTAGCGTTCATTTGCGGACTATTCACAGTTTGCATCTATTGCAGCCCGCCTCTTTACAGTACCCAGACGTAGAGGCAGGATGAGTTAGGGATGTGGAAAATGGGCCGGTCGTCTATCGAAAAGCTCTTTGGCCAGGTGTGGAAGCTCCTCCCGGGTGCTGCAAAACCGGAAATCCAGGCTGACCCTGGTTCGATCCGTGTCATTCGCGACCGTTCCATGCTCCAGATAACCGCCATCGAAGACAAGCACCTGTCCATAGTCTACCTTGATGGGTTGAAAGTCCCTCTTTCCGTAGTCGCTTTCGAGCCAAAGCGTATTGGTTTCATCGCAGTCTGTAAAAGGCAGCCAGACAGTCAGTTGCTCCGGCCGCCCTGTTACATCCGCGTCCCGGTGCCATCCGGAAACGCTTTTCGTGCCTGGCAGATGAACACGCATCTTGGGATGGTGGGAGTAGGAGATCTTTCCCATGAACCTGGGGGCGATAAAATGGTAGACGAAACGAAAATAGGTCTGGTAGAGCAGTGACTCCTCGGGTTGGTCCTGCATGTAGGAGCGCAAAGCCAGGTTGTCTGCGTGACTTATCGGCCTCTTGATCATCTTGCGTTCCCGCGTTGCCTGCAGATAGTGGTGGAGCCGGGAGAGTCTGGGTACTCGAAAAACCTGGCGTTCCAGAATGGAGGCGAAGGGGTAGGTTTTTGTGGAGTAGTTGAAAAGAAAATAGTGCATCGGTTACTACCTCCCTTCCTCCGATAGGGAGGAGCGGGAATGATTGTTAGCGAAGTATGTTGGCAAGCAGCCGGTTCATGGCCGTAGTGGTCCGCAGGTACTTTTCCCATTTGTACCAGAGCATGAGTCCCCCCTGTTCGTTGTATTCACAGCAGAGACGGTAGAGGATCTCCCATGCCCATTGGGGCAAATGGTGGAAATTCGGATCCCGTTCCCGGGGAGTGGCGTGTGGACAGATTCCAGCGCCATAGACATGGAGTCTGCCCCCTGCGCTCACGGAGATGTCACCGAAAAAAATGGGCTGGAGGGTGACAGGATCGATGAGCAGGGTCAGATCTCCGTCAGTATAGGGAGCCGGACCGCAGGTCCAGGTCAGTTTGTTATCGGTCAGTTGGAAGTCGCTAATTGCCGATCCGCCCAGAAAGAGCTGTTTATCGCCGATCTCCATCTCCATGAACCAGCCTCGTGCGCAAGCGCGGGAGTGACGCACGCCATAGTGGCGGAGGAAGGGAAGAAGAGTCGCCTCTTGCAGCTCCCAGGCCGAGGGATCGGAAGCGCCCAGCCTGGCCAGGGGGAAACGGCGCCCATCTGCCAACAGGTTCCACCCGGACAGGCTGATCGGCCCCGAAAGTCTCTCCTTGCCGAGGAAAAGAGCGAGCTCCCTGGTGTTGTGCCCGGTATCCGCCAGCGTCAGCGTCATGCATTGGCCAGCGGCGCAAGTGTAGCGGCCCTGCAGCTGGGCCGGATGCACCCCGCCGTGGGAGAGGGCCCTGGCCACGAATGACCGCTGCGGTGGAACGTGCTCATCTTCTTTCCAGATTCGGCAGATCAGTTGTCGATCCCCTCTGGGAGTGTGGTCGACCCGCAGATAGCCGTTGCATGAGTTTCCGCTTTTGGCTCCCCATTTCAAAACACCCCGTCGGAACAGAGCGCCGCTGATCCCTTCTCCGTTGACCAACAGGTCGCAGCCGTCCGGACTGGAAGCATCGCCGATGATGACGATCAGGTAACGGGGGCCTTCGGCCAGGTAGACACCGGTCCAGGGCAGAAGGTGGTTTCTGTTGACCAGGTCGATGTCCTGGCCCATCCGGTCCCAGTCCGGATGGTATCCTTTGGCTTGCGCCCACTCCCGTATTCGCTCCATGGCCCGGGAGTGATTGCTTGCCTTGATTTCACGGGCCATCTCTTTCGCCAGCTTCTTGCTGCGGATCAGTCCCATCAGAAAAGATTCGTTGCTGTCCGACTTGACCATCATTCCTTTGGCGGCTACCTGCATGGCCCCCGGATCGCCAGTGGCGAGCAGCCTTTTTTCCCACTCGCTCAAGCCGGCGAACTCCGGATTTTCGAGGGTCTGGAGGGGAGAGCGGGCAAAGGCTTCGCGCAGGGCGATATCGGTTCGGAGCCTGATCAGGAAGCGGCTCGCCGCGGTGGCCTCCTGCCACTGATATCCGATGGGTATCCTGAAGCGACGCATGGAACGAAGCGCTCGTCGCTCGTTTTCGCCATACCCGTCTATTTTCCGCAACGGGCTTTTCGGGACCTTGATGGTCTGTCCCGGTTTGAGCAGGCCTAGTCTTGTGGCCATCTCCGGGTCGGCCGGGGCGACATCCCTGGGAGCCAGATAGAAGGTGGAGATGCCGGTGATCCGTGCCTGGATCTCCGGATCGTGGAGCTGTGAAAGGGTGTAGTTTTCGATTATAGGTGAGGCCCCCGGATAGCGGGAAGCCACGTAGTTGGTAACCGTGTAGTCGTCGCCGTACACCTTTTGGAGGTACTCGACAAAGATGGAGAAGCCTTCGTTCAGGTAGCCTTTTCGCCGGTAGCCCAGCTCTGCGATGAGTCCCACCTGCCAGAGTATGACGTGCAGGGCGGTGTCCGGCCTGCGCTGGCGCAGGATCATGTCGGTGGCTTCGAAGGTGACCATTCCCGGTTGGCTGGGGTCGACCCCCAGGTCGGCGCACAGACAGTCCAGAGCTGATATGCCGGGGCGCATGACCGCCTGGTAACCTTCCCGCCGAGCGATGGCCACCGCCCGGTGAGTGGAGAGGACAAAGATCCCCGGATGGCCATAGTAGACGGCGACCACATTCAGACCCTGACGCAGATAATAGAGCATCGCTTCGGTCATCTGGACATAGGTGTGGTAGCGCACCTTCTCTTCGCCGTACAACACGTAAAGGTCCAGGGCGTCGGGACGCAACTCCTTGAGCCAGACTACGGTGGCCGGGTCAGCCACACAGTAGAGAACCTTATCCGCCGCCCGGATCAATGCCTCGTCGCCAACAGCGAAACCCATCGCTTCGATGCCGGAGCCGAGGATGGTCAGGCTGCCTGGCTTGTCTCTACCGGAGGCTGTTTCCGATAGCGCTTCGGCGTTCTCCCCGATCCCTTTCGCCAGTTGCATCCACTCTCTGGTGTGGGATTCACTGGTGGGAAATATCTGTTCTTGCATGTTCATGGCGTGCCTGTTTCATTATGCGATTTTGGTAAGATATTTGATGGCTGTCGCCGCGCCCACCTTGACGGGGAGCGGCTTGCCTCCATAGGTGTAGCTGGCAAGCACGCCATAGGCTTTGTACTGGTCCGCCGCGGTAAACGCACTCATCTTGTTGACCAGGTCGTTCTGATCGGCGGTGGGCCAGCGCCACGCTTTCTGGGCGTTGTCCGCGGCGTCGTTTTTGGTCATCAGGATTGTGGACATGTTCATCTGCTGCGTGCCGATATCGATATCGCCCTGCTGGACATAGTCGCCAAATGTGTTCCAACGGGTGTCGATGCCGTTTTTCTCGTTGAGCATATAGTTGATCAATAGACCGATCCCGGTGGACTGCTGGGGCGCGAGGCTGTTCAGGTACTCTTCCGATTTGTCCTTCCAGGCGTTGAGCAGTACGCCGGCGGTCTGAAAGACGATCATGATCTGGAGGTTTTCCACCAAAGCCGGGAATCCTTTGGTCACGATCCAGTTTCCGATCTTGTTGACAAAGCCACGGACCATTCCGGTATCTACGTCGACATCGGTATCGATGTCCACGTCCACATCGGTGACATCCACTGTGTCGACCACGTTGTCAACATCCGTATCCACGTCGATGTCCACATCGATATCCACGTCCACCACGGCGATAGCGTCCACGTCGATGTCTACATCGATGTCCACATCCACATCCACGTCCACGTCAACGTCCACATCGCCGTCCACATCCACATCCACATCCACATCGACATCCACGTCCACGTTGATCGGGTCCACAGGATCCCCCATGTCTTCGGGGATGGGATCGGTCTCGTCTCCCAGGGAAGAGAACTTGGAGCGGATTTTCGTGTAGAGTTTGGATGCGGTCTGGCCCAGCCATTTCAAACCGCCGGGCACCGCCTTGAGCACATGGTAGGCCATGTCGACCATCATCGCGATCTGGGCGGCTTCGTAGGTAACGAAAGCCATATCGTATGCCGCTATCCACCAGGGAAGGGATGGATCTTTGTAGGGTTGGGCGACGATGGTCTTTGCATCGTCGTTGCCGGACCAGCACATAACCTTCTGGTCAGGCTTTCCCTCCCAGCTCAGGCTGCGGTATGTCCCCTTGAAATAGAGCCCGCTTTTCGTGGTGGCGCCCTTGGAGGATAGAACATAGTCGGCATAGCCAAGCGCCACCGAGGCGCCGCCGTCGACCGGCTGAAAGCTGGCGCTTCCCTCGGCAATCACGATCTGTCCTACCGACTGAGAAGGTGTGATGATCTGCCCGTCTTGAGCCTGGGGCATATAGCAGTAGTAGGTTCCTGGCCAGGCGTAAAGGGTATTGGAAGCCCAGTATGCAACCATGGTGAATGAAAAATAGTCCGCGCCGGAGTAGGGAGTGGTTTTGAAGAAGTCTCCGACTTGTTGGTTCAGCGAATCGATGTGGTTGGGATCGAGCACGATTTCATTGAACTGCAGGGCGATCGGGTCGAAGGGGAGGCTGAGGTAGTCCAGGTAGAACTTATATGCCTCTTGACAGGGAGTCAGGTCGTCGTCCCCCACGGTGACGTCATAATTTCCGGTGACCAGGTCGGGGACGAACTGCTTGATGGGGAACTGGTCGCTGGCCTGGGTGATGATAATCTTGGGCTCTATGTATCCGCTGTTGAATGAGCCTTGCTGGCCCGCTTTTACCGAGCCGAGCAGAGTGTAGGTCGGAAGATAGTCGTCAGGATTGTCGCTGGGAGGATTGGTGGGGTTCTTGCACATGGCATTGAAGACAAGAACCTCTTGCTGCAGTTTGTTGTGGACGGTGACTGGAGGAGTAGTGCTGTTTTGTTCGCTCATTAGGTGATCCTTTCCTGTTGTAGCGTCTGTTTTCCGAAGGAGTTATTCATCAAGCGGAAAATCGTGAATGTCTTCGTCTGCTTCGCCGTTGTCCAGCTCTTCTTTCTGCTCTTCGAGCTCTTGATTGGTCTCTTCGGCTTCCTGGATGGCTTCGCGCGACTTTTCGATACGATCCTGAGCCTCGGCGCTGAGCTCACTTGAAACCTGGTCGTAAATATCATTGAGTTCGGGCTTGGCGTCGTTAACCGCGGATTGGGCATCCTTGATCGCCTGGTCCAACTCGCCAGGCCCGGCTTTTTGCAGGTTCTCTTTGGCTTCCACCAGCTTTGAGGCAATGTCGTTGAGTTCCGGTGTGTCGCTATACTCTGCAAGAGTCTCCACCTGTTCCAGCTGGGCATCGATTGCATCCTCCATCATGCCTCGCTGCTGCTCTTCGTATGAGGTTTTCAACTTCGCTTTCAGATCGTCCACCGTGGCTTGCAGATCCTTCGGATCAGGCACATTGACGCCACCATCCGGACCGAAACGGTCAGCCAGCTTGTCATAGAACTCTTTCTGCTTGGCATCCAGCTCGTCCAAAAATTTCTTCATCTCGGACTTAGACTTACCGCCAAGTGCCCATTTACCGAACTTGTAGACCTTTTCCCCCACCCACTCGATGGCCATCAGCACTCCCACTGCCATGGCGAAGTTGGCTAACCCCTGGAGAAAACTTTTGGGATGAAAGAAGTTGTACCAGGCGCTGTGTGGCGAGGAGCCGTCCTGTTTCACCGTGGTACCCATGATCTGTACGCCATTCAGCGTACCGCTGACGATGGGAATGATCTGGTTATCGGTGGTCTGTCCGGTCATCTGGCTTTTGGCGATAAAACTGGTGGCCAGGCAGATGGAAGGCACGTCGGCGTCGAGGTCGGAAACCAGTTGGCTATTGTCGAAATAGAGGCTGGTGGTATTGCCGCTGGCGTCTTTATAGACGATGTCGTAGTCGGCGTTCTGGTCTTTGGGATCGGCGGGTAGAGGCGGGTCTGATTTTTTCGTGAACACCACCGTACCCATCTCTTTTGGGGCGGCTTTGTCATTGGTTGCGCCGCTGCCTCCGGGCGCATAGAGATAGTAGGTGTAAGAAGACTGGTTACCTGCCCAGGCAAAGGCGAAAGTATCCAGGTAGGAGTTGCCGGTAGCTACCATGACGTTGGTTACATTCTGGTAGTTTTTCGTGCCCTTGAAAAAATCGTCCACCGTGCCGGTAATGGTTCTGCTACTCTCCTTGGTCGTCGCGTCCTGGCAAGCTTTGACATAGTTTTGTGCCAGATTGGAGGTTGGATACGCCGAAATAACCTGAATAAAATCAAAAGCGTTGTTTTGGGCGCTCCTGTCGTCGGAGCTGACCGTAATCGTACTCGGATCAAAGGTAGCGAACGATTGGTTGAGTGCCGGATAGAGATTCAGCGGAGCGACGAAAAGCAGATCGAAGATAACCTGTCCCTCGGCGGGTGACATGGTGACATCCACCGTGCTGCCATCGGCGATGATCTCTTTGTTGTCACTGGTCTCGAGCAGTGTCAGCTCTTCCTGGAAGATGGTGGCGCTGCTGCTGGAGTCGGGCTCGTAAGCGTTGAGAACGGCTAGCTCTACGCCGGAACTGTTGGTGACTTTGGCACTGGGGGTGGACATGGCTCGCTCCTTGATTCCATGGTTGTGTTTTAGATCCAGGAGGTATTGTAGAAGAGAAAAAAGACTTTTGTGGATTTCATAAAAAAAATATCCAGATTGTTTCTTCGCTTTCTTTGATTGGACGTCAATCCTCAATTTGCCATAGACTAGGTGCTAGCTTAATTCACCAAACAGTAACAGTCCGGGTGGACACATAAAATTGATCTGCATTTAGTTATATGCATGCTGAAATTCAAATCGAAAAACAAAGCAAATTCTACAATGTACATGATCCCAGCTATTAAACGGTGTGTTGATTTATATGTAAAAATAAATGTGATTATTTTTAACATATTGAAATAAGAACACAATTTTCAAAATCGAGTGCTGATGGATCTTTTGTGTAGATGTGGTAACGAGGTCACTTGGATTATCCAGAAGGAAAGTGCATCTACGCAATTACCAGCTTGATAGGCGACAAATAGCAAATATATCGCATCACAGCTGGAATATGGATGTAATCAAACCGATCCGATAGAATCATATCACGCGCTAAAAAATCCACATGCCGATGGACGAGAATCGCAAGACACTCACAGCATCCATACTAAAACTACTCAGACCACTGGTCAGGCTAATGTTGCGCAATGGATTTACCTATGGCGATTTTTCCGATCTGAGTAGATGGGTTTTCATGGATGTGGCCTCCAAGGAGTTTGCTATCCCCGGGCGCAAGCAGACCGTTTCCAGAGTCTCGGTTATTACGGGCCTGACGCGTAAAGAGGTCAGTCGATTGAAGAAGATCGTTACTCCCGACGACAGTGCCATCGCACATCAGTACAATCGTGCTGCCAGAGTCATTTCAGGTTGGCTGCGAGATTCCCGTTTTCATACCAAGAAGGGTGTTCCTGCCGCTCTCTACTTCGACAAGGGAAAGACGAACTTCTGCGAACTGGTCAAGGAGCATAGCGGCGATGTTCCACCTCGCGCGATCTACGATGAGTTGATAAGGGTCGGCACCATTGCCAAAGATGAGAAAGGCAAGATCATCCTGCTCAGCGACGGCTATGTGCCGCGTACCGGTGAAACCAGCAAGTTGCACATTCTTGGAACGGATGTGCAACTCTTATTAAACACTATCGATCACAACCTTCAACAGGGTTCACGAACACCCTATTTCCAGCGCAAGGTCTCTTACGATAATCTACCCATAGAGGCACTGGTCGAATTTCGAAATATGAGCGCTGAGAAATCTCAGGCCTTGTTGTTGGAGTGTGACAAATACTTGTCAAAGTACGATCGGGACATCAACCGAAAAGTTCATGGGACAGGACGCAAACAGGCTGGAATAGGCATCTACTATTTCGAACAGGATGTGACACCTGATGATTAGACATCTTCTCAAAATCATGGTTATGGTGGCGTTGGGGACGGCATCAATCCCCGGACTCTACAGCTGTGGCGACGGTAGCAATACGCAACTCGCCAACGGGGGCATCGGTGGAACCGGCATTACCCAGGGGAGAGTCACAAATTTCGGGTCCATTTTTGTCAATGGCATCGAGTTCAATACCGACACCACTGCATTTACCATCAAGCATCTCGATGGAACCCAGGATGACCTGGCACTCGGCATGGTGGTCCGCATCAATGGCAACAGCGATGCGGCAACTGCAACCGGCAGTGCAGTCACTTTGAACTACGACAGTGTGATAGAGGGAGTGATCAACAGCAACGATGTTGCCACCAACAATACACTGGGCATCATGGGTCAAACCGTTACCGTGGACGTTGATACAGTTTATGAAAACCGGATCGATGCTACAGCACTAGAGAGCCTGCCCATCAACAGCAAAGTGGAGATAAGCGGTTTCACCGATGGCGGCGGAACTGTCTTGGCCACCCGCATCGAAGTCCAGTCACTCGTTGCGACAAGTGGCGAATTGAAAGTCTCAGGCGCAGTCACCGCGATTTCCGGTTCTCGATTCCAGATCGGCAATTTGACCATCGATGCATCGAATATCCAGACGATTCCGCAACAAGGAACCTTGGTCGATGTCAAAGGCACGCTCTTTTCCGGCACTCTGCTCATTGCGCACAGCATCGAGGACGAAGGCGATGTGGTGGTGGCGGAGGATGGAGAGAAAGTCGATATCGAGGGCACAATCACCCAGGCCCTCGACACCAATGACCGGTTCTCCCTCAATGGTCAGATCGTCGACGTATCAAAGACTCCCCTGAGCGGCGCCAGCAGTCAATTTGCGATTGGACGCGTAGCAGAGGTCGAAGGCGTCATGAATAACGATATTCTGTTAGCCGAAGAGATAGAACTGAAGGCTGTTCCCTCCGAGCGAGGCAAAATCAGCGGGATTCTGGGTATAGGTAACGTCGATGCCAGCGCAGGCACAGTGACCCTGTTAGGTCAAACAATCCATATCGATGACAATGCCACAATCATGGAGGATGATATGGGAGACGGTTCGACATTCAGCCTGGATCAACTTATCTCGTCCGACTACCTTGAGGCCAATGTGTATCAAAAGAACGGCATACTGGTGGCAAGTAAGTTGAAACTGGATCATGCGCCATCAAGTTACAACGCCGAACTCGAAGGCATGCCAGTCAACATCGATAATTCTACAATCGAGATATTCAGCATCAGGATAGACACCTCTGGCGTACCCTACAGCTTCGTCAACCGACAAACCGAGGTTAGCGGAAATTTTGTCGATGGCATGTTATTTGCCACCCATATCCAGTAGATAGCATCGGCACTTGACTCAATGCAGGAGCCCTACGCGTTAGAAGCGCACGTGGGGATCTGGGCTGGGGTCCAACAGTGACTCAAGAGCCTCAAGGCGTACAGACTTTCCCGGTTTTAGCATGGGATTTAGCTTCATCAGAATTTCCCTACATGCATTAAGGACTAGTCTGACATCATTTTGCGGCTTAATCTGATTTAAAAACCAGCGGTCTGTGCCACAATTAAGTTGAAGTCAATAAGGATATGGCTTCCGGGCTTGCCACCAGGGACCGTGGCAAGATTGCAAGGGAGTGCGAGTGAGATGGAGTGCTGAGACATATCCGCTTATGTAATGTATGCTCAACCACAGGGACTGTGGTTGGGCTCGAATCGTATTTCATTTTGAGCATCTTTGATAATCGCAGTAGGACATATCGGGCAAAGATTGCTGGTTTGCCGAAATCCGTACTTACCCATTTATGCTCGCCATACCCCATTCGTCGTAGCGATCACCGACGACACGATCTGCCAATGCATCCAGTTCCTTCCGCTCGTCAATTGACAGATTCACATCATAGGCGCCGAGATTCGATTTGAGGTTTTTCAGCTTCGTCGTCCCCGTAAGGGCCATGATCTGTTCGCCACGTCCCATTACCCACGCGAGGGCAACCTGCGCCGGTGTACACGACTTGTTCGATGCCACGGCTTCGATCTCGTCAACGAGCGCCACATTGGCAGCATAGGCGTCGCCCTGGTATCGAGGTGTTGTCAAACGCCAATCGCCTTCACTCAGTTTCTCTGTCTTGAATCGTCCCGTCAGCATACCCCTGCCAAGCGGTGAGTAGGCCACGAGAGATGCACCGACTTCGATACACGCAGGAATGACATTGGCCTCGATATCCCGGCTGAAGATCGAATACTCCGATTGCACAGCCGAAATCGGGTGTATCCTGGCCGCGCGGCGGATCGTTTCGCCTGATGCTTCCGATAAGCCGATGGCGCGAACTTTGCCCTCGGTCACAAGTTCGGCCATCGCGGTGATGGTTTCCTCAATGGGTGTGGATGGATCGACACGATGCAGGTAGTACAGATCGATAGTGTCGGTACGCAGACGTTGCAATGAGCCTTCGACGGCACGCCTGCAGTTTTTACGCGAACCATCCAGTCCGGTGAATTCACCCGATTCAAAATTCCGTGTCGGCCCGAACTTAGTGGCAATGAAGACGCGGTCGCGGTGGTCCTTGAATGCCTCGCCAAGCAGGGACTCATTCGCCCCGCCAATTCCATACATTTCCGCCGTATCGAAATGTTCGATGCCTAATTCTATCGCTTCGTGGAGCAGTTTGATTGCAGCACTCTGCTCCATGGGCGGACCGTAAAACTCCGACAAGCCCATGCAGCCAAGGCCTATAGCAGGTAATTCCCGTTCACTGTGACCTAGTTTCCTTCTTAGCATTGGTGTTACCTTCAAGGCATATTTAGAATGGTTGACTATATATCTACTTGTCTAACGAGGCTGTTGCATTACCCCGTTTCAATAGACGGAAATATACCATTAAACTGGACACACTGATAATTCGCGAAATTCAATTCAACTGTTGGCGAACCGGTCTTGGCGTACACAGTGGAAGGTATAGTGGTAATATGGGCCTTCCAGGCTGATTGCGGTTTCACGGGACGTGTTATTACAGCAACATCGTTATTGTAGCCCATGGCTTCTCAGGGGCAACTCTCATCCAGGGCATGATGGCACTCATTTAGCTGTTGATCAAAAGACAATTTTTCTTCAATCAACCCCAAGCTCGTTAGAAAGTATTGTTTAAACAAGCAACGTTGTCATCGACAACGATTATCAGAATTATCCGTTCTCTTCCTAATACACAATAATTGGGAATCCTAAACGAACAACGGCTTGTGGCATCCAAATCCTGTAAATGCCAAGGACGGGTTTATAAAGCAACTATTCAGCATCATCCAGCCACGGCTTGCATTATAAAGTACAAAGCATTCTTGGCATCAATATCTTCAGCAGTGGAGATTTTCAAATGCCTTCTCTTCTTGCCTTTGCCTTCCAATACAGACAACGGATCATTGAAATCAGCACCATTGCTGAACTCAATAGACAAGTGTTTTTTGTAAGGGAATACCCCGCCAATCAATACGCCATTTTTCATGAAGGTCAAACCGCCGTACTTTACTTCCTGGAGTATTCTCTCATTCTCCTGCGCAAATAGATCTCTCACCAATTCAATGATTTCGGCATGCTCATGATTTACTGACTGAATATCTTTAATGAAATCATCAACTTTCCGTAATGCAGATTTGTTCATAAGACAATTTTCCTTCAAGGCATAACGACCAGAATATAACGTAGTTTGCATCCGAACGAGCGCCTTGTCAGCGCGGCAATTTTGGTATGTATTTAGCATTTAGCAGGCTTT
>JBNKLI010000142.1:0-9081 GCA_050292275.1 Candidatus Thiodiazotropha sp.
TGTCCAGCGTCTCGGCGGTATGGCCGAGTTCGCTGTCGCTGGAGGCCTCTTCCTGCAGTCTCAGTTGCTGATCGCCCTGGGTTGTCCAGGCGCTGTTGAGTGAGAGTTGGCTCAGCTGGTAGTCGAAGCTGGCGCCATGGAAGGTTGCAGTACCTCCCTGGTCGGGGCTGTAGATGGCCAGGTAGCCGATGGTCTCTTCACCGTGGCCGTCGTTGAGGCTCTCCTGCTCCTGGAGGTAGGCCTGGAAGCCCCCTGTATCGACGTTTCTCGCCCGTATGCTGGTGGCATGGGCGTCGTTGCCGGTCTGCTGGGTGAGGAACAGGCGGGGGGTACCTTCAAAGGTCTCGCCGAAAGCGATGTCGTGCCACTGCCGGGTGCCCGAGAGGGTGAAGCGCCCCACTTCCCAGACGCTGCCGTCGGCCTGGGGGTAGCGCCCCGGGTGCTGGGCGAGCAGGGAGACATCCTCCCAGGCGTGGGTGCCGTCGAGGTAGTCCCACTCCCGGGCGCTGACGCTGACCCGGGTGGCGCCGAGCCGGTTCAGCGCCACCACCGCGCCCTGGCCGCCGTTGTAGCTCAACGGGCCGGCGATGATCACCGGCGTGCTCGCATGCTCGCCCAGCTCGACCCTTTGGTAGTTATGGTTGACCCTGACCCTTTGCAGCAGGTGCACCGGTGCGCCCTGGGCATTGAGCAGGGCAACCGGCTGGCCGTGCAGGTAGAGGTATTCACGGATCGCCTGGCCGGCTTCGTCGTACTCACCCAGCAGCGCGCCGCCGGGGCCGTAGCGAAAGCGGGTGATCACCCCGTTGAGGGTTTTGCGCACCCGTTCGCCCCGGCCGTTGTAGCCATAGCTCACCTCGTATCCGTTGCCGCTGAAGCCCACCATGCGGTTGCTGTCGTCGTAGCGGTAACGCCCGTTTGAGTCCTGTATCGCGTTGCCCACCGCGTCGTAGCGCGGCAGGGTGACGGTCGCACTCATGTAGCTGTAGGCGGACCAGCTGGCGGTGCTGAGGCGGTTGCCCAGGGCATCGTAGGTGTAGCCGATGCCGCTGCCGTTGCCGCGGGTGGCCCTGGTGAGACGGTTGAGCAGGTCATAGCTGAAATGCTGGTCACGGCCGGTGTCGAGCAGCTCCTCCCAGTCGATGATGTTGTCCATGCGGTCGTAGGCGTAGCTGCTCTCCAGCAGGCCCGCGATCCGCTGTCCGCTCAGGCGATAATCCTGGTCGAAACTGCGAACCAGGCTCAGGCCGTTGCCGTAGTCGAAAGATTGTGCCGGACCGAAAGGCAGGTAGTGCAGATTGGTGACCAGGGGTTGTTGCGCGCCATCGGGGGTCTCCAGGGTGAGGGCGTCGAGTCGACCCTGATCGTAGCTGAACAGGAGGCGGTGGCCCGAGGGGTAGGTCTGACTCGCCAGGCGGCCCTGGGTGTCGTAGGCGTATTCGAACTGAGTGGTTGTGCCGTCCCGGCTGGTGCGGCTCTGGCGGATCAGGTCCCCAAAGGGGTTGTAGGCGTAGTCGGTGGTGCCCTCGGCATCGCTCATCGAAGTGAGTTTGCCGATGCCGTTCTCCCCCTGATCATAGGTAAAGCTCACATCCAGAGCGCTGTCAGGATAGTGAACGGCTGTGAGGCGGCTCAGTAGATCGTATTCGTATGCCGTGGTGACATTTCTCGCATCGGTCTGGCTCAGCCGGCTGCCCGCCTCATTGTAGGTGTAGGTGGTGATCCCGGTGTCGGGACTGGTCAGGCGGATCAGATTGCCGAGTCCGTCGTACTCATAGTGCGTGGACCGGCCAAGAGGATCCGTGACAGCGGTCAGCCTGTCCTCTGCATCATAGCTGTACTGAGTCAGGCCGTTGAGTGCATCGGTAGTTTGGATAAGCCGGTCAAGCGCGTCATGATTGTGGATGGTGGTATGGGTATTGGTATCGAGTATCTGATTCAGGTTGCCATTGGCATCATAGCTGTACTCGGTCATGTACTGACGGCTATCGAGTTGCTGGTGCAGTTGGCTCAGCTGGTCATAGACCTGCTGTTGAATGTGCATCAATGCCCCCTGAGGATCGCTGACTCGCTCGGTCAATCGATTGCCCATGGGGTCCAGTGTGTAGTCAATGCGGTTTCCTTGCTGATCTTCCATGCCGATGAGACGCTGAGCGGCATCGTAGATGTAGCTGATCGCAACACCATCGGCTGCACTGCTCCGGATGAGGTTGCCGACTGCATCATAGACAAAGTTCGTTGTGCGTGTAGTAGAACCATCGCTGACATTTTGCTGTATGAGGTGACCCCTTGCATCGTAGCTCAGAGAGTTGATCAGACCATTCGGGGCCTCTATGCGCAAGGGGCGGCCTGACGGATCATGTCGAGTGATGCGTATTGTCTGACCCAAGGCATTGGTTATCGCAGTGATATTACCCAGTGAATCATAGTGAAAGCTTGTGATATCGCTATTACCCTGTAATGGGCCGTCCACAGCGGCCAGCAAACCTGCTCCGTCTTCACCAGGTGGAATATAGGAATAAGTATGGGTGCGCAATTCGTTTGTCCCATTGTCAATTGTGGTTTTTATGAGTAATTGACCCGTGCTGTTGTAAGTGAGGTTTGTGGTGGAACCTGACTGAGTTATCCGCGTGGGCAGGTTAAACGCCGCATGCCATTCGATCGCGGTAGTTCGCTCCTGTTGCTCTCCGTTGGCTTCAGTGCGGGTTTGCACAAGCCCTCTATCGTTATAGCTCAGGCTGGTTCGACTGCCTCTCCAATCGGTGTAACCCGTCAAGCGTCCGTTATCGTCATAGGTTCGCTCGCGCATATCGCCATTGCTACAGCTGGTGCAGCGATCCCCTTGGATGGACTCGACTTTTCGCACACCATGCAGGGTGGCAAAACTGTATGTGCGTTCAGCACCGAGTGAATCGTTGACCGTAGTGCTACCGTCGCCGTTGTAGGTGAGTACTACTTTTTCTGCCTCGCCCGCATGCTCTGAGGATATGACTCTACCTGAATCGTCGTATGACCAAGTCGCATAACGATCGCTGTTTTCATCGGTGATACCGGTGAGGTGGTGAGGAAAAACGGTATCCTCATAGTGATATGTTTTGCCATTTCCATCCGGATAAGTGACGGAAGTCAGATTACCAGCTTCATCGTATCCATATTGCAGTTCACCATCAGGAGTAGTGATCGATACTATATGTCCGCTTGTATTGTAAGCGATGTTGATTTCACGGCCGAAGGGACCGTTGACCCTCGTCAGGTTTTGATCAGCATCATAAACGTAGCCGGTAGACAAATTCTCCTGGCTTTGCTCACGCACGAGCCTGCCGGATGTGTCAAAATATGCCACAGTACCACGCTGATCGGTTACCTTGTAGCCGCCGGTATCAGCTTCGAATCTCAACAAGGTATCCGCATCACCCATCCACACGCCATCCCGGTTCACCCAGGTCTCGCCTCGTCCGCTCGCCTGCCTGATCGTTACTAAATCCGGGGATGTCGGATCGAATTCGAGCTTTCTCGTCAGCGAACTGCTCCAGCCGAACCCGAATATCCCATCGCTCGGAGCAAGACTGTTGTAGTAGCGGGCGATCACCAACCGCCCGTTTGCGGAACGATAGTCGAGTTCCCGCTGGTATTTGTTGCCTGATGCCGGACTGCAGGGATTGCCTTCACCATCGCAATTCTGTCCTAATTCCTTCTCTTCGTCGGGTTCATCCTCTGGTGGAAAAGTACATGGCGGCTCGTTACCTGGATAGGCGAATTGGTTAGGATCCTGGCCTAATATGCAAAAGCACTCTTCAACCGTCTTGTCTTCTGTGCAAGGCGTTTCACAATATTCGTCGATATAGACCATGCCGCTGTTGGCGGTGCAGATGTGGCCGCCAAGCCCCTCTCTTGCTGTGGCTGCAACTATTTTGCACCGCGTCAGTACGTCTATTGGAGGTGCCTCAGGTCCAAGTGGTCTCGCGCCGGTCTCTATATATCTGTCGTAACAATCTTTGGGGATAGCGCCGTTAACTGATTGAGCGACAGATAAGAGAATGATGAAAACCAAGAGCCAGCGAGCATATCCTAACTGTCTGATTTTTCCATTGGTGCAAAAACAACCTGTTGAAGCCATGTCATACATCCCTGTAATCATTTTGTTTTCCTAAAATCTCAGTACTTTATGTTGGATTGCGATCTATTGATCTCCAGAGCAGTTCTATCTGAGTGGGGTGGCCGCCACCGTATCTGCCTCCCGATCTTCCATTGATGTCAATGGAGGATAGTGCCATGCTTGGTTGGTAGCGCTATCTATATCGATGGTTTGCAATGAACAGTGTGTGAGAAGAGCTACGGGAGCCGATATGCAATGCTTAAGATCCATCTATATCCCTGATGATGAGAACGTCCGTGTAATTCGCCAACAGACAACTTGCATGCAATCGACACCGGGAGTGGCTATTGCTTGCCCACAAGCTTGGCTGCAGCGTTAGTTTATTCAATACTCAGATCAAATCAATATACGTAAAGTGGAGATGGATGACGTTAACGTTATTTTTCAACAACGACTATAAGGCCCATGCGCCGCACAATGCTGCCGAGTTATGACAGCTTGTGTGACACATGGTTGTCCGCGCAAGTGAGATGACCATCCGACAACACGACGAGAGTGAGCACCGCGAAACCGAGGTCACTGCAGATGCCCTGCTTGCCGTGATACGAGGTTTGATCGACGAGACGCCCGATAGCGACCATAACAAGTCCAAGCTGGACCTGGAGTCTCGCCTGGAGCATGACCTGGGGCTCAACAGCCTGGCCCGCACCGAGCTGATCTCACGCATCAACAAGGCGTTCTCGATCATCCTGCCCGACGAGGCCCTGCTCGCAGAAACACCGCGTGCACTGTTGCAGTTGATGACACAGGCAAGCGGCGCGACAGCGGCAAAACCACCCACGCCACGCGATGACCAGCCGGCAGGCAATGCGGCGATTCCCACAGCGGCCTCGACCCTGATGGAGGTATTGGCCTGGCATCTGGAGCACCAGCCGGAGAGGGTGCATATATTTCACTATGGAAACCATGACGAGCCCGAGGAGATGAGCTACCGGGATCTCTGGCAGGGCGCGACCAGAGTGGCTTGCGCATTATGGGAACGATCGGTGCGGCCGGGCGACCGGGTGGCACTGATGCTGCCCACGGGCAAGAGCTATTTCTTCAGTTTTTTCGGCACTCTGTTGGCGGGCGCCGTCCCGGTACCCATCTATCCGCCGACCCGTCCCTCGCAGCTGGAGGAGCATCTGCGCCGCCATGGACAGATCCTGCGAAACGCCGGTGTACGCCTGTTGATCGGCTTTGAGGAGGCACGCAGGGTGGCCCGCCTGTTCAAACTCCAGGTGCCCTCCCTGCAGCATATCGTCGACTGGTCGGAACTCGACAAAGCGACGGGCACGCCCCCCGCAACACTGAGAAGCGGCGAGGATATCGCCTTTCTGCAATATTCATCCGGCAGTACCGGCGACCCCAAGGGGGTGGTACTCAGCCATACCAATCTGCTTTCCAATATCAGAGCCATGGGAAAAGCGGCCGAGGTCATCCCTGAAGATGTCTTTGTCAGCTGGCTCCCGCTCTATCACGACATGGGCCTGATCGGTGCCTGGTTCGGCAGCCTCTACTACGGTCTGCCGCTGGTGATCATGTCACCATTGCGTTTCCTGGCGCGTCCCTCACGATGGCTCTGGACCATCCATCGCCACCGGGGAACCCTCTCCGCTTCACCCAACTTCGGCTATGAGCTCTGTCTCGGCAAGGTGACCGAGGAGGAGATTGCGGGGCTGGATCTCAGCTCCTGGCGTTTCGCCTTCAACGGCGCCGAGCCGGTCAGCGCCACCACCCTGGATGGATTCGCCCGCCGCTTCGCGCCATACGGCTTCAATGCCAAGGCCCTGGCACCAGTCTATGGCCTGGCGGAGGTGGCAGTGGGCCTGGCCTTCCCACCACCACTGCGCGGTCCGCTCATCGACCGCATAGACAGAGAGCGCTTCATGCTCAGTGGCGAGGCGATAGGGTCCGCAGAGGGCGATCCCGATCCCCTCTGCGTCGTCGCCTGCGGCAGGCCGCTGCCCGGCTACCGGGTACAGGTTGTGGATGGGGCCGACAGGCCGCTGCCCGATCGCAGGGAGGGTCGGCTCGAGTTTCAGGGCCCCTCCGCCACTAGCGGCTACTTCAACAATCACGAAGCCAGCGCCCGCCTGTTCCGCAACGGCTGGCTCGACACCGGCGATCGGGCCTACCTCGCCGATGGCGATATCTATATCACCGGACGTATCAAGGAGATGATCATCCGCGGCGGACGCAACATCTACCCCTACGAGCTGGAACTGCTGCTGGGCGAACTTGGCGGTATCCGCAAGGGCTGCGTGGCGGCCTTTCCCGCCACCGAAGCCTCCACCGGCAGTGAACGGCTGGTGGTCTTGGCTGAGAGCCGGGAGCAGGATCCACAACGCCGGGAGGCGCTGCAACAGGCGATTCGTGACAAGACCATAGACCTGCTCGGTATGCCGCCGGACGATCTGCTGCTGGCACCCCCCCATACCATACTGAAAACCTCCAGCGGCAAACTACGCCGGGGAGCCATGCGCGCACTCTATGAACAGGGTCGTCTGGGACGTGTACAACGCCCATTGCCGCTGCAGATATTGAGCCTGCTGCTCTCTGCACTGTCGCAGCGGATACACCGCATCCGACGGGGTGTGCCCCACTACCTCTTTGCGGGTTATTCCTGGCTCCTGTTCTATGCGCTGGTACCGCCGGTATGGCTCTGCGTGGTGCTGTTGCCCCGCCTCTCCTGGCGCTGGAGCCTGATACGCAAGGCGATCCGCCTGCTGCGCACCCTCACCGCCACGCCGCTTCAGGTAGATGGGCTGGAGCACCTGCCCCCTGCCGATCAACCGGTCATCCTGGTAGCCAACCACTCGAGCTATCTCGACACCCTTGCGCTGATCGATGGCATACCCAGGAATTTCGTCTATGTGGCAAAGCGGGAGCTGGCGCAGAAATTCTACTCCAGGCTGTTTCTGCAACGCCTCGAAACGCTATTCGTAGAGCGCTTCGACACCAGGCGCAGCGCCCTGGCTACCGAGGAATTCGCTACCCATCTCGCAGACGGTCGCTCCCTCGCCATTTATCCGGAAGGGACCTTCCGCAGCGAACCGGGACTGCTGCCATTCCAGATGGGGGCCTTCGTAACCGCAGTACAAAGCGGAGCTTCGATCGTACCGGTCGCCATCAGAGGAACGCGCGCTATCCTCAAGTCAGATTCCAACTTTCCGCACCGTGGCGCAGTACGAATCATCATCAGTCCACTCCTCGAACCTGAAGGGGGCGACTGGGCTGAGGCGGTCCGCCTTCAGGTCGCAGCGAAGGAGATGATCGCGCGCAACTGCAATGAGCAGGATCTGATATTTTAAGCCAGTCTCGATATATACACGTCCTCTACCCAATTGTTGTGGATGTCATGGCAGGATGGTCGTCACTGCCCTGTTTGCAGCCACTATTTTTATCAGGCTTCTCTCCCAACTTGTTTTGTACCTTCGGCAAATGCTCCGTCTGTGTGTTCGAACTTTCAATACCATGCATAGAAAGGCTAAGCCAGTTTTCCAACAACTGTCATTCACATCTGTCAAGCCAATCCCACATGTACATGAAACGTCCATATAGCCTTTTAGCGAACTTTCATCCTAGCGTATTCCAACACTCATGCTGGAAATACTGCTTGACTTACTTCCTGATCGATGCCTTAAGGAGTATGCAATCTTTAAGCGTCAATTCAATAGTGCTTGCCTCTATGACACGCATATATGATTGGTGCTATATTAAGTCAATATCACCGGCGCATAAGCGCGCTAAAAATATTTAGCGGTCATCCATGGTCTTGTTCGATCTTAATCTTCGTTTATAAATGAGTCACATTCTGGTGGCAATCAAACAGGTTTTTGAATAAAGCCTAATTGCGCACTCTGCATAATTTACGAAATATCGAGGCCACACGGCATGGAACTGTTAATCATCTTTATCGCAGTACTATTTCTTGGGATTTCACTAATTCGCAAATTTGTTTCATCAAACAGTGATGATTCATTCTTCTTGGGGAGTCTTGACGCTGGCGTTGTTTCGCTGACAGCCAGCATGACTGCAACATGGATTGCGCAGCATCCATTATCGCCCTGTCCGGTTGGGTTGCCGAGTTCGGACCAGCCGCGTCCTGGTATCTGTTTTTTTCCAGGCATCGGCCTGATTCTACTCGGTATTTTCGGTGTACAGGCGATAAGACGACACCCAGGCAGCACATTGGCAGATTACTATGATAGCGCGGTATTTAAATATCTATTTCTCGTATTTATGACTATTTTTTACACATTGGTGCTAGGTGCGCAGTTCGTCGGTTTCGCGAAGCTCTCCTCCATTCTCGGTTTCTCTTACGGAATTGGCCTGGGGGTTGCTGCTGGAATTGTTTCACTTTATGTTATTTTAGGTGGATTCAATTCAGTGCGCGATACCGATATCGCTCAATTCATATTGGTAGCTGCAGGTATTGCTATATTGCTGAATAATGTCCATGTCGATATCGTTGTTCCATCGCTATCCTCATTTTTCAAACCCCAGGAACATTTGCCGGACAGCATGTTTTATACGTTCATTTCACTTGGTTTTGCGATGTTCGTCGCACAGGAAAATCACCAACGAATCAAGGCCGCAAAAAGTGCCGCAAGCGCCCGCTATGCATGCATCTATTCCGGGATTATCATTATATGCTTTGGTTTGGTCATGGCCTCATTTGCCAGCTCATATTCCACTGACAACGAAAACCCTGTTTTCGCTGCCATCGCCACGCTTGATAAAGTACCACTAGCGTTTGTAACTATCGCAATCATGGGTGCTGCCTTGTCAACAGCGGATTCGGCACTCAACATTGCCGCTTTTTCGTTGCGTGAAAGCCTTGCCCGCTTCGATATTTCATCAATCAAAACACTTTCCGTCATCATACCTGTATTAGCTGGAGTAAGCGTTGCCAATATCTTTCCGTCTGTCGGCTTGATTAT
>JBNKLI010000143.1:0-1873 GCA_050292275.1 Candidatus Thiodiazotropha sp.
GACCCCTTTTTACCTCAGACTTCCCAGAGATACATGCTCGACTGTTTATTGAGGATCTGTAATTCATACCCACTGGAACAGGCTGAGGCCGCAAACCCATAACAGACGTGAAGGGGAAGCAAGTGTTCCTCTCTTGGATGACAATAACGGGCGAATGGCGCGGACTCCCAATTTATCAGCCTTCGGGTCCTCTCTTGTTCCGAAAGCTTCCGATCGGAAATCGTTTCGATCAGCCACTCTTCAAATGACTTGTTCATTTCCTTCGTATCATCGGTCTCCTGCGTGAAGAACGCCTTCATGTTGTGGAAAGAAAAACCGGAACCAATCAGAAGAAATGATTGATCACTCAAACCCTGCAGGGCGCGTCCAATCTTTATGTGTTGAGCAGGATCCAGATTGTTGACCAGTGACAATTGGACACAGGGTATATCCGCATCCGGATACATAATCTTCAGTGGAACAAAAAGACCGTGATCGAAGCCTCTGGCATCATCAAGTCGCGCATCGATGCCGGCTTTTCTCAGCTGTAGCGAAATTGATCGGGATAGCTGCGGTTCTCCCTCACAGGGGTACTCTATCTCGTAGGACTCATCAGGAAAACCATAGTAGTCGTATATGACTGGAGGGTTCTGAGCAGAGGTGATAGTCGGCTGATTCTCCTCCCAGTGAGCGCTTACAACAATAATTGAAGATGGCCGTTCTATGGTTGCGGCTATTTGTCTCAAGCAGGATACCATCTCGGAGTGCGTCTTATCTCCAAGAAGGGGCAACGGACCTCCACCGTGAGACACGAATAAAGCACGGCGTTGCTTGTTCACTGGCCTTTCCTCCCCGAGGAGTTTAGTGGAAACACCTCAAGTGAGCGTTAAATATATACCACGCCCGTCTGCGCTTACATTGGTCCAAGACGGCGAGTCGCACAATTTTCACCCTTTCCTTTCAGAGAAAATGGATAACATTGTCAGTGAACAAATTCCCGTAACAGTAGGGAAACCTGTTATCTGCCCCAGACACTGCCGTTGCTACAGCAGATGCTTTCCGTCGAACACCTCATACTCGAGACTGAAGGTGTCGACACCCTCGATACATCCCAGGTTGGCGCGCAGGTGGCCGGGGGCACGAGCGGTTTCATGAAAGGGATAGATGCCGCAGCGGGTGCAGAAGTAGTGTTTGGCTGTCTTGGCGCCGAATTGATAGAGCCCCAGTGCGCCCTCATCGGCCTCGATATGGAACGCTGACTCCGGGATCACCTCGGCATTCATCATCGCTCCCTTGCGCGAGCAGATGGAGCAGTTGCAGCGCACCCCCTTGACGATCTCATCACCCTCGAACGAGAACTTGACGGCACCGCAGTGGCAGCTGCCCTGATAGTGTTTTTTCATATCGCCCCCTTGCTGTTAGCTGCTCTTTAGCATGTCGTTCAATGAAGTTTGATCGCCGGGTCGATGCTGCGCCTGAGCATTCTTGCCAGGGTGGTCAGTCCGGTGCGCCACCAACCGAACAGGGTCAGTTGGTGCATCTTGTAGAGCGAGAGATAGACCCAGCGCGCTATCCAGCCGCTGACCCGCACGCTGCCGGTGATCGCACCCATCAGGCTGCCAACGGTGCTGTAACGTCCCAGAGTCACCAGCGAACCATAGTCGCGGTAGACATAGCCTTTGTCGAAGGCCTGCCCCTTGATCCGCTTCTGCAGGCTCTTGGCCACGAACGATGCCTGTTGATGGGCCGCCTGGGCGCGCGGCGGCACCAGGTCACCGCGTTCGTTCATGACGCAGGCAGCGCAGTCGCCGATGGCGTAGATGCGCTCGTCGTCCTCCAGGGTCAGATCCGGCTTCACCTTGAGCTGGTTGATGCGATTGACTTCCAGCCCCAG
>JBNKLI010000144.1:0-21724 GCA_050292275.1 Candidatus Thiodiazotropha sp.
GACCCCCAAAAGATAGGCCACCACGCCTTTTAAATTTGTTGATGAAGCCATATTCAGCCTGAATAATATCGGCATCAGGAAAATGGCAGTCCGGAATATGTTTTCACCGATGAGAATGGTTAGCGGAATATCGCTGTTAAATGATTCAGGATGAAAAGCGTCCGGCAATTTTGAAGTTAGAGAAATATTCCATACGAGAATGGGAAATATCGCCATATAACCATTTGACAATATCGCCCTCATCAACCTCATCTTACATGCATTCTTTTTATGTTCAGCGAAATGTACCAGTGTAGCGCATTTTGTGTACTTGGAATGGATGGCTATTTGCCATTTTCCTCGAGGTTCTTTGCCCGAAAATACAAAAAAAGCGGCAACCCGAAAGAGAGACCCACCATAAGTGTTGACGGTACGTAGATCCATAACCTACTCATTTTCATACGCTTACCTTCAACAAACACGAACACAAAAAATACCACAGCCGATATTAGAAGATCCGCTGCAACAGATGAAGAGACGTTATTATTGAAAATGTACAAAAAAAACAGTGAGACACTTATCTGTGACTCACCTAGGAACATAAATAGAAATATCCACGGCACTATAACACCTAGTATACAGAGCAATAGATAGATTGTGCTATTCTTCAACTATTTCTCCCTATTTCTGTTTATCGGCCATATCCATACAGACTGCATGGCCGGCGCCACTCAAAAAGCGAGCGTGATCACCCATGAATTCATGCACAAATCCAAACCCAGCGAACATGCTTAACGCCATTGGCGGCCGAACGTAAATGAAGCGCGGAGGAACTTGCAATTCGAGCCTATTTGCATTGTTTGCGCAAATAGCGCAGCTATGCCATGCGATTTGCAGCTATTTCCTCCTTTGCTGCTTCGGACAGTTTCTCTGGATCTATGCCCATAGCCCGAAATGCGCGTACCGTTACGCCATACTGAGCATAGGTGGCAGCCAGTATAACGTGCGCACCTATTAGAGGGGCGGAGGGGTACATCTTATCCTCTTTCACTTTGATTGTATAAATCATTTCATTAATCAGAGCTTGCGCGGATGGCTGCACTCGGCTGGAAGCTCCGTTGGGAAAAGGTCCATTTTTGTCATTGACTAAGGCATCTGGTGGTACTATAACCCCGATATGTTGCAGAGCTTCGCTATATTGACGAGCTATTGCCTCTCGAAAATCATCTGGATCGGCGGATACACGCTTGAAGACATTCCTTGCGGTACCGTCTGGTAATTCGAGAGCCATCAGTACAAAATGTTCTGCACCTGGCTCCTTTTGCCCATCGGCTTTTGCGTATTTTATAGCCCCGAGACAGAGTGCTTTAATCGTACTCATACTACGGAAACGTTGTTTAATAAGCTCAAACATAAATCCTCCTGGTCCGAATGAGGCTTGTATGCAGAATTAGCCAAACGTATATGCTCGGCCTATTTGGATACGCCAAGAGCTTCAGCGATCGGCAACCATGACCACTCTTGTCTAGGACGGAGCAATCGGCTCGGCGCTCCTAATTGTCCGTTATTAGACGTAAACGACAACAGCTGCCAAAGCCTCGGCCGGATCATCAGATGACGGGAGTGATTTAAGATTGGTCATGCGTCAATAATAGTTGACGCATGGGCGATAGTCAACATTTGTTGACGACATTCGCTCCATGTTCGCTAATGGTTCCGTGAGCGGCCGGAACGCTATACAGCTATGCGAATTCGTCACTTCCTTCACCCTATCCGGCAGCGAACAAATCATTTTGGATACCGCTTGTAGCAGCATTGATGTCTATTCTTGGCTTTCAATCTCAACATATTGATGATTTGGAACAAATCCCAACATGGTAAGTACCGAAATCCGGTAATAGACACGAAATGATACAGAACATTCTTTCGCACTTGGCATGCGGAATCTCTCCATAATGGATCGTTTCTTTGGAGGAACTCTGAAGGTGGTTTGGCTTTCAAGTCGAAACCACCCTGGATTCGCGTTAACAAGTTGAAATGGCAACTTGTTACTTATTCTTCTTCTGCAAGATAGTGGTGATTCAATATGTCTCCTATAGTAGATTATTCTAAAAATACTCTGCTCCGGCTAGTTCACAGTTTCCGCTACAATTTTTATCTTTTCCATGGATGAGTGATGGTGACTAACAAGAACCTGTATAAGTCCGTTCTCTGGTATAACCTTCATGAATCCTACACCAATACTAGAAGAGCTTTTTGAGATATATGACCGTCTGACAATTTTTGTGAGAGGCTTAAACATGATTTGCATTCCAACGCTTTAAGAAGGTTTTGGCAATAAGTTCTACTTTTATAGATATTGGTGTATCTGTATTTATCGTTACCAATTCTTGCTCGCCTGGTTCTAACGTAAAACCTTATCAAGTATGGTGTCTGCCAATGAAGTGGAGCATATTAGAAATGGAATCAGCTTAAATAGTATTTTCATAATATGTACCGTATACAAATATTCGTGACAGAAAGAAGCCTCATGCCCCCTTTCCTACCAGACCGAATGAGACAGCAACCCGCCTCCGTCTCTTAGCGATCCTAATGAGAATAACATCGCTTACCATTATCTTCGAGACTGAGTTCCGTCCTAGATTACCATCACGATGTACCTATGGTGACTCCTGCTGCTACACTCAAGACCGATAAGCAGCCATGGTGAAAAAGTGAAGCTAGAGTAACTGTCAAATACAATCAACAATTTTGCTAATATCAAACAAGTCAATGTCACCTAATCCCAAGAGGCCGAGATTCGCTCCAGGATTATGATTTAAAGTCCAACATTCATTGGCTCATTGGTTGTTATGATTTTTAATTGTTATTGCTTTTATCAGTTCTACCCTCTGCTGCACCTGCAATTCTCTCCAATGACTTGTTCAGGTTACCAATAAGGCTGTTTTGCTCCTCAATCAGACCGATAGTCTTTTGTTGAGGTGAATTTTTGCCCGCATACTTTCTCATGAAAAATATCCATAATGCGAGCAAAAATAGTAGAGGGAACCAATTAATCAATATTTTAATCCAGACATTTTCCTTTGTTCTCTTCTTGTTTGCGCCGTTGGATTTACATGGCTTCTCTTCATGCATCCCGATAACGCGAACCGATTGGGAGGTGTATTTATCGTTTAGTGCGGCAGCAGTGGTCTGGAGTTTAAATGCTATTTCTTCATGTGGAGACACATTTACGTAATAAAGGTTATCTGATGCCACATCAATCAAATTCCCCTTTGTATCATAGAACTGCGCCTCAAGTACTATGTCGGAAATATTGTTATCAGTATTATTCCTAATCTTTCCGATACTCGTCACATAAGTAACGGAATCATGCTTGACAAAAGATATTGACGACTGAGTCACCTCTAATTTGGAGCTCTCGGAAACAGCACCATAAACAACGCACGATCCATTAAACACAATGATAAAACATAGCAATAATGGTAACTCCCTAGAAACAATCCGCATAATTTTCTCCGATATATTACTTGCTATTTATACAGCACAAGACGAGAAGCCGTGTGATAACGCACTTATAGCTACAGGGCAAACGCAATTTAATGAATTTGCGTCACAATGCTGCAAATGTTTAACAGTGAGCGATAGCGAACGAATTTACATAATTATTTCGCATTTTTGGCTTCTGGCCTTACTAGCACAGATGCCAGAACACAGAACATGCCCGCAGAGGTCGACCAGTAAAACAGAAGAACAGCACAGGCTGCCAGCATCCCTGATGTAAAAAATCTGTAATCTCGTGAATCAAGCTGCGGAACTGTAAGCTGGAGTGCCGAAAATGTAATCAAAAATGCCAAGACTGCAGTGCCAAGTTTCGTCTCTAAAAGTACATCGAATCCCTTAAGCGGAAAATTTTCGGGTACTGACACAAAGCCCCATATAAAACTACTCCATATTACTATGGCTAATAACCACATGGACGCCACTTTATAAATGCGGAACATCGATATTATCCACCTTGACCGCACCATTCTACGCTAGCCAATTTCTTTTGCCAAAACAGAGCGCTCCCTGCCTGCGGGTCTAACTCATACCCTGAGAATCCAAATTTTTCGTAAGCTGACTTTGCTACTGCATTATTACTTAATACTTCCAGCGTTATTTTACAACACCCTTTAGACTTTGCTATTTCTTCGACTTTTTCCAGGATTCTCTGACTAATACCTTTTCCTCTGTATTGCCTTAGTACAATAACATCATGAATATTCACTATAGGCCTGCATGCAAACGTAGAGAAAGCTTCGAAACAATTCGCCAGCCCAACCGGGGTCTTGTTAGAATATGCGATAACCGTGAATGCATGAGGAAGCTTGGAAAGCTCTAACACCAAATTGTTTTTAACATTCTCACTTAGAGGAACTCCCCCTCCCATTGGGTCCTTGGCATACTCGTTAAGTAGATATGGAATCTCCATCTTGTGAGTATCATTTGAATAATCGGCCTTGATAACTTTAATGTTCATTAATTTCACTTTTGTACATAAGACTGCAAATCATCGGAGATAAAAAGTTGAGCCCGGACTCGACAGGCATTGGCCAGAAAGCCGTGGCGGCGGATGCGCATCAGCCCCTGTAGCGCAGCACGACCTGATCTCTTGATTCGCCTCATGTATGGAACCGACATGCGGATCAAGGATTGAGTCGATTCTTTTAAGAGACGACTTCAACAATCTGCGGGCTTTTTATTCAAAACCCCATCTGACCAGCCGCCTGCAAGGGTTTGGGATAGGCGTAGACCCGCGTCTCACTCCCTGCCGGGCTGTGGCTGATACTGAATGTCAGGGTCTCGAGATTGGCCTTCAAGGTAATCGTTTCGTCTGCATGCGACCAGGTCATCTCCAATTCGCTGGCCGGAGTATTGCCGATTTGCAGAGTGCCGTTGAAGGCCGCTGCGGTGTTGCGAAGTCGCATCATCTCCAGTTGGTCGAGGACCACGGCGCGTTGCAGCCCATCGGTTACCGTTTCGTTGCTCAACGTGGTGCGATTGATCTCCTTGTGGCCGGCCGTACCGCCCATGTCGGCCGCGGCATAGTCGTTCCTTCCGGCGAAGAGATCCAGGTACCAGACCTGGGGTATACCGGGCATGAAGAGCTGTATGGCCCGCGCCAGACGCAGCTTTTGCTCGTCCTCGCCCAGTGCGCTGAAGTAGGTGGCGTTGACCTGGTAATAGGCGATCTTCCTGCCATCCGCCCCAAACAGGTTTTTCACCCGGCCACCGCGCTCGAGCACACGCTCGATGGTCGCCTCGATTTCGGCGGTCTCGAGGAGGCCCGCCTGGTAGCCATCCTCGGTGGTAAAGCCGTCCAGATCAAGCACCGGGATGCCGTCGTGACAGCCCAGCATGTTGATGGTTTGGATGCCCTGGGTCCGGATCTCATCGATCCAGCGCAGCAGGTATGTGTTGCGCCTCTTATCAAGCGCATCCAGCAACAGGCCGGGGAGGAAAAAGTCGTAAATCGGGTAGCCGGCCCTGGAGACGGCAGTGTGCAGCCGTTTGCCATATTGTGCATGGATCTCCGGCAACAGGGTCAGCTGATGAGCTTCGGCGATACGCTTCAGGCGGTCGAGATATTCCCAGGTGCCGGGGGTGTTGAAAAAATTGCTCAGCCCGGGCTCTTTGTGCAGATAGGCGAAGGCATCGAGGCGAATCAGCCTGGCACCGAAATCGGCCAGCCGCTCGAGGGTCTCTTCATAGAACTCCCACACCACTTTCGATTCGGCATTGAGGTCCATCTGGCCCAGGTAGCGTCGCTTGGACTCGATAATGTCGACCAGATGGTCCAGGTAATCCTGGTAGGGGCCTAAATCCACATCGCGGTAATCTTCGTGTTCGGCGATCCTTTCATTGATCCGTTCAAGGATATCCAGCAATGCCTCCTGGGGGATCGTACGCAGGTGCTTGATATCGTCGAGTTCCAGCTCACGGTAGTTGATCTGTTGATAGAAGGTGTTCCAGTAGGGACGCTCCGAGCCATCAGGGAAGCGAACGAACAGTATCGGGAGTCCGGGCTTGCGCATGAAGAGTCGATTGAGATGGTCATCGTTCGGAATGATGTAGCCCCCCTCGCACATCTCGCCTTCGCCTTCCCAGAACCTGTTCCAATCGATGAAAAAGTCGCGATAGCGGGATTGATCGCCCTTCTCCAGCATGTCCAGGAACTGGGGGGAACGCACCGAGAGGTGATTGAGCACCAGATCGAACTTGAGGAGGATATTCAGCTGCTTCAGCGCTTGCAGATCTGCTTCCGATACCAGTTCTTCATTGAGTTCATAGCGGTTGATGGAGAACCCGCGATCCAGATCGCTTTGAAAGAAGGTGGGCAGGATATAGAAGAGAGAGAAGACATCGTGAAACTCGGGGCGCTTCAGCAGCGCGATGGTATCACTCAGTTTGCTCCCGATGCTGTCGGGGTAGGCATTGAACATGACGCCATTGGGTAAGGATCTTTCAAACATCAAATCACCTTGATATTGTCCGAGGCTAAGGTGTATACGCCCTGTATTGTTGTCGTGGTGAATTCCTATGGAGTCATCCTATGTGTTTCCCGGTCCAGCGTCAAAAATGACTGGCGTTCATCTGGCATGGCCACCCATGGTCTGATTTGCCTATATGGAACATTGGCGTGGATTTGCGGTGATTGGCGTCCATTCGCGGTTTATATTTTTTTCTGACTACCCACAATACTCAGCCATACCCTCCCATCCTACTTCTGCGTCAGGGTACTGAGTAAAGGCAGGCCCATACTCTATTGGCTTTCACTATTTGCAAGAACGTATCTACTCACCCCTTGGTGGGAACATCCCGCGCCGGGTGCCGTAGAGGTATCGGAAACACGCTGTGAACCCATCCCTGGGCGCTTGATGTCCGCGTCCCTGCGGACAACAGTTTCTGATACCTCTACAGCACCCAGCGCTAAGTTTGGCTGTTTTTTCGTATAGTGGGCAAGTAGTTCCGCAAAAACAGTGAAATAACCGGAAGACAGTTCTATTTGCGTTTATTCGCGTTCATTTGCGGACTGAAACCGAATGACTGAGCATTGTGGGTATTAATCAGGTTATTATTTGTCGTGAAGTCTCGGCATCAGCTCAACCAGGTTGCAGGGGCGTGTCCGGTAGTCGAGCTGAGTGTTGATCAGTTTGTTCCAGCCGTCCATGCAGGCACCTGTCGATCCGGGCAGGCAGAATATGAAAGTGCCATTGGCGACACCGGCAATCGCCCGCGACTGCAGGGTGGAGGTGCCGATAGTCTCGTAGGACAGCACGCGGAACATTTCGCCGAAGCCGTCGATCACCTTGTCCAGCAGGGGCGCTACCGCTTCCGGAGTGCCGTCCCTGCCCGTCAGTCCGGTGCCGCCGGTAGTGATCACCACCTGCACATCACCATCGGCGATCCATCTGGATACCACTTCTCGAATCCGATAGATATCGTCGGGTACGATCACCTTGTCCGCCAAAGCGTGCCCCGCATCCTCGAGCATGCTCTTTAGCTTCAGGCCCGACTTGTCGGTCTCCTCGGTTCTGGTGTCGGAAACGGTCAGTACTGCGATATTCAACGGTATGAAATCTCTCTGTTCACTCATCTGGTTTTATCTCCTTTGGCAGGTAGTATTTATTAGGTTTTCAAGTGTAGGGTGCGGCTTGCCGCACCGAATGCTAACTAGGAGCGGGAACTGGTAGATCTACTCGTTGCCGTGCTCCCGTACGGGAATTTGAAGATATATGAGAACCATCAGGTCCATGGTGCGGCAGGCCGCACCCTACAAAAGGGACATTTTTCCTGTTCCCGCGCTGTAACATGGGTGCGACAGAATTGCCTTAGGGACATTTGCGTTCATTCGCGTTTATTGGCGGACTTTTACCTGGGCCTTTTTTCGTAGACCTCGTCGAAGATCGCCTCAAGGGTATCGTGGGTCCCCCTCAGTCCGTCGATCACCTCTTTGGCCCAGTCGAAATAGGCTTGCATCCTCTGCACTGACCAGCCTGCGGGCGGGCTGCAGTCGATGTCGCGCAGATTGGCGATCTTGTCCGCCAGTTTTACCAGTTTTGCCTTATATGACAGGTCGGGGGCATGCTGGATCTGTAGCGCCTTTCGCTCCAGCTTGGGCAGGGAACCGTCATCCGTCACCTCCATCACCAAACCCGCTACGATAAGGCCGAACTCCGACTCGAGCTCTTCAAAAGTGGTCTCGGTATCCTCGATGGTATCGTGCAGCAGGGCGGTGATCAGGGTCTCGGGATCGGTCACGTCTGCTTCGTTGACGAGAATATCCACCAGGGTGATGGGATGATTGATATAGGGCGATGCCTCGATATCCTTGCGCCGCTGATGGCGATGTTTTCTGGTGGCGAATGCCAGGGTCCTTATCAATTGTTTCAAATCAGGGTTGTTCATACTTCTTCGGTATTTGTTTATTCACTTCAGACATGTAACTACTTACCCGCTGTACGGAAAAAACACCCAAACCATGCGCTGGGTGCCGTGCAGGTTTCAAAAACCGTTGTCCGCAGGGACGCGGACACTGTCTATTCTGCTACGTTTTTTCAGTGATTGACCACTTGGATATCAGAGGATTTCCGGAATTGCTCCATCAGCGCCGACTCGTCCTCTTTCAGCTCCGGCTCCTGCAACAGCCATATGCTGAACTTTGATCCATGGCCCAATTCCGAATTCACGCTGATTTCACCACCATACTTCTTTATCAATCCGTAGCTCACCGAGAGACCCAAACCGGTACCCTCCCCGACACGCTTGCTGGAGTGAAAAGGATTGAATATCAAATCGACCTGTTCCTCCTCTATTCCCTCTCCGTCATCCTCGATCTCTATCACGACCCCTTTGTCATCCCAGTCCGCTGTGGCGAGGAAGATGTTACCCCTGTCGTCATCCAGTGCATGTACCGCATTGACGAACAGATTGACCAGGACCTGCTGTAACTCGTGAGGATTGATCTTGACCGGCCGGGTCGCTTTCAGATCCAGGTGTATATCGAACCGCTTCTGTTTACGCAGGTAGCGAATCAGCGCCAGGGTGTGCTGCACCACCTCGTTGACATCGATAACCGCGGGTGCCTCTGAAATCTGGCCGGGCCTGGCATATTGCAGCAGGTTGTTGATTATATCCTTGATGCGGAATATCTGTTCGATGATCAGCTCTATCTCGTCCTTCACCGGTTCAGCGCTGTCGCCCAACTCCTCGACCAGAAGGTCGAGATTACCCAGCATGACTGCGGTGGGATTGTTGATTTCGTGGGCGACTCCCGCTGTCAGCTCACCCAGCGCCGCAAGCTTTTCGGTAGCGATCAGCTGGGCACGTGTTTCACGCAGTATCTGAATGGTGGCCATCAGTTTCTCATTTTTCAGCTTCAGCTCCGCGGTGCGCTCCTCCACCTTCTCTTCGAGCTGATCGGCCCACTGCTGGACCTGTAGATTGCGCTCCTGCAGCAGATCGAGCAGCAGATCGAACTCGTTGGCGAGCACGCCGATCTCGTCCATGGAGAGAATCCGGCCGATGCGCTTGGTATGGCCCTCTTTGGTGGCCCGCACCACCTCCATCATCATCTCGAGGGGCTTGAAGATCGATTTCGCGCCGCTGATCGAAAGGATCGACGAAAACAGCATCAGTGCCAGAAACAGCAGTATGAGGACGGCAAAGCCCTGCCACAGGAGATTGCGCGAAGGCGATTCAAGGAACCCTGCGTAGAGCATGCCGACACGATTGCCGCTGACGTCGATGATCGGCTGGTAGGCCGAGATGTACCAGTCGTTGACCACGAAGGCACGGTCTATCCATTTCTCGCCCTGGTCCAGGACCTGGGTACGCACTTCGTCCGAGACCCGGGTGCCCAGGGCCCGCTGGTTGGGTGTTCGCTGTACATTGGTGGTAATCCTCACATCATTGAGGAATACGGTGACCGTTCCTATGCTTCCCTTGGGCAGGCTGCCCGGACCGTAGACCAGATCGCGAATGGTATCGACGAACTTGAAATTGCCATTCAGCAATACGCCGCCATCGAGCACCGCGGTCACCTTTCCCCGGGAATTTTTGACCGGGTAGAGGGCACGGATCATCATGCCGCGATCCTCGATGCGCTGTTGCGTGGGTCTTGCCATCGGCGTATCCAGCAGTGGCAGTTCGACCTGCTTGGCCAGGCCCGGCGACTGTTCGTCCAGTGCCTCGGCACTGAAGATCTCTATCTCGACCCGTGGATTTCCCTGCAACGCCGCGAGCAGGGAGGGTGACGAATGTCCCCTTTTTTCGCTCCTTTTTTCGCTTTGGCCTCTAGGCAGAAACAGGTGCCTGCCATCTATTCCAAGCAGATGCAGATAGCTGAAGCCGGCTGACTGGCGCAACTGCGCCAGTTGCTGGTTGATCACACGAACGCTCTTCGATTCCAGCGCGGTATAGAACGCATGTGATTCGGCGAGCCGTCCCAGGGTGTTGAGGTAGTCCTCCTGCAGGCGATGAAAATTGTCCTGCGCAACCGAGAGATCGGTATTGACCTTGATCAGCAGTTGCGCGTAGCTGAACTGTGATCCCCAGTAGATGGTCAGGCCCAGCGCGATGGGCATGATCAGGAGAATCGGAAACAACACCAGGACCAACAGCTTGTAGCGCAAGCTGCCGCGTATTGCCTGGATGACCCTGAGAAGTGGCATCAAGGTGCCGATTGGTTAAGCATCTGCTGGCCCTGGGATCAATTAACACCCCAGGCCTGGGTCTTGCGCTCCAGTGTCTTGCGCGAAATGCCCAGTGCGCGGGCAGCCGCCGACTTGTTGCCCCCCTCGAGATCCAGTACCTTGAGAATGTGCCGTTTCTCCACCGCATCGAGCTGCAGATTCCTTGCCTGCTCGATCGGCTCCGATCGACCGCCCACGGCATCCGAACCCGCCATGCAGAGACTTGGCGGCTTGTTGAGCAACAGACATCGCTCGATCACATTCTTCAGCTCTCTGACATTGCCCGGCCATTCATAGTCGAGCAGTCTGACCAGGTCATTCTCGCCCATCTGCGGTGAGGATACGCCCAGTTCAGCGGCCAGAACCTCGACGAAGTGATTCATCAGCAGGGGGATATCCTCCTTGCGTTCACGCAGTGCCGGCATGCGCAGGGAGAGGACATTGAGACGATAGTAGAGATCTTCGCGAAATTCGCCGCTGCGCACCTCCTGTGCCAGATCACGATTGCTGGCGGCAATGATGCGCACATCCACCGGCACCTCGCGGTTGGAACCGACGGGACGGATGGTCCTCTCTTCCAGGGCGCGCAACAGGTGGGCCTGCATACTCAGTGGCATCTCGCCGATCTCATCGAGAAAGAGGGTGCCGCCGTTGGCGTAGGTAAAGAGCCCATCCCTCGATAGATGGGCGCCGGTGAAGGCACCCTTGACATGACCGAAGAGCTCGCTTTCGAGCAGATCCGCGGTCATCGCGCCGCAGTTGACCGGGACGAAGCTGCCCGTTCTTCCACTCATCTCATGAATCGCCCGGGCCGCGAGTTCCTTTCCCGTTCCCGATTCACCTTCGATCAGCACCGTGGACGGCATCGGTGCGACCCGTTTGATGATCTCGCTCAGGGTCTGCATCTGCTGGCACTGCCCAACCATGCCGGCGCTGTCGTAGATCTGCTCCACCTGGCGGCGCAGCACGAAGTTCTCGCGCTGCATCTTCTGCCGCTCGAGATAGCGCTCCACCGCCGCGATCATCTGCTCCATGCGAAACGGCTTGAGGATGAAATCCTCGGCACCCGTGCGCAGTGCGGCGATCGCCGTCTCCATGTCGGCATGAGCGGTCATGAAGATTACGCTGGTGGCGCCTCCCTGCTCCCTCAGCTCCCTCACCCACTCCACGCCGCCGGTCTCTCCCGGCAACCGGATATCGGTGATGATGAGATCGAAATGGCAGTGTCGCCTCAGCTCCTCGGCGGCTGCGACATCCTCCGCTGTCTCCACCAGGCCGAAATACTTGCGCAGTCCCTTCTGAAGAAAGCTGCGTATTCCCGGCTCATCGTCCACGATGAGCACGGATGCCATACGCACCTGGGCTCCCTCCTCTGCACTCATCCGTTTTCTCCCGATCCTCGCTTCGAGATCTTCTGCTTTTATATTCATTTTCTGTTTTTCCAGTCTTCAAGCTTTTCTTCACCTGAATCCGGTACTGCTCGATCAGGCTCGATTATGGGTCAAAATGACTTAATATTTCGCCTCCGGTTTGCGTCCATTTGTCCCAAAAAGGGGTGCCGACCTCCTCAGAACCGACACTCCTACCGTCGTTGTATGCCAATTTCCTCGCTCTATTCCCTCTAACACACACATAGTAGACAAAACGAAACCATATGCTACCGCAATTGGTCAATCTGACCGATCAGACCCTATTATGGCATTTCTTTTGCAAAGAATAATGACCATAAATCAACAAACCCAGGCAATTACCCTATGATTTCTAGAGTTTTTTTTCATGCAGTCCGGTTTCTGACCATCTTCGCGCTGCTAACCTTTGGCGCCAGCCATGCTGAAACTGTTCAAAAACAGACCATACGTCTTGCGACGACCACCAGCACCGACAATTCGGGCCTGCTGGGCGATCTGCTCCCGGCATTCACCGAGGCCACGGGTTATCCCGTGCATATCATCGCCGTGGGAACCGGCAAGGCATTGCGCATGGGCAGGGATGGTGATGTGGATGTGGTCCTGGTGCATGCCCGCGCCGCGGAGGACAAGTTCGTCGCCGAAGGTCATGGGGTCAAACGCTATGGTGTGATGTACAACGACTTCGTCATGATCGGCCCCGACGACGACCCCGCCGGCATCTCCACCACCAAGGACGCTGTCAGCGCATTGAAGCGTATCGCCGAACACAAGGCGACCTTCATCTCCAGAGGCGACGACTCCGGCACCCACAAGAAAGAGCGTGGACTCTGGAAAGAGAGCGGGATCAAGCCTGCCGGCGACTGGTATCGAGAGGTGGGCCAGGGCATGGGCAAAGTGATCCAGATCGCCTCTGAGATGGGCGGCTACACTCTGACCGACCGGGGCACCTGGCTGGCCTATCAGAACAAATCGCCACTGAAGATCCGCTTCGAGGGTGATCCCCTGCTGTTCAATCCCTACGGCATCATCGCGGTGAGTCCGAAAAAATATCCCGATATCAACAACCAGGGCGCCAATGCCCTGATCAAGTGGATGATATCCCCGGATGGCCAGGAGCACATCGGCAACTTCAAGGTCGGTGACAACACGCTCTTCACCCCATCCGCCGACGCCGGGGAGTTTGCATCCCTCAATCATAGCAACTGATGAACTCACTCGGTGACACCACCGCTACCGCACTCTATCTCCTGTTCAGCGGTAACCGGGAGTTATGGGAGATTATTGCCATCTCCTTTCGTGTCTCAGGTGTCGCCATCCTGGTTGCAACGCCACCGGCCCTGCTGGTGGCGTTTCTGCTCACCTACAGGCGATTTCCCGGACGCCGCCTGCTGATATCGGTCAACTCCACCTTTCTCTCCTTCCCAGCGGTAGTGGTCGGACTGACCCTGTTCATCCTGCTCTCGAGGCAGGGGCCGCTGGGCGAGTGGAAGCTGTTGTTCACCCAGACCGCGATGGTGCTGGGCCAGGTCACGCTGGCCTTTCCGATTCTGGTGGCGATGGGACATTCGGCGCTGCAGGCCTCCGACATACGCGCCTGGGAGACGGCCCGCACCCTGGGTGCCGGTCCGATGAGGGCGCTCTTCACCATCATGCGCGAGGCGCGTTTCGGTCTCATGGCGGCGCTGCTGGCCGCCTTCGGCCGAATCATCGCCGAAGTCGGCGCTTCGATGATGCTCGGCGGCAATATCCTTCACTACACGCGCAACATACCCACCGCGATCGCACTGGAGTCGAGCAAGGGAGAGTTCGCCCAGGGAATCGCCCTGGGGCTGGTGCTATTGGCCCTCGCATTCTCTCTCAACACCCTGTTGCAATACATTCAGGGCAAGGGACAACCCGTCACATGAGCGAAACAATCTTTTTCAGCGTTCAAAACCTGCATAAACGCTTTGCCAGGCGAGCCGTGCTCAACGGTGTCGACCTCAGCCTGAGCGCAGGTGAATGCGTCCTGCTGAGCGGCGGCAACGGCGCCGGCAAGACCACCTTGCTGCGCATCCTTGCCGGGCTGGAGAGGCCCGACCAGGGCCTGGTCGCCATCGCTTCATCCCCTCCCGGCGCCTGGCGTCACTGTCGCACGCAACTGCATCGCCGGGTTCTTTATTTGCATCAGCAACCCTATATGTTCGACGGTTCAGTGAGGTACAACCTGGGCTATGCCCTGCCCACGAGCATGAACAACAGGTCGCGCCGCAAGTTGATCGACGACGCGATAGACTGGGCCGAGCTCGGCCATCTGCACGATACGCCGGCCAAATCACTCTCCGGGGGCGAGCGGCAACGGGTCTCCCTGGCGCGCGCGCGCCTGAGAAACCCGCAGATCCTGCTCCTGGACGAACCCACGGCCAACCTCGACCAGGAGGCGAGGCAGCGCACCCTGGATCTGCTTAAATCCTTCAAAGAGCAGGGTATTGCCATGATACTCGCGAGCCACGATCCACTACACTTCTCTTCAATGATCGACCGCCGCCTCCATCTCTATGGAGGTAACCTGGTCTGGATCGAGGAGGAGAAGCTGATGACCATACCCTCACCGCAGACAGAGAGCAGTGTCAGGAGCATGGCATGAGTGGTCGTTCCATAACCGCCGTGATACTCGCCGGTGGGCGCGGTCAGCGCATGGGCGGCGAGGACAAGGGCTTGATCGATTTGAACGGCAAGCCGCTGATTGAACATGTCATCCGCGGCATCGCCCCCCAGGTCGAATCGATTCTGATCAACGCCAATCGCAACCAGGCGCGCTACCAGGCGTTCGGCTATCCGGTCGTCGCCGACTCCCTGCTCGACTACCAGGGCCCCCTGGCCGGATTTATCGCGGCGCTGGAAACAATCGACACGGAGGATATGGTCACCCTCCCCTGTGACGGTCCGCTGGTCCCACCGGACATGGTCGAACGCCTCTACCAGGCGCGCCGGGCGGCGCAGGCGGAGATCGCGGTTGCCCACGACGGCAAGCGCATGCAACCGGTCTACGCCCTGATACCCAAGCGCCTGGCGGAGAGTCTGCGCCGCTACCTGGACGCCGGGGACCGCAAGATCGATCTCTGGTACCGGAACCATCGGGTGGCCGATGCCGACTTTTCCGATATCGCCCAGACCTTCGTCAACATCAACACCCTCCAGGAGCGGGACAAACTAGAGGGGAGCGCGGCATGATCGAATACCCGATCCCGCTATTGGGATTCAGCGCCTTCAGCGGCACCGGCAAGACCACCCTGCTCACCAGGCTGCTGCCTATCCTCAAAGAGAAGGGGCTGCGCATCGCGGTGGTGAAACACGCCAGCCACCTGTTTGAGATAGATCATCCGAAAAAGGACAGCTACGAGCTGCGCAAGGCGGGCGCCAGCCAGATGCTGGTAAGTACACGGGGTCGTATGGCGTTGATCGCGGAGACCGATGACAGGCTCCCGGAGCCAGGCCTGGCGCACATGCTCGGCTATCTCGACAGCGGGAATCTGGACCTGGTGCTGGTGGAGGGATTCAAGAATGAGGCGATCTACAAGATCGAGCTGCACCGCCCCGTACTCGGCAAACCCCTTTTATGTCATACTGATCCCTATATCATCGCAGTCGCGACAGATGAAGACGTACCCGCGATTCCACGCCACCTGCAGATCCTCGATCTAAACGATCCGCGGGGGATAGCCGGGTTCATAGAACAATACAGGCATAGATATACAGAGAGCGGATTCAATGACCAGCCAAGCGATCGGCTCCAGCGTCAGTTGTGCTGACCCGGAGGCACCCTCGACCCTCACCGTAGCAGCCGCGCGGGCAGCAATCCTGGAACAGATAACCCCGATCCAGACAACCCTGAGACTGCCGCTGCGCGATGCGCTGAATGCGGTATTGGCGGAGGATATCGTCTCACCGATCGACGTGCCCGGCCATACCAACTCAGCGATGGACGGTTTCGCCCTGGCGGGCGGCGACCTCCCAGCCGAGGAGCATCGGGACTTCACCCTGATCGGCACCGCGGTCGCCGGCGCCCCCTTCGAGCGACCCTGTGGCGAGGGCAAATGCATACGCATCATGACCGGTGCACCCATGCCGGCAGGCACCGACACCGTGGTGATGCAGGAGCAGACCCAGCTCATCGACCCGCAGCGGGTACGAATCGGCAGCGGCCACCGCTGCGGACAGAATGTACGCCAGGCAGGCGAAGACATCGCCCGGGGGAGTGTCGTACTCAATCCAGGGAGGCGACTGATCCCCGCCGATCTGGGCATCCTCGCCTCACTCGGCTTCGCTGAGGTGAGCGTGCGAAGACGACCAAGGGTGGCCTTCTTCTCCACCGGTGACGAACTGCGCTCCATCGGTGAAACCCTCGCCCCGGGGGATGTCTATGACAGCAACCGCTACTCCCTCTACGGGATGCTGAAGAAAGCGGATGTGGATCTGCTCGATATGGGTGTGGTCAGGGACGATCCCGAGGCCCTGAAGCAGGCCTTCGACCGGGCCGACCAGGCGGCGGACATCGTCGTCACTTCGGGCGGTGTCTCGGTGGGCGAGGCCGACTACACCAAGGCGATACTGCAACAGCTCGGCGACATGCAGTTCTGGAAGATCGCCATGAAGCCGGGGCGCCCCCTGGCATTCGGCAAGCTCGGCAACAGCCACTTCTTCGGCCTGCCGGGCAATCCGGTCGCGGTCATGGTCACCTTCTACCAGTTCGTGCTGCCGGCGCTGCACTACCTGGCTACCGGCACACCCTATCGCCCGTTCACTGTGCAGGCCACGAGCGCTCAGGCGATTCGCAAGAAGCCAGGGCGTTACGAATTCGTCCGCGGCTTCATGCAGCAGAGCGAGGATGGTTCGTACAGGGTGGACCCGGTCGGCCGCCAGGGCTCGGGCATCCTCACCTCCATGAGCCGGGGCAACTGCTTTATTCTGCTATCCGAGGATTGCGACGGCATCGAAAGCGGCGATACAGTGACGGTCCAGCCCTTCGAGGCGCTGGTGTAGTATCTCGCCTGGCAACCTTTTCGGCCTGCCGTTTTCAACAGCGTCGATCCGGCAAGCGTTTCTCGAAGTGATTTTGGTGGCCCGGATATCTCGCCGGGCACCGATTCATGGCTCGATCAAAGGCGCCACCACTCAAGAAGCGGGCGTTTCAGCCGACTCAGTCCATTGAGGGTATTCTCTGCCGAGCAGGGTTGTTGGGGAGACCGCAATCAACCCATATATCCAAACACGGCACTAGACATCTCATTGGCATGGCGCGATGAAAGGCATCATATACAGCACAAACGCACTATTTAAGATACGCTTTCTACGCAACATACTGTTGATATCCCTGATTGGAACACTGAGCATGCCGCTGATCATGCAGTTCGTGATCACTCCCCGGTTCGCTGACTACCTGGTATCCATTACTGAAGAGGATGCCAGACGCATCGCCACCCATCTGGCTCAAGGACTGGATGTCTCATCAGATTCCTTGAGCATAGCATCCCTGCCTCAGGAATTCGTCGACCGGAGCGACCTCCTGCTTGAAACGTTTGGGCTGAAAAAATTCCGCATATTTTCAGCCGATGGAGAAGCGATCTTCTCCACGCAATGGGAGGAGATCGGCGAGGTCAACAAGAAAGCCTATTTTCAACAGGAGGTGATGAAGGGGCATCTCTACACACAGCTGGTGCAGAAATCCCGAACCACGGCGGAGGGCGACATCGCTACCTCGGATGTTGTGGAAACCTACGTACCCGTACGGAATTCCGCCGGGGGGATCGTCGGTGCCTTTGAAATCTATTTCGACATCACCGAAAGATGGTTCTGGCTGAAAGGTATCACGCACCTTTCGGCCATGGGATCGATGCTGGTGGTTACCGTGATAATGGTGGCGCTCTATTTCGCACTGCTACATGCGGCTCGGGTTACCATCGAACGCCAGAAGGAGCATCTGAAGCTACAGCTCGCGGCCGACGTCATGGCTAATACAGAAGAGGGAATCCTGGTGACCGACGCGAAAGGGTGCATCGAATCGGTGAATCGTGCATTTACGGAACAGACCGGCTATACATGGGAAGAAGTTCGGGGATTGAATCCACGTTTTCTCCAATCAGGTCGGCACGACAAGGCCTTTTTCAAGCGGATGTGGGAGTCGATTGAAGAACAGGGTGTATGGCAAGGGGAGATATGGGACAGACGCAAGGATGGAGAGGTTTACCCCGAATGGTTGACTATCAATTCCATCAAGGATGTAAAAGGACGGGTGGCCAACTATGTCGGTATCTTTTTCGATATCACGCATTTCAAACACAAGGAAAATCAACTTGAATCCCTGGCCTATCGGGATGCGCTGACCGGCCTGCCGAACAGACTCTTACTCAAGGACCGTCTGGAACAGAACCTGGCTGTTGCCAAAAGGTTACAGCATAAAACCGCCATATTCTTTCTCGATCTCGACGGCTTCAAGGCAGTGAATGATCAAAGGGGGCATCACGTGGGGGATCTGCTGCTGCAAGAAGCGGCCAGGCGTTTCAACGCCTGCATCCGAGAAGAGGATACCCTGGGTCGCCTGGGCGGCGACGAGTTCCTGGTCTGCATCCGGAGAATTGAGCATTTCAATGAGATAAAGCTGATTGCAAAACGATTGATCAGCGCATTGTCGACGCATGAACTGAAGATAGACGGGGAGTACTGCAAGGTTGGAGTCAGTATTGGTGTCAGCGTCTATCCCGAGCATGGCGAAGATGTCAAGAGTCTGATCCATAATTCGGATCTCGCCATGTATGCCGCAAAACAGTCTGGTAAGAACGGCTACCGGATATACCAGGCTGGAATGGAAGCGGAGGATAAGTTGAATGCCGCACCCACTTGATCGGATTCGATCAGAGCCCCTGACTGATAGAGCACGCCTTGCTGCACCTCGGCCGCGAAAACCCCATGGTTAGCCAACACCCATAAGTAATTTTCCCAGCGTCATATGCTTCGTATCATCTGAATCCACGGTATCAGGCTTTATCAATATGGGCATTGTGTGTGGTATGCAAGAGTGCTTCCATCCCATATTCCTAGGATTCCTTTCCGTTCTCAGGCTGGTAATCTCCAGGCGGAACCGGCGCGATACGCCTGGCGGGCCCATAATCCCCTACTAACATCATGTCTATTTTTTTTTAATAAAGCGGCGCAATGGAATATCTTAGTATCAACAAACATGATACGCGGGGCAGCCATTGAAGCGGTTCTCAATCAACAAGAACAATGCAACAGACAACTAAGGTGGAGACAATCAAGGTGGGGAACCTTCCGAGCATACTACTGGTCGAGGATGACGAGCCTACCCGCAAACGCCTCAGCGATGTCATAGACAATCACCCCGAGCTTCACCTGATCGGCGCCGCGGCAACCTACGCCGAGGCCCACCGGATGCTGCTCGCCGCCCCTCCCAGGGTTCTGCTCACCGATATCGGGCTCCCCGACGGCAACGGAATCGAGCTGATCGAAACGATCGCAAAACAGAATCTCGCCACCGAAGCGATGGTCATTACCGTGTTCGGCGATGAACAGCACGTCTTCAACGCCATTGAAGCAGGGGCAACCGGCTATCTGTTGAAAGAGAGTGACGCCGAAGCGGTTGCCGCCGCCATTTTGCAGCTGCTCGCGGGCGGGTCGCCCATCAGCCCGGCCATTGCCCGGCATGTATTGCGCAGACTGACACCCGCAACCGACGACAAGCAGCCGTCTGCGGTCAAAAGCAGACTTACCGAACGTGAGCATGAAGTACTCTCCCTGCTCGCCAAGGGTCTTTCCTACGCCGAAGTCGCCGAGGGACTCGATATGTCGCCCGGCACGGTAACCACACATGTCAAACACATCTATCGCAAACTCGCCGTGCGTTCGCGCGGCGAGGCGGTCTTCGAGGCGATGCAACAGGGGCTACTGAACATCACGGTTCCATGAATGCCGAAGCGACCGCTCTCACCCGCCTGCGTCCATGGGTGATATTCGGCATACCTCTTTTATGCTGGTTGACCCTGTTGCAGCTGCACAAGATTCTTCCCGACGAAGAGTTTCTTGTCATCACCGAGGGTTGGCGGCTGCCGGGTCACTCAGTGGCCCCCCCGGAGGCCGCCGGCGACGGTTGGGAAGCAGTGACCCTGACCGACGACTGGTGGCATACCCTGCCCCGCGAAAGGCAGGCATGGTATCGCTTCGATATCGATTTGAGTGTCGCTCCCGATCGGTTGTGGGGGATCTACCTGCCGCGCGCCGCGGTGAACGCGGCTGTCTGGCTCAACGGTGAGCTGATCGGCAGCGGCGGGCGCATGACGACGCCGATCAGCATCAATTGGAACCGTCCCCTCTATCTGCTGATCCCCAACGGACTCCTTCATCCCGGCAACAACGAGCTGCAGATCCACCTGGTTTCCGATCTCAAGGGTTACGGTTTGCTGCGGCCTCTCTATCTGGGCAGCGATGAATTCCTCGCCCCCTACTTTCACCGGCGCCACTTCATCGATGTCACGGTGGTGGAGATCATCACTGTTTTCATGGTCACCATGAGCGCCTTCATGGGGGCTTTGTGGTGGCTCAGGCGCGATCACGTATATGGCTGGTTCGCCTTCTCGATCATCATCTGGTCGGTGCACAACCTCAGTCTGCTGGTGCCCAATCCAGCGATTCCCGCACCTGCCTGGTGGTGGCTCTGGTACACGACGGTCGGCTGGGCCGTGGTGGGGACCGTCTTTTTCGTCTCACGTTTTCTCGACGTCCGGCGCCGGGCTATCGAACGCGGCGTCCTGGTTTCCGCTTCCCTGGGTGCGCTGTCGCTCGCCTTCGCCGCCGTCGACGGTTACTGGCTGCGTTGGGTCGGGGCGCATCTATGGCATACGCTCATTCTGCTGTTTGGCGCCTACTCGACCTATATCGTGCTCCATGCCTGGCGCCGCCATCAACATGACAAAGAGGTCAGCTGGCTGATCATGTCCGGGTTGCTGGTCTTCAGCTTTGGCATCCACGACTGGCTGGTAACCAATCAATGGCTGGCGCGTGATGACGGTCTCTATATCCAGTACAGCGCACCGCTGGTATTGCTGGTCTTCGGTTGGATACTGTTGATGCGCTTTGTCGGTACACTGACCTTTGCCGAAGCCCTCAATCGAAACCTGGAGAGCCGGGTCGCCGAGCAGGTGGCCGCCGCCGAGGCACAACACCTGAAGATCCGCCGCCTCGAACAGGAGCAGTTACTGGCCGATGAGCGCGGCCGCCTGATGCGCGATATGCACGACGGTCTGGGCGGCCACCTGGTCTCGACCATCTCCCTGATCGACGGCGCGCAACCCACACTCGATGAAGTGGGCCAGGCGCTGCGTGCCGCGCTTGACGATCTGCGCCTGGTGGTCAACTCCATGGACCCCTACATCGAAGACCTCGCAACCGCCCTGGGTGATCTGCGCAGTCGCCTCGACCCGCGCCTGCGGGCCGCAGGCATCGAAACCCATTGGCGCATCGGCGAACTGCCCGCGGTGAAGGAGCTGGGCCCGGAGCGCATCCTGCAGATCCTGCGTATCGTGCAGGAGGCGATCACCAACATCCTCA
>JBNKLI010000145.1:0-25823 GCA_050292275.1 Candidatus Thiodiazotropha sp.
TGGATTCGGCGTAAAAGCCGAGGATAGGCTGCTTGACCATCAGGATTCCGCATTACAATTTCCCTTTCGCACTTCAATGAAATTTACGAGACTCTGCGTTTCGTTTAACACGTCCCTTAAGCCAAAGCCTGTTAACACTAATCCATATACCAATATAAAAAGCCACAAGGGTCGAGAATAAATAACAGATAAACGGCGGTAAATACAGTAATTTTGAGATAGTTTATTCCTTTGACCGGATGGAAGGCGATCACTCCCGCTTTAACCGTTTGAACAGCAATACCAATCAAAGACAGGGCAAGGGAAATTAGAAACATTAGAAAAAGCGGTGAGTAAAAATCCTGCGCAGGCTCCGAACTCCACGCTTGCGGGTGGCCATAAGAGGGCCAATATCCATAATTCTGATATGTGAGATAGCTAACAGAATACAGTATCACCAAGCACACCAAGACAAAGGCCATGCTGGTGTTTTCCAGCAGGTGAAGGATTTTCATAGGCAGCAACACCTAGTTCAGTCGTGACCTGAAGGCAGCAGATCATGCTATATCAGAAAGCAAGCGTTTGGCAGAATAAATTGCGATGCATAAGGAATTCTCTGCGATCTATTTTTTATGCAATGTTACCTTTTGCGCGAATAAATGAAAGGCACAGCATGCATGCTCCAAGAAACACGGCAATATCGGCGAGATTGAAAATACCCGATTCAACCCAACCAATTTTGATCAGCATAAAGTCGATGACCGAACCGTTGTTAAGTAGACGGTCCAAAAGATTGCTAATACCGCCGCCGATAACCATAGATAACGCAAGCACATTTACCTTGCAAAGAGGCTTAAACAAAACAAACGCAATGATTGCAAGCAGCACAATACCGATAAACAGCACAAATAGTACGAATCGTATGCTTTCCGGTAATCCACTGCCAATACTCAGCACTGTCCCGGTATTTTCCGCATAGACTAAATTCAATATGCCATCAAAGAACGAAATGGAAGAGTGGCCGCGAAGATAGTTTTGGGCCACCATTTTAGTACTTTGATCGCAGCCAAGACAGCTAAGAATGGTAATCGATAACACAGCATATTTTGAAAAGCGTTCCATGGTGACAGCTTTATCCATACTGTAGTGTTACTATCCAGGCCATAGATATTAATACACTCAGGGCTACAAGCGTGGCTCGCTGGCAATGGCCCAGCCCTTGTCAAGAGCCGCAACACCGAGCTGAGCCACGCTTGTCGCCCCTACCCTTATGATATTTAACGACAGGCCGTCGTGTTTTTGTTCCCCGACTGCGTTATCAAAACTTGTTGTAGAAGTGCTACAGCGGCGTTTTGATGCCTTGCCGTGAGCAAACACACGACGGCTGAGTGTATTAATATCGATGGCCTGGATAGTAAGTGGCTTGTCCGCTATATTGCATCGTAATGTTAACTTATTCTGTTGAATAAGGATCTTCAGCTAAAATATACGAACGCAAATCAGCTTTACACGGGTGATCATTCAGCCATTCGCGAATTTCTTTTGCTTTCGCGTATGACTCATCACCAAACTTTGCTCTGTATATATCCGCAAATGTTTTTCGCGCGGAATTCAGTCGAATGGATTTTTGCCATTGGTCGGTAAACAACTTATTTAGAGAGCCCGCCAGATTATGCTTCTTCAAGTAATCCCATTCACCACTATCGAGCCAAACACCACCAACACTTGAACTATAATCCAAAAAGTGGTCACTCGCATGAGAAATCCGATACTTTTGCATTATCGTGCCGGAAACAGGACACAGTAACGCTTGTTTTGAATCTTCCACTTCAAACAAAGCGTGTTGTGAAAATGTATACTCGGGATTTCGCTCTTTCCACGCTACATAATCCTCTATTAACAGCCAGCTTCCTGCGCAATCCTTGCAAGTATGCGCACGAAACAGATCGTCAAGAAAGCTTGGAATCAACCTGGTTCCCTTACAACTCGGACATCTCATTTTGCACTTGACCTCTTATGTATTACAAACATACCCGGCTCCAGAAGTTACCGCACTAATCGGATCACTTGGCTCCAGATATTTCGTACAGCATTCAATCTACCTTGCGGCGCCAACAGCCGGACTCAGCGGAGTGAATGATAGCGAGCATTCACCGCAGCCCATTATGAGCGCCACTGCAACTTATAGAATGCCACGTCTTCAGCATACTGGCTAAACCCTAATTTTAAATAGAATGGCTTGACAGGATTATTCCTGATGACACTCAATCGCAAAGGTAATGATTTGCTTTCTGCGATACTCTGTATATATGAAACAACTTTGCGTCCTATTCCTTTATGCTGATACTCTGGTTTTATAAGTATCATCTCCAACCAAAGATGATCATATCTTTCCACTAGAACGAAACCACCGACATCAACACCATTTATACTAATAATTTTCCAGTCTGTAGCTTTTAGGTTTCCATTGAATCCGCTGGATTGAAATTTCTCATCCCAGCCCCAAGTGGCTTCAATACAGGATCTCATGGTCTTTTTATAAAGATTATAGAGCCAACCTCTATCAGATGATTTACCCGCCTTCAACTGAAACTCATCCATCATATATTTTCCGCTCAACACCGTGTGTTTACATCACCACCACCGATATTGAAATATCACTGGTACTATTAACCCGGCACCATAATAGGCCATGTTCAGCCGATGTCAGCCTGTCTACAGCAAGGCATCAAAACGCCACCGTAGTACGCCTACGGTAAGTTTTGATAACGCCGCTGTAGACAGGCTGACATCGGCCTATCAAATTTTAATCCCAAGGTCAGGGACGCCAAGAATGCCCTTGCTCCGCGTTGTGGCTCTTGCCAAGGGGTTGGCCATTGCCGGCGAGCCACGCCTTGATCAAGGGCATTCTTGGCATCCTGAACATGGCCTATTATGGTGCCGGGTTAATATCTCTGTGGCAGTTCCTTGATATACAAGTCCTGCTTGGCGAAGGGTATCTCAATACCCTCAAGCAGAAACCTCTTATAGACAGCCGAGTTCAATGCATCCAATACACGCCCGCGAAGCTCCGGATCCTCCACCCAGCAAAGCAGCTCGAAATCCAACGACGAACCACCGAAGGCACGAAAGCGTACTCTCGGTTCAGGTTCCGCGCAGACGGAGTCCGACTCATGGGCCACGGACATCAGGACTTCACGCACTTGATCGATGTCCGATCCATAGGCCACGCCGACGCCAACCCTGATACGGTATTTCGTATGCGGCCCACCCGATTCGTTGACCACCTTCGAGTTACCCATGATTGAATTGGGTATCGTCACCTCGACATCGTCGCGTGTCAGCAAGCGGGTACTGCGAATTCCGATATGAGTCACCTTGCCACGCAATCCGCCGCCGTCATCAAGAACGACATAGTCACCTATCTTATAGGGTGAATCCGCCATGATGAAGACACCTGAAAAGAGATTCGCCAAGGTATCCTTAGCAGCAAAGCCAATGGCGATACCCGCGATGCCGGCGGACGCCAGCCAGGCTGTCATATCGACATTCCAGGACTGAAAAATGAAGTAGACGGAAAAAACCAGAATTGCGATCGCCACCATATTGGTGAATAGAGGGAGTGTCTGAGGTCTTACCAGAGCATTCTGTTTCGCCCGCCTGCTGGCGGTTGAGAGCAACAGTTTCGATGCACGAACGGCAAACAGCATCCACAAAAATATAAGCACTGACATCACCAGTGAGGCCAGGGTACTGCGAAGGCCCTTGTCGATGCCGGTAATCGCTGCAGCCGCCAGCAACCCTATCGAGGCCAACGTCCAGAACAGTGGGCTGCGTAGTTGCTGAACGATCAGATCATCAACATGTGTAGATGTACGTGTCGTTACTTTTCTGACCAGAGGTATAACCACCAATTCCACAATTTTCGCCAAAGCCAGAAACAGCAGTAGTACAAGAATTCCCTTGATCCAGGGCTGATTGCCGAAAAGCGCGACAAGCGGTTCGAGTTGCGCAGGCACATCGATACTGTCGACCAGGCGCTCCATACTTGAGTTCAATGCCGATTCGACCGGCTCTTTCATTTTCTGTATTTCCGTACCAACGCTTTCATTCGCCATAAACCGCTCGTTCCTAGTAAGTTCAGACTACCGATCAGACACTTTTGAATAGAATGGCACTTAATTGAGGCTATTTGCAATATTGATCCGCTATACTCCGAATCTAAGACTTCTTGCACACCAGGCGGTGGCAGAACTATTCGAGCTGCCGGTATCGACACAGGAGGAGAGATGAACTGGAAACAGGCATATCGTTCATTTTACTACCAAGGCGCCCCTGATCCTGAGGATCTTGTACTTCCATATCACAACACCGCACTGTTGACCATCGACGTGCAGAACACTTACATGAAAGTTTCCTCCGATCAGCTTGAGCGGGAACGCTGGGCCCCCTTTCGAAGGCGCATGAGCGATATTGTCATCCCCACTACCGGGAATCTGCAGCAACGTTTTCGTCAAAAGGGTATGGATGTGATTCACGCACGCATTGCCTGCCTGCTGGAGGACGGACGCGATCGCTCGCTCAGCCAGAAGAAACCGGGATGGAACTACTTGTTGCTTCCAGCCGATACCGAGGAGTCACAGATCGTTCCTGAGTTACAACCGGAGGAGGGTGAGATCGTGGTGACCAAGACCACCGACAGCGCGCTTACCGGGACAAATCTGCGGCTGATTCTCCGCAATATGGGAATAGACAACGTAATTCTCTGCGGCATATTTACCGATCAATGCGTCTCCTCTACGGTAAGGAGCCTGGCGGACGAGAGCTTCAATGTGATCGTTGTCGAGGACTGCTGCGCCGCGGGTACGGATGACCTGCACCAACGGGAGTTGGAGATCATCAACATGATCTATTGCCATGTCGTTTCCAGCAGGGAACTGATCGAGATTATGGATTTGTAAGCCGGCGGGTCGATCTCATCGATCCCGCGGATTTGCTCAGGCACCAATTGATACACGGAAATGCCGGCTCACAGTGCATCACGTACTCTCTCCAGCCGCCCCCTGACTTCCCTGGCCAGTTGCGCAATCTCCTCCCTCTCCACCAGCTGCAGCACAGCGACCGGATCCATGAAGGCAACAGTGACCCCACCATGCTCATCCTCCCGTACCACCACATTGCACGGCAGCAGCAGGCCGATATCCGGATCGGCATCTATCGCCTGGTTCGCCAACGGAGGATTACAGGCACCCAGGATCTTGTAGGGACGCTTGTCGACACCTAGTTTCGCTTTCAAAGTCGCCTGGACATCGATCTGCGTCAACACACCGAATCCCTCATTTTTGAGTGCCTCCACAACCCGTGCTTCCACCTGTTCCATGCTGCCTTCGACACGGGTATCAAAACTGTACATAGCTCACCTCTTCTTTGTGGTTGTTTGAATAAGTTGCTTAAAATAGCCGGGTTACTCGCAGAGAATACCATCTATGCATGCGACAGATGCCCCATGCTCATTGGGTGTTCCCACCAGCCGGCAGGCCGTTCAAATTCCGGCACCGACCCATGCAAATCACCTGAATAGCACTGGCGCATGCGCTGATTAAGCTAGTGTCGCCAACCGTTTTTGACTATTATTTGCTTTCAACACAATTACCTATAACACTTAGCAATTTGATCAATCAGGAAAATTCATCAGGTGATATCACTATGGACGCCGGCCCGGTTCGCTATCTGAAATCCCAAGCAGCGACCCTCTTCATATTACTTCTGTTCGCGCAGCCGCTCCTGGCAAATAAGTTCGAAACCATCGGCGGCGGTGTTCAAGGCTCGGCTCGGGACAAAGTCGAGTACCTGCATGTCATCGCCTATATCGCAGGTGGTCTGTTTTTGATTGCCGGCATTCTTGCTATCGCTTTGCACAACAAAAATGCGCACACACTGAACTACACGATGTGGAAATCCTCTTCGGTAATGTTCTTTCTGATGAGTTTCGCCGCTTTTGCAGCAGCCGCCCTGATGAAATAACTCGACAATCCCGGGAATATCCGATCTTCGCAATATTCTACGTTGGGAAGTCGTCGGCATATTTATCTATCCACTCCAAGGCAGCCTCTTCACCCGTGAGGTTGCGTCCTTCAGACTGCTTGACGCTCTGCTTGTAGTGCTCGATGTAACAAAGCTGCTCGACCATGCGTACCGCATATGCCGTCTCTTTCTCGGTAAATTTGACCCCGATCAGGTAGTTTTCATCTTCCTCGTGACACCACACCACAATCCCGGTGGCATGGAAGTGGGGCGGTGTAATCGGGATGGCGATATGGATCTCCGTGCCTGGCTCTATATCCACCTCCGAGACAAAACAGAGACCACCTTCACTGTAATTGGTCAACATTTCACGATTGGTGGAGGCATGGCCGCCAACCTGAAAATCTATCGGAACGTCAGTAGGATGTCTGATATAGAGACGCATACCAATCACTTTTCACCACATACCGATGGCGGCGGCAAGTCCTGAGATGCCATCGTCAGGAGGAACTCCTGATGCCATGTTCGGGATCCGCTGTTCCGTTCAGGGATTCCAGCTGTAAGCGGAGGCATCACCAGTGCAGGGCCTGTAAACACGCATCCAATCGGCCTCTGATCGCAAGTAATTGAAAAAGAAAGAAACAGAAACTCCCATTTCCATTTCCGCACCCGGCAATCCAGGAATGTGTTCAAAATGAGCCTCCCTTGCTAATAACAAAGCAAAGGAAATGAATATTTGCAAGGTACAATGACATACCTCTTGTGCAGTTGCTGGCATCCCATTGGCTTGCGGCTCCACCCAGCCAGGATGGGCCATGTCAGACTTGATCGTCACGCTGGCAGTGCCAGTTGCAAGATCTCGTCTATAACCACAGAATCGACACTATGAAAAGACTGACATTGCACGACATGCTAGAGCGCCTGATCGGCTCCCCATCGGTGAGCAGCGTCAATCCGGCTTGGGACATGAGTAACGAAAAAGTCATCGAACATCTGGAGAGCTGGTTCGGACCCCTGGGTTTCAGGACCGAAGTGGTGCCGATACCCGGTCATCCGGGCAAATTCAATCTGATAGCCAGCGCCGGAAGCGGTGATGAGGGTTTGGTGCTCTCGGGTCACACCGATACCGTACCCTTCGATGAGGAGAAATGGCACAGCAATCCACTGTTGCTGAACGAACGTGACCAGCGTTTCTACGGTATCGGCAGCGCTGATATGAAAGGCTTTTTCGCCATCATCATGGAAGCGCTCCAGGAGCTACCGTTGAAGCGGCTGAAAAACCCCCTGGTCATTATCGCCACAGCGGATGAGGAGAGTACCATGTGCGGCGCCAAGTCACTCACCGATCTTCATCGCCGCCTGGGACGCCATGCATTGATCGGTGAACCTACCGGTATGAAACCGGTTCGCATGCACAAGGGCATCTCCATGGAAGCCGTTCGCCTCAGCGGCCGTGCCGGCCACTCGAGCAATCCCGCTCTCGGAGTGAATGCCCTCGACGGCATGTATCAGGTGCTTGGCGAAGTCATCCAATGGCGCAGCGAACTGCAGCAGCGCTACCACAACAGTGCCTTTGAAGTGGCGTTCCCGACGTTGAATCTGGGCCATATCCACGGTGGCGACAATCCAAATAGAATATGCGGCCAATGCGAACTGCAGTTCGACCTCCGCCCACTGCCCGGAATGTCACTGCAAACCCTGCGCGACGAGCTCAAGGAGAGGCTGAATCTGCGCCTGCGCGACAGCGTACTGGAGTGGGAGATGACACCGCTATTCGAAGGTATTCCTGCAATGGAGACCCCAAGGGAAGCGGCCATAGTCAAAGCTGTCGAGCAACTCACCGGCACCCAGGCCGGCGCCGTCGCCTTTGGTACCGAAGGGCCCTATCTCAATGACATGGGTATGCAGACAGTCATCTGTGGCCCGGGTTCTATCGACCAGGCGCATCAGCCCGATGAATATCTGCCGCTAAAGCATATTCAACCCGCAATCAACCTGATACAGTCACTGGTCAGGCAATTCTGTTTATAACCAATGGGTTAAAACCGTATGACAAAACCCAAGAACAACTCCACCGATCGATTCGTCGACTGGTTTCGGGGGTCGTCCCCGTACATCCATGCACATCGCGGCCGGACCTTCGTCATCTCCTTCGGGGGGGAAGCGGTGGTGGATGCCAGTTTCGCCAACCTGGTGCACGACATCGCCTTGTTACATGGCCTGGGAATACGTCTGGTACTGGTCCATGGCGCCCGTCCTCAGATCGAAGAGCGACTCGTGGCCAGGGGGGTGAAGACAGAATATGTCGAAGGCTTGCGGATCACGGACGACGATGCTTTGACCTGCGTCAAGGAGGCCGCCGGCTCGGTGCGCGTTGAGATAGAGGCCCTGTTGTCGATGGGACTGGCAAACTCCCCCATGGCAGGGGTTCGCATTCGAGCCGCTTCGGGTAACTTTGTGACCGCGAAACCGATTGGCGTCAGGAACGGTGTTGACTTCTGCCATACCGGAGAAGTCCGCCGAGTGGACTCGACGGGTCTGGAACAGCGTCTCGAAGCGGGTGCCATCGCCATCGTGCCATCCTTGGGATACTCGCCTACAGGAGAAGTCTTCAATCTTAGTGCCGCCGATGTCGCCGCATCAGTAGCCGTAGCCATAGGCGCGGAGAAGCTGATCTCTCTGGTCGAAGCCAAAGGCGTGACCGACTCGCGCAACCGATTGATAACAAATATGGTGCCTAAAGAGGTTGAGCTGCTGCTAAACCGGCGCAAGAAGCTGCCGGACGACCTGGTACATCATCTCAAGGCAAGCCTCACCGCCTGTCGCAGCGGTGTCAAGCGAATCCATATCCTCGACCGTAAACAGGACGGCGCACTGCTCAAGGAGCTGTTTACCCGTGACGGCATGGGTACGCTTATCACCGCCGAACCCTATGAGGAGATCCGTTCAGCGCGTATTGATGATGTTGTCGGTTTGCTGGAACTGTTGGAACCGCTGGAAGAAGCCGGCATATTGGTGCGCCGATCCCGTGAACTGTTGGAGACACAGATCAATGGTTTCACCCTGATGGAAAGAGATGGCATGGTGATAGCCTGTGCCGCGCTCTATCCCTACCCAAAGGAGTCCATGGCGGAACTTGCGTGCGTAGTGGTACACCCAGACTACAGGGGTAATGACAGGGGTGATCGCCTGCTCACCCACATGGAGTCGATAGCGCGTCAACAGGGAATCGAGCGGTTGTTTATTTTAACCACCCAGACGGCCCACTGGTTCAGGGAACGTGGTTTTATTCAGGCCGATCTGAAGGATCTGCCGATGCACAGGCAGCTGCTCTACAACTATCGCCGCAACTCCAAGGTCTTCATTAAACCAATCTAAATCAGGTGTGCCTGCCGGTAATCTGCGGCGTCTGTACTGCCAGTGCCTAAAGAACCGGAATATCCGATCCACCGGTGGGTATTGAAGTTGATTCCCCGCAAAGGATGAATCTATCCTTGCCCTGTCTCTTCGCGCCGTCTCTGCGCGATTCGACCAGTGCCAACATGGCGGATATATCATCGACGTTATCAACCGATCTTTCACATACTCCAATACTTGCGGTCACCGGCCGCCCGTCCGGCAGGGTGCCGAGACCCTGTTGTACAATCCTTTGCGCGATTATCTTCGCCCCCTCGCAATCCGTGCCCGGCAGGATCAACATGAAGACCTTCTCCCCCCAATGCACCAGCATATCGTTATTGCGCATATCGTCGTAGAGTATATCCGCTGCCTCCAAAACCACATGGTCATAGGTCGCATAGTCGAACTCGGATATGATGCTTTGCACATTATCCAGATCGACGAGCGCGATACTTAGATATTCATTATGCAATGTTGCATGCTGGAGCAGCCTCGCCAGACTCTGCATACCCGATTTCCTGGTCTGTGCCCCGGTCACCGGATCGTGGTCCACACGTATGACTATGGTCACCATGTACTGCAACTGAATCGTAGATGCGAATATCACAATCCCGAGAATGAGTATCAGCAGCCACAGCGTCGGCAGCATCTCCAATGCCGCCAATTCCGAGTAGTAGCTCCACCCCGTCACCGTCAACATGGACACCAGCAGAGCCAATGTAGCCCCCTCCAGAATCGTCAAGGGGAACAGGCCCAGCATGCCGACCGCGATGTATGGGAGCAAAGAATAGAGCTGCAACGGTAAATGATAAACATTTTCCGGCGGCACCATTGCCAGGAAGTGGGCCGATGCAAAGAAGGTAAGCGGCAGATTGATGAGCATTCCCGATAACAGGATGAGGCTCGATTTCAGCGACGTCTCCGATGCCTGGTAGCGAGCCAGGTATACAAAATGGGCTGTCGAGAGCAACCTGATGATGAGAATCGGCCAAAACAGATCAAACGGCAGCATCAGAAAGTCGACGATCAACCAGAGCGGAACCAGAATGGAGAACAGCGAAGCGATGAAACGTATACGCTCGAGCAGTAGTTCGGCCCGGTGCTTGAGCATATAGCCGGGATGCTCATCTGCTGATATGAGGAAATCCAACTCCCGCAGGGAGTAGATATGGGAATTCTTACCTAGATGCTCAATATAACGCTTGAGTACCGACATCGTGCTGATCCATAAAGGCCAATAAGACTCCATTTTTGTTGTTAGCGAGAGTCAACAAACTGCTACTTATGCAACAGTGATCGCCCCTAAATGTAGTGTCTCATACTAATGCGCGATCGTAGAAGTCCGCACGGGTCCCAAGACAAGGCGCGACGCTAGAATCGTGCATTAGCATGAGACACCACACATGCAGCATATCAATTACATCGCTGATGGCAACTCCTGTAAAAAAAAAATGACAGCGGATGCCTCAGATTGAGGCGTCCACTGCCAAGCTCTGGCAAAAAAGTATGCTGATACAATGGGTTGCAGTCACATAAAGCCGTACAACCGGTTCTACCCATGCTTGGGGACCCTCCCGAGCCCTGTTTTCGATTCCGGCTCAGTACCTATACCTGGTCGGCTGGCGGCAGAATCGTGGTAACAATGACCGATGCATATGCCATGATCTGCCGGCACAGGCAGGATTATGGATCGCCCAAAACCACCTGGAGGGTCCGTATAATTGGGATAATATTCCCATATACACAATCAAAAGTCTACGCCAAAACCAGAAATCTTCAAGCAGAGTGTTTACATTTTCCCATGCGCCATTCGATAGCACGCAGCCTTATGTAAGTTTTCCTGATTACCTGCGTTGCTCAGCCGTAGCAATCCAAAGAAAACCAAATTCTCCTTTTTTCGCGTTCATTTTGCCGACATGCCATATTTGCGACTTGGTTGTACAATACCCCGTTGACAGTGCCCCAAAATCCCCATCGATGGCGTACATAGATCGGCTATACTCATACCCATGGAAAAGCTAGACACCGGAAAAGTCACACTCGGTATAGAAAACGGGCAATACCTTCACGCCGTGATCTATACCAATGACGAACTGGCTGAAGAAGATATAAAGCCGGTAACCGACTATCTGGACAGGTTTACTTCACCCCTTCCCGCCGTCATCGAAAGAAAGGGTAAGTACTCCATCGCCATCCCCGTGCAGATCGCCATGCTGCAGCAGACCAAAAGGCGCTTGAAGGCTGTCGCATTCATCGAGCGCGACCACAAGGACGTTATACTTACACGAATAGCGGCCAATACCTACTTCAGGGATATCCCTGTTAAATCCTTTTACGACGGGAACGAGGCGATATCCTGGCTGTCACAATTCTTCTATCCAACACCGCTGATGCCAAAAACCCAGCACAGCGCATAGGTATCGAGAGACAGCACCTGGGCTTTTTGCACCCCGGCGGATCAAACCGGCAACTCGGTCTTATCCACTACTTTTCGCATAACAAAACTGGAATGTACGCCGCTCACACCTTCGATACGAGTGATCTTGTTCAATAGCAGGGCCTGATAGGCCTCCATATCACGAACCACTACCTTGACCTGATAGTCCGCGTCCTGGCCCGTGATCAGAAGACACTCAAGCACCTCCGGCAGACTTTTGATCTTCTGCTCGAAATTTTCAAATCGTTCAGGTGTATGGCGATCCATGGCGATGTGAATCAGCGCCGTGAGATTGAAATCCAGCCTCTTTGCATCAAGATGGGCACGATAGCCGGTGATAACGCCGGACTCCTCCAGGGCACGAACCCGGCGCAGGCAGGGTGATGGCGACAGACCGATTCGCTCGGCAAGATCCTGGTTGCTGATACGCCCATCCCGCTGTAATTCATTCAAAATGTGTCGATCAAATTTGTCGAGATTCATGGAGTTGCCGCTATGGTGTTATTCAAAACATTTTATTGCTTATTTTTCAAACAACTTGAATTTTATTGCTGATATTTGTCATATACAAGGTATATTTAGCAATCTCCTGCCGTGCAATCTGTAATATGCTTTCACCATCGGCCACAAGCCGGCATCAATGACCCGGAATCACGAGTTCCGGATCGAGGCAGCTACCCCACAAGGGTGGTGGTACCGGAGAGTTCATTCTCCGAATCATACCGAATCGAGCGCACACCGGCTCACTCCGATGTTGGCTCGGGAACACTTACCAGGAGATTTGCAGTGACAGCTTTCGACCATCGCAAGTACCGCCCCACAGCGACCGTTCCAATGTACGACCGCCAGTGGCCCAACCACAGAATCGACAAGGCGCCGATCTGGGCCAGCGTCGATCTGCGCGATGGCAACCAGGCCCTGCTGGAGCCTATGAATGTGGCACAGAAACGCCGCATGTGGGATCTGCTGGTGAAGCTTGGATTGAAAGAGATCGAGGTCGGTTTCCCTTCCGCCAGCCAGCCCGATTACAATTTCGTGCGCTGGCTGATCGAAGAGGACCGGATACCCCCGGATGTCACGATTCAGGTCCTGGTTCAAGCCCGGGAGGCGTTGATTCATAAGACGTTCGAGGCCTTGAGAGGTGCACGCCGGGCCATCGTTCATGTCTACAACTCCACCTCCAGGGTGCAGCGTGAAAGAGTCTTCGTGCGTGATCGAGAGGGGATAAAATCGATCGCCACCGAAGGCGCAAGGATGGTTCTGCACGAGGCCGGGAACCATCCTTCAACAGAATGGATTTTTCAATACTCTCCAGAGAGTTTTTCCAACACCGAATGGGACTATGCGGTGGAAGTCTGCAATGCGGTCATCGATGTCTGGCAGCCCACCCCGGAGCGGCGCTGCATCATCAACCTCCCCGCTACCGTGGAGAGCAGCACACCCAATCTGTTTGCCGACCAGGTCGAGTACTTCTGCCGGCACCTTGATCAACGCGAGTCCGCGATCATCTCCGTGCACACCCATAACGACCGTGGTACCGCGGTTGCCGCGGCAGAGCTTGCCATTCTTGCCGGAGCCGACCGGGTTGAGGGCACGTTGATGGGCAATGGCGAACGAACAGGCAACATGGACCTGATCACCATGGCGATGAATCTCTACAGTCAGGGCATTGATCCAGATATCGATATCTCACGCCCCGATGAGATCATACAGGTCTACACCCAGTGCACGGGACTGCCGGTACACCCTCGCCATCCATGGGTCGGCGAGCTGGTCTATACCGCCTTTTCGGGCTCGCATCAGGATGCGATTCGCAAATGCCTGCACCTCCAACAAGCCGGTGAGCCCTGGCAAGTCGCCTATCTGCCCATCGACCCACGGGATATAGGTCGCGACTACCAGGCTGTGGTTCGGGTCAACAGCCAATCGGGGAAAGGAGGCGTAACCTATGTACTGGAGCGTGACTATGGTCTCGTACTGCCGCGCTGGATCCAGATAGAGCTTGCCGCAATGGTGCAACATGCCAGCGAAACCCGCCAGGGAGAGATCGACAGCGCAACCATCCACGCCATGTTCCAACATCATTTCGTAGCCGATTCGACACCGGTGCGGCTCGACGGCTACCGACTCGACCGCAAGGGTGGGGTTGACGTCATCGAGGCGAAGATCATCAACGACACCCGTTCGTTGACGATCCGCGGAAGCGGTGAAGGGGCCATTTCGGCCTTCATCAATGCCTGGACCCATGCATACGGCATCAATGCCAGGGTCATCGACTACAGCGAACACGCCATTGGCGAGGGCACCGACGCGGAGGCGGTGGCCTATGTGCTGCTGCAAATCGACGGTCGTCGCATAGCCGGCGCGGCCTTCGACCACGACAGCCTGAGCGCCTCGCTCAAATCGCTCATCTCCGCTTTCAATCTGGCGCAGATGGAACGCAGAGCCGCGTAACCACTCACCCCCCTTGGTGGAGACTTTCCGCGCTGGTTGCCGTACAGGTACCAGCGCTTATTTGGGTTGATATTTCGAGGGTGGGTAGTTAACTGTCCGGATAGATCAGTACGATTCAGATATCGCATTCCGGTGCGGCGAGCCGCACCCTACATTCGGGATTAACATTGGCGTTCATTCGCGGACCAGTTACCGCTTCTTGGCGGCAGCCACCCGCAGGCGCAACGCATTCAATTTTATGAAGCCTTCGGCATCCTTCTGGTCATAGGCGCCGGCATCGTCTTCAAACGTGGCGATCGATTCATCGAACAGGCTGTTGGTGTCTGAGCGACGCCCGGCAATAGCGACATTCCCTTTATAGAGCTTGACCCTCACCACCCCGTTGACTACACGCTGGGTCTGATCGATGGCTGCCTGCAACATCTCCCTTTCGGGAGTAAACCAGTAGCCATTGTAGACCAGCTTGGCATAGCGGGGCATCAGTTCGTCCTTCATGTGGGCTGCCTCACGATCCAGGGTCAATGACTCCATGGCGCGATGCGCCTTGAGCAGAATGGTACCGCCGGGGGTTTCATAGCAACCCCGAGATTTCATGCCGACATAGCGGTTTTCCACGATATCGGCACGTCCTATACCATTAGCTCCCCCCAGCTTGTTCAGCTTCAGCAGCAATGACGCCGCGGAGAGTCTTTCTCCATCGATGGAAACCGGATCGCCGTTTTCGAAACCGATCTCGACATAGGTCGCCAGGTCCGGGGCCTGCTGCGGCGAAACCGTCCAGCGCCACATCTCATTGCCGGGCTCTGTCCATGGGTCCTCCAGGTCGTAACCCTCATAGGAGATGTGGAGTAGATTGGCGTCCATCGAATAGGGCGATTTCTTACCCTCGCGCTTCATCTCGATTGAAATGCCGTGAGACTCCGCATAGGCCAGCAGCTTCTCGCGCGAATTGAGATCCCACTCCCGCCATGGAGCGATAATCTTTATATCCGGTCGCAATGCATAGGCACTCAGCTCGAAACGCACCTGGTCGTTACCTTTGCCGGTAGCACCATGGGAGATGGCGTCGGCGCCTGTCTCATTGGCGATCTCGACCAGACGCCTGGCGATAAGCGGTCTTGCTATGGAGGTCCCCAGCAGATACTCGCCCTCGTAGACGGCATTGGCGCGAAACATCGGGAAGACATAATCGAGCGCGAACTCCTCTTGCAGATCCTCGATGAAGATCTCCTTGATTCCCGCCGCCTGGGCCTTGGCACGGACAGGCTCGACCTCCTCGCCCTGCCCGATATCAGCGGTAAAAGTCACCACTTCGCACTGATACTCGTCTTGCAGCCATTTGACGATTATCGAGGTATCGAGACCGCCCGAATAAGCCAGGACCACCTTCTTTATGCCATCTTTTGACATCTGCTGTCTCCCGAAAGGATGCTGTGAAGCCGGGCATTATAACCCACCACATCAGCCCGGCAACGAAGAATATCGTACTCAGGGCAACAGAATCGAGAAGACGCCTCCAGAAGAATCCGCGCGGTTCGCCAGCTTTACATGACCGCGCAAATCGTCATGCCGATGCAGGTCAAGCACGGTCTGGGTAAAGAAAAGCCCAAGCCCGGTATTGTTATTGAGGAATCCCGACTCCGGATTCATGGATCCAGCCTGCATGTTCAACATGCCCCGGGGGAACCCCTTTCCGTTATCCTCGACTCCGATCGCCAGGCCCTGGGGTGATGCCTCCGCAGTCAGGCGAATACTGTCATTGGTATATCGCAGGGCATTGCTGATTGCGTTGCCCATAACACCCATCATCAGGTTTCTGTCGAAATACCAATACAGTTCCTCGTCACAATCAACCTCATATTCGATTCCCTTCTGTCTCAACATCACACCATGATCCAAAATCGCTTCATCGAGAAACTCTTTGACAGAGTGTGCATCCACATTCAACAAGTAGACACCCTCCTCAACCTTGAAAACCGTCAACAACTTGACCAGGTTGTTGTTGATCCGGCGTACCTCATATTCCATATCGGCACACTGCTGCGTCAAAGCGCACTGTTCCGAATTACAGGTTTCAGAGACCGTAGCTATGAATTTGAGCAGTATTCCCAGGGAGTTTTTTATATCATGGGAAACCATGGCGAATGCCGAAGTAAGATCGATTGCATCTCTTGCCCTATCCGTTTCGTCCACTAAATCCTCCTCCCATCGCCTCAGGTGGAATCTGATTCAACATTCTCATAAAACGGCCCGCATCAGGATCGTGGTTATTGTTTTCGAGTAACCGGTTCAATGAAAATCTGCAACGGAAATGATATCCCTGAACCATTCCGTTTTTATGCATATAGGAGATCATCGCACCGGCCGCCATCAACACCAGGGTTCTATTTCCCGGATAACGCTCTGTGGTTTCGTTCAACAAGGCAATCGCCTGTTTCAGTCTTTTGCTGCGCAACAGCTGGGTACACTTGATATGTATATCCTGTAATTCACACTTTGCCGTTGATACCAGATCATCCACATCCCGATCCCTGCCATGGCTTTGCATCAGTTGTCGAACGCGTTCGACCCAGCTTTCATCGTCATGATGATTACTGAGCAATATTTTCAAAACGCGATGAGCTTCATCAGACTTTGACAGGCGCAACATGTCATCCGCAACCGCCAACAGGTGATCCGCGGTCACATCCCTTTTATGTTCATCGATCAAGTGCATCACCTCATCGAGATAGACATCGACTTCCGGCATCAAACCCTGTTGCTGTTGCATCAGCGCCTGGCCGCAAAGCATCCGGATACACTCGGCCGGTTGTTGGCAGAACCTTTTGCGGCCCTCAACCAACAATCTGACAACCTTCTGCGAGCGCCCGCTGCTTTGGTAGATTTCCGCCAACCGGCGATACTCCTGGGCACTGGCAAAGGATGAATTCTTTCCCCAGCGGACAGCCGCCAGATAGGCCCTCTCAGCCCTTTCCAAATCACCATTCGCTTCTGCCAACACACCTAGCTTTCTCTGTCTTGCTACCACTTTGGGTGCCAATTTCACCGCTTTGTGCAGCAGTTGTTGAGCCTCGACAGATTCGCCTCGCTTTTCCAGCAACCTCACCAGCCAGTCATAGACTTCCAGATAGAGATGGTTTTGCTCAATCAGTGCCCTGAATTCCGCTTCCGCCTGCTCATGATTTCCAACCAGGAGATTGATCTTGGCCAGGCCGAAACGGGCCCAGGGAAATTCACGGATTGCAAGTATCTCGCGATATATCTCTTCAGCTTCTTCATAGCGCTCGAGATCCAGACATAGTTCAGCCTGGAGCTTTGCCAGATAGAGTCGCTGCTTGAGATCCTTACCGATACGGTCGCGGTACATCGCTATAACACTCAATTTGTCTTCCTTGGCGAGTGCCTCATCGATGGGGCGCAACTGTCGCTTTCTGTTCAAAGCCACACTCAGGCGGTGGTGCAAAACATCCCTGTTTATCGGTTTCACCAAGTACTCATCCGGCTGATGCTCCAACGCGCTCATGACCATTGGCATATTGCTTTCTGCCGTGATCATGAAAAAAGTGGCTGCATGCCCCAGACAACCGAGATATCTCGCCTCTTCGAGAACCTGTTGCCCGTCTTTTCCATCACCCAGGTTGTAGTCGCAGATCACGACATCATAGCTATCGTTTGCCAGCAATTTAATGGCCTGTTCCCCTGATGAACATGTGGTGATGTCCGTAGCGCCATAACTGCTCAGCATCCCCTTGAAGGAGACGCGCATCTGATCGAAGTCATCGATTATCAGGTACCGGAGATGCTGTCTTTGTTCTTCCATGAGGCCTTTTCAGTCCTTTGCTTACCCTAGTTTAATTCGCGGACCCGCATTTTTGAGTGGATACTCGTAGTATCGAATGGAAAGCGTCAAGCTTGATCAAAATTGGAAACCATATTGATCCAGATCAAGTAAATTGAGAACAAGATGACTATATATACATAGGGTTCCCATACATGGCGCGTTGTCCCGCGCATAGGTGTTCGCCGGCTATTGCAAATTAGCCGGCGCCAGGGAATTTACTTATTGGATTACTCAAGACGTGCATCAGTTCAATGCACCTGTTCCATCTCATTCCATGATCCTGCATCCAGGCTCGGTCATCCCTGAAAAGGCAGATGTCATCGCCCGGGCGCGGCAATGCCGCACCCGTGAACAGCGATATCCGGTGCCTAGTTCTTCGACTTATCGACGATCTTCTTGATCCAGGGCATCATGGCCCTCAGGCGTTCCCCCACCTGCTCGATGGAGTGCGCCTCGTTGAGCCGGCGATAGGCCGTCATCGAAGGGTAACCGAGTGCGCCTTCCGAGACGAATCGCTTGGCATATTCTCCGGTCTGAATGTTGTGCAGGGCCTCTTTCATCGCCCGACGGCTCTCTTCGTTGATCACCTTGGGACCGGTCACATACTCCCCGTATTCCGCATTGTTCGAAATCGAGTAGTTCATGTTGGCGATACCGCCCTCGTACATCAGATCGACGATCAGCTTCAGTTCATGCAGACATTCGAAATAGGCCATCTCGGGTGCGTAACCTGCTTCCGTCAGGGTCTCGAATCCGGCCTTCACCAGTTCCACGGCGCCACCGCAGAGTACCGCCTGTTCGCCGAACAGGTCGGTTTCGGTCTCATCCTTGAAGCTGGTCTCGATAATGCCGGTACGGCCACCGCCGATTGCGGATGCGTAGGAGAGAGCGGTATCCATGGCGCTGCCCGTGGCATCCTGGTAGATGGCGACCAGATCGGGAATACCGCCACCCTTGACATATTCGCTGCGTACCGTGTGCCCGGGCGCCTTGGGTGCGATCATGATAACGTCAAGGTCCTCTCGCGGTACGATCTGATTGTAGTGAATCGCAAAGCCGTGGGCGAAAGCGAGCGCCGCCGACTCCTTGATATTGGGTTCGACCTGTTCGCGGTAGAGCTTGGCCTGAAATTCGTCGGGGGCCAGGATCATGACCACATCCGCGGCCTGCACGGCCTCTTCGATCGACTTAACCGTCAACCCCGCGTTCTGGGCCTTGATGGCCGAAGGAGATCCTTCACGCAGACCGACAATGACATTCACCCCAGTGTCCTGCAGGTTGTTCGCATGGGCATGGCCCTGGGAACCGTAGCCGATGATGGAGACCGTCTTGCCCTTGATAATGCTCAGGTCGCAGTCTTTGTCGTAATAAACGTTGATAGCCATGTTGTTTCCTTCGGAATAAGTTGTGTCTTATATATTGAGCGTGTCGAAAATTGATCTCGAACATGGTGCGGCAAGCCGCACCCTACGCCTCATTTACCGGTAGTTTCTGAAAAGTTGTCGCTGCCTGACTATCTTTAAAGCCCAAGACCTTTCGATCCGCGACCGATGCCCGAGGGACCGGTGCGTACCACTTCGATGATCAGATCCTCGTCGACCGCCTCGAGAAAGGCGTTCAGCTTGCTCGCCGCACCGGTCAATTCGACGGTGTAACTGATATCGGTGACATCGATGATCTTGCCACGGAAGATATCGACCAGACGCTTGATCTCTTCGCGCTGGGTGCGTTCGGCACGCAGCTTGATCAACATCATCTCGCGTTCGATATGGCTGCCCTCGGTAAGATCGACAAGCTTTACCACGTCGATCAGCTTGTTCAGCTGTTTGGTGATCTGCTCGATGATTTCGTCACTGCCACTGGTGACCAGGGTCATGCGTGATAGGCTCAGGTCCTCGGTGGGCGCCACCGTCAGCGACTCGATATTGTAGCCACGTGCGGTGAACAGATTCGCCACCCGCGCCAGCGCGCCGGACTCATTCTCCAGCAGGATAGATATGATATGTCTCATCAGACCAACTCACTCCCGGGTGACAGATACATCTCATGGTGTCCCTTGCCCGCCGCTATCATCGGATAGACGTTCTCCGCGGGATCGACCACCACATCCAGGAAGACCAGCCGATCCTTGAGAGAGAAGGCCTCTTTCATCGCCCCCTCCAGATCCTTGGTCTGTTCGACGCGCATGCCGACATGCCCGAAGGACTCGGTCAGCTTGACGAAATCCGGCACCACGCTCATCCCCGACTGGGAGTAGCGGCTTTCGTAGAAGAACTCCTGCCACTGCCGCACCATGCCCATGTAGCCGTTGTTGAGCAGGATGATCTTTATTGGCAGTTCATACTGAAGGCAGGTCGCCAGCTCCTGGATGCACATCTGGATACTCGACTCCCCGGTGACACATGCCACCTCGGCCTTGGGAAAGGCCATCTGCACGCCCATCGCCGCGGGCAGGCCGAACCCCATGGTGCCGAGCCCGCCAGAGTTGATCCAGCGCCGCGGCTTGTCGAAACGATAGAACTGCGCCGCGAACATCTGATGCTGTCCGACGTCGGAGGTTACGTAGGCGTCACCCTTGGTCACCTTGTGCAACGTCTCGACCGCATACTGGGGTTTGATCAGTTTGCTCTTCTTGTCGTATTTCATGCAGTCCATGGAGCGCCATTTGTCGATCTGCTCCCACCACTGCTTGAGGGCCTGTTTCTTGGGTTGGATAGCGCTCTCTTCAACCACTTTCAACATATCCCGGAGGACCTGCTTGACCGGACCCACGATGGGTACGTCGACACGTACATTCTTGGAGATCGATGATGGATCTATGTCGATATGGATGATGGTCGCGTCCGGGCAGAACTGTTTGACATGGCCGGTGACACGGTCGTCGAATCTGGCGCCGACGGCAATCAGCACATCGGTCTCGTGCATCGCCATATTCGCTTCGTAGGTACCGTGCATACCGAGCATACCGAGGAAGTGCTTGCCGCTTCCGGGGTAGGCACCCAGTCCCATCAAGGTCTGGGTGATGGGAAACTCGAGCTTGTCCACGAGATCGGTCAGCGGCTTGGCGGCATCGTCCAGCACCACGCCGCCTCCGGTGTAGAAGACCGGGCGCTCAGCCTCCATCATGATCTTCACCGCTTTCTTGATCTGTCCGAGGTGCCCCTTGATCACAGGATTGTAGGAGCGCATCTTGACCTTGCTGGGATATTTGTAGGGGATCTTGATCCCCGGATCAGTTATATCCTTGGGTATATCGACCACCACCGGGCCGGGGCGGCCGCTGGTAGCGATATAGAAGGCCTTTTTGATCGTTTCCGCCAGATCCTCCAGGCGTTTGACCAGAAAATTGTGTTTTACGCAGGGACGGGTGATACCGACCGTATCCACCTCCTGGAATGCATCACTGCCGATCACCGGTGTCGGCACCTGGCCGGTCAGGACCACCATGGGAATGGAGTCCATGAAGGCGGTGGCGATACCCGTCACCACATTGGTCGCCCCGGGTCCGGAGGTAACCAGAACGACCCCCGGCTTGCCGGTGGCGCGCGCATACCCGTCAGCCGCATGCCCAGCCGCCTGTTCGTGGCGTACAAGAATATGCTTCACATCTTTCTGTTTGAAAATCGCATCGTATATATGCAGCACGGCGCCGCCCGGATATCCGAACACATGCTCCACACCTTCATCTTTCAAACATTGAACGATGATCTCGCCACCGCTGAGTTCCACCTTGAGGCCTCCAATTGCGCCGATCGTCTTATCGAACACTAATAAATATAGGAACAGTGCAAAATACTAATCCTGCCTTTGCAGGTCAAGCGGATATACCACTCATTTTCTACATTCTTGCTCCCGCTACCCTTGCCATTCGGGTGACATACTCCATAATGGTGCTGTTTGACAACAGATCACACAGGGATCCCATTCGTGAAACAGACGTTATTGATCGCTTTCTCGCTCATGTTCGCAACCCTGGCCTCGGCGGAAACCTACAGATGGGTCAACGAAGAGGGTGTGGTGACCTTCTCCCAGACACCGCCACCTGATGTCAAAGCTGAAACCGTCGAAATAAGAAACACCGCCCCAAGCACCGGCGGCAGCTCGAAGGAGCGGCTCGAGAAACTGCGTCAGGATCTCGCCGACCGGGCCGAGGACAGGGAACTGAAAAAGGCGGAGAAAAAGGAGCGCAAAGAGATCGCGGCAGAGAGCAAGAAAAACTGTGCCACCGCCAAAAAGAACCTGGATCAGCTCACCGCCCTGGGAAACCGCCTCTACAAGACCGGCGACAACTACGTGCGCCTCACAGAAGAGGAGCGCCAGCAGAAGATGAAGGAGGCGCGGGAACAGATCAAGGAATATTGTAAGAAGTAGCTGTGTACCGCGTCATGGATACTGTACATTTAGAGGGAGACTATAATGCCACTGCTCAAGATTACAACCAATCAGCTCCTGGATCAGGACGGGATCGATGATTTCCTCGCCCAGGCGTCCACGTCGGTTGCCTCCATCCTCGGCAAGCCGGAGAAGTATGTCATGGTCAGTATGGAACACAATCCCAATATGCTTTTCGCAGGCAATCCCAGGATGTTGGCCTACCTGGAACTCAAGAGCATCGGCCTGCCGGATGAGCGGACCCGCGAGATTTCACAACAACTCTGTAGACTGATGGAGCAGCAACTGGCGATCCCTCCGGAGCGGGTATATATCGAATTCAACGACGCGCAACGTCATATGTGGGGGTGGAACGCAACCACATTCTGATTCCCTGTAATTGGGCACGAAAGCCCAATTTCACCCCTCTCTTGATTGATTTTTATCAATCTAGACAATCACTTACACTTCATAATGTTTTTGCGAAGCATCAATGACCCGGGCTTCGAGCATTCCTTATAGTGTCTTAATGACAGTGTTCACAACCTCGTCTCCGCGGGTTGTGCAGAGCTGTCTAACCGGCTGTATGTTTGACGTCGGCAAACACTGCTGATTTCTTTTGACGCGGCGCTGGTAGACCGTCCCTGACGACGCGGCATACGGCCGGTACCTTCTTTGCGGGTCTCATGACATCACACACCATGCCATGAACCCGGAAACGCTTTGACATTGGTATGGCATTTGCGCCGACCGCAACGGTCTCGCATCTGTTCTGCAGTAGCCAAGGAGAGAGTTAATGCTAGATCCGACAATGATCGAACTGTCACGCTGGCAGTTCGCCATCACCGCACTCTACCACTTCATTTTCGTCCCCCTGACTTTGGGGATGACCTGGATCCTGTTCATCATGGAGTCTGTATATGTCATGACCGGCAAGGAGATCTACCGGGACATGACCAAGTTCTGGGGCAAGCTGTTCGGCATCAATTTCGCCCTCGGGGTGACCACCGGCCTCACCATGGAATTCCAGTTCGGCACCAATTGGTCTTACTACTCTCACTACGTGGGTGACGTCTTCGGCGCACCCCTGGCCATCGAGGGCCTGATGGCCTTCTTTCTGGAGTCGACCTTCATCGGCATGTTCTTCCTCGGCTGGGAACGTCTGAGCAGGCGCCAACACCTGGTGGTGACCTTTCTCACCGCGCTGGGCACCAACCTCTCCGCGCTCTGGATCCTGGTGGCCAACGGCTGGATGCAGAACCCGGTCGGGTCCGAGTTCAGCTATGAGACCATGCGCATGGAGATGACCAGTTTCGTCGACCTGGTATTGAATCCGGTGGCGCAGGTCAAGTTCATACATACCGCCGCTGCCGGTTATGTCACCGGCGCCATGTTCGTTCTGGGCATTGCCTCTTACTACCTGCTCAAGGGCCGCGACGTGGAATTCGCCAAACGCTCCATTTCGGTGGCCGCCGGATTCGGCCTCGCCGCCATTCTATCGGTGATCGTGCTCGGCGATGAATCGGGATACGAACTCGGTGACGTACAGAAAACCAAGCTGGCGGCCATCGAGGGAGAGTGGGAGACCCAGGCACCGCCGGCCGGTTTCAACCTCGTCGGCTTTCCCGACCAGGCGGCTGAACAGACCCATGGCCAGGTGAAGATACCCTATGTACTCGGTCTGATCGCCACACGCTCTATCGACGAGGAAGTGGTGGGCCTGAAGGAGATCATGCATGAGAACGAGGGGCGCATCCGATCCGGCATCATCGCTTATGAGTATCTGCAGCGAATGCGTGGCGGCGAGGATACCGAAGGTAACCGGGCGATGTTCGAGGAGCACAAGGCCGACCTGGGTTACGGCCTGTTGCTGAAGGCCTATACAGAGGACGTGGCGAACGCCAGCGAGGAACAGATCGCCATGGCGGTGAAGGCAAGCATTCCCCATGTCGCCCCCCTCTTCTGGACCTTCCGCATCATGGTCGCCGCGGGCTTTAGCATGCTCTTCATCCTCGGTGCCGCCTTTTACTACAACGCCCGCCGCGTAATCGAGCGCAAACGATGGCTGCTGCGCCTGGCGCTCTACGCCATCCCACTGCCGTGGATCGCCTGCGAGACCGGCTGGTTCGTGGCCGAGTTCGGACGCCAGCCGTGGGCCATCGGCGAGGTGTTGCCGACCTTCCTCGCCACCTCCACCCTGACACCGGGCGATCTCATCTTCAGCCTGGCCGGTTTCATCGGCTTCTATACCTTCCTGCTGGTGATCGAGATCTGGTTGATGTTCCACTTCGCGCGCAAGGGACCCAGCAGCCTGGGCACCGGCCGTTACCACCTGGAAAACAGCGCTTTCGCCGGCGCTTGAGGGAGCAGTAAAGATGATTATCGATTATGAAATCCTGAAACTGATCTGGTGGTTCTTCGTCGGCGTGCTGCTGATCGGCTTCGCCATCACCGACGGCATGGACATGGGCGTGGGCAATCTGCTCCCCTTTGTCGGCAAGAGCGATGACGAGCGACGCCTGATGATCAATACCGTGGGACCCCACTGGGACGGCAACCAGGTCTGGCTGATCACCGCCGGAGGCGCCATCTTCGCCGCCTGGCCGGCGGTCTACGCCGCCGCCTTCTCCGGCTTCTACGTGGCCATGCTGCTGGTGCTGTTCGCCCTGTTCTTCCGGCCGGTCGGTTTCGACTACCGGAGTAAACTGGGTAATGCCCGCTGGCGCAACGCCTGGGACTGGGGACTGTTCGTCGGTGGCGCCGTGCCCTCCCTGGTGTTCGGTGTCGCCTTCGGCAACCTGCTGCTGGGCGTGCCCTTCCACCTGGACGAGCTGCTGCGGCCCTACTACACCGGCTCATTCTTCGGCCTGCTCAACCCCTTCGCCCTGCTGGCGGGAGTGGTGAGCTTCTCCCTGCTGACCATGCACGGCGGCATCTGGATCCAGATGCGTACCAGCGGCGTGCTGACCGAGCGGGTGAAAGGCTGGATTCTGTGGACCGGTATCGCCGCCATGGCCGCTTTCGCCGCCGCCGGTATCTGGCTGGTGATGGGGATCGACGGCCTGACCATCGTGGATCAGCCGGCCCTGGACGCCCTGCCCAATCCGCTGGCCAAGAGCGTCGAGGTTGCCCCCGGCGCCTGGCTCGCCAACTATGCCACCTACCCGGTGACCATGATCTTTCAGGTGCTCGGTTGCGTCGGCGTGATCCTGACCATCCTGCTCTCCCGCGCAGACCGTCCGGGTTGGGGTTTCGTTACCAGTTCACTGGCCATCACCGGCGTCATCATGACTGCGGGCATCTCCCTGTTCCCCTTCG
>JBNKLI010000146.1:0-41372 GCA_050292275.1 Candidatus Thiodiazotropha sp.
CTTCCTCATCGCAAGGTTGAAGAAGGGGTGCAATGCGACCAGGAGTGTCACTCTAAAAAGAATCCCGCCACGGGTAAGCCGTTCAGTCACAAGGCCATCTATGACCTGTATTCTCAGAGTGTTCATGCCAGAGACAAGAAAGCCGAAGGCTTGGATGGTGACAAGCCATATTGCATCACGTGCCACACGAACCCGGTGTACAACCCGAATGAAGCGGAACCGCCAGAGGAAATTCTCAATCGTTGCGAGCTTTGCCATGAGAAACGCGAGTTTGTCAAACAGTGGTATTTCCACACGAGCAGAAGAGTTCTGGATGTAAAGCGTACGGGACAGGAGATTGTTCAAATCTGTATTCGCTGTCACGCCAATGAGGATCTCATTGAACGACATAAGAATGCAGCTGATGAAGAGGGACGTCCACTTGGGGACAAATTCACAATTGCCGCCACATCCTATCAGAAAAGTTTTCACGGCAAGGTAACACGATATGGCCTGAGCGGTGCCGCAACGTGTCTCGATTGCCATGCGGATAATTCACAATACTATAAGGGGGTACACAAAATCCTGCCCTCCCGCAACCCTGAATCCCCGGTAAGTCATGACAACAAGGTCAAGACATGTAAACGTTGCCATGAGAATGCCGATGAAAATTATGCTTCACTGGATCCGCACCCGTCCTTCGAGAAAGAACACAACCCGATACTTTACCAAGGGGAACATATATACAGCATTGTCGGCAACGTGATTGTAGCGGCGCTTATCGGACTGGCACTATTCGAAACATTCGGACGACGCAGGGATGGCGTAGCCTGGCGACTACGTAAAGGTTCTACATGGTGGAGGCAGTCAAAACGTAAGCGTAACAGGGTAATTCCTTTTTGATTATCGTGAAATAGGGCCGCTCAATACAAATCCAATAATATCGGAAGAAGATAAATATGAACTTATCAAAAGAAGCATCAGATGTGCTTGACGATATAATGCGAAGAAACAAAACGAGTGATCAGGATCGAGACGAGATACTCGATCTGGTAAAGCGCCTTCCTGATGATCGGGTACTCTTGTATAAAAATGTGATATCCAACCCTATTGGTGATCTCCCCCGATACTCAATACATATTCGTATGCAGCACCTGTTGACATTTACCACGTTCCTGCTGCTGGCTTTCACCGGTCTTCCGGTCTATTTCATAGACGCGTTTTGGGCCCAGCCATTCAGCCATATGCTTGGCGGCATTGATATTACACGCGTAATACACCGAACACTGGCATCCATTTTGATCTTTTCGATGCTATATCACATAGTCACGATCACGGGCGGTACGATCCTCAAGGTCCTGTCCGGCAAGTTCGATATCCGCCGCACGGTTATTCCCACAATTAAGGATATTCGCGATTTCAAGGATGATATGCTGTATTTTGCCGGGCGCAGGCAACAACGGCCGGAAATGGATAAATTCATGTACAAACAGAAGATACACTATTTTGCCGCTGCCTTTGGTAATTTTGTGATGATCTTTTCGGGCTCCGCATTTCTTTTTCCGGATATTTGGGCTTCTGCGCTGCCTTATGGCTGGGCGTTCTATTTCCAGAATATCATGCGCATCGCTCACTCACACGAGGCTCTTCTAGCACTGGTTGTTATCGCATTCTGGCATTGGTACAACGTCCATCTCGCGCCTGGCAGATTCCCAATGCAGTGGACTTTTCTAACAGGTAAGATCACGCGCGAACATCAAATCGAAGAGCATTTTCTCGAGTATTTGAGAAACATCGTTGAAATACCTGAAGAAAGAGAATTTTTGAACAAACTCTTAACCCTCATTTCATTAAACAAACTCGAGAATGGTTCGGCAGACAGCGACCCATCGGTAGTATTGGAAGGATGAAGCCATGATTAAGCAAATGACATTTTATCAGAAACTGCTCTCCTACAGCTCTCTCTTGTTTGTCGTTGTATGGGCTATTTGGTTTGTATTCGAGTATATCTATCTATATAGCTCGAAGTGAGCCATCTGATCAGTGGTTGGCTTACTTGGTAATTAAACTTTTTCGATTGTCAATAGATTAAAGGTCAGCATATATGCAGGTTACATCCCTCACAGGTACCATAGTCATCTCGACTGCGGTAATTGTCATCGTACTGTTACTGATGTTGCTTGTAGTAGTGCTCGACAGTAAGGCCCAGATACCTGGAAAGCTCCGAGTAGATTTATTCGGCATATCCGGTTCTCGACAGGATCACCCGATATGGTCTTATCTCATAGGGTCGATAGTACTACTGGTTATCTGCTCTGTTGGTATACAGTTTATTATTTCAGTGGTTAGTCATATACCTGTTCAAATCAAGGACAAGCCTTCTGAAATATTAAAGTCTCTTGCTGTCAAAAGCGCGTCAGAGGAAGCCCGACACTTCCACAACCCAGCGAATACTCTGGCGCTTGAAGGCAAAAAAAGCGTTTGTTTCTACTGTCATGGTGATTTCCCTCACTTCCAGGAACGAATGATTCGAACACTGCTCAACATGCATACCCAGTTTCTTGGATGCATGACCTGTCATGCCGATCCAGAAAAGATTGACGAAGACACAATAACGTTAAGGTGGTTAAATTACTCCGGTATCGATGTGAACGGACCATTGTTCGGCACCGACTATGACAAATCCACTGGCTATCTGATACCTACTGATGACTACTTTTCAAAAATCGTGCCCTATCTCTCTTCCAACCAAAGCGATAAACTTATCGAAATTACAGAAGACGATCCCATGGCTATTGATTTTGTTAAAGTCCAGGACCAATTAAAGGGCCGTAACAGGGCTGCTGTAAAAAAGAGCTTGCACGAACTGGTGTCACCTATCGGTCGTTTCTGCACGAAGTGCCATACTCAGGAAAATGAAAGTTTCATTCCGTTTGAAAAGCTCGGCTTTTCAAGAAATAGAATCAATGACCTTACCAACCTGAACATTATTGGCCTGGTACAAAAATATAAGCAATTCTATATGCCTGACATAATGGAGAGAGACATCAAGCCTATTGATATTGATTACCCTATCATACAGGAAAGTAGTGAAACCCAAAGTACAGGCACTCAATAAGCAGGCTGATTTGATTATGCACTTGAGCACGATCACGCTACCGAAATAATAATGAACTACTTAATGACCACATATAAGTATAAACATATATCAATTTTTTGAGGTGTTGGCTTTTCTCACCCGCACGTAAGGAGACACTATGTATGTGGCATATGCCATCCGTCTTTAACAGAGATGAAAGATTATCTGACCTATCTGACATAAATTATAAGAGAGTACTGCTGGCTTTTGTCTTGTCCTTATGCCCCGGTTTAGGGCAGGTCTACACCGGCTTATTACTGCGTGGTATCGTTGGCTATTTAGGTCTAATCACAACATCATGGATCTGTGCGATTCTGTTTCTTAGAGCAGACTCAAGAATATTGAGCTTCGCACTTCTATGTGTTCCGTTCATATACGCTCTAGCACTTGCTGTCGATGCGGCGGTTTGTGCTATTAGACAAAATGGTTCTAGCAAAGAGATCAAGCGACCACTTCCTATTCTTAACATTGCTTTTTTTACAGTATTGTTCGTTGGCGCCAATACTATAATGGACTATCTTGTCGGCAAGCATATAGTCAGGGCTTACTTCGTTAGCACCGACAGTATGTCTCCAAGCATTCTCAATCGCGATCTTATTCTCATAGATAAACTGTCATCTCCCGATAAGCTTGACGTGGTTCTTCTCGATTTCAGTAAGGAATCCGCTATCCCTTCAATGTCATCGGTAATCACAAATCAAGTACTACGAAGAATTATTGCATCCGAGGGAGATACCGTAGAAATACGTGGTAAGAATATTTTCGTAAACGAAATGCTGCTTTTCGAGGACTATGCAAAGCTCGGCAATTCTGATAGCCACAATATTTATACCGTAAGTAGCTACAGATGGGGCCCTGAAACTGTGCCAAAAGACTCGTATTTTGTCCTCACGGATTCCAGGCAGTATGGTTTCGACAGTCGCTCCCTGGGGTTCATCAGCAACAGCGTTGTTCGTGGTGTAGCGTCCAAAATACTTTGGTCATGGAACCTTGATGACGGCTTCCTCAAGTGGGAAAGAACAGCTTTAAACATCGATTGAGTATGAAACATGTGTAGTCTTCGTCTAATTCCTATTGCTCTTATTCTATTTTTCTCTAGCTCTATCGTGCCGGTCAATGTGGTTTTTGCCGCCGATGAGTTGAATTGCGTTCTCTGCCATAAATATAGGGGATTGAGTCGCATCGATGAAAATGGTGAATTCAGGCTCTTTTATATCAACCAAGGTATATTTAAGAAGGGTCCACACAAACGCATACAATGCAAGGATTGCCATACAGATATAGAAAAAATCCCTCATGATCCGGCAAAGAAAGTCGACTGCACAGTTCTATGCCATCTGACGGAGCCATCTGGAAACGAGAAATTCACTCACAAACCGGTGGCCGAAATCCTTTCAAAAAGCGTGCACGGCACAGCAACCAAAGAAGAGAACGAGGTTGAATATCCAGAGGACTTCCCCTATTGCACGGACTGTCACGACCAGCCTCTTTACAGACCCCTTTCTTTCTTTAAAGGACATGCAGCTGGTGTTTCAGAGCGAGGATTGAGTCGTTGTAAAACCTGTCATCGCACTGGCGATTTCGCAGAAGATTTTTACAACCACGTTACTTCTCGATTACAAAAGATGCGTGTTTCCAATGAAATCGTTAACTTGTGCGCAAAATGCCACGGTGACAAAGAGTTCCAACAAAGACATGGACTACAGAGCAATATCGTTGAATCTTACCGTGAGACCTTTCACGGCAAAGCGGTTTACTTCGGCTCCGACGCAACACCCGACTGTATCGACTGTCATGTTGTCTATGGAGAAAACGTTCACTCAATAGCAGGCAAGAAAACTGCAGGGTCCGCAACCCACGAGGCCAACGTCGCTGCCACATGCCGAGCATCCGAATGCCACAAGGACGCAGGAGAGATGATTTCCCAATACCAGGTTCACACTGACTACAACGATCCTGAAAAGTATCCAATGCAGCACTATATGCTGAAATTTTTTAAGTTCCTGATGGCAGGTGTTATGTATTTCTTCGTAACTCTAATATTTCTGGAGCTACTACGCCGTCTGTTTCCTGATTTCTCGTTCATAAAGCAAAAGAAGGAAACTCATAATTCCACGGTAACCACGGCTGCAAGAGACTAGAGGAATTGGCATGCAAAAATATCCTAAAATCGTAAAGCGAAATGGTAAACGCTATTTTTTCCGGTTTTCTCTGGTACAAAGAGTGCAGCACATTATTCTTTTTACCACGGTTATAACGTTAGCATTGACAGGATTTCCTTTACGTTATTACGACCAACCCTGGGCAAAACCGCTTTATGAATTTTTTGGCGGTATTGAAAAGGCGCCTTGGATCCATCGCATTACCGGGCTGATCCTTCTTGGTTTGTTTATATTTCACACAGGTTACTGGATCTACCTGTTCTTTAAAAACCGTGTAGGCCGCCTGATAAGGGAAAAGACACTGACGCTGAAGAACCTGGTTGTTGAATTCTTCTCCATGGAAATGATTCCCAACAAGAAAGACTTTTTCGATCTTGTGGATATGTTCAAGTATTTACTCTATTTCAGCAGTCAACCGCCCCGCTACGATCGCATTTCGTGGAAAGAAAAGTTCGACTATTTTGCACCCTACTGGGGTATACCTATCCTCGGCCCGGCAGGAGTCGCTCTCTGGTTTCGCGATGAGTTTACCCAGTATGTACCGGGCATCGTATTGAATGCCTTCTACATTATGCATACCGATGAGGCCTTGTTGGCTGTTATATTTCTCTTTTTTGTACATTGGTACAACGTTCATTACTCTCCAGAGAAATTCCCCATGGGGACAGTCTTCCTGACCGGCTACCTAAGTGAGCAGGATATGATTCATGAACATTATGAAGAGTACGAGCGCACTATGAAGGAGGAAGGTCTTGAAACGGAAATCATCCCCCAGAAACACTAAGTTTGGAGCCGATAGATGTTTGCTGCTGTACAAAAAATAGTAAAAACACTCTATATTATTGCCCTTATGGCATTTACCTTATGGTATGGGTATTTTCTCTACCCTATCATCTTTGGCCATACCGATGTCGAAAATGAGAAGGATGTTGTTGATTCGGAAATAGAAACATTTTTCGGCGAGGGCACCACCGAGGAGGAGAAAGAATTTCTAAAATCCCTTAAACAACAGCAGAGCACTTCGACTACCGACCTTGGTTACATGGTGATTGAAGAGCAATATGTCAAGGGACATTTTCATCATGTTGGAATGAAGGTTGAAACCGACAACAACAGTATTTGCACCAGGTGCCATGGTGCCGTTCCTCATGACAGAGCAAAGACAATACGTGCTTTTCTCAACATGCATGCATTCTACATGGCTTGTGAAACCTGCCATGTCAGACCAAAAGATGGGAATCCGCGTCACGAATTTCGCTGGTATGACAAGGATACCGGCAACGTTACCGCAAACCCGCCCGGCCTGAATACCCTCGACGAATCCATGTATGGAAACTACGCCGCAAAGATTTCACCGGGAAAGTTGGACGAAAGGGGGCAATTCCGTTTTATCAATGGCCCCAAAGAACTGGACTTTGTTGAACGTTACCTCAAAGAGGAGAACGTATTGAATGACACGCAAAAATCAAAAATGAAGAAGGTCATCCATCGCAACGTCAACGAGGACCCATTGATTTGCGATGGTTGTCATACAATATCAAAAGAACCCTATCTTCCCTTCACTTCACTCGGATATCCGCAACGCAGATTGCACGAACTTACAAGTACTGAAGTTGTCGGGATGATCAAGAAATATCAGCAGTTCTATATACCAAACTTACTGAAAGGAGGCGGTGTGGACAAGGATGACAACAGCTGACAACTGATAAAACCTACTGGAGGCTATGTAAAAAGGAGTTACACAAATCAATCACTTGCGATACAAAGAATACATTTTTCAAAAAAACAAACGACCTGTTTCCAGGTGCTGACGGAGATCAGCGCAGCGCGGAGACAGGCATTAACGACAAGGGAGCGTTACACCCATGTAACAGCTATGGATATATCATCACTATCAGGTACAAGCATATGGAATTGACCATATTCCGTGACCTAAACAATAACAGTACGATGTCAGCATCGAGAGCAGGCCGCACCCTAAACGATTTATACGCAGGGTGCAGATTGTGCGCCGCAACTTTTTGTAACACTGTATTATTAATTTCAACGATGCTCATTCTTGCACCATGTTCCTCTATGGCCAGCGATGATGAAAATTGCTTGATGTGCCATAAGATGCCGGGGCTGGGAATATATACGAAAGACGAAAATCTGAATGCGGTAAAGCGAATTTTTTATGTAAACGAAGAACTGTTCAAAGACTCTTACCACGGCAGATTACCATGCAAAGGGTGCCACCAGGGTGTGGATGAAATACCCCACACAGGTTCACCCAAGGTTGATTGCGCCACTGATTGTCATCTTCAGGATCCATCAACCAACGCCAGATTCAGCCATCGGGCGATTGTCGATGATTTTTCCAACAGCGCACACGGAAGTGGCGAAGAAAAGTCGAATCTGGCTAAAGACCTGCCTACCTGTAAATCCTGCCACTCCAATAAACCCTACCAGCACAATGGCAGCGCCCGCACGACGTCGATAAAGTATTTGAACATTTGCTTACAATGCCATGAATCAAAGGAGTGGGCGGAGCGTTTTTTCAAGCACATAAGTTATCGGGCATCGACCCGTCGCTCATCGAAACAAGTCGTCGAGTTATGTAGCCACTGCCACGCAGACCGAGTGATGATGGATAATCACGATCTCGACGTTGTTGTCGGCTTCAACGACACCTTCCATGGCAAAGCCATCCGCTACGGCAATACAGAAGTCGCGAACTGTTTGAGTTGCCATGCACCCTATCAATCAGGATTCTCTCCCCACAGCATACTTTCACACCAGCAGTCAAACTCTCCCGTATCGAAAGAGAACAGGATAGAGACATGCCGCCAAGCAGGATGCCATACAGATGCCAAGGAGGAGTTCGCCTCGAGCGACAGCGGACGTATACATCCGTCTTCGCTCACGACCGCCAAAATGATGAGTAGAAAAGCTGTCAATCGCGTAACTGAATCCAATCCCAACTCTGAATTCGAAGAGTGGGTGTTACATATGATCGCACTGTTTTACAAGGTTCTTATTATCGTGGTTGTCGGAGGTCTCGGCTTACACCAGATACTCGAACTCATCGCAATACGACATGAAAGAAGGTTAAGGGAGGGACGATGAACACAAATTCAATCGATAAGGATAGAAAATTTGTCAGGCTGACAAAAAGTCAGCGTATACAACACGTAGTCCTCTTTAGCTCAACGGGGTTGCTTATACTCACTGGTTTCATGCTTCAAGGTGAAAAATGGGTTATAGAGATGTTCGGCGCCGCTGGTGACACTATTTTCTGGTGGCGCAGTATACTTCACCGGGTGGCGGGGGTCGTAGTAACAGGCGTCTGTTTCTACCATATATTCTACGTTGCCTTCACCGCCGAGGGAAGGTCCTGGATAAGAGACATGTTTCCCAGATGGAGTGACTTGACTAATCTCTACCACAACCTGGGATACATGATAGGCCTGCAGGCGGAGAGGCCAAAAATGGACCGCTTTACCTATCTGGAAAAGCTCGAGTATTTTTCCGTTTGGTTCGGTATGTTCATCGTGATCACCACCGGAATTATGATGTGGACGGAGTATCTATGGCCTAAATTTTTCCTCGATGTCGCCGACGCATTTCATCTGGGCGAAGCGACACTCGCCGCTCTTGCGATTATTGTTGGTCATATCTTTTCCGTACACTACAACCCCCACGTCTATCCAATGAACCGTGCTTTTATCGATGGCTATATCAAGGAAGAGCTAATGAAGCATGAGCATCCATTGTGGTATGAACGGGAAACTTCCAAAGATGGACAATAGTTACATGTGCACACACATGGAGACCGGCAATGACACATGAAATCAAGCAAGCCTCTCCTCTCAGGACGCTGATCACCGACCTCTTTATGGGATTTATTTTTCTGTTACTAGCCGGATTCGCTCTTTGGCTGATATGGATTACTTTTTTTCGCGAGTATTTCGATACCGGAATCATTGAGCATACCGAGATGGGCAAAGTCGAAAACATAATCGTTGTCGGAATGAATAAACAGGATCATTTTCATAACCTCGATCAGAGTCTGTTGAAAATAGCCAAGTCACCCTCGGTATGTCTGAAGTGCCATGGCAGTTATCCGCACTCCAAGTCCAAGAAGATCCGGGCTTTTCTCAATGCCCATGTCTATTTCATGGCGTGCGAAGTCTGCCACCTCAAAGAGCAAAAAAGAGAGCGTGTCGCCTTTGAATGGCTGGACGACAAAACCGGCTCGATAATGGATCACTCACCGGACACAGTGAAAGCGAAAATAGTCCCTGTAGAAGTTGAAGAGGGGTCGATCAAGCGATTAGACGAGACGGGGGACAGCAAATTCGTCGAGGAATATCTGCGACGCCGAAGTCAGCTCGATGCCGACCAGGTAGCGGTAGCCAAGGAGAGGACACATAAAAACGTCTCCGATACACCTATCTATTGCAATGACTGCCATACTATGGAGAAAAAACCCTATTTACCTTATGAAGAGCTGAACTATTCAAAACAGAGAATCTCTGAAATAGTGGGGACTGAAGTTGTCGGCATGGTAGATAAGTATAAGAAGTTCTACTTACCGAATCTGACCACTGGTGCCCCCTTCTGATACCGCATACCAAAGGAGTTGATCATAGCAGATGAGTATATCGCCATATTTTTCGATCTAATCAATATGGCCGAAAATCTACAGTTACAGACATCTGCTAGCGAACAAATTCAGGTAACGACCGAATGATATCTAGACCACAGCCATACCGGCAAAAAAGCATTTCGTGTTCAGCCACTCTATGTCCCCCTACAGCTAGAGCGTCGGATCACCAAATCGCCATCTTTTCGGCAGTTTTCGGTGACAAAGGCTGTATGCCGACAAATCTTCGCCCGGGATGTAACGATCTATCCATTAGCGACAATAAAAATGCCCATGTGTCTTATTGTGGTTATTTCCACGCTGACGGCGGTAGACATAGTGCTTTGATTACCGCATGCCTGATCACCCTACTGGTATCGGTCTTGTTCTCCAGTTTGCTGCCCGCAGCCGAGCCGAAAACCCCTATCATTGACTATCACAAAGTCATGGAGCTCACCGGTACTCCGAAGGACAACATGCTTATGCCGACGGACATCGCCGTAGGCAAACAGCAGCGGATCTATGTCGTGGATAGCGGCAACCACAGGATATTGGTCTACAAGGCAGACGGTTCATACCTGTTCTCCTTTGGCTCTCAAGGCAACGGCGATGCAGAGCTTGATTCGCCTGTGGGGATATCAGCCGCAAGAGACGGCAGGGTACTAGTCGCCGATCGCGGCAACAATAGAATTCAAATCTTCGATTCGGACGGCAAGTTTATTAAGTCTGTAATGACGACCGTCGGTAAATCCCCGGTCATACCCGTCGACGTGGCTGTGGATAAACAAGGAAAGAGAATCATCGTTTCAGCCTCTGCACCCTACCATAGTATCCTGGTATACGATAACAACGGAAAGTTAAGGGGGGTTTGGGGAAAGCCGGGCAATAATCAGGGCGAATTTCGCTACCCTGCCACCCTGGCCGTCAGCAGTGAAAACGAAAACTACATAGTTGATGTATTCAATTCCAGAGTACAGGTACTCGACAACAAGGGTAAGTTTCTAGTTTCTGTCGGGTCATGGGGGGTAACACCGGGGCATCTGTTTCGCCCCAAAGGTGTTGTAATCGGAAATAAAGGCCAAATCCTGGTCAGTGACAGCTATCTTGGTGTAGTTCAAATATATAATAACGACACCAGGTTTCGGGCGGTCCTTGGCGTGAAAGGTGAGATTGCGCAATTTGATACACCGGCCGGCATGGCGGTTGATGAACAAGACAGGGTCTATATCGCCCAGATGCTGGCTAACAAAGTCACCGTCATCCAGCAGGATCGAGGCCAGTAACGCCATGGCTGTGCAGACACGCGACCGGACTATGGATTTTCATCTACCACCCTTGCTTTGGTTCAGCCTGTCAATTTTACTACTTAGTCTCATACCCATACAGGCAAATGCAGCACGCGTCGTGGCTGAGAAACGCGAGTGTGCGACCTGTCATATCGCATGGATGGCGGATTTCAAACGTGATGACGTGGTAACTCTGATTCCGAACAATCCAAGACCGCTGGAGAAGACCGGCCGGCAGGATGTGGTGAGCACTGAGCGAATGTGCTTTTCCTGTCATGATGGCTTTGTCAGGGATTCGCGATTTCTCTGGCAGGGGGGGCACTCGCACCCCGTGGGCGTCAAGCCATCGGATAAGGTACAGATACCCACCGAGGATGGAAAAACCATCTTTCCCCTTAACGACGCGGGTAATGTCTACTGCGGCACATGCCATAGCGCACACGGTGTCGAGTGGGGCGATAAGCTGTCACCTGTTTTCCTGCGGAAACAAAATATCGACTCGTCCCTATGTGTCATGTGCCACACGGACCGCAAGGGAGAAACGGATGGAATGCAAAACCATCCGCTTCTGAAAGATGCCCCCAAAGGAGCAAAAAGCCTGTTGAAGGCCGGATCGAAACTGGGCCAAAAGGATCAAATCATCTGTCAGAGCTGCCACAGAATTCACGGTGCTAAAGAGAAAAAGCTACTGGTGAAGAAAAATGACAGTTCCCAATTATGCTCAACTTGTCATACAGACAAAACAGCCGACAGTACGGCAGGAGAGAAACACTTCACACACCCAGTCAACAAGATTCCGGAGTCAGCAACCGTCCCGAAACAATTCAAATCGTCTGGCTCAAAGTTCGGTCCCAGTAAGGAAGTCATCTGCGAAACTTGCCATAAGGTCCATCATTCGAACTCCGATAAACTGATTGTTCTCGATCAAGAGCACCTCAGTGACGGTATCTGCGTCAATTGTCATGAGAATAAACGGGGGATTCTCAGTAACGGCCACAATATGTTCAAGACCAGGGAGAGGGAGATAGCCGATGCTGACATATCCCCGATACTTGGCCCTTGTGGAACCTGCCACAACATTCATGGCGGTAAAGGACCGAAAATGTGGGCGAGAAATCTGGATTCACAAGGGGATCGTACAGCCGGTTTGTGCCTGAGCTGCCACAAGAAAGGTCAATTGGCCGAAGAGTTCACGGTCGGGAAATTCAGCCATCCGGTCGGCGCGACCCTACCCAAAGAGGCGGAGTCACCTTTAGAGCTGCCACTGTTCACGTCAACAGGTGAGCGTACACATTCTTCGGCTTATGGACGTGTTTCCTGTCCTACCTGTCACGATATTCACGGACCTCAATCAAGTGTCGTCAGTTCTTCGATATTTGGCGACATAACCAAAAGTGAAGGTAAATATTTACGGATTGGTGAACAGGATCGCCTCACTCTCTGCAAGAAATGCCATCAAGACAAATGGTCGATTACAGAGACAAAACATGATCTTGAAAAGGACTCGAATACTCAGGCCAATACATTGGGCATCTGTGGCAACTGTCATCTCGTGCACAATGGGAAAGGCCCTCGCATGTGGGCACGAGACGATACCGAAGGGCATACAGATCCAGTCACCATCTGCCTGAGCTGCCACCGTAAGGATGGTCTGGCGAAGGATAAAACCCCGGGCGAGCATTCTCATCCTGTCGGTATCTCTGTGGAAAATGCAGGAGTGCTGGTGACCAAGGAGGGCTGGGTCGATAGCGAGAATACCAGCGAGAAAGCCACCACTCCCGCCTTGCCACTCTATGACAAGAGCGGACACAAACAAGCGGATGGCAAGCTTGTCGGTTGCGGTACCTGCCATGACCCTCATCGCTGGGATGCCGCACACACCGAATCATCTACAGACACCAGGGAAGTTGAGGGTGATGCGAGAAACAGCTTCCTGCGCATTGCCGCGTCACCGGATGGCCAGCTCTGCACGACCTGCCATAGATCCAAAGAGACAGTTCGTGCAACGGATCATGATATGGCGGTAACCGCTCCGGACGCCAGCAATGTCCTGGATGAGAACCCGGAAAAATCGGGTGTATGCGGCCAGTGCCACTCGGTTCACAACGCCACTCAAGATCTTGTCTTATGGGCCAGAACACCGGGACCGGGACGGGACGCAGCGGAGATGTTGTGCCGCAGTTGTCATGTCGAAGGTGAGATCGCGCAAGCCAAAGCACCCCAAAAAGCCCATCACCCAAGCTATGTTCGAGCCTGGTCAAGCGAGCTGCGCAAAAGCATTGATCCAGACGTAGAAACCATCCCCATGTTTTCCAATGACGGACGACGCAGTGATATCGGCTATATCAGCTGTCCCACCTGCCACAATGCCCACCAGTGGCGAGCACGCAAACCTGGCGCGGGCAATGGTAAAAACGAAGAGGGTGACGTACTGAGCAGCTTCCTGAGATTAAAAACGACCGAAGGATTCATATGCGCCGACTGTCATGGACTCGATTCGATTTTTCGCTATAAGTATTTCCATGGCGCAGGTCGTGAAGCTCCCCTCCCTAATGACGTAAAATGAGATGATCAGTCCGCCAATGAACACAGATTTTTCCTTTTGGCTTTGCCTGAATATTTCACACGGCAACGTGGTGATTTCACTGGGATCGCTAATCTGATTCTGATTTGCAGCAGTTCGCAGTTTGATGGCTCATCGACGGTCGGATCTGCTGTCGATCATTCGACGGTTATCACCTGAATCAGGTCGGTACCGCCGGTCATCTGACTGTGTCCACTCGTTGCAATTACGATATCTCCGCCACTCAACAAGCCACGATTTTTCGCCTGCTCTATTCCATGAATGATCTTCTCTTCGTCCGTACTCTCCACCTCATGGAGAATAGGGATCACGCCCCAGTTCATGCACAGTCGCCTTGTCACTCTGGGTGATTGGGTGACCGCCAGAATGGGACATTCGGGCCGATGCTTGGAGATCAACCTCGAGGTGAAACCCGAGGCCGTTAGACTAATGATCGCGGCCGCCTTCAACTGACCACCCATATCGACCGCTGAATGGCTGACCGCCTCGGTGACTACATTGGATGGGTGAGGGATGATATGCTGCAGATAGCCGTACTCGCGCAGGGAAGCCTCGGTACGGATCGCCAGCATATCCATGGTCCTGACCGCTTCTACCGGATAGTCACCCATCGCCGATTCACCTGACAGCATGACTGCGGAGGAACCGTCCAGGATGGCATTCGCGACATCGCTCGCCTCGGCGCGTGTCGGTTTCGGATTGTGTTCCATCGACGCAAGCATCTGTGTCGCGGTGATCACCGGTTTACCGTTGCTCACCGTTATACGGATGATTTTCTTCTGCATGCTCGGCACGTCGGCCATCGGCAGTTCCACGCCCATATCACCCCGCGCCACCATGACACCGTCCGCCGCCGCGACAATGGCTTCCAGATTATTGATTCCGGCCCGGTTTTCGATCTTGGCGATTATCGGGATGTCCACCCCCTTGTCGATGAGAATTTCCCGCATCCGGTTGACCTCGTCGGCATCCTGAATAAACGAGGCCGCGATATAGTCGACGTCGTTTTCCGCGGCAAACGAGAGCTCCTGAAGCACATCATCGCGATGTTCCGGTTCAACCACCGTCATGGATAGTTGCGTATTCGGCAGGTTGACACCCTTGTTCTCTCTCAGCAGTCCGCCCAGTACCACCTTGCAGCGGACTTCCCGGTCGATGATCGACTGGACCGTGAGTTCCATAGCGCCGTCGTCGAGCAGGATCACATCGCCGGGATTCACCTCCTGATGCAGGCGTTGATAGGTCACCGAAACCCCCTGTCGGTCGCCGGCGCGCCCATCGGTAAAGATCGAGAAAATCTCTCCCGTGGTCAATTCAACCGGCCCCTCGCGCATTCTGCCGGTGCGGATTTCGACACCCCGGGTATCGATCATGATCGCAACCGGGATCTTCAGATTCAGCGATGCCTGACGGATACGCTCAATGCGCTGCCTGTGCTCATCGTAGCTGCCATGGGAGAGATTGAGCCTGGCCACACTCATACCGGCAAGAATCATCTCTTCCAGAGTGGCTACGGAATCGGACGCCGGCCCCACGGTGGCTACGATTTTGGTCTTTCGTATTGGAATTGTCGTCATAGTATCTCAACCTATTGGTAACCACTCACCCAGCGAACGAAGAAACAGCCGAACTAAGTGCTGTGTGTCGTACAGGTATCAGAAACTCTTGTCAGCAAGGATGCGGACATCAAGCGCCCGGGGATGGGTTCGTGTTTCTGATACCTCTACGGCACCCGGCGCGGGATGCTACCGCCAGTGGGTGATAAATACCTTATTCGCCGCTATTTAACCATCTCTTGCCTGCACAAACGAATAAAATCGTCCCAATGCTTTCGGTAGCGATCGATGTCCTGCATGAACCCCGAGTTATGGTCACCGGCCAATTCGAGGAAACGCCTCGGTTCGGAAGCACGCTCGAAAAGCAGGCGGCCATGCTTGAAGGGGATAATCTCATCATGGCGACTATGAACGATCATTACCGGGCTGTGCATCGAGGTCATGCGCTCCAAGGTGTCATAGTGATATCGCGACAACCAGCGGGCAGGTAGCCAGGGATATAGCTCAGCGGCCATATCCGGAATGGAAGTGAAGGTCGATTCCAGCACCACGCCCATGGGTGCATATTCGGCACCAAGATAGGCTGCGACGGCGCCTCCCAGTGAACGTCCGAAAAGGATGATCCTAGTGTCGGGTATCGCTCTCTCCTCGGTAAGATAGCGCCAAGCGGCCCGGGCATCCCGATAGATGCCCTTTTCCGATGGCCTGCCCTCACTTGCACCATAACCCCGGTAATCGAAAATGAGAACGGAGAGTCCCAGATTGTTGAAAAATGAAAGTGACTCCAGTCGATGGGAGATATTTCCTGCGTTGCCATGGAAAAACAGCAGCGTGGCGCGTGGGTTGTCATGGGGCACAAACCAGCCATCCAGCTTTAACCCGTCTTCGGTGAGCAGCGATACCGGCTCGAATGCCAGTCCCATCCGCTGCGGTGTTGCTTCAAGCTCCCTCGAGGGCGTATCGGGTAGATGAATCAGTTTTGACTGATTGAGATAGAGGTAGATCGCGAACATGAGAAACAGCAGCAACCCCAGTGAGACAAGGAACAGAAGATCCTTCAATAAAGGTGGCAGCATAGTATGTCGTCCAAACGATCTTCATCTATCTAATGCCAGTACCCACAGTAGCCCTGTCAGCACTGATCCGCTTTCAATGATGGCCTTTCTTCCCCGACTTTTTTTTCACATGGTCTTCGTCGGAGTCCTCATATTCATCCTCAGCCAGACCCAGGGCCTGAGCCGCCTCCCCAGCAATGATTCGATGGGCGGCACGGGTCGGGTGGATACCATCCCAGAAGAGGAATCGCTTCGGCTTTTTACAGGCGTATGGTGGTTGATTCGGCATGACACAGGGATCCGCAACATTGCTCAAACCAAAGGAACCGGGATCTGCCACGGCCTGATGTATGACCTGGTAGAGGTCCAGTCGCATAATCTCCAGACCTGGAAAGGCGAGGCTCAGCTCATCGAGCAGTGCCGCGAGATTCATATTGAACTGTTGAGAGGCCATGGCCGCCGCCAGGGACGTACCGGGAAAGAGTGCATCGAGTCTCTGTATTGCAGGCGTGAGGGAGAGATCGGGAGAGTTGACGATCAAGAGATTTTTTGCCCCGGCGCCATGCAGTACGAGGATTGAATCGGCGAGAGCCTGCAGTGCGTCCTGCAGGATCTCACTGCTGGTCTGACCGCTGGGGTCCAGTGCAAAGGCGGCAATGGCATCGCGCACATCATTACCCCCCAACGCCATCACATAGAGCGCGTCCATCCTGGCTGAACCCTGGGAATCGGCCAGAAAAGCACCCAATTGCACGTTCAGATTGATATTGATACCGTCATCCCGCATACGGGCCCCGCCCACGGCATAGTTGGTCCTCTTCAGGGTTTCGTAATCTTCGTCCTTGAACGCGGCTTTTACACTGTCACCGAGATCCAGCTTTCTTGCCAGCTGTTCGATCCAGGTGGCGCCGTTGCTGAAATGGTTACCGCCTCTGGCGTATGGCGCATCGGGGATCAGGAATTGATCCAGGGTTTCGTAGGGTGGCGTCAGATGGACTCCGCTGAGATAAAATGCGTTACCTGGGTCTGACAGGCTATCCCCGAACACCACCACGCCCGCATAGGGTCTTTGGTTCGCAAAAACGAAGCAGGGGATTAACAGGATGGCAATCAAGATGCCTGAGAATCGACAGGGTTTTTGTTCTCGTTTCATATTGGATCCTCCTCAGGATTGGCAAATCAATTCTAGCAGCTTCAGTACAATACCTTACTTGATTACCCACATTACTCAGCCATTGAATCAGCGACATGGCTTTGGCTTTGAGCTTTCTGAGTAGCAATGATGTTCCTGTGTGCCCATATTGCGCCTTGCACCTCAACTGAAATTAGGCACTCAACAGATAAGAAAGCAGTGAGCGATGCGAACTCATTCCACTCACAACTCAAAACACATAACTTAAAACTTTTCAGACAGATTCGCGATGCTCGCCGCTCTCTTATCAAGCCTGAGAATGATAGTAGCTAAAATACCTTATCACCCTCCCCCGCGCCTGAAACAGAGATCAAATCGCGACCAGAATCGAGCAACCTCATCGACCGAACCCTCGGCAAAGAGAAAATCCACCCGCAAGGATGACATGTTGAGGGATCCTAGTCTGAGCGGCCTCTCATCATGCAGCTGCAAAACAACCCTAAATGTCCGTGTCCGCCGGGAGACGCGCACTTCCCCCACGGTTTCATCGATTTCGATCCGGTAGTACTTTTCGAGTGGAGACAGGCTACGCAGAAAATCCGCACGGGTAATCGTCATGGTCCGGCTGAGGTTGTGCCTGTCCACGGTTTCGAACTCTCCGCCTAACCGCCTGCGACAGGCGGCCAGAGGGCAATCACATCCCCTTCGTACAGCCGATGCTTTTCTCTGGTTGAGGGCGGTACGAACAAGCCGTTGCAGACCACAAGGTGGGCCTGTTCGCGGGGAACCTTATAGCGATCCATCAAGTCGAAGACAGTCGCGCCCTCGGCCAGCTCGACACTCACGGCATGGTCAAGGGCGCCCGGCGGCAGATAAGCCATCAGGCTCGCATAGAGTTTTAATTCAACTCGCACCTTGTATGCAACCGAGGTAGGCCTCCATCAATCGGCTCGGATCCTTCATCAACCTTTGCTTCCACTGACCCAGTGGGACACGCCCCCTGATCAGCCCCCTGAGCACACCTATGTGCTGAGTATGCCCGAGGCTGCTGGCGCCGACCAGGCAATCACCATCGAACTGAAGCTGCAGGTAGCGGTATTCGCTCTCATCGAGCAAGGTGGTCTGCTCCCCTCCTACGACGCCCATCCATTGGCCGAAGGAGCTGGAGATCAGTCCGAGCGTATCCAGCACATTCATGTTGAGACTGCCCTGATGGGTGATCGACTTATCTTTCACCATATTGATGGCGGCGATACGTCCGTGCTCCACCGAGGTGGGCTGAATCGCCTGAACGGTATCAAAGCCGGTGGAAAAATCGCGTCCCTGGGCGGCGTCCCCGGCTGCGAAGATGTCCGGATGGCTGGTCTGCATATGGGCGTTCACGAGGATACCCTGGTCGGTTTCAATCCCGGATCCGGCCAGAAAATCGATATTCGCGCGAACACCCATTGCGGTTATCACCAGATCCGCTGGGAGGCTCTCACCACTCTCCAGATTGACACTCAAGCCATTTCCCAATTCCGTGAAACCGACGACACCGCTGCTGGTCAGGATCCTTACCCCCTTGTTTTCGCACCAGCGTTTCAACAGGTTTCCGGCGACGTCGTCCATCATTCGAGGGACCATCCTGTCCCCCTTCTCCACCACTGTGAGCTTTACCTCGCGCGCGACCAGTGATTCGAGAATGATACAGCCGATGAAGCCCGCGCCGATCAAAACCACAGGCGCCCCAGGCTTGGCACGCTCGACAATGGCGCGGGCATCCTCCAGGGTCCAGCAGTTGTGGATCCCCTGTAGATCGATACCCGGTACAGGCGGTTTCAACGGGGTCGCTCCGCTGGCGATCAGCAAACGATCGTAGCTCAGACCCCTGCCATCGGCCAGGGTGACCCTATGTTGCTGAGGGTTAACCGCTGTCACCGCTTCGCGTATATGCTCTATGCGATTGTGCTCATAGTGATCCTCACCCTTTCGCAGATATGTACCCTGCTCATCGATCTGTTCCACCAGCAGGTAGGGGATGGCCATCCGCGAATAGGGCGGCTCCGGCTCCCCGCCGATCATGGTGATCTGAGCGGCGGGGTCCAGGCTCCTCAGGGTTTCACAGGCCGTGACTCCGGCCGGCCCGGCACCGATTACGATATAGTGCATCTGACGGCTCCGCTCAGGCTCAGTTCAGACCGAGTCGTTGACGGGTCGCATCGGTAGGCACGCCATCCGTCGTCCAGCCACGCAGTTCATAGTACTCCGGCAGCATCTTGTCCAGATCGTTGACACGTCCTTGGGCGGGCCCGGTCTTCGCAGCCTCCTTGAGCAGACGCTGTGGCAGGGTGTCATCCGCTGCGGTCATGCCTGCGCGCAGATTGAAGTCACGCTCCATGTTCCATATCCGCTCACCCAGTTCCGCCAGACGCTCAGCGCTCCAATCACCTTCACAGGCACCATCCACTTGAGGCGCGATATCCTCCAGCGACCAGGCAAAGGTGGTGAACAGGCACAGACCGCTGGAATCCACCGCCGCGGTGGCGTCCTGGAAGGCCTTGACCAAACCCGCCTTGCCGGCCGTCTCCAATGGGTCGGTCTTCTCCGGGATACCCAGGATCTCCGACGCCACGGTATAGCCCCTGAGATGACAGGCACCGCGATTCGAAGTGGCGTAGGCCAGTCCCATGCCCTGAATACCGCGCGGGTCATAGGCAGGGAACTCCTGTCCCTTGACCGTCATCGAGAGTTCGGGGCGGCCATACTTCTCACACAGGCGTTTGGATCCCAGTCCAAGGTCCTGTCCAAAGCCCTCGCCGCTGACCAGTTTCTCAGCCCCCCAGACCAGCGCCTGTGCCGATCCGAATGAGAGATCCTGACCGCCTGTATGCTCTGTGCTTATGGCACCGACCTTGAAGAGCTCGATGGCGGCAGCCATGGTGGCTCCGAACGAAATCGGATCGAATCCATCCTCGTTGCAGAGAAAGTTGACATAGGTCAGCGCATCCAGGTCATCGACACCCGTGTCAGGGCCCAAGGCCCATGCGGCCTCATACTCCAAACCACCCGAGTTACCCCAGTATTCCGGTTTGTTCTCTATGGAGAAGTGCCCCCTGTCGATGGTGGATATCCGCCCGCAGGCTATGGTGCACCCGAAACAGCCGGCATTGGTGGTCAAATTGGGTTTGCCATCGGATAGACGCTTCTCATGCATCGCCTCGCCGGAAACCTTGCCCGCCCCCTCGAACTGCACTTCCTGCATGTTGCGCGTGGGCAGGGCGCCCATCTCATTGATCACGTTCATCAACACCTGGGTACCGTAGGTGGGCAATCCCTGTCCGGTAACCGCATTGTCGGCGAGCACCTTTTTTCCATCGTTGACCGCCTTCATGAATCTTGCCGGATCCTTGATGTTACCAACCCCCAGGGTACCGCGAACCGCCACAGCCTTCAGGTTCTTCGAAGCCATGACGGTGCCGACACCTGACCTCCCCGCCGCACGGTGCAGGTCATTGACCACCGCCGCATAGAGACAGCCAGCCTCGGCCGAACGTCCGACAGCGGCGATGCGCAGCATCGGATCCTGGTGTTTGGCATGCAACCACTCGTCGGTTTGCCAGACGCTGGTCCCCCATATCTCTTCAGCCGAAAGCAGTTCCGCCTTGTCGTTGACGATATAGAGATAGACGGGTTGCGCCGACTTGCCCTCGAATATGATCATGTCCCATCCGGCAAAACGCATCTCCGCCCCGAGGAATCCACCGGAATTCGAACAGGCCACACAGTTGGTAAGTGGTCCTTTTGTGACAACCGAGTATCGGCCACTGGTCGCGGCCATGGTCCCGGTCAGTGGTCCGGCGGTCATGATCAATTTGTTTTCGGGACTGAGTGGATCGACTTTCGGATCAATCTCCTCAACCAGGTACTTGGTTGCCAGTCCGCGTTGTCCCAGATACTCCTGCGCCCATTGGCGATTCAGCGCCTCGGTAGTGCAGCTACCTTGAGTCAGATTCACACGTAGAATTTTTCCAGCCCATGACATAGCTAATTACCTCCAGATTATGCGCTTGCAGCGCTGCCGGCGTCAGTCCTGCCCGCCCAGGCACGCATTTTTTCAAATCCTGTCTGATCTGCGTCCACATAAGTGATCGCAGCCGTTGGACAGGCCTTGGCACAGGCGGGATCCCCACCACAGAGATCGCACTTGATCACCTTGCCGCTATCGCTACTGTAATTCACCGTGCCAAATGGGCAGGCGATGGTGCAGACTTTACAGCCGACGCAAACCGATGCATTCACAACCTTCGCCCCGGTGCCTACGTTCAACGAAATGGCATCAACGGGACAGGCCTGCATACACCAGGCTTCAGCGCATTGCGTGCATGTGTAGGGAACAAAACGCCCTTCATGGTGGAAGGTGAAAACCCTGATTCGTGACTTGGCTGGATTGAATATCCCCTCATTTTCATAGGAGCATGCCAACTCACATTGCACGCACCCGGTACATTTTTCCGCATCTATCAAAAGGGACCTGAGCATATTGTTCTCCTTCCCGGCATATAAGGCTAAAGAAGTGTTTATTGTGGCTAACTTGATCTGAACACAGACCCGGCAACACAGACAGTGGAAAATAGTCTGTTCGAGCGATTACCTCCTCAGTAAAAAACCAGATACCAAGGCATAGAGGCTGTGTCGAATTGGCGTAGAAGATGTTGTGTTTGCCCACCATCCGTTCACCGATTGTGAAACAGTATACTGGGCGCACAACTGTAGATTAGTTGGGAAAATTTTATAGATCAAATATTTTGACGAAAAAAATCAATCATAACTTAAAGCAGGAAAATAAAGACCAATAGTGACAAAAAATCATAAAGAAATGACAAAATGTCACGCCTGGAAACAGGACGGTGTTGCCAAGCATGATCCGGGTGAGCCGAAACAACCCAGCGGTTGCGCTCAACCGGGTGTGTGCGACGGGTTTGTACGGATGGACTGTTTTAAAGTAGTATGAAACCTGTTTTCAAGACGAACGCCGTGCTGATCCAAGACCAAACAAAGACAAGACCAGCATCAGCCTACTTACTGTATTACTTACCTTTTTTACTTCCTTGCCCCCTTTGAAACACAAGGTATGGTTATAGCACCAATCACACACGATGAATGATTCGCGGATTGTCAAAAGATACAACGCCTACTACAGAGGCTGGTGCCTAGCCTTCGGCGAACACAGCGCAGACTATGATGACGACCGGGACATCAGCTGGTTGTTCGGTGAAGACCGGATCGGCCTGATCCTCTCATCATCCCTGCTCAAGCAGGCTCAGCACGAGCTGCTGGGACATCATGACGAGATGCCAAATCTGACCCTGTATGACAATAGCGTCAGATTCAATCGCCATGAACACCCACTGCAGGATGATATCGATCTGAAGAACATTATCCGCCTGAAGGAGTTTCTCCAGCATGGTGAGGAGCTGCATATGTTTCTATGCAGCCACCTCATCTATCCACCACGCACCCGCATCGTTACCTTCGCCACGAAGAAACCACTGATCATCATGTACAAGGAGATGCAACCGCTGAAACTGGTTATCGAATAATCCCTGCCACCCCAGGCATCTACTACGATACTATCCTCGTCAGTCTGTCCGTCATCTACCACCGGTCCGGTGAAGTTCACGCATACTGTCGCTCCAATACTTGCCGAGGAGAGAAAGCGACCTTAACCCCTCCTGGGTACCTGGTTCCATGGCCAACTTCAGGACACCAGCGAGCCCCCCCTTGGAGGGCGGAGAGATTGCAATGTCACGACTCATCTTGCCCAGAGCGGTGGAGAGGCCGTGCAGCAGGTGTTGACTCTCCGGTGTGTCGAGAACCTGAAGCAGGCGCATCAAGCCCTCATTCCGGGTAAGACGATCGAGCAGTGTGATACCTTCGCTCAACGCCGACGCCACACGGGAAACAATATCATCCGACAGGGCATCACGTGCGGACAAGACCAGCGTTGCCAGCTCGGAAAGCTGCTCCAGCTCATGGGCGAGTTCATCGCGATCGACAGTTGCTGCAGTTTGAGGTGATTCAGTCTGTGCAGTCATAACCACGCCTCCTCAAAGTAGACCGCGGACGCTGGTCCAATACATTTTGTTATAGCTCATCTTAAACCAGTGCATCGATTTATTCGGTTCTTTCAGGTCGGGCGGGTTTTCATAATTGAACATTGCATAAGTTGCCCGATCATGCCCCGCCTCGATAAAACAGTAGACCTTGCCGTCGTAATCACGAACCGGCGCCCCTATCTTGATGATCGATGCGATATTCTCAGCCACCACCTCGGCCTCGAAATGGGCCGCCGAACCGGTTTTACTCACCGGCAGATTCGTAGTATCACCCAACACATAGACATTGTCATGTCCCTCCATGGTGAGCTTGTATCTATCAGTGGGTATCCAGCCGCCATCACCCATGTGGTCCCGCTCGATCACCGGCATCCCTCGGTGCGGCGGAATCGAGATAAGCAGATCGTACTGCGTCTCGGTACCCTCTTCACTCTTTACCACCTGATTCTCCACATCCACTTCCCTGACATTGAATAGGGTTTCATACTCGATACCGATGCGATCAAACTCCGGCTTCGCCCATTTTGCCACATTCTCGATTGTATGAATGCGACCGATCGGATAGTGATACTTGATGTGCACCTTGTCCCGGATACCGCGCATCTTGAAATAGTCGTGAAGCGAGAATGTCACTTCGACCGGGGCTATTGGACATTTATGCGGCACACCGACAACGATGGCGACCTTACCCCCCTCGAACTCGCGAAGCCGCTTGAACATCTTCACCGCGGCCGCTTCTGAATAGAAGGTTTCGGAGCCTTCGACCAGGCCCGGCACCTCTTCCGGAACGATACGTGAACCGGTCGCGATAACCATCACGTCATACTCATGGATCTTACCACTCTTGGTCGTCACCTTGTTCTGGTCAAGATGAAAAGCCTCAACCGGATCCACATGAAATTCGACTGTGGGTTCCAGCAGACTCAGCTGGTCACGATAGAGTTCATCGGGCATCATCTGCCCAAACGCGACATACAGCAGACCTGGCTGGTACATATGTTTATCCGACGCCGACAACATCGTGATTCTGACCTTACGATTTCGGATCTCGTTGGCCAGCCGTCGCGCAAGATTGTTGGCCAGTATGGTACCCCCGCAGCCACCACCGACGACTAAGATTCTCATTGCATTCTCCTAATCAACTATCATCAATGCATCACCGGCCATAAAAATCATGACCAGAAGCACTTCGTTTGTTTATCCAACCAAGCCACTGATTCATCGAAAACCACTCCACCGCCATGCGCTATTTGAGTTTACGAACCTTCAGGTGCCAGACTTCACCGACCTTTTCACTGCTGATCATTTCGTGTCCAACCTTGTTTATCCACTCCGGCACATCGGAAGCCGTCCCATTGTCTGTCGATAACAGCTCGAGCGTATCACCCACTGAAGCCTGCTTCATGTAAGTGATGAGCTCCATTAGCGGGCCGGGGCAAAAAGTGTCGCGCGCATCGATGGTTTTAGATTCACTCATTCATAATTCCTCTTGCTGGAATAGCCTGTGCCGCTATTGGATTAAAACGTGAGCAACTGCCCGCCTTCCGCATCATTGAGAAAACGAGTCAGTCCGGTAGGTGGACCCAGCTCGGGATCAAGCGCCTCTTCAGTGACCTTCATCAAATCAACGGCCATTGAACAAGGCAAAAGCTTTGCGTCCCCCAACTCAGCCGCACTTTTGAAAAGCTGTTTGAATGGCGGCACGCCCGTCTCGTTTTCCATCAGTTCGCCAAAATACCCCTCCACTGGTGGCTCTTGATTCGAATCTTTGACAAAGAAGGGCAATGCGTTCATTGAGAAAAACACTGAGACCTGATCTCCTGTCGCAGCCGCTACTGAAGCAAACATCGCAGCCATCTGTAACTTCTCACGCGTCCCGGTCAAGCAAACGATGTGATAACTCTGTGACATATTGTCGAAACCTCTTAATTAGATTGCATTGTCGATGCAATGCTCATGTACCTGATAACCCAATCGTCTCATTTAAGCGATGGCGGAAATACCGAGGTTTTCAATTGCCATCGATCTTCACCACTTTTTCGAAACGACACGTTTCAATGCCTGATTGCGTAGAGTGAGATCGGCAACCAGGGAGCGCAATCGCTGGTTCTCCTCCTCGAGTTGCTTAACTCGCCTCGCGAGATTGGCCGATTGATCCCCATATCTCGATCGCCATTTGTAAAACGTGGCGTCGGATATTCCATGTCTACTGCATATTTCAGCAACTTTTTCATCCGACTCAGCCGCTTCCTTCAATACGGCTAGGATCTGCTCTTCGGAGAACCGTGATCTACTCATCACTCCCACCTCCCGCTCACCTGCAATCGACTCATGGCCTGCGCCAAACGTTTCAGGCTGCTTTCAACACATGGCAAACACACTGATTTCACCGGTCTCCGCGGTGCCAACTAAAACGATTGATAAGAAACACACAGGAGCTATCCAGGATATAACCGATAGCACCAATGATAAGCACCCATGCCATGAGGTGATCATATGAGAGACCCTCACGTGCATCCTGTATCGAGTACCCCAGACCGGAAGTAACACCAAGAAACTCCGCGGGAACAAGGACAATCCAAGCCACGCCGAGGGCTAGACGAACACCGGTGAGAACATCAAACGTAATTGCGGGCACAATGATTTGGGTCACGATATGCCATGGCTTGGCTCCCAGATTCCGTGCCACCTTGAACCAGGCTGGATCCACCTTCGCCAAGCCTGCAGCGGTGGCAAAAGCCACTGGCCAGACCGAAGCGATCGCAATCAGGAAAATAATCGCCTGATTCCATGAGGTGAAAACTATGACGGCTATCGGCTCCCATGATAGCGGGCTGATCATACGCAGCAGTTGGAAGGGTGAATTGCTGAGTTCACGAAATCGCTTGCTACGCCCCATCATAATCCCGAGTGGAACGCCAATGCATATCGCAATCAGCAGACCACTACCCAGGCGGTAGCCGCTCGAGACGATCGCACTCTGAATAGTGCCCTCTTCCCATAAGTAAGGAATAGCCTTGATCGCCGGTATCGGTCCAAAGTCCCCAAAGTGCTCAGTGGAGGGATTGGAAGATATCAGAAAGATACCGAACCACCAGATCACAAAAAGAATCGCAAGCCCAGCGGTGAAGTTCGAAACCCCATGCCACGATGACTTCAATAGACGTTGAGATCTGTTACCGTCCATTATGTTGCTTAGGATATTCAACCCGGCAGGTAATGTACTATTGCTCATCGACTAACAGCCTCTCCTGTAGGTGGGCACACTCTTATCTCATCTCGTATATTGCTCACTACTCACCTCCGCGGTGCCAGCTGAAATGCTTGATCAGCAGAACACAGGTACTGTCGAGGATGTAGCCAATAGCGCCAATGACTAACACGATGGCTGTCAGATGGTGATACGATAGCGTCTCCCTGGCGTCTTCAATCGAGTATCCGAGCCCGGAAGTCACACCCAGGTACTCCGCCGGCACCAATACTATCCATGCCACACCCAGGGCAAGCCGGATACCGGTGAAGACATCAAAGCTAATCGCCGGAAGTATTATTTTCGTCATCATGTGGGTGGGGGTTGCACCCAGATTTCGCGCTACCTTGAACCAGGCCGGATCGATTTTCGCAAGACCGGCTGCGGTAGCGAACGCCACTGGCCAGATCGAGGCGATTGCAATAAGGAAAACGATTGACTGGTTCCATGTGGCGAATACGACTACAGCAAGCGGCATCCAGGCCAGTGGACTGATCATGCGTAGCAGTTGAAACGGTGAATTACTGATATCACGAAAGCGTTTGCTGCGCCCCATGAGTATACCGATAGGCACACCGATAACTATTGCAATCAAAAGTCCCAGACCCAGACGATATCCACTCGCCACGATCGCACTCTGAATCGTTCCGGAGGTCCACAATTCGGGAAATGCCTTGAGTGTCGGAATTGGCCCGAACGCTGCGAAGTGCTCCGTGGAAGGATTGACCGATATGAAATACCCGCCTATCCACCAAAGCACGAATAGAATCGCCAAACCTCCGAAAAAATTATACAGGCCGCGTCCTGATGATTTCAGGACGCGGTAAGGCCGGGATTCGCCCACCTTGAAAGATGCGGCGTCTTCACTCACAGCTTAACAACCTCAACTCTGGAATAGGGATCGCCCGACGTGGGTACGCTCGGATCATTTTTCCATTTTGGATTGGCTTCCAGGGCATTTTTCACATATTTGTAATTGACCAGATCGTCGGCTACGTGTTGCGGCGTAATCTTGTCGAGAAAACTGGCATCACCCGTGAGTACGGTATCTTTCAGGTCGGAAACGACGAGCTCGGTAGCGGAGCGGTAAGGCCAACTCTGAAAATTGATTCTGTTCATACCCCACTCAGGGTGCTTGATCGCGATCGGGTTGTTGTAGTAAGCGGGATCGTAGAACAGCATCGCCCGTTCTATGATTTTCTTCGGAAACGGCAGATATTTCTTACCGTCGCGCGATAGCATCTGTGCCATCTCTTCCCTGTTCTCGCCAAGATGGATCTGCGCAGCGATGATTGCATTGTGTACCCCCTGTGCCCAGGCGGCACGGTCGGGATCCATCGCATCGGCTTCGTGCATAACCACGACACAACACGGATGACCTTTCCACACATCCCCGGTGAAGCGTAATACCTTGCCACCGGCCTTGATTTCACCTAGAGCATTGAATGGCTCCGCAACGCAATAACCGTCGATCGACTTCGCCGCAAGAGCCGGTGGCATCTCGGGCGGATTGAGTACCAGGAAGTTGCACTCATCAGGCGCCAACTTGGCGGTTTGTGGTCGAATCACCGGTTTGATACCGGCCTCTTTCATGATCTTTTGCGATACGATGTTGTGAATCGAATACCAATACGGAACAGCAAATTGTTTACCCCCAAAATCCTTGGGTGAATTGATACCGCTGTCCTTGTGTACGATGATCGCCGAACCATTGGTATGATCCCATGCAGTAATCTTCAATGGATACTTGTTGTTATAACGCATCCAAATCGGTATCGGGATAAGCATATGGGTCAAATTGAACCGGTGCGAGGCAAAAGCTTCCACCAGTGGCGACCAACCGCGAATCAGGGTTGGACGCACGGAATCTATGCCCTCTTTCTTGAAAAAACCCAACTCATGAGCAACCAATAGAGCCGCAGCATCGGTAATTGGGATATAGCCGATCCGGACCACGGGATCCCATTTCTTCTCCTGGGCGAAGGTTGCGGCTGAAGGAATCAAGCTACTCATCGCCGCCAAACTACCCATCTTAAGAAAATCGCGCCTGTCGACTCCGCTACCCAAAACATTCTTGAAAAGCGGATCGTATTCCAGGACCAGATCAGGATCGTCGATTCCATCTCCATACTTGTCGACTAGCTGCTTCGGCTTATTCATCTTCGGTATCCTCCGTTGGATATTTGGATATTCCGACTTGTACAGAGTCAGGCTTGCTGCGTGACACTGTGTGGATTGGATTCATCACCAGCATCCTTGCTGGAGGCACTCGGGTGTTCATTGGCTGCGCGCTTGAAGGCCTCCATCAGGCGACTACGCATAGCCTGCACCTGCGGATCTTGCCGCTCGCGTGGGTCGGGTAGATTGACTTCGAGTTCATCGTAGATCTTGCCGGGAGAGCCAGCCATAATCAGCGCCCTGTCAGCCATCAAAACCGCTTCATCGATATCATGGGTCACGATAACCACATTAAAGCCCAGACGCTTGGCTATCGAACGTACATCTCGCTGCAGAGAGGAGCGGGTGAAGGCATCGAGAGCGGAAAATGGCTCATCGAGAAGTAGAAGTTCCGGCTCCATCACCAATGAACGAGCAAGCGCGACACGCTGCTGTTGACCACCAGACAGGTCCTGGACGTTGTTATTTGCGTAATCCTGCAGATCGACAAGCTTGAGAGCCTCATCAACCCGCTCGCTCATCTTCGACTCGTCCCAGCCCGCGAAACGCAGGCCGATACCTACATTCTGCGAAACCCTCATCCAGGGAAAGAGATGGGGCGCCTGGAACATCATGACCCATTGCGGCGACGGTGCCGTCACTATCGCGTCGTCAAGACGCACCGTTCCGTCAGTCGGCTTCAAAAGGCCAGCCAGAATATGCAACAAGGTCGATTTACCACAACCGGAACGTCCGATAATGGCAATAATTTCGCCTTGCCGCGCCTCAAGATTGACCTTATCGAAAGTGATCGGACTTTTCGACGTATAGCGATGACTCAGCTCTTCTATTTTAATGCGGACTCCGCGTATAGACATTCAATCTACCCTCTGTGTCAAGTGTCGATAATTGCTGCACATGCAGCGGGGCCTGGCACTCTCCATTCAGCTAGCGGATCTGCACTGATCTCTCGCCACCCCGATGATTTTCATTGACTATCGATCTGGTAATCGCCCCTCATCCACCTGCACTGATGCTCATAAATGCAGGTGGACCTGCTATCGAACACGACAACAGCGTGTTCGATAACATCGAGGCTGCCCTACGATCATGCGCTGTTCAATCGTTTATCTACATCTTCCATGCGACGCGCCAGCTCTTTTTCGTCAAACAGGCCACGCCGTATCATCGTATGAGCAAGCGCCAATAACTGTCTTTCCGGGAATGGGACTTCGTCATAGTGCTTGTTGACGAGTTGATCTTCTTCCCAGCGTCGCTCTACCGCATCGAGTTTCTTCTGCTCCTCTTGCAGATTGCGTTCTTCCTTGGGCTTGCAGACATTGAAGGTTTCCCAGTAACCACCCGCGAGCATATCGCAGGTCGCTTCCAGGGTGATTCTCCAGGGAGGATCGGGATTGTCCACACCGTACTGCTCACACAGGTCGTCCCAGACTCTTCCATCTGATTTAACCTTCTCCAGCAGTGCAACCGGTGTCGACTCATCGAGGTGACGCTCACGCATCTCTTTGTCAAGCTCGAGATATTCAGGACTGATCTCTGCCATGGGAACTTCCTAATGATGATATGGATTAACAGCGGGACGTACTGGACGCGGATCATTGGCTGTCTTGCCGGGTTTCGGCACAGCAACACCAATCAGGCAGTCCCGGGTCACGATTTCCGCCAATTGATCCTCGCTCCACCCATCGGTCCCTTCGGGACGAACAGGCATTACGATGAATCTCGATTTCTGATTTGAATCTTCAACTCTCACATCCACGTCTTCTGGCAGTTGAAGCCCAAACTCCGCAAGTACCTGCCTTGGCCAGCGTACCAGACGCCGCCGATAGTTTGGCGTTCGATACCATTCAGGCGACTGCCCGAGAATTGGGCGCGGATAACATGAGCATAATGTACATACGACTACATGCTTTAAATTGGGCGTATCTTCGAGCACGCGGAGATTACAGTAATCGCTGGGTGTGCCGAAGTGGGTCGGCATACTATTGACCCAGTCAATTCCGACCTCGAGACTGGCTTTGACACCATCCTCCAAGCACAATTTCTTGTACTCGGGGTCGAGCCAGGCCTTGGCTACCATGCGTGCCGCCGGGAGAGGACCCAGGGTATGCATATACTCTGTCCAACGTTGGTGATCTTCCGCAGTGAAAAGGCCCTTTTCGATCGCGAGTTCGCGAACGGCGATTTCGAGTACCTCGAATTCGCTTACTTCATCAACCATAGGTGCGGGTTTATGTTTCTCCGCCATTTGTCTATCCTCTCTAATTCTTTAACCCAAACGTCTGAGTACCTTCTGTCGGCAAGCACCGCTACAGCGGCTCAAGCCAGCGTTCCGGTAGTTCCGTCTCTACCGTGTCATTTGCAAATGCATCCGGATAATCCGGCCACAGATCCTTTTGCTTGAAAATCAGACTGTAGAACCAAACCACGTTTTCCGTGTTGTCCCAGGCTTCGTCCTCCGCTGCTGGACTTTCGTAGACAAGCTCAGCCACAGTGGCCGGTGCGCCCCGGGTATAGACCTGAGTGCGGTTATAGAAGATATCCGGCAGATCACGAACCCTGACTTTGTCACCAACCTTGAACTTGGCTGGACCGGCCTCACCCTTGAAGCACTGCGGGTCACCGATGCCTGTGGCTTTCTTTACGTGGTGCTCTCGATCGTAATGTGGTTTACTCATAGCGTTTTTTGACCTCATCAACTTTGTCGGACAATTCAGTGAGCGTTATATATTGCTTGTCGACCAATATTCTGGCGGCCGTCAACAGCCAGCGCCCGTAGTATGGCAGCCCCAGGTAGGCCGTCTGTCCGATATCCACGTTCTGCCTGCGCCGGCGTTCCTCGGCATTCCACACACCTCGCCACGCCAGTACCTCACAGGTTACGAAAGTATTGTGTTCCCACACTTCTTCCTCTTTCTCCTCCCATGTAATCGGCACATCCGGCTCACCACCGACATCATGCGACATGCGCGTGTATGCTCTGTAATGTTCATTGTCGATCTGATCGGGTGCAGGTGCGTGTGTTTCCACATGCAAAGATGGCTGGAGATGTTTGACAATCTCCAGATGTCTCATCACTTTGTTTCTGATGGTTGATGACATGGTTGCGCGAACTCCTCAAGATTAGGTTTTTTTAAACAAGTCTGTCTCTAACACCTAATGTCTTTTCACATATATCGATATGCTAAGTTAAGTAATTTACTAACTATGAATTTTCACAGCAGCAGATCACTTTTCTTAAGATTTTATTAAATCAAGCACAAAGCGCTTATCTGTCTGCTGTGTTAAGTCAAACTATTTACCAGGGCGCGATATTTGTCCAAGACCAAATTCTGATTAGCTCTATAGGCGATGACTATGAGGATGAGGATTAGGCTTTTATATTTCCATGAAAGGCCGGATTTCGGTCATTTAATTCGTTTTTTTGAAAAAGTTGACTACAAACCTAAATATTGGTCTACACTAAGTTTCAATGAGCGGGTATAAGGGAATTCCGTTTTTTTTATAACTTCCATAGGGGTTGGCTATGGATCGAAATATTATGTGTCCCCGTTCGTTACGCTATCTACTAGCGGTTGCCGAACACCACAGTTTCACACGTGCGGCTGAAGCGCTGTTTGTCTCACAGCCCACTCTTTCTCAACAAATAAAACAGCTCGAAGAGTCCTTGGAAACCCAGTTACTCGATCGCTCCGGTCGCAGCGTGCATCTCACTGACGCGGGGGAGGTCTATCTAAGCTATGCCCGGCGCGCTCTTGGTGAGCTGGATGCAGGCAAACGGGCGATTCAGGAGCTTCAGGATCTGAGTCGAGGCACTTTAAGCCTCGGCATGACGCCAATCACCGATTACCTTGCTGCTCCGATAATTGACCGCTTCAACAAATGTTATCCCAACATATCAATGGGCACTTATGAAATGCCACAGGATGATATCGAGAGCAGCATCCTTGCCGGCAATATCGACATTGGCATTGCGTTTACGAACACGCTTAGCATTGCTGCAAACTATGAGTATATCGAGACCCAACACCTGTTCATCGAACCACTAAACATGGCAGTTGGAGCCTCTCACCCATACGCCGGGCAGGAAACCCCCCTGAATCAGCACGCCTTTGAAAGTGAGCCGCTAGCGCTTCTCAACACTGATTTCGCATTACGCAGGCACATCGATCTCTATTGCCTGGAACACGATATAACACCCCATATTGCGATCGAAACCAATTCTCTAAGTACAATAATAGAGGTCCTGCGCCTGGGTCGCCTCGCAACCATACTCCCCAACACTATTGCCTGCCAACAGAATGAAATATACCCGGTTATGCTGCTACCGGAGCTCCCGCATCACACTATCACCCTGATCAGCCGCAAGGACACGTATATCAGCCCAGCCTCGTTGGCGTTCAAGGAACTGGCTGCGCAATGGGGTGTCGAGGGATGCCAGGATACACCGGTAAAACGTACCGGACCCTGCCCGATGTCCGAGGTGTGTACGCCTGATGAGAACAAGTTTGGCAACAACAAACGCAGAAGAGCTTCGGTCAACTAGCCTTCGGGGATTTAGCCAGTGACGATACGTGAGCGTTAAACTGCAGCGCTATAGACACCTACCAGAGAAGAAGGCACCGGCCCTCCCGTTACCCAGTCAAGCAGTTCCACTGTATGAACGACCGGAATCCTGGAACTTGACATAAGGTGCATCATGCACCCTATGTTTCCGGCGGCAATGGCTGCAGGGGAACCCGCTTCGAGCTCTTTGAGCTTATTCTCCCTCAAGCGCCCGGAAATCTCGGGTTGAAGCAGATTATAGGTACCCGCTGCGCCGCAGCATGTATGTGAATCACGAGGCTCAAGTATGCTGAAACCCGCCGACTTCAACAACTTTTTTGGCGTGAACCTTATTCTCTGGCCAAACTGCAATGAACACGTTGCATGATAGGAAATTTTCAGCCCTGGGCGGATACTGAATTTCAATTCCATCTCCGAAAGCACTTCAGTGACATCTTTCGCCAAGGCCGCTACAGTCGCTGCCTGCTGCGCCAACGGATCGTTGCGAAACATAAATCCGTAATCCTTGATCACCGTACCACATCCGCTCGTATTGATCACAATTGCATCCAGGCCATCACCGTCGACCTCTTTCATCCACACACGTATATTGTTGGCGGCCGAGGTAAGACTCTCTTTTTGCTTTCCCATATGATGAGTCAATGCGCCACAACAGCCCGCACCACGAGGCACAACGACTTCGCAGCCATGGCGACGAAGGATGCGGATGGTCGCATCGTTGATGTCTGTATTCAGCGCTTGCTGGGCACACCCAGTCAGCAACGCGACACGAAATTTCCGTTCACCCTGGGCAGGAAACACCTGTGGTTGATCATTCGGACTCGGCTGAGGCAAGGCGGAGGGAATATACTCCAGCATACCGCGAAATGGCGTAGGCAGCGCCGTAGCCGCAGGTCTGAGAATCTTTCCCGCGCGCATCGCCAGGCGAAACCGCTTCGGATAGGGCAGTATTTTAGCCAATAGCCAACGTGATAGCCTGTCCATCGGTTTGCGCTGATGCTTTCGCTCGATAGTCACCCTGGCATGATCCAGCAAATGCTGATAATGCACGCTTGAAGGGCAGGTAGCCATGCAAGCAAGGCATGAGAGACAGCGATCAAGATAATCTACTGTAGACTGATCCGGCTTGGCATCGCTCTCAAGCAATTCCTTGATAAGAAAGACACGTCCGCGCGAGCTGTCGTACTCATCATCCAGCAGTTTGAATGTAGGGCAGTTGGGAGTGCAGTAATCGCACTGCAGACAGGCTCGCAACTCCACATCTGAATTGGCAATGGCTGGTATGGCCAACTGTCGTTCTGAAAAACTTGTTTGCATAGGGCGCTATGAATGCACTCAAACGAATAGTTTAACCACCGGCAGTCTTCCACAGAGCATCATGCCGGGTAGCCAGGTTATCTTGGCGACCAGCCATCACACGTGGTCATCAAGCAAAACCTGTTGTCATTGGTTTAACTATTTACCGATACATGATATTTGTCAAAGACCAAATCCGTATCGCTTCCATAGGAAATACCTATAGCTCATTTCGCCCTATTTCCACCAACGCAGATATAAACCTTGTAAACACGCGGTTATTCGCATCTGTATACGCAAAGATCATGTACTGCAGATCGTTGGATATAAACCAGCATATCCAACCGCCCTGAAGCATACCTCATAACTCTCAAACGCGACGTAATAAATAAGTGTAGTAATTACAGGACGCAAAAAATGTGTTGTTCTGCATTGCCTCCCTCTGTGCCGACAACCACATATCTACCTCATGCGCTTCCATTAACGCCGCATTCGCCACGTAAGGCGCATAGGTTTCGGCGAATGACTTAAAATAGCTGCCATTACCGATCTCCGCCACCGCATCACCCCATGCGGATGAGATCGCGAGTCCATATTTCTTGGCCATGCCCGGCAATTCACGCATTATTCGTGGATTATTGAAAGACGCGACAGCCAGAGCCCAGTCCATCTTGCGCCCGAATTCATGATCTGGAAAAGCATAGGTCAACGATGCATAGTCGCCGTCGAATATGGCAAGCGTGCCGCCTGGCCGCACCACTCGCGCCATCTCCTCGAGCACCCGTGCGGGCTCGGTAACATGGCTTATCAGTGTATTGGCTATAACAGCATCGAAGGTTGCTTCAGGAAATTGCAGATCGTGGGCATCCCCCAATAGAAACTCGAGCCTGTCTCCCCTGCACTCATTTTGGGCATACCGTCGGGCAGCATCGATGAATGACTGGCTCTGATCGACGGCAACTGCCGTACCTGTAAAATCCTCCCGACCCACGAAGGCACGGATCATGGCACCTGTACCGCAACCCACCTCGAGCACTTTAGCAGGCTTGGAAACTATCAGTTCCGATGCGTACTTGTCGATAAGACGCGTAAAAACGACATCCTTGGCTCGACTTTCCAGACGGGAGATTAGACGCTCTATCGCCTCTTCATCGAGGTCATTCACGAACCTGTGTGGATCTCGGGCAGACACTGTTCTTCTCAACTCGATTCAGCCGGTATGAATATCAATTCAATCCCAGCCTGACCAGGAAACGACAAAACAGAGGCCTCCAATACCGGAGGCCTCTTAACGCTTTCAGTCGTATTATGCAGCTGCACGATAGAGTCTTGAGTGAAACAGCTTATTGTCCTTGAGTTGGTGCAATGACTTGGCGGTTGCAAGAATTGCCAGATCAAGGACAGGTTCTATGACGATGACCGCCATATAAGCAACACTGAAGGTACCGACCTGTGCGAGATTCTCGGCACCAAATCCGTGACCGTAGAAGGCCCAGAATGCTACCCAGGCGACAACACCGCCCTGATAGGCCGCGGAGAGGGCAAGAGCCTGACTGTACTTGATATCCTTATAAGCGGTCCTGGCCGGTATCAGACGGCGCGCCAGGGTATCAACCAACAGCAGCGGCACCAGGAGCGAAGTCATATTCATGCCATACTGCGGCAGATCTGCCGGCGCGAACAGGAGCCCTTGTGCGAGCAGACCCATTGCCAGACCGATTGCCGCAGGACCGGCACCAAAGATCATAAACAGTGTTGCACCGAGGATAAAGTGAACCTCAGACACACCCACCGGATAATGCGGTAGAATTTCGAAAAAGAAGAAAACAAGAAATGTTGTGACAACACTGCGAATTGCAAGCGCTGTGATACCGTCTTGTTTAGCTGTGCTCAATGCGAGTTTGGCCGCAAATCCGATCGCGCCTGCAGCCGTTACGACGCTAAGCGCCAATTTTGCACCTTCGACAACGCCTGGTTCAATGTGCATCTGTACCCCCTCTGCTCTTAACTTAGTGGATCAACTGGTCAAACGACAATTAGCACTGCCCATTCCGGTAGTCACGCGCATGCTAATGTTTCTTGGTAAAATGCCTCTCATGGCCGACTTGGTATGTTGCCATCAGCTCTGAAGTGCGTTTGGCAACTGTCAAGTGAAACTATTTACCAGGCTGCACTATTTGTCCAAGACCTAATTCTGATCAGCTCTATAGGAGTTGGCTATAGAAAGAATCTTCCATGCAAAAATGTCCGAATCGGTTGATGTAGATTCAAAAATCATCTAGACAATAGACTGTTATTCTATAAAAACCGCAAACTTGATATTGTGTCGACTTAAACTCTTAAATATAACTATATATTAAATAACGGATGAAACCGGCCGGTGTTATAACCCTTCGCCAACATGCAATTCGCTTCCAGTTGCAGACGTCCCAGAAGCCATGAAGCCAGGCTGTTGTATAGCCAAGCGCTGCCCGCAGGCTCAACAGATCTGCGTCTTCAGTACCAACTAATGATGATCCGGCCGCTATATCGTCCTCGACTTTCTCATGAGGCACGCGGCCGTCGAACCGCTTCTTTGAGACACAGCGAAGTCTGATGTTATAGGCAGAACATATGACTCCTAACCAAACACCAGGAATGCCACGAAAGCCCCGTCAGTACGGGTATATGCTGCTTTGATATCGAAGATAGCTATGCTTAGGCGCAGGTGGACAGAAAAACTCTCGCTGTTTACGGACGTAGACTAGTTACTATATATCAAACGTTTGACAGGCAGGCAGATAGCCAGCGCCAATACCAACCAAATCAACTGTCCGCCACCACCGGGACTTTTGAATTTGTCTGCGCTGCCGGCATCGGTGAAAACTTCACCATGCTCAAGATCCTCCCCGTCCAATGGACGACAATCGTCTCTTACACTGACTTCACCGCCCTCGACGCTGATCGTTGCATCCGATAACGCAAAGAAAAGATTATCAGAACAACTCAGCATGACTCGCGCATGGGCGATGGTGGCGCTCGGCAGCTCCATTCTGGCATAACCATCGTTTGGGAATTCACCCAGGAACAACAGATCGAAACCCTCGTCATGAACATCGCACAGGGTTGCGGGCGGATTACCCGGACTCAGACTCATCAGCGAGACATCGACTCTGGGGCAATTTACTTGCGTACCCGCGGTATCCCATTCAAGGGTCTGCACACTCCCCGCCGCAAAGTGCATCGATTGATTCAGATCTCCACCGCTTATTCGCAACGGCCCCTGATTGCTGTCAACATCGATCGCAAGGTCATCGGCAGCGACACCACTCTGACCATCCCTTACCGTCAATCTGAAATTGAGCGTTCGACTGGCCTGGGGCAGGGTTTCTCCAATATCGACACGTTGCGCCAGCAACAGGCTCAGCCTTGGCAAGTAACGAACGGGGGTTCGTTTCGGCAGAAATGACCTGAACAATGGATTGCTCCCATCAGGCAACTCGGTACCGATGGTTGTCGCATCCGTGGCACCGTTAACGCCACCAGCATCCATTTCATCCCATTGATATGAAAGCGTATCCCCATCCGGATCACTGGCGGTACCACTGAGCATGAACGGCGTCGCGGCGGGAATGATTCTGGTTTCATCCTCCCCTGTATCTCCGGCATCCACACTGGGCGCACTATTGCCTGTCGCCGTCAACCGACCACACTGGCTACCTTCACCCTGAGTTATAAATTCATTCATCTGCTGAATGCTCAGTCCATGGAAGGTGGCATCGGAGTTGGACTGCAGGTCCTCTGCTCCGCATATACCGGCGTAACCCATGATGGTCGAACCGCTACCCGGCTCAACGGCGGCACTGGCGACCCTGTTCACACCGCCACAGCTTGCCGCGGTGCCGTTGAACGAGTGCGATGCGTTCAGTTGATGCCCCAGTTCATGGGCGACGAAATCGATGTAGAAGCTGTCGTTGCCGGGGGTTGGCGTTCCGGTATAGGCCTGAGCCTTGAAGACGCCACAAAGGGAACCTACACTGGCCAGGCCGCCGCCGACGGTGCCGAACAGAATACCGACATCATAATTGTCCGTACCCAGCTGAAAATCGAGTTGCTGCTGATTCTCGACCAGCATAGTGCTGATTCCTGCAGAGGTATGGGTATAGGGATCACTGTCGGGATCAGTGTAGATGATACGATCGTTATTACCAACCAGTTGAAACTGCACCCCCAGATCCCGCCCATAGATCTGATTCACCCGGTTGATCGTGGTAACTATCTGGGCCAGGGCGGCGGCGACCGTACCGCCGAAGTATGCCGTGTATTCACCGGTTGCCGCGACGCCAAGTCTGTAAATCCTGCGATAGGCGCCATTGAGAGTTCTGGCGGCAAGCTGTGTCGATATCCCCGAAAAGGTTTGAGCGCTATGTTGTTGCTCCTCATGATGCATGCACACAAGAGGGGTTGATCGTTGCGCCTCCACGGCGGCGTAATCACGTTTATAGAAGCTCCGATAACCGCCTTCACCATCGGGGTCAATGAACAGGGTGCCCGCCGGTGTAGTAAGCATGGCATGAAAACCAAGGGGAGTGAGATCCAGCCGCCCGCTGCTGGCGGGTTCATCCACACCTGTTACCCTGAAGGTACGGATCTCGGGATAGCGTCCGGCCAGTGATGGCGCCATTACCGGAGATTCTTCAACCATGAAGCGCTGCATCGAGCCATACGGTAGCGGCAGCTCCAGCTCAACAGCCGCTGAAGCGGTCTCTTCGGGAGGGGCCAGGAAGAGCCTTTGCTTCAATGCGGAGTTGTCTGCCTGAAGTCTGCGATAGTAGACAGTCTTCTGATCGGCACCCTTGGCTGCCAGCTCAGGTGTGTCGACATCCCGCCAGATCGCGGCTGAGGTGAGGCTGGAAAAAAGCAAAATCAGGGGCACTGGAATCCATTTGACAAATCTCACAGTAGATTCCCGCATCATCGAACCTATATCACTTTTGCTGTTAAACACATCATGGCGGCCACCTGACCCCGGAGACAATCACCCTTTCAACTTAGTCATGAGGATCGTGTTGACCTGACCTGGATTCGCCTTGCCCTGGGTCTGCTTCATCACCTGCCCGACGAAAAACCCCAGCAGTTTTTCCTTGCCCGCCTTGAACTGTTCGACCTGCTTGGGATTGGCGGCGATCACCTCGTCGATGATCCGCTCAATCTCACCGCTATCGGTGATCTGTTTGAGACCCTTTGCTTCGATCACTGCATCCGCATCGCCTTCGCCGTTCCAGATCGCCTCGAACACCTGTTTCGCGAGTTTCCCGGAGATGGTATTGTCGGCGATGCGTTTGAGTAGACCGCAAAGCTGCTCCGGCCCCACCGGGGATTGCGGTAGTTCAAGCCCAGCCTTGTTCAAGGCGCCCGCCAACTCGACACTGATCCAGTTCGCCGCCATCTTGGCCTCTGCTCCACCGGCAACCACTTGTTCAAAATAATCGGCTTGAATCCGGCTCTGAGTCAAAGTCGCGGCATCCGCCGAATTCAAGTTGTAGTCTGCTTCAAAACGCTGCCGTTTCTGATCAGGCAACTCAGGCATATCATCTCGGGCCCGCTGCAGCCGTTGCTCACTGATCTCGACAGGCAACAGGTCGGGGTCGGGAAAGTAGCGATAGTCATTGGCCTCCTCCTTGCTGCGCATGGGACGCGTCTCATCCCTGTCGGCGTCATATAGGCGGGTCTCCTGTACGACCTGACCTCCGCCCTCGCACAAATCGATCTGGCGCTCGAGTTCGTAGTTCAGGGCACGTTCCATGAAGCGGAACGAGTTGATGTTCTTCAACTCGGTTCGCGTGCCAAAGGCTTTCTGGCCAACGGGACGAATGGAAATATTGGCATCGATCCTGAACGAACCCTCCTGCATGTTGCCGTCACAGATCCCGAGATAGACCACCAGTTGATGGATCTTACGGGCGTAGGCCACGGCCTCCTTGATGGAGCGCATATCAGGTTCGGATACGATCTCCAGCAAGGGCGTGCCGGCGCGGTTGAGATCAATACCGCTCATGCCATGGTAATCCTCGTGCAGTGATTTACCGGCATCCTCCTCCAGGTGCGCGCGGGTGATGCCGATCACCTTCTTGGTACCATCCTCCAGGTCGATGCTTATCGAACCCTTGCCCACGATCGGTTTTTCATACTGGCTGATCTGGTAACCCTTGGGAAGATCGGGATAGAAATAGTTCTTGCGCGCGAACACCGAACTGGAGGCGATCTGGGCATTCACCGAAATTCCGAACTTCAGAGCCATATCGACAGCCGCCTCGTTGAGCACCGGCAGCACGCCGGGAAAACCCAGGTCGATGATGCAGGCCTGGGTATTCGGTTCGGCGCCGTAGGCGATCGAAGCACCGGAGAAGATCTTCGACCTCGTCGCCAATTGGGTGTGAATCTCAAGCCCGATTACGGTTTCCCACTGCATGTCTGTTCTCTAA
>JBNKLI010000147.1:0-4698 GCA_050292275.1 Candidatus Thiodiazotropha sp.
GGGAGATGCGCAGAAGCATGAAAAACCACCGCCTGTGGCACGCTACCAGTCGTTGGCAACCGGCTTTTACCGAGTGACGGAAAGGCATCGGACGGCTGTCTTATGTGCCACTGCGCTGCTGCTGATCCTGGGCGCGATCGGCGCCACCGGCCTGCGGGTGAACAACGACTACATGGACTATCTGCCCTGCGACGCCCCTATTTCCGAACAGGCGCAAAGCCTGCACAGGGAACTCGCCGGTATCGAGCAGTTCGATCTGGTTGTATCGGGAGAGATCGAGGGGACCTTCGAACATGTGCGCTATCTTCGGGAAATCGAGAAACTGCAAGCCTTCCTGGACAATTCAGGGTTCTTCGACAAGACCCAGTCCTTTGCCGATATCGTCAAGGAGGCCTACCGGGTCATGGAAGGCATGCCTCCCGGTGGGCCTCCTGGTGAGCGGGAGCTGCCCGGTGATGATGACATCGTGCGCGAGTTGCTGCTCTTCCTCGGTGGGGATTTCCTCGACTCCTATGTCAACAAGAATCTGAGCGCCACCAGGATAAGCGTGCGTCACGGGATCACTTCATCAAGGGAGCTGGCTCGGGCGACGGCGGCGATCGAGGCGTTCACGCATACTAACGTAGATCCCGGACTGGAAGTGAGGCTGACGGGTAAATCGATACTGGCCCAGCATGCGGCGGACTCGCTGGCCGCCGGGCAGGCTGAATCACTGCTGCTGGTGGTAGTCGTCATCTTTCTGATTATCGCCGCCCTGTTCGTCAACCCCAAGGCAGGTTTGCTGGCAGTGGTCCTGAACCTGCTGCCGATCGTGATCCTGTTCGGGATCATGGGTTATACGGGCATACCATTGAATACAGGCACGGTCATGGTCGCCGCAGTCGCCATCGGCATCAGCGTCGACAACACCATGCACTTCATGGTCCGCTATCACCGGGAGATGCCGCGGCATTCATCGACGAGTGCGGCGATCCTGACCACCATGGAACAGGTGGCCTGCCCGATCATGGCTACCTCGGTGGCACTGATGCTGGGATTCGGCGCGCTGGCTTTCTCCAGCTTTCCACCGGTTGTCCACTTCGGCCTGCTCGGCGCGATCGTGTTCGTGCTCGCGCTCGCCGCCACCTTTCTCATCACACCCATACTGCTGGAGCGGGTTCGTCTGGTGACCCTCTGGGATCTCTTGAGCGTTCAAGTCAAGGCGCGCCTGATGGAGAGATGCACCCTGTTTCGGGGCATGCGCTACTTCCAGGTGCGGCGTCTGATCGCCATGTGCAGTCGGCAACGCTACGAGGCTGGTGAATACATCATCCACCAGGGCATGGAGTCCGACGAGCTGTTCGTGATCCTGGATGGCCGCGTACAGGCACAAAGGCGTGACGAATCGGGCCGAATCGAGGTCCTGAGCACTCAGAGCATTGGTGACGTAATCGGCGAGATAGCACTGGTCACCGAGTTGGCACGTACGGCAGACGTGGTGGCGCTGGAGACGACTGATGTACTGATACTGCACTGGAAGGACATGCAGGCCCTCGCCAGATACATGCCGCATACCGCAAGCCGGTTGCTGATGAATATCTCCGCGGATATGGGGAGGCGTTTCGTTGCGCGGGGACTTTGACCCCTATTACCGGATCGATGAGGGATGATAAGCCACACCACATATCCGAGCGGCGTACAGGAGATCCACAAGATTTCCAGCTTGCAGCTTCTTCATCATACGCGACCGGTGAATCTCCACCGTGCGGAAACTGATGTGCAGACGTTCGGCCATCTCCTTATTGGTCAATCCTGATGCGGCCATTGCCATGATCTCCCGCTCCCTTCGAGTCAGACTGGCGTACCTCAACTGGAACTCCCTACCCTTCTCGACCTGGGTGCGATGCCGGGCATCCAGCAGCAGCGCTTCCCGGATATTCGCCAGCAACTCCTGGTGAGGCACCGGTTTCTCGAGAAAATTGACTGCGCCACTCTTGATCGCCTTCACCGACGCGGGGATACTTCCGTGACCGCTGATAAAGATAACCGGAATCGGCAAACTTTGGGCGGCCAGATGCCTCTGCAACGCCAATCCGTCAGTGCCGGGCATGCGTAGATCGAGTACTAAACAGCCAGGCAAATCGACCTTGTAGTATTTGAGGAATTCATCGGCCGATGCGAAGTCACTCACCTTGAGCTCATGCTGTTCCAGGAGCAAGCGCAGCCCCCCCCTTACCGCAGCATCATCATCCACGAGATAAACGACTGGACCCGCCTTGGCCATGGCGTTAACCCGGGCGATGAAGTGTAAACTGAAAACTGGCTCCTTGTTGCCTGCCGGCATCCAGCCAAAGGCGTCCACCGTATGCTTCGACGATGGAGCGACTGATGGCCAGCCCCATACCCAGTCCGTCCGGTTTGCTGCTGTGAAAAGGTTCGAACAGGCGTTGCCGGCTATCCTCATCCAGTCCGGGCCCGGTATCCTCGACAGTGACCAATATCTTGTCGGGAGGAGTGCTCTGCAGTTTCAGGTGGATGCGTCGCGTTTCGCTGTTCGCCTGCAACATGGCCTCGACACTGTTTTGCATCAGATTGAACAGCACTTGCTGAATATCCACCGGATCGACCACTACTTTCGGAATTCCCTCATCGGCGCTTACCTGGCAATGAATATCCGCATTACGTGGGTCGGATTGCAGGATACTGCAAACATGGTTCATAACTTCACGCAGATCCGTCTGGCGCTTGTGCGTTGGAGAGCGCTTGATGAAACCACGGATTCGACGAATGATTTCACTGGCACGGCGCGCCTGGTCGGTGATGTGCTCCAGGGCATCGGCAGCCTTTGCCCGGTTCAGGTCGCATCGCTTCAGCATCTCCAGAACGGCTTGTCCATAGGACTCAATGGCGTACAGCGGCTGGTTCAGTTCATGTGCCATAGTGGTTGCCATCTCCGCCAGAGTACTGATGCGTGACATACGGTTCAGCTTGACCTGCTGCCGGGCGAGTTGATTCTCGTCTTGCAGCCGCTGCAGTTCCGCCGCAGCCCGGTCAGCAAACAGAGCCATTACGGAGCGGGCGAAGGAGGTATCCGTTATGGTTTCGTTATGCAATGCCGCCAACAATCCCAAAGGTCTATGTTGCCTGTCGAACAAAGGGGTTCCCACATAGCTCTGCACACCCATATCCGACAATAAACTGTCCCGGGGAAAACGCACCTGGACCTGATCCGGATAACAGCATAGCTCTTTACCAACTACGTTTTCGCAGGGAGTACCGTTGAGGTCATACTCGAAATTATCGGCGTATTCGCCACGGGCCCAAACCGAAGTGGTACGAATCCGTCCCGTCTCTTCACCGATCAGTTCACCTACCATCGCATAGCGAGTGCCAAGCACAGTCGATATGATGCGAACCAACTCCCTGAAAAAGTCGGCACCTGTTACTTGCGAAAGTCCTTCGTTGATCTCGCGGAAGATATCTTCCGCCTTCATACGCTCGCTGATATCCTGAACAACCGCGGCAAAAACAGGGATGTTCTCCGTTGCAAAGAACTGTACCCGGGCCTCCACGGGATAACTACTACCATCCTTACGGAAAAAAGTGGTTTCAAATACGACCTGACCGCGCTCGCCCACACGCAAGGGATGGAACATCACCTCCAACTGGTGCTCACTCATCGAACGACTGAGCCCCGGCAGCGTTAAATTCATCAAGTCATCGTCGCTATAACCCAGGTTCTGCTTAGCTCCGTCATTGACTTTCAGAAGCCTGTAATCGTCTGCACGAAAGACAACTATTTCAATGGATGAGCTGTCGAGAAGCCGATCCAACATCGACTGCCACGGATCATCCCAACGGCGGTTTCTCTGGTAACCGGATGAAGTACAGTTCAGCATTCCCCTCTACCCCTCAACTACTAGTAAATTATAATATTTTTGTGCTTTTTTATGACTATAGACCGAATCTTGGTTAAGTTAATATAGGGGTTACCACGTAGAATCCGCTCGTTCTCATCTCGCGACATCGCGTAGTCCCACGTATTTTCAACTCAAATTCTGTCTGCCAAAGTATCAACTACCACATCACCTTTGCTTTTTATTGGTGTGCCCCATGACAGTGATACCTTCCTTCAGAGCCGATAGTCAGAAGATGCTTGTCAGGCAAATGGAAAAATGGCTCGAACCTGACAAAGATCAAACCTCGTCCGTAGTGGGGTTGCGAACGGCGGTGGAGTCCCTACACCAATCGTTGTTGCGCGAATGCGGTTATGCAACACTGATCGAGACAGCTTTAACGCGCAATCCCGATAGTGCCAATCCCTGGGGTTGGATACCCCTCATCCAAATTCCGCAATTGCATGCGGGCCTGCTTACAAGCTTCCGTTTTTCTTCCCAACCCATTCACGATCACCCTGGTTCCAGCGGTGCGCTATTGGTTATCCGTGGGCGGATCAGAATCCACCGTTTCAATTCCCAGGATCCAGGGACCTGCTCGCAATCCATACTCAAATTGGAACGACTCGGTTCCGATACCCTGTCTGCCGGCGACTCGGATGGACACACCAACAGCCTGGCTAATATTCACCAGCTAGAGAGCGAATCATCTCGATGTCTATTGCTCTGTATGCACTCCCCACCCTTCGAAGAGCGGGATCGCAGTTGGTTTCTTCCCGTTGAACCGTTTGCAAAACAGATGACCACTCTGCTCGTCAGGCGA
>JBNKLI010000148.1:0-26352 GCA_050292275.1 Candidatus Thiodiazotropha sp.
ATCTTCTTCGCCGCCATCTTCGAAGGCTGCTGGTTCTACAACGGCTTCAGCCCCATCTTCGCCCTGCAGCGCCGCGGCCTGATGAAGGGCACCGCCGAGCAGCTGCAATACATCATGCGCGACGAAGTGCTCCACGCCTCCTTCGGCATCCGCGTGGTCAAACAGATCATCCAGGAGGAGAACCTCAGCCTAGACAAAAAGGCCCTGCGCAAGATGTGGGACGAGGCCGAGGCCGCCGAGACCGGCTACGCCGGCTACATCCTGCGCGATCCCATCCTCGGCTACTCCAGGGAGGACCATGTCGGGCAGTTCCGCTTTATCGCCAACCGGCGTGCGCGCCAGCTTGGGATTGAAGAGCCGTTTCCAGGGGCCGAGGCTACCCTGCCCTGGTTGGATGAGCAGGCGCATTTGAGGAAGGAGAAGAACTTTTTTGAGACGCGGGTTACTGAGTATCAGACTGGTGGGGCTTTGAAGTGGGATTGACTATTTCAATTTTGAATTGTGAATGTTGAATTTTGAATTTCGGTGTTCGCTTTGCTCACACTTGTTTGATAAACCGAGCTAAGCGGGTACATCCACTAAAAACCCCTAACAACAAAAATGAGAGTGGGGATAGTGACTTGCTTTCAGCCATAACATTGTGGATTACAAGTACCATCGATACTCTTCGGTACAAGCTTAGATACAATGTACTATAGGCTAAAAAAAGATGAATGGAATCAAGCAGTGCTTCACGATTATTCTTACCTTGACAGCTCTACTGCAAGTCAGCGGCTGCTCTTCGCCGAGCGCGATCAAGACAACATATATACCTGACAACATTCCGCCGATCCCCACGGGAAAGGCCCGTATCGTTTTAACCCGGCCAGCCAAATTTGCCATTCATCCCTTATTTATCATTGTTGATACGGGTACGAATATTGAGGCAAACGCTTTGATGATTCCCAGCTCAGTTGCTTTCTATACCAAACTCACCCATCCGCAGAAGAGTGGACAAGCCCCGGAGAACAGGGAATCCGATATATCGAATAGAGCGTTCATTGAATTTTTCTGGCACAACCCTAAAAAATTGGATTGCCTCTATATTGGCGAAAGTGATGGCAAGAAAAAACGCTGGCGCAGCTTGATCAGTGATGGCTTTGTTACTGGTAACTTAAATGTCTTTTGGGAAAACGGTAGCTATTATGGCATCGGAAGCGTACGCGAAAGAGAGATAAATGTGGATTCCCTAGATAATCCGACCTACCGAAAGATTGCCAATGAATTGCGAGGTGACAGTCTGATCTCTTTTATGGAAGACATCAGGGAAAACAGACTCGAGGAAGTGCCTACCGGCACACTATACAAGGCTAGCGGATTCGACCCAAAAAAGGGATTTACCGTAAATGATACTGCTGCAGTTGCTGTATTGGGATCCTGGAAACATACCGTAGACCCGCTATTCGCCTTTAGTCAGGTACAGGCTATCTGGGAGATGGATTTCGGCGACACATTGATCTGGGACAGGGCGCCGGGGGATATGCAGTTGGGTGCGATGCTCGAAAAAGACACCATTTTTTTACAAATGCCCAAGCGGATTAAAGTCGAGGCAGGCCACACCTATTATGTGGATTTTCATATCGAGACCCTTGGAAGCGTTCGCTGGCAACTCCGTAAAATCGAATAGTCTTGATTGATAAAACACATAGTTCAAACAATAATATTTTAGGGGTGTGGTTTATGTTTGAGGGGTATTGCCAGGACACCCACAAATTGCCTATCTATTGGTCAAAACCCAGTAAAGTCAGTGCCACATGAAATCGAATCACCCACGCACTACAATGACTTATAATCACAAACTCTAACGAGCAATTGAACAATTTCTTCTAATAGTCGTTCATATTTGGAAATGGGATCAAGTCAGTAAAATGGCATCTGTTTCCAGTGGGGTATTGGGACACTCATAGTTTAATAACTTTATGGCAATCTATGCTCCCAGCCATGAGCTATCATTTCAATCACCCGCCCCAATTTTTAGTCCGCCATTTATGATCAGCCATGTAGTTTCTTGCGTTCTCTTCGCATCAGAACCAAACCAGCCAATCCGGTCATTAACAACGGCAATGCGGGTGGCAAAGGTATGACTGAAACCGTTCCAGGATCTATTGTAGAAGTTAACGGGTTACCTTCCGCGTCACCTAGTGAATTGATACTGACACCAAGAGTACTATTACCTATACCAACGGCATTGAAGCTCATGGTTGCCAGGGTGAAACTATCGGCCTGGAGTGTCTCAAGACCGCTCACCGTGTCAAGGGACAACTCGAAGAGGTTGATCGAACCGGATATTGAAGTGTCATAAGACGTTATGCTACCAAGCCCCAAAACGTCCAACTGATCACCCATTGAAGAATCACCAAAAGAGACACTGTTGAACGACAGCAATCCCGGATCATAACTGACATCAATGTCGAAGACGCCGAGGGACGGTGCTACACCACTTCCCAACTCTGAGATTTCCACGCCTATGTCAACCATGCCCCCGGCAACAACCGATTGATATGAGGGAGTGAAGCTGATTGTGATCGCATTGGCTGCACTTATGCCGAGAAACCACATGCAGAGAACTGTGATCCAACTATTTATGTGGTGGTTCATCATTCTTTCCTTTCGGTTTCGTCAATATTATTGCGTCGCGCACCTCGTCCGGCTACAGAGCAGGACAAGCTTTCTTGCATCCAGCATGGTGATAACGCCATCGTTATCGAGATCGCAGGGGCCGCCACAGCTAGATTCATCCACCGTGATGTTGCGGTCTTGCAGAATGTACTCGAGATCGTCGCGGTCGACATCTCCATCGGCGTCGAAATCACCGGGGACTGGTTGTGACCCGGGAAGGAAAGCAGCGAAGCGGGAGAAGTGGCTGGCATTGAAGGTGATCGTGTTGTTCAGCCAGTTGATGCGGACGTTGCTGATTCCGGAATCAGGATCGATATGATAGACCCACTGCTGGTCACTGACCCTGAAGTAGCCGATAATGAGATCGGCCTCGAAGGCTGCCTCGGTCATGTCCGCCGGCTTTTCAAACTGCAGGGTGATGGTCACCGCATGGTTGGTATCGATCCGCACCCCATCATCCTCGAAGAAAAAGTCATAGAGTGCGCTTACTGTCTGATCACTATTATTGGTTGCCGTATCTCCTGGATCTCCATAGCGGCTGACGGTCAGCCTGACCGCCTGGGTATCGGCGCCGGCGAGGGCGAAGGGCGGCACGTATACCCGGGTAGTGTCCTGCGTGCCCATGATGCTGGTATCGCCGCCAATGGCATTGAAGAAGTTGGTGGAGGAGCTGCTCAGCAGGTTGCTTGCCACTTCGAAGCTGAAGCTTGCACTCGCCGCATTGCCAGCGATCACTGATGGAATCCCCTCGCTCATATCGATCCAGACCAGCTCCTCGCCCTCCGCCACCTCACAGCTGGCCAGATAGTTGCTGGAGTTGACCTGCTGCACGTCGAGTGAACTGCAACCGGCGGCGGTGACACTGCCGCGGGCAACGATGTTCGGAGTTGTGAGCAGGGGTTGGTCCGAGGTGAGTGAGACCAACAGGGCTACCACTCCGCCTGCTTCACTGACCGTCGAGGCGCTGTCGAACAGGGGTGGCGTCGGCGTGAGCTGGATCGGCACAGTCAAGACAAGCCCCTGGTCAGGGCTCAGGGTCAACAGGCCGCTCGGCGGATACTGCACTGTCGTATAGCCGGCAGCATGGATGCCCAGTAGATAATCACCCGCCGGCAGATCCCCAATGCTAAAGTCGCCGCCTACGGTGATGCCGGTTTCGTGGCTGTCCAGGTGCGGATTGTAGGCCACCACTTGAGCGCCGTTGACAGGAGCTGCGGTATCGTCGACCACGCGACCGCTGATCGAACCGGGTTGGGAGTCTAGGGCGATGTTGTAGCTTGTGGTGGGCGGATTGACGCTCACCGCAGCAGTGAAGTCCGCATAACCCGGTTTGCTCGCCAACAGATGATAGCTGCCGGCGGCCAGCCCGCGCACAGCGTAAGCGCCGGTGACGTCGCTCACGTCCGTTTTACCGTTCTCGGTGATCTCCACCCGGCCCCCTTCCAGTGGCAGGCTGGTGACCGCATCGGTGATCAGGCCACTGAGGATGGCACCGACTTCGAGATTAATGTCCTGGACCCTGGTGGCGCCGCTGGTCACCACAACACCTTCCACTGTCTGGTCTGCAAAACCATGAGACAGGACCCGCAGGGTGTAGCGACCCGCCGGGAGATGGCTGATGCGATAGGCCGGCGCGAACCCGAGCCAGGCGAGTGCATCGCCAATGCTGGAACCCGTTGATGTCTCTTCGTTAAAGGCGAGGACGACGGTCTTGCGCGGATTGAAATCTGCATCGGCAGGATAGGAGATCACACCCTCCAATACGCCTGTATCGGTTGTCGGTGGCATCCGGAAGTCCTGGCCTGTGAGTGTTTCGCCCTCGACCAGACTCCACCGCCTGCGATCATGAAATATCAAGCATATTCCACGGTCTGTTACGAAATCCGTAAAGAACAGCCCATCGACGTTGCCCGGCGGCAGCGCCAGCCGGTAATCGCCGACGTTTTCTATCGGGTTTGGCAGAAAATAGCCAGCATAGCCATCATCAATCTGGGTAAAGCCAAGCATCGTGGCCGGCTCATTGGGTCGATAGACAAAGTCGCTTGGGATAGCGACTACGGCGCTATGACAGGTCCGGCCCGTGGCACTTGAATGTTCGTTGTCGAGATAGTTGGGCAGTATGGTGCCGGTGCTGTCCGTCTGGCAGCTGTTGCTCTGGAAGTCGATCACCCGGCCGGCGACGCTCGTTGCCTGCCCGGCCCTGTGCATCACCAGGTCGAGATCGGTCTGCCGGCCCGAAACGACGACAATCCCGCTGCGGCTGGTCATGACCCAATCGTCCTTGGTTGCGCGCAGGATGTACTCACCGGGTGGGACATAATCCAGGGTGTACTGGCCCAGGGCGTCGGTTGGGAGGAGTTCCCCTTCATTCAACTCGCTGCCATCTGAGTCGAAGCCTTCGATTTCGATCTCCGCCCCGACGATTGGCGTACCGGCCGTGTCGGTCACCACCCCCGCGATAGCCCCTGCCACCCGCATCACCATGTCCGGCGCCTGGGTGCAGGAGGGCCCAGGCGTAACCGTCAGAGGGCCGACAAAGCGCTCGCCACTGCCGTACCTGGCCCCATCGAGGAGTACCGGGTGTAAATTCCCGGGCATGATGTAGGCGTAGGCCTGCTCCGTGGCGGGCAGAGGAAGGAGGGTATAGTAACCATCGGAATCGGTCCTCGTACGCGGAATATCGAGGATGCCGGCATGCGGCCAGATCATCACTCCCGGAATGCCCTCTCCCTGCTCGTTGACGACTCGCCCTCTGATACACCCCCCTTCGCTCAAGGCGAAATCGGGCCCGCGTGCTCCCTGGATCGTTGCCTGATAGAGCCCGGGGTCAATTGTTGCGGCGTATGCTGTAATGTCCGGTCGCGTTCCCAAATAGCCATCCCGCGTCGACACCACATAGAACTCGCCGGGCGAGGGGAGTACCCAGATTCTGTAGAGGCCGCTATCGTCGGTCCTCGCCGAGTGCCATCCGTGACCATCCTTATACCATTCCGCATGGGCGTACACTGTGGCGTCGGGGATCGGGATGCCGCCGTCTGTTCTTACGTACCCCCAAATGAACCCGGCTTGGTGCATCTCCAGGTCCATATCGACCGTCTCGGTATTGTCGAATACCTGGACGTTGTCGAGATAGGTCTCGACGAAACGTCTTCCTCTGCTGTCCTCGAAAGACCGGATATGGACATTGTATTGGCCTGGCTCCAGATCGGTGAAAAGGTACCTGCCTTCGACATCGGTCAGGACACTGATGTAGGTGTAATCGCCGTGAAGAAGCACACTTATCCCTTGCATCGGTGTGTTGGCGCCGTGTTCCCTAACCGTGCCTGAGAGCGAACCAACAGCCGATACTGTGCCAGTACCAAGAACCAATAAAAGGAACAAGAGAACGAAGGAGAAGGGACGGGAATACCCAAGCATCATGACCTCCTCTGTCAAAAACGGCGTTGGCCGTAAAATGCCATCCTTAGATTGTCATTTGCTGTACCAACTGTTGCAGCGTACAACTTTATTCTTAGTGATTCGGGTATATATAGTTGAGATCTTATGTGTTTTCAATAAATAAAGCGCTCTATTTAAAGCAAACAGACCAATTAAACAACGTATTACGAACCTAACTGTCACATACACGCGTAACGCAAAAAAACAGTTACCTCTTTACTTGACATTTTTTCTCCAGTGACGCGAGGCGATTTTTGAATCTGATGCCCTGCCATCACAATGATCTTGCATAAACTTTATAGTAATACCATATTGGTATTACCTGGATAAAAGGGCTTGAAACTATGCGAGTGACAACAAAAGGCCAAGTGACAATTCCAAGAAACGTCAGAGAAGCACTGGGAATATCTCATGAATCTGAAATTGAGTTTATTAAAGAGCAAGGTCGGTTTTATATTGAAAAAACCGACAGCTCTTCGCTAACTGAATAATTCAAGTAATTCAGAGGCATTGCTTCGGCTAATATGTCTACCGATGAGATTATGAAATTAACCAGGAAGTAATATTGAAAGGTATTCCGGTTGACTCTTGTGTCTTATTGGATCTATTTACAGATGATGAAAAGTAGGCAGACTGGTCAGAGAATACTCTGGAATAGTTCAACCAAACAGATACGATATATATAAATTCAGTTATATGCACTGAAGTATCAATCGGATTCAATAAAGTGGAAGAGATTGAAGCTGCTATTGATTCGCTAAGCATCAGAGTATTAGAGATGCCAAGAGAGGCATTATTTCTTACTGGAAAAGTATATTTACGGCACAGAAAGAACAAAAGCCAAAGAATTATCCGCCACCTGATTTCTCTATTGGGGCACATGCGTCTGTATCTCAGGTTGGTTTAGTAACTAGAGATATTGAGAAGTACACAACATACTTTCCAAGTGCTAATCTTATCCACCCGTATAAAACAACCAATACTGACATACCTTGCATATAGTCTATATTTGATTGCACTTAGAGAGATGTCATTAAGAATCTGATTTACTCATCATGGACGCTTCTACTGACTATTCTTATGGTGCCACCTGACGGCTTTGCGAATTCATGGACTTGTGGTTTCGCGGATCTAACAAGAGATGTCGTTATCTTCTATTCCAACGAATCCGCCACATTACCCTGCAAAGCCTATTCAAGTTTGTGTAATACCTCCAGCGTATACTACCTCATTTGATTCCTGAGATGTGCCTGAGGTGGGTTCCACAAAGCATCGATGCCGACTACCCATCCGGGAAAGCACCAACGACCCGTGCCCGTCTTCTGATCTCACACATGATTCGCTCCAGAGGATTATTAGTGCGCAATCGCTTTCAACGGGTATCGAGATATCGATAGTAAGTCAATGTTTCTGAAATACACAGTTCGACCAACTCTGCGGATTTGGCCAGTTTCACTTCACGCTGTTGTTCGATGGCGGCTTGAGCTCTCTACCCGGCTGCCGCCAGGCTCTCTCGAGCATGTATGGCCTTAAGCATGTTGGCGACCAGTTTGACCTTGGCGCCCGGCACGATGTCATCATACGAAAACTCTTCGGATTTGACACAGATCATTTACATTATTTTTAAGGAGTATTAGGAAGCGATCAGACCCTACGCTTCGTTTTCGTTAGTCGCCGTTTTATTCTGTGCAAATGGTTTTTGTTTGCGAAATACCTGCTAGCCTTAACCTATATACAGCAAAGATAAACCTTGAAAATAACTAAATACTGTATCATGAACGCAGGATGGGAATGGTAGAATGAAAAGTGCAATATTCTGTGTTTATACACTATTTGCGATAGTTGGCACTACGGCTGCGACCGCTGCCGACACCGATATGTTGATACAAAGGATCGAGGCGCTGGAAAAACGTGTCGAGCAGGCCGAAGAGCGCGCGAAACAAGCCGATATTCAGGCGCGGGAGACCGAAGCGGCGATGGCAGAAATGTCCGATGGAAAGATGGTGAGAGCCAAAAGTACGGGCGTTCCTGAGTTCTCGTTCAAAGGCTACGCCAGGGCCGGATTCCTGGCCGATGATACCAGCAACAATGTAAGGGGGGTGGGCCCGTACATGACGCCCGCTGGACGACTTGGCGGGCCGATCGGACGTTTAGGTGTCGAACCGGACAAGTATCTCGAAATGGTGTTCAATAGCAAGATCGAACACGATGGCGGGGCCTTTTCGAAATACAGCATCACACTGGCGGACGGCGTGTCCACCAACAATGACTGGACCGCCGACGACAGCAACCTTAATATCCGCCAGGTTTTCGTCGAACTCGGTAATCTGCCCAGTTTTTCGAATTCCGACACATTCAGAGACTCGGTACTGTGGGCCGGCAAGCGCTTCGATCGCAACAACTTTGACATTCATTTCTACGATTCCGACATCGTCTTCCTAGCCGGTACCGGTGGAGGTATCTATGATATTAAGCCCAGTGATAACTGGACTACGCATTTGACCCTGTATACGCGAAACTTCGGTACCATCACACCTGGCAACGATGAAGTTCAAAGCTATATACTGACCTCCAACAATTCGAGCGGACCCTGGCAGTTCATGCTCTCAGGCTTGTGGTCAGCCGACAACAGCGACCGCTTGGCAGGTGCGGCGGAAACAGGCGCGCACCTGTTGCTGGGCTACTCCTCGCCCAACTTTTTCGGATTCGGAACTGGTTTTTCGAAAACCGGCATTCTGCTCGGGCAAGGCCTTGGCGCACAACCCAAAAATATCGGAGCAGAAGGCGACGTAACGGATGATGCGCGATCCGCGCGGATTTACAGCTTTGGTGTCACCAACATTTCGAACAGCTGGCGTGTCGCACCGGCCTTCATGGCGCAAGCGAGCAAAGACTACTACAACAAGGGCGATGAGTTCACCTGGGGGTCATTTAACCTCAGACTGGAACAAGCGATCACTCAGAATTTTCAGATGAGCTACGAGTTTACCTACCAATATCAGGATCTCGACACCGGTCTAACGGCGGCACAAGTCACACCTGGGACAAAAACGAAGGCGAGTGGTGCATTCTACAAGTTGACACTTGCACCGACATTCAACCTCGACACGCTAGGCGGCTTTTTTCAGCGACCTGCGATTCGCTTTCTAGTTTCATATCTTGACTGGGATGACGATCTCAATAACTTCAACTATGGCAACACCCTGGAAGAACCAGGCACCTTTGGTCAAACCGGCTGGGGTGAGTCGGATCGGTGGCTTTTCGGTATTCAAACGGAAATCTGGTTCTGAGATACGCTGCCAGAATCTTTGGTCAGAGATTTAACTTGATGAGTGATATACATATAATCCCGGCTTGCTTAGTGCGGCTATTCCTACCCACGCTTACCCAAGGCTTGCAACATAGTCGGGTAGTCGAACTTCCCGGCGAGTAGGCTCAGTTTCCTTTGTAGCGCATTATCGTAGATAGCAACCTGGGCTATGACTGCTTGAATGCGGTCTCCATCCAGAATTTCCAGCGCTTCGATAAGATCAGAGCGCAATGCCTCCGGCAAACCCTCCAGCATCGCCGGTGTCAAGGTCACATCCTGCTCTTGCGGCTCTGCCGCGTCCTGAAAAATATACTTCACGCCAAGTTGCTTCGACAGGCATTCATAGATTTCACTTGCATGGTAGGGTTTTCGGACATAGTCATCCATCCCAAACTCGATCATTTTGTCGCGCTCCTCTGCAAATGCCGAAGCGGTCACCGCGACGATTTTTACCTCTTTACCGTCCGGCAGTTCACGTATACGCCGTGTCGCTTCCATGCCGTCCACTACCGGCATGCGCTGATCCATCCAGATTAAGTGCGGATGCCAGCTTTGGAATAGCTGTACTCCCTCCTCTCCGTTTTCAGCTATCTTGATCTGGATGCCGATGGACTCCATCAGCTGCGCAAGCAACAACTGGTTTTCTCGCTGATCTTCAACGATCAGAATGCGGTACACGGGTTGACCTGCTACCAACCCAATCACTTCAGCCGCCTCTGATTGGTCGGCCAATGCGCTGATTGTAGCTTCGTCAACTGTTTCTACCGGTAGATCAACGCTTAGGACCGAACCCTCGCCCAATGCGCTTGTTATACCGATACTACCACCCATCATCTCCACGAATTGGCGTGAGATGGCAAGCCCCAGCCCTGTACCCACTTGTAGGCCTGGCTTGCCCACTTGCACGAAAGGTTTGAATATCTGCTGCTGATCTTCTGTACTGATACCAGGACCGGTATCCTCTACTTCCATGAGCAGATGCCGTTGATGGTTCTGTTTCAAGTTGAGGCGAAGGGTAATGCCACCTTCATTGGTAAATTTCACTGCATTACCTATTAAGTTGACCAGGATCTGACGCATACGTACCTCGTCTCCCATGATATAACGGGGAAAGGCGGAGGATTGATCTACCTGCAGCCACAATCCCTTCTCCTCGGCGCGCAATCTCATCAATTCTGTGACGTTGCGGATCAGGGCACCGAGATCAAGAGGGGCGTTCCTGAGCTCCACGCGCCCAGATTCGATTCTGGCTATTTCGAGTACATCATTGATGAGTTTCAACAGGTGCTCACCGCTACGGTTGATGATGTCGAGTTTCTCGAGCTGACCTTCGGCCAGATCTTTTTCGCGCCGCAGCATGGAGGAGAAACCGAGAATGGCATTCAATGGTGTACGTAGCTCATGACTCATATTGGCCAGGAATACACTCTTGGCCTGGTTGGCCTGTTCAGCCTTTTCTTTTGCGAGTTGTAGTTCCTGAGTCCGTTCGACAACGTGCTGTTCAAGCATTTCAAATGATTGACGGAGTATTCTGATCATCATATTGAATGCTGCAGTCAATTGTCCGACTTCATCACTCGCCCTAATGTCAAGCTCGACTAGCTTATCTGAAACCACAGGGGACATTTCCGAACCTGAGCCGTCAACCTGGGTATTCAGCGTGATGTTCGAAACTGTTTCAGTCAATGTCACAATCGGCTTGACCAGACGACCCAATAGCACATAGCTAAGTATCCCGACCACAACCAATACCAGGCAGGCCAGGCTAATCAGCCCGGTAACGGTTTCTCGTACTTTCTGGGCCGCACTCGCTCCAGATTGAGCAAAGCCGATAATCAGCCTGGGGCTACTTTCATATCGCAACAGAGTTATGACTTGATAGTACGTTTCCGCGCCCACGGCCAGAATATTTTTCCGCACCTGCTGGTTGGCTTTTTTATCCTGCCGTACCCATTGCGCCAGATATGCCGGATCAATTTTCATATCCACCATTTGGATTTGATGTGTCCCATCCAACGAATAGAGGGCCGGCAACAACCCGGTTTTTTCCGCGACGTCTTTTAGAAATGTCTGATCTAATACTTTCTTGAATACAAAAGCCCCGATTACAACAGGTGTGCTTTCCTTCGGTTCGCCAGGCCCCAACATTTCAGGGTTGGCGATAGCCGCTTCGTTGACCAAAAGCCCTTCGGGTGTACCTAAAGTGATATTGTTCAGCATCACCCTTTGTATAATAGCTTGTACCGGGACGATAATTTGTAATACAACCATCTGCTCAGCAACAAAATCAACGGAAACGGCAGGTTGGTTCGTTAACATGATATGAGAAGTAACTAATTGAGGTGGGTCACCATCAGGCCAGATTGGCCAGTTGCTGAACTTTAGCTCCCCGGCTCGATCTCTCCCGGTGTTTATCAGCGTTTGCTCACCGGCTCGAAACACGCTCATGCCGGCCTCGGTGGTTGTAACGTAATGACTCAACTCATTGCCCGTATAAACAGCGGCACTGGAAAAACCGGCTGTGCGCAGAATTACCTGCAGCCGATTCAGTGAAATGACCTTATTGAACAGGAATCCCCGTTCATTTTCTGCTGCCTGCTCTGGATGGGCAGTGAATTGCTGTGTCTTTGCATATAGCGTAGCCAGGTCACTCAAGTTGCCGTTTCCCGCAACATTATTTTCGACAACTCTGCGTAGAGTTGAAATCATTTCCTGCAATTCATACTTCAGCAAGGTAGTTTGGTGGGTCAGGCGGGTAAATGCCTCCCGCTCACTCTGTTGAGTAGTCAGTGAGATGGCCAACAACACATTCAGTCCGGTAATGATGATGAGGACCGTTACAAAGGCAAATAGCAATTTTGACTTGATACCCGATACTTTCACTGTTTCTTCCAGCGAATTTCGCTACTTTACTTAATCGGATAGCCACCGTGCTCCTTTATATCCTGATCAATTTTCTTCGCTGCCCGACTCAGCTCTTTCTTGACATCTGCCCCATTTACAATATTGTCCACAGCTTCAGCGAATGCCTTGGAGATTGTGGCATACGCCGGTGTAATTGGACGGGGAACAGCACGGTCGCTTTCCAGTTGTCGCGCAATCAAGTGTAGGGGACCTGACCCACCATACAACTCTGACCGCGCCAGGACTGACATTCGTGACGGAGGGCCACCGCTGTCGTTTGTCATGCGTATCATTTCTTCCGGAGAAAGGAGGAACTCGATAAAAGTCCAGGCGCCGGCGGGATCCTGGCAGTTGCTGGATATGCTCCAGCTCCAGTTACCCATCCCGGTCTTGGGCCCGGCCCCAAAATCAGGCAGTGGCAACACGAGTAGATCTTCCCCCAATCCCTTAGCATGGGGTTTGTACATCCAGGTCCCTACCCAGGCCAAGGCCGCTTTTTTAGATCCATAAAAATCGTCATCTATCGTAGCGGATTTACCTGCCCAGCCCTTTTGGAACCAACTTTGAAAATGCTGCATGGCCTCAACCGACCGGGGACCATCCAACACACCACTGGCTTGCTGATAGTTGCTGCGATCAATCAAATCACCGCCAAAGGATTGCAGGATGAGTGAAAATCCGTATGTATAAAACTCACTTCTGCCATAATTGATTTTCATATCGATCGCATGTTCAACCTCAGGCAGGGCAGTCAGTTTTTCCAATGCCTCTTCAAATTCGTCGAGATTCCAAGGTTTTTCAAATGTCGGTATACGGACTCCCGCCGCCCGCAGATATCGACGGTTACCGTAGAGCATCATTCCGGCGTCAAACTGTCCCAGACTATAGAGCTGCCCGTTGAAAGTTCCCTGGGCAATAATCGAGGGCAGAATATCGGCTTTCAGTTCCTTGGAAACAAAGCGATCGATCGGCTGCAGGTAACCCGACCAGGCAAAGTTGTACAGGTATGGGCCGTCAAATTCCAAGGCGCAAGGCAGACTGCCGGACTGGGCGCTACCGATTATCCTGTCCGCATAGATTTCAGGCTCTATTGGCACTAGATCTATGACGTAGTCATCTTGGGCCTGTTCAAATGCTCTCACTGTCTTTGTAAAAACATTACCTTCTATACTGCCGGGTAACATATGAGTCCAGACGCTGATGACTTTTGGTTTGTCCGTTCGGGCTGAGAATGGAGTAGGCAAGGGTGTCTGCGCTGCTGTGGGTGTTGCATCGGCAGCTAAACCTACCGAAGTGGTCATATTTAATACCCCACAAACCGTCAGCATTATTGCAGCCATAATTCGATTGCTTAAATAAAAGATCTTCTGTCGCATGATGTATACCTTTCTCTTCTTCTATTCCACCGCAACTTCTAATTTTAATGTCGGTAGCAATATTCTGTCGTGTTCGGCAAAGACCCTGGCTGCCTCATTTTCGGTTTGATGCGGGCAGGCCTTCCAATCTGTATTACCTCAAAATAAACAGGGTAATTATATCTATGTAGAAGTTCCTTCAGCCACTGGGAGAACGGCAGAATGAGGGGATATAACACGATCATTTTAAACGAATTATTTGACTTCACGCACGAAACCCCTTGTCGAGGGAGAGGGGATCGATTCCGTTCTAATTATATGCCCGGGTTATCAATGTGCACTTTAAATATTAGTGCATAAAACTGTCTGCTGCTGAGCTTCTTCTCCCACGCGTCACATGGGTGTAAGCCCGGAGTCGGCTATCAGTTCTTTCCGATCCTCATCCGCTTCCACGAGCACTACGCCAATCCCGGGGCAGGAATATTTGAACCCCTCTTAGGAGCGGTCAATGACCGAGACCTCACGAGTCTTTACGCATCCTGTGAACTCACCGGCCGCAACACTGACAGTCACGTCGAGTTCGACGATTTCCGCCAGGTCCTCCGCATCTCCGGCCAGGTACTCCTGGCAGTAAGCATCCCCGACCTGCGGATCCGCCAGCATGATGTAGCCCTGTAAGGCCACACCACACCCGATTCCCATGCGCCGGCGCTTGAAACCACCATGCCGTTCTCGTATTCGTAGGTCTCCTCGCCGAGATACCAGACATTTCCTTCCTCATCCTGAGCATGCCAGTCCCAGGTATCTTCCAAGATTTCGCCATTGAGGTATGCCGTGTCATGAATTACCGTTGCAGCGGTGCCCCAGAGATCTGATGATCCTTGGTTACCCGTTGTGGCATTTGTGTTGCCCGATAGCTCTCGTTTACTGCTTTCTCAACACGTCGATCAGGCCAGAAGCGTGCAGATTGTGACGGAATTTCTGGCCGAGGTGCTTGACGTATCCTTCATGCTGGACCGCATTCAACTGCTGGTTCGCGGCATGCGCGAGGTCACCGACAATATTGCCCGCGAAATGCGCAACCCGCCCACCCGCCTGCATAGCCGGCTGGAGTTGACACTGCTCGAGGAGCGAAGCGGTCAAGAGTACCGCGAAACATTACCAAGCTGAACTGACCCTCGACGACGCTAATCCCGGCCTTGTCGTAACCTTACCTGTACCGATTACCGGATAGTTCATCCAATGATTGATCTTTTTGTTGACTGCAAGACCCTGCAAAAGTATAAAAGCATAAGACTCATCAAATAAAATCGTATTATAAACGAACATTCTCTATTCGCTATCAACGCTATAACACATGACAATTATTCAGCAAGAGAGCTCAAACCCACTGAAGACTTTGGCCTATTGGTTAGGAGTCGCGCTTGTTATTGGCAGCGCGTTGAGCCTCATATATATCGCAATCATGGTTATCCAATTGATCCAGTCACCAGAGGAATCAAAATTGATTGTCTGGATTGGTGTCAATTTCAAAGATAGCATTATGTTATTCTCAGGTCAGATAAACGAAGTACCCATAGAGTTTCGTGGCAATGATAAATTGCAGTTTTTACTATTGAGCATACTCGGGCTTATTGCAATCACCATTCTGGGCGGTGTCTTGAAGGCCTTGCTAATGGCTGGCATTGAGCTGATTAAATTTTCCAAAAGCGACCTGAATACCCCTCAGAACTAGGACCCGCTAACAGTAAGACAAGAGATATCCTATCCATTAGCCAAATTGGACCGGCATTGATGGTACAGAGGACATCTATAGCGACGGCACCACAAAAGAGGAGCAGGAGTCACGGATAAAGATAAGATCAAGATTACTAGTCAGTAACAGTTTCTACGGCCCTATTGGACGACAATACTCCAAGGGATAGAGAAATACGCTTTGACACTAATGCAATACTAAAATGATCTTTCTTTGATTTTGTTTGGAGAGATGTCATGCAGAATCGGTTTTACACATCATGGATACTTCTGCTAGCCACTCATATGATACCAGCTGATGGCTTTGCGAACTCATGGACTTGTCACAATGCGCAACTAACAAGGAACGTCGTTATCTACTATCCAAACGAACCCGCAGTATTACCCTGCAAGGTCTATTACACAAAGCCCAATGAAAACGTCATGCCACGTACACTATGGAAAGCTGAACATGATGAGACTTATTGTCAGCAAAAAGCTGTTGAGTTCATTCAAAGTTTAGAATCAAAGGGCTGGCAGTGCTCTCTTGACAATGAGCGCTAACCCAATCTATTGCTTTTGTATGACAACAATAGCGACACCTGGCCAACAATACCCATTTTCTTCCCGGTGACGATCTGACTTATCGTCAGCAGAACCAGGGGGTTTGTCTTAGGCGGTCGGTACAAGCTGTGATGGAATACCGATTCCCCACTCATCTACTACGTAGTCCTGGGCTTTACACGTAGACCTGGGCTTTAGTTAAGGTTATATTGCCGGTTTCTCCTATCCTATACAGCGACTTTAAACATGCTAAGCCTATTCAATCGTCAAAATCCATTGCTGGACGAAGAAACTGTCGAATGGATATTCAATTGCTACGCCTGGGCGATGGATCAGTTCGATAGCAACGTGTTCTTTAAGGAGACTGTACTGGTTATTCCTGACAACACCCACTTTCCGGGTCGTGAACAGTCTGCTGAAGGAATGGCGAATCTTATCTTCGACCAAGTCAAGAAGTACGCGGGCATGGCACACTGGCCAACGCGCCTTATCGATCAGGGCGCCGCAAACTGCCAAGTACCGATTGGTTTCTCTGTTGATATGCTTGGGGATTTGCGAGGAAAGGACGCTATCACTGACGTTCCAACTACAGCGGCAGCAGACGCTAAACTTCCGTTTTTTTACGATCCTCAACAACTCAACAACCCGGAAGGGCTGATTGCGCATTTTGCTCATGGCCTGTCCCATCACCTCGCGGCCTCGGCAAAGATTCCACCCCCAGGTGGACAAACCTATGCCCCGGCGGCAGCCGAGGTGGTCGGCGTTTTCATGGGCTTTGGTTTAATGTTTGCCAATAGCGCAAAGGTTTTTAGCGGTGGCGGCTGTGGTGGTTGCGGTGGACAAGGCCCTGTCAGACAAGTATTTCTCAGTGAAGAGGAAGCCACTTATGCATTGGCTCTTTTTTGCGTATTGAAGGATATTGAAATTAGTGATGCCAGTGGATATTTGAAAAAACACCTTCGGCGATTTTTCAAGGCCGCGGTAAAAGAGTGCGAGCAGAGAATGGAGGCATATCCTCATTTGAAACAGGCCATTGAGGCTGCAGAAAATTTTCAAAACAGTAATGATCACAAAAAGCGGTGAAAACCGTGCGCGCATGGATTGACATCACCCCTGTCATCCCCTCCTTGATAGTTGCATTGTCTTTTGTGCTTTTGCTTTTTCTGCCTGAGTATAGTTATGCCCATGGTTCCACATTAGCGAAGGAAGCTTCCTTAATAATAAATAACCTATTCATGTACCTTGCACTTATACTGGCATCTCTCGTTTTCTCATCAAAGGGCAATAGGCTTGCCAGCTTTGTAATAATATTGGCGTGGTATCCGTTTGCATTCTTACTTCTGGTTCCTATCATAGCCAATATTGTATTTTCTGGTGAACATGCAGATAGTGCATGGGAAATCGGCATGTACCTCGTTTTTTGGCTAACGTTATCGAATATGCTTTATTTCAAGTATATTAGATAATCAACCCACTACTGTCCCACTAACTCCCTCTCCCTCCGGGAGAGGGCTGGGGAGAGGGGATTAGAAAGGCTAACGGCTTGATTTTCCAATCCCCTCATCCTGTCCTTCTCCCTGAGGGAGAAGGTACGCTCGTTTGCGTTTTTGATGTCTCAAACAGCTGTAGTTAGACATAATCCAGTTTTGTTAAATGGTTATATGAATGATTACTAAAGTTAACAGAACAGTAGCGTAATTAACCATAGCCTCGGTTTTATGCTGTTAGAACCCGTGATCCGCGAGAAACTGAAGCATCCCGGGTTCATGGTCTGTCCCCCCCATGACTTCCACACCGTCCGGCCAGCGCAAGTGCCCGGATAGCGCTAATTCTGCAGAGCACTGAACTTCACTTGCGCAACTGGCTCCCGGGTTTCCAAGGCTGTCGATTATCAACCAGGTTACATCGGCACCTATTTCATTTCGAAGCCTATTCATCCAGGGTTCGGCTACATTACCCGGCATTGTGTTTGTATCTGTCCTCGCATCACATGCAATCAGGTCGCACTGGCGTGAAATCATGAAATAGGGAACTGACGATCTCGGTAGATTCGATAGCGCACATTGTGGCAGTGTATAGTCGAACGAAGCATAGGGATCACCGCCACTGTAATTTGAAACAGCCGCAATTCGGTTGCCACCGGGTGTCGGCCGATCATGCCTTGCAATCGCGTAGAGTGCCGAAAAACGCGCGCCGTTCGACCACCCCATCATATAGATTCTTTGCAGATCGACCACGCCCTCGCCTGCCAAGGTGTCGATCACATGATCTATGAAGGCTATATCACTATTTGCAGATGGTGACTCGAAGTCACGGTAGAATATTTCGCTCCTGGTGCCATCCAGGCTATTGGCTGAGGGCCATTGCAAATTGCGGGGTTGGATCGAGACGAGTATGAAGCCCGGTCTGTCCGGATCACCCGCCAGATTGAATGTCTGCTGTTTGCTGCGCAGAGAGGTCTTATCATACACGTTACCCGCTCCACCTCCGGACCCGGTCATCCACACCACCAGCGGCCGCGGTGAGTTGTTGCTGGAACCCGCCGGCCGGGACTCACACCAGTATCTGTCGACACCATCGTCATCTAACCAATGACGCGCCAGTCCATCATAGTGGTATGGACGACCGAGAGTAATCCCAAGTTCGGAAGTACCACAAAACGGCTCATCGCTCTCAGTATCGAGATAGGTCAGCGAAGGATTATATATCGCGTAGCTCGGAACAAGATCGGTGCATATATCGTTGATTGAGCAGGTTTGAGAGGGACGACTCAGGCCAATACCAGGGGTGCAGATACCATCTTCATGATCGTCATTCCCACAACCGGAGAATATAATCAATGCCAACAACAGGCGGATTGCTAAAGGAGTGCTCTTGAATAACTGGTTGTAAATCAATTCCATTTGATTTTGCTGCCCTGCTGCGCTCTATGCAGCATCACTTTACTACTGACGTACCTATCTTCAACCTAAGCACATTAATTTGAAAAGTGAAGCAAATCCCTAACATACATGAACTAAATTACTACAAACCAGGTTTAACCGAAGTCTGGTGATGGGCTTTGATTACCCATAACGCTCAGCCATAGAGCCAGTGGCCGGCGAGAGTGAATAGAGCAGAATGGCCGGGATTGCCGGCAATAGGATTTATCCTGTCCGCAAATGAAAGCGAACAAACGCAAATTAGTCAGGGAGCACTACTTCGAGTTGTCGGATCTTTCCAGCGCCGATCTAAGCGGTACTTCCATGTCCCTGAGAAAATTGAAATACGCCCGCGTGGCCTCTCTGCTCATGCCGATCAGCATGATTCCACTTTGAGATCGAGAAGTATAAATCACAAAACCACGCAGGGTTTGCAACTCACCATGTATCCAAATTCGCAACAAGACAATCTCATTGGGATTCAGGGTAGCTTTGTCAAGCAACAGTGTCATTCCCCCCAGACTCAAATCTTTCGTCACAGCACTTCCAATATGCTGACCTCTCCGGATCAGGTCGATTTCCAGGGAAATTTGAATACGTGGATAGTAACGGTTTTCCACTGTCAACTCCTGGTCAGATATGCTTATCGGTTATTATTTAGCTCCCTGATAGTTCGTCATTGACTTGGAAAATGGTGGATTACCCTATTAAATTATCCAACACTTGACTATTGACTTGTTGTTTTACTGGCGCACACCCACAACACCTTGAAAACACAAGGAAATAGAGTAATCCCAAAGACCTAGCCAACCAATCCGTCAGAAGCACTGATTAAGCACTTCCGGTACCTCAAGTATGGCCAATAAATCGATGTCCGCTACTCGATTAACGATAATCAATGAGTTAGGTCAAGATATCGAATTAATCACACATTTACAGGAATGAAATGTATCGTTGACTTTCAATCATGCTCAAATGAAATTCCTACACATAGCAAGGGTTATTTACCATCCTGGTTACCCATCATGCTCAGCCGTGGGAAATGAGTTGCGAGAGTTGTGGAATCAAACCGTTTTTCGCTCCGATCCTTGATCCATGCATCCCCTCTCCCCTTGAGGTTATCGACAAAGTCGCGAAGGTTAGCCCATGGTGTATCCTTTCGGTAACAACTCATCCCCAGGTGCAAACTTCCCGCACCGGGCGCCGCACAGGCATCAGAAACACACTGTGAACCCATCCCCGGGGACAACAGTTTCTGATACCTGTACGCCACCCAGTGCTCAGTTCGGATTTTTTATACAGTGGCAGAGCAGTTACAATTTGCCTTCATTTGCAGACTTAAAACCATTCGTGAGTATTTGAGGCAAGCTTTTACAACACCCTCCCTTGGGGAGAGAGCCAGGTAGAGGGGTACAAACAGATTGTGCGCAAGGCGCACGCTACAGCTCAAAACTCATAACCAAGCAGACTCGCTGATTCAATGGCCGAACAAAGTGTGTAGAACAGGATTACACTTGATCCACACCATTTAATTGAACAATGATTATTTATATCACCCTCATCCCCTCTTGGGTCTGGACCCTGTAAAATCAAAAGCATGGACCTCTTCCTCAGGTTGATCAGGTTCCTTGACCAAGTAGATTCTTTCAACGATGAATACTGTGATATCTTGACATTATCCCTATTGGAGACTTGCACAGCCATACCCGCTGAGCAGTTAGCCTTGAACAACGCTGACACTGATATTAATGCGGCTATTCCGCTGGATATAACAACATGATGATGGAGAGGGACGAATGAAAAATCGCCATGTACTAATCGACAGTGAACTATCTCCTCTGGTGCTGGATCTATTCGAAGAGGCGAAATTCAAAGTCGATATCGTCTCCCAGAATAAGCGAATTCTAAAACCGCTACTCGAGCATGGGGACTACTCGGCCATATTGGTGCGCAACAAGATTCCAATCAATTTTGAAATGATCGAGTCTGCGGGAAAGCACCTTAAAGTAATCGGCGTTTTCGGTGATGATATCGCCAAGATCGATGTCGCAGATGCTTCACGCAACGGCATAATGGTCAAGGTTACGGAATTCGGCAATACCTATGAGGTGGCGAACCTTGCGTTGCGCCTGTTGGTTACTCTGATCAGCCGTTCATTCCGCACACGTGACGCCAAGAAGGCTTACATCGCCCGCCATATCAGTGAACTGGGCGTTGATGATATGACCGGATTCGAGTTGGCCAATTTGGTGGTTGGCCTGATCGGGTGTGGAAATGTGGCACAGGTCCTGGCGAGTGAGATCCGACCCCATTGCCAGAAAGTAATCGGCTATGACACCCGGTTTCGTACGGTCTACGAAAACTTCCACCAGCGATCACCACTTGAAAAACCGGTCATCGAGTATAACCAGCTGAGCGAGGTGCTGGAACATTCTGATGTAATCAGCATACATACCTCAGGAGAGGAAAAAGTATTCAAGGGTAAGGAGCTCTACTTTGCCTGTAAAAAACCCTTCATTGTGAATACTTCCCGTAGTGGAACCATCGATGAATCTTCCTTGCTGCAGGCCCTTATGGAGAATCGCATCAGGGGGGTCGCCTTTACCCTGCCTGCCGAGCAACTCAAAGAGAAGAAGCTTCCGGATTGGGTGCAACCTTTTCTCAAATTCAATAATGTTCTGATCGCCCCCAGTATCGGCGTACCCCACTCCGATTGTAAGCGCAAGCAAGCCCGCAGGCTGGCACAATCGATCATCGACTATTTGACGGACAAGGATCTATCCCTCGCAGCTAATCCGATTCACGTGATCGGGTGTAAGGAAAAAGAGAGCTATCCGTTGTCCAGGGGTGAAACGCGCAGTTCGGTACCTATCTTTCTCAACCACTGAGAGGAATGCCTGGCGAGTCATCCTGAATACATCAGGAAACCCGCCAGAGCGTTCGACTCCAGTCCCTGTCAGCCTCCGCCCGACGGAGCGTCAGCGCCGTTGTCCTGATTGCCGTAATGTCATTCGTTATTACAGGCACCCGTCCAATTTCGCTACACCAGCATTGTTCAGCACATGCTGCTTCACATCGGCGGCCGCTATCGGTGAGTAATTATAGGGTGGTGTGTAGGAGATGGTCGAACCCACGTTGGGCCCGGCGATAATGCCGCTGCTCGTATTCTCTTCCCAGGCGACACTTTCGAAGATGTTGTCCGCTGTATCCCAATAGCCATAGGCATCGCTGTAGAAGGAGACGATAGGATTGTTGCAGTACTCGAAGTGGTTTCCTTCGATGCGAATCCTGGCGCCCATGCGGGAATTGATGGCGGTACTGATGACATTCTCGTAGTAATTGTTGACCACATGTCCCTGACCAAAGCGGAACAGAGGCATGCGCGAGTTCGCGTTTTGCCAGTGGTTGCCCAGAAAGGTGACGCGCCGCTCATAGGCATCGCCGTCACTCGATCCCCACAGCGAGGTCTTCCAGCTGTCGTGCAGATAGTTGTAGGAGATGGTTATATTGTCGATCTGATTCTTGCCGCTCACCAGTTCGTCGTAGTAGTCCTTGTCCACATCCAGGCTGTTGTAGACCTCGTTGTGATCGATCCAGACATGGTGCGAATCGCCCTGGATACTGATGCCATCCTTCTGCCCGATGCGGTTATAGCGGATGGTGAGATTGCGCACGATGATGTTATAGGCCCGGGCGATATTGATGCCGATGCCGTCGAGCATGGCATAGTGACCGATGCCGATGATGGAGACGTTCGACATATCCTTGACATCGAACTGCTTGGCACCGTCGCTGTTCTCCGGTGTGAGTCTGCCATTCACATAGATGATCAGCGGGGTGGCGTCCTTGTTCTTTCTCTTGTTGTTGAGCGCATCGACCAGTTCAGCTCCTGTCGTTACAGTGACACTGTCGCCTCCCGCTCCGCCGGTCGTTCCCCCATCGATGGAGGCGAAACCCTGAACCCTGTTTGCAGCGGCACAGGAGAGTCGATCCCCATTGTTGCCCGGCACCGGCGGGATGGGATCCGGTGCAGGATCGGTCTGGGGCGCCACCGGCGTCGCCGTAGCGGCCGCAGAGTTACCGACTATCCGATTGGCGTAGGTGTATTTGATCCAGTACCAGTACTGGGTGCCGTTGACCAGGTTCTCGTCGATAAAACTGCGTACGTCCCCCCTGAGAAAGGCGACACGGCCGCGTCCTTGTGGATCGGAGTCGGTGTCGCGCATCACTTGCACCGAGGTTATATCGCCATTCGTCACCTCCCAGGAGAGATCGATCCTGGCGTCGCCAGCGGTCGCGCCGAGCCGCACTGCAGGCACGCTGGTACCGGCATCCGGCGCAGGTGCCGGCACAGAGGCGGTTGTACTGATGGAGCACTCCTTGACCTGCTTCCGGGGTATTGGATCCGAACCGAATGTATCCACATTGCAGACGAAAGAGCCGCTCAATACCTTGTAGACGAACTGCCCGGAAGCACCAAAGGCCACATTGGTGTCGGCAGCAACCGAGCAAGTCTGACCGACCTTACAGATTGTCTTAAAGCCGTCCGGGCGATTGGTCGCCGCAGTGGCGTTGCCGGCCAGGAACAATAACAACAATCCAAAACAGATCTTCTTCATCAGGATTCACCCTTTGTAATTTTGATAAAACCTTTGCATATGAAACGCCGCTGTCGCATTTATCCACCCATGTCACTCGTAGTGTTTTTCATAGATCGACGCCGTACCGCTGACACCCTCCACCATGAACAAGCGGTAGTCGTGTTTTTGGGTACGCGTCGCTTCGCCTTTGTAGAGGTTGTCCGTGTTGCTGACCACCGCTACCACCACGCCGTTTTTCGGTCGTTTATCCAGGTTCAGACATGCCTCGCCGGACTCCACGGGTTGGCTGTAGACCGCCGACCCATCTTCCGCCCTATAGGCCAGCTGCAGACGCATGTTCTGCGCCCGAGGCTCAAAGTTGATACGCACCCTGTTGCCATCGATCCTGAACGGAATCTGATTGGCTCCCGACCAGCCGGGAAGGGTGTCCAGCGACGGCGTCACCATATCTCCAGAGGTCGTGGAGTCTGCATAGAAGGTCAGCCTATGGGGGGGCGGTTCCTGGAGTATGCCGCCCGCGATTGCTTCGGCACCGATGGTTCTGCCCCAGTTGTTGTTGATCGGGGATTTGAATGCGTCGCTCCAAGGTCCGAAGTCGATCATCGCCTGGCGTGCGCGATACTCCATGATGAGATGTTGTATCTGTTCATCGCCAAGAGCGGAGGCCAATGTTTCCAGAATATTGATATGCTCGCCATTACTCCAGATCCAGGCATTCGAGCCCTTTGAAACATGCTCCGCCAAAAAGTGGGAAAAGGCGGAGTTATATTGATTGCCTCCCAGGTAGTGACGCCAGGTGGATACCTGTTGACCATTGACATAGCGGTTGACGCCTTCGGCATCCGGTCCGCCGAATGTGCCGTCCTGTAACCAACCGCTATAGTTCTCGATCGGCATGTGCGGCGCCAGGAAGGGAGCACCGTCGAGGAAGCCGACGCCATAGCCGTCCGTGCGCGCGGCCTCCATGTTCATCTGCAACCAGGTGTTGCCGCCTTCATTGAACCAATGCGCCTTGCGCCCCGGCATGGATGCCAGTACCGCGTGAATGGCTTCGTGGGTTATGCCGCCTCTTTCACTGGGCGTTATCACCGGATAGTAGGTAAGTAACACCATCGGATAACCGTTGATGCCGCTCTGCCAACCGCCTTTGTCCGTATTCGACAGGCTATCCGTGCAGAGGCCTGATCCACCCAGATAGACGTTACTGTAGTAGCCTTCGCGAGGCAGTCGATCCGGCGGCCATCCCATCTCATCTCTGGCGAAGGCCATGTCCTCATTGAGATCGTCCAGGACCCGGTCGATATCCGCATCAGTGATCGCCGGGTTACGATCGTGACCCCAGATAAAGGCAAACCAACCCGAGGTTTTCACACCAGCGACCTGTGAGGCATCACATCCCAGATAGACTTTAAACTGACTCGGATCGATGTTCCTGAACTGATCGCGAAAGTCGTAATTGAGGTCAGGATTGTATTCCGGCCAGGTATAAGGCTCGCACTGGGCCACGGGATCCGGAGTTGGAGTCGGTGTCGGCTCCGGTGCAGGGGGCGGGGTGTCGCTGGCAACACCGAACACACGCCACTCCAGCATCCCGGTGGACTGGCTGGTATTGCGCATCGATATCCGCACCCGGTTGGTAACGATGTCGCCCAGGGACAGTGCGTTGAAGGTGTCTTTCCCTAGCGGCAGGTCGCCGGCCCTGATCCAGCCGTTACTGTCGGCGTCCCAGTATTCGAGATAGGCCATGGTCGGCGTCAGCACCCCGCCGTTGTCATCGAACCAGTAGACCTGGGTTGACGACAGACTGTAGTTCTGCGGCCAGTCGTATTGCACCCACTGGATCGAATTGGGATGGTTCCAGTTTCCGTAGGCACCCCGGGACTTGTCGTTGGAGTTGGCGGGATTGCTGTTGTCGTTGACCGCGCTCAGGGTCTCCCAGGGGGAGACATAGGAGGTGCTGGCCGAGGCCTGGGGTGCGATATTGTCACCCGTCGGCACCGGGGGCGGCTCAGGAGTCGGCTCCGGTGTCGGTGTCGGCTCCGGTGTCGGTTCGGGGGTAGGAGTCGGTGTGGGCTCCGGCGTAGGTGTTGGTGTCGGAGTAGGCTCCGGTGTTGGTGTCGGCGTGGGTTCCGGTGTAGGTGCAGGCTCTGGAGTCGGCTCAGGCGTGGGCGCAGGTGGCGGCTCCGGGGTGCCGCAGCTGCCGTCGACCGGATTGAGATACCAGTGCTGGTTGGCCGAGCCGCTGTCGCCCTGCTGGTAGACATTGCCCCCGGCCCTGGCGTCGGCCACGCTCATGGCCTTGCCGCTGTGCCGAGCCACCAGGGTATAGGCGCCGCTGCCGGTGCGTTGCAGTTGCCACTGCTGGTTGCCACCGTCGTGGTAGTCCCACTGCAGGATGTTGCCGCCGTCGTCCCGCGACCAGCCGGCCACGTCCAGCGCCCGGCCGCTGTGTTCGGCCCGAAGCGACCAATAGCCGTTGTTCAGGTCGGTGAGCAGGAACTGCTGATTGCGGCTCGCCTTGTAGGGCCACTGAATCACGTTGGCGCCGTTGGCGTTTCTCGCACCGGCGATATCCAGGGCTTGCCCGCTGCCGGCGTTGATCAGGCTGTAGCGCTGCCCATCGACCGGGGCATCGGTACAGTTCTCTGCCCCGGCGCTCAGGGGTGGAAGGCATATCGAAAGGAGCGCGGGTAGCACTCTGACAAGAAACAGCGGCTTTTTGTTTAACATGTTTTTGGCATCCTGGTCATCTTGCTACTCAATAATCTCCTGCAGAGAGGGTACGATGCTTAACCTTGCAATGGCGCTTACTCAAGCCATGTTTCGGTGCGGCAAGCCGCACCCTACCTGTGATCAATCTGTAGGGT
>JBNKLI010000149.1:0-6221 GCA_050292275.1 Candidatus Thiodiazotropha sp.
GATATCGCAAATACCGGCTGCCGCTGCCTTGATCTGATCCCGGTCCCCGCCTTTGGGTGGACGGGCAAAATTGTTCACCAATGCCTCGGCCCATCTTTCAGCGGCCTGCAACCCGTCAGCGGCGATCATCGAGGCCACCAGTGACTGATTGTAGATGTTGTCTGAGGAGCGAATGCAGATCCTGCCCTTCCAACTGGGATCGGCCAGTGCCTCGTAGGTGCTGAGCGAGGCAGGGTCGACCCGACCCTTAACATAGAGAATCGGCCGAGTACGAAGCGAAAGGCCAAACCAGTGCCCCTCTGGATCACGGAAACTGACAGGCACCCGTTTGCTCAGCACGACCGATTCCACGGCCTGGGTGACTCCGGCCTGCTTGGCCCGGTGCAAACGCCCTGCATCGGTGGTAATCAACAGATCTGCTGGTGTGTTCCGCCCCTCACTGAGTAGCCGTTGCAACAAGGCATCTGCCTTACCGGTCACCAGATTGACACGAATACCCGTCTCCTCGGTGAATCGGTCGAGCAGCGGCTTGATCAGCTTTTCCTTCCGCGCCGAGTAGAGATTGACCTCCCCGTCGGCAGCAGCCCAAAGCGGCAATATCAGCATCGAGAGCAGCAGCAGGTAGACAATGAGACGTTGGATTGACACAGTAGATCTCCAGAGGCTGAATCCAGTTCAGTCAGGTTATTATTAATGATAATGATTCGTATTTATTTTTCAATGTATAAAACACGCATAACAGGGTTTTTGCCCTGCCCCGCCGCTGCCCCATGAAATCCCGGGAGAAACGCAAAGGCATCGTCCTGGTGCATACGGGTGATGGCAAAGGCAAGTCTTCCAGCGCCTTCGGGGTGGCTTTCCGTGCTGCGGGCTGGGGCCTGCAGGTGTTGGTGGTGCAGTTCATCAAGGGAGAGTGGAAGACCGGTGAGCAGCAGGTGGCCACCCATTTTGACAATATCGAGTGGCACGCCCTGGGCAACGGCTTTACCTGGAACACACAAAATCCGGAGCAGGATCGCAAGACCAGTCGAGATATCTGGGAATTCTGCCAACAGAAGATCCGCAGCCAGCACTATGACCTGGTGGTGCTGGATGAGATCAACTACTGCTGCGGCTATGGCTGGATCGACGGCGCCGAAATCGCCGACTTCATCCGCCGGGAAAAACCCCCCTGGATGCATCTGCTTCTTACCGGCAGGGAGGCTCCTGCGGAGTTGATAGAGGTGGCCGACACTGTCACTGAGATGCGCAAAGTGAAACACGCCTTCGATAATGGGATCTCAGCGGAACAGGGCGTGGAGTTCTAGCCTGCTTAGAATGCTGGACATTTTTCCCAAATGACATCAGTAACAGTGACACCGACAGAACTGAAATAAAAAAGGGGGCCGAAGCCCCCTTTGGTTTCATTGCCATCAGTTAAGATGACAATTCCGTTCAGTCTCTGTCTCTCCTATGCGAGGAGCGAGACTCACAATCTTCATCACGATCACTATCATGTGACCAATCATCGTCATCGTCTGAATGATCATTGTCGGTCTCATCGTTGCTGTTGCAAGCCTTGTCGCCAGACTTGTGGTGTTTATGCTTCGATCTCCACCAAGGCTTATTACACTGATCGCCTCCTGTATCGTCGTTCTGACAGACCGCATCAGTGGAGTCGATGAGCGCGTTACAGTTGTTATCAACAGAGTCGCCACAGATTTCCAACGCACCGGGATTGATTTCGGGATTGTTATCATCGCAATCCACGGCACCGCAACTACCACCCTCGATACTGTAGCCATCTGCGTCGCTGTCAGTACAGTTAACCTGACAGTTCACAGCATTGCTATCTGCCGTATCGGTGAGACCGTTACAGTTGTTGTCGACTGCATCACTACAGACCTCAACCGCCCCTGGATTGACCGAGGAGTTGTTGTCGTCACAATCGATGGCACCGCATGAACCGCCTTCGGTGGAGTATCCGTCAGCATCCATATCGGTACAGATCGCGGGACAATTGACCGCATTGGGATCAGCCGCATCGACCTTGCCGTTGCCGTCGTTATCTATGCCGTCACTACAATCTTCCGTCGCACCCGGATAGGCTGTTGCTTCATTGTCATTGAAATCGGCCAGCGTGCCGCAGCTGTCTCCTTCCGCATAATATCCGTCGTTGTCCGCATCAGTGCATATGACTGGTGTATCAGGCGCAGGGCAAAAGTACTCGTAGTTTGCTGCACTGTATGCGCTCTTTGCTTTGCTATCATTGTGGCAAGCCGTACAGCTGTCAGATACATATGCCGAGAGCAGATCATAACCGAGATTACTGCAGGTACTGTTGATATCTGCTGCATATGAACTGCGTGCGCTCGCTTCATGGGCTCCGGTCAGCAACGCGGCTCCAAGCATTAGAAACGTCAATCTTTTCTTTCTATACATTATTGTTCGTCCTCTCAATTCCATTGTATGGGCTGACTGGCTGGCTTCCGCGAATGCGAAGACACCAGCTACAAGTGGCTTTTCTCGTTCAGCGCGCTTTTCGAACTATTATTCAAGCAAAAGCAGACGACTGACATAGACAAAGCACAGGGCGATAGTGCCGACATGAAGAGAAGGCTTCTGTGAATTTAGGCACAAAATTCCTGGGATAATTTTCCCATTACGCAAAAGCTGATGTCAGTTCACAAATAGTGCTGGCTTTGACAAACGATTCGCAGAACTGATGATGACGAAAAAAAATCGGCACACTACCACTTGTCTCTGAGAGAGAAGTATGTAGTGCTCTATCTCTATTTTTAGAAAAAAGATGAAAAACGCGAGATACATGCGGCCTGAAACCTATGCATGGCTACAAAGCGTAGTGTTTTCTACAACCGCTTCACCTTGAGAGCATACTAACCAGGCCTGGATTGACAACAGTTACGAGTCTGACTTCTCATCGGCCAAGTCGGGCTCCAGATCTGTATCGGCTTGAGGATGCATCTCCATCATAACCGGACTGGTGCGCGCCAGGGGTACAAAGTCAGTCTGATCCTCAATCGAGGGTGATGCCCGCTGGGTCATGCGATACAAGCCGAAAATACAGAATAACAATAGCGTCAACGACGAAAATAGCGGTAGACCGACCGCACCGACCACGCTCATTAGCCATCCGCCAACAAGCGGGCCAGTGAGCGCACCAAAACCATACAACAACAGCAACCCCTGTGTAGCGCCTAGAACCTGCGTCGATTCCAGATAATCGTTGGTATGAGCAACGCTGATGGCATAAACGGAGAACATTAAACCACCATAGAGAAAGGCAACCAGATTCAATCCCGCTGTATCCCATAACACCATCATGCCAGCGATGCCTGCGGCGACCGCACCAGCAAAGCTGACCAATAACAAAATGGTGCGCCGATCATATCGATCGGAGAGGTGACCAATAGGCAATTGCAGGAGCGCCCCACCGATAATCGTGGCGCTCATGAGGAGTGCGATGTCTACCTCCTGCATGCCGACGCGAATTCCGAACATTGGAGTCATACCCCAGAACGCCCCATTGACAGTTCCTGCGCAGATGGCGCCGACGACGCCCAAGGGTGAAAGTGTGAACAATTGCAGTAGGGGGAGATGTTGATGTGTATCGATCGCGGGCTCCGCCACCCGTATCACCGCGATGGGAATAATAGCCAATATGATCAGCACACTTGCAAGCGCAAACGGAAAGAGAGTTGCAGGTTCATAAACCAGGAGCAGAAATTGCCCACTTGCAAGCGCCATTAACGTTGTGATCATGTAGATAGCAAAAACGCGGCCGCGCCTGTTGGCCGGTGTTTTCTCATTCAACCAGCTCTCTACCACCATGTAGAGTCCCACTACCGAGGCACCGTTCAATAAGCGCAAGAAAAACCAGGTCCAGGGATCTGTCAGAAGCCCGAACAGCAAGGTGGTAGCGGCGCAAAGCGCGCTCAATGCCGCAAATGTGCGTATATGGCCTACCCTGCGAATGATCGCAGGACCACGCCAGGTGCCTACAATGTAACCCGCATAGTAACCGGCCATGACTACACCAGTCTGGGCATAGGAAAACAGTTCGATGGTCGCTCTGACCCCCAAAAGGGTTCCCAGCAAACCCAGTCCGACCAATGAAACAGATAGCCCTCCGAGGAGCACAACGATGGTTAAACGCATGTCGATTGATGTCTCTTAAGCCCGTTTATCCGTTTCAGAACCGATACTCCGCCTATTTGCAATCAATCAGCCCAATGGGCATAATGTCCTTTTCGCCCTTCGAAAACGCTACGATGTTTCAAAAGCGTGAATTCAGGACGCTGCAACTGCGTCATATCCAATAAACCCGGTTATTTAAATGTTTTTGCATGATGTATTGCATGCGGCTGCTTCGCACCGTGCGCACTACGCACCCAGTTTTGATAGAGCATCTGGCAGTCGGACACCGCAGTGTGATCAGTCTGCCCGACTCCAGCACCAGCCAATGGTGTGCGGTCAATCGCGCACGACCATCAGCGCCCGCCCTTTCGCCGCACTTATCGGCCGCCTCTGGATCGGCGGCATCTGACCACCTCCTAAACCTGGCTTTTTCACCGCTTAGTTCAGCGGCAGCACGCATTTCTGTCGCTTTGCCGACGTTTCACACCATTCTCAGTTATATTTAGGTATCACCACATGAAGATCAGAAGAAAACATTGTATGGCATCAGCAGTTGCTGCAGTTACTTTCATTGCCAGCACAGAGGCGAGCGCGCTCGAGTTCGACTTTTACGGCTCGCTGCGTTTCCACGCCGAAGCAGTCAGTCCCGATAATGAGGACACCCTCGATTCCTATACCGGTTGGCGCGACGCCTATTCCAGACTCGGCTTCAACGCCACCCATAAGATCAACGACTCTCTCACGGCCTACGGTAAACTCGAGTTGCCGCTCGACCTACCCAACAAAGCGGTCCAGGACCCCTGGGATCAGGATGAGGATATCCGCATCGGCAAGATCGGCATAAAAGGCGACTTTGGCAACCTGTCAGTCGGTCAGATGTGGATGCCCTACTACAATGCCATCGCCTACCCGGTCGACATGTTCAGTAGCTACTATAGCGGTTTTGCCACCTACACCACTTTTCGCAAGGGCGACACCATAGCCTACTACTCCCCCAGTTTCGGCGGTCTATCGGGATCGCTCGGCTACAGCCTGGATAATGGCGCCGCAGAGAGCAACGGCGACACCGACGATCGGTTGCAGGCAACACTCAGCTATTCCTTCGGCAACTTGACCATATCAGGCGGCCTCGATGACCTGGGCGGTCAATATGACTCAACCATTCTCGGCACATCGCTCATGTGGCAGGCCATGGACGATCTCTATATCGGCGCCAAATACGAGCAGCACAACAGTGACATAGACAATGGCTATGGCGCTGACGGCGACCATGCCATGAATCTCTATGCCGGCTACACCATGGGCAAGAACACCTACAAGGCCATGGTCGCCGACGTGGATCACTACGGTGAATCCATTATTCATCTTGGCTGGGACCACCAGTATCAAAAAGATCTGAAATTCTTTGTCGAGTACTACAGCGAAGATGAGACCGCCGCCATTACCGAAGAGTACGGCGGCGCTAACGAGACCTGCTGGAGCTGTGATGGTGGACAGGTGATTGCTGCCGGACTGCGCTTCGATTTCAGCGCTCCCTGATGGTGGTGCGTGTGGCCAGGGACGGTCGCAACTACCGCCCTGCGGATCCAAAATGATTTATCTGATCGCAGCCGTCGAAACCGGAGCCCCTCTATGCCAGATCGTTACAACACAGACTACGAGATAGGACAGGACAACATCCGCAACTGGGGTATGGATTTCCACAACCCAGTATTCATCGTCTCTGCCCTGCTGGTGCTGATGTTCGTCATCGGCACTCTGATGTTCCCCAATGAAGCGAAACAGGCCTTTGACGGCTCCAAGAGCTGGTCGATCGACAATTTCGACTGGCTGTTCCTGGTCGCCGGCAATCTCTTCGTCATCTTCTGCCTGTTGCTGATCGTATTGCCGGTGGGGCGTATCCGGCTCGGCGGCGTCGACGCCAAGCCAGAATTCTCCACCCTATCCTGGTTCGCGATGCTGTTCGCTGCAGGCATGGGCATAGGGCTCATGTTCTGGAGCGTGGCGGAACCCGCCGCCTACTACACCAACTGGTGGGGTACGCCCCTGAACGTCGCCAAAGGCACCCCGCAGGCCGCCGAACT
>JBNKLI010000150.1:0-9923 GCA_050292275.1 Candidatus Thiodiazotropha sp.
GAACAACATCCGCGGCATCGTCAAGGTATGCGCCGTCAAGGCCCCGGGCTTCGGCGACCGCCGCAAGGCCATGCTGCAGGATATCGCCATCCTGACCGGCGCCACCGTGATCTCCGAAGAGGTCGGCCTCTCCCTGGAGAAAGCCACCATCAACGAACTGGGTACCGCCAAGAAGATCCAGGTCACCAAGGAAGAGACCACCATCATCGACGGCGCCGGTTCCGAAGTGGACATCAAGGCCCGTGTGGATCAGATCCGCGCCCAGATCGAAGAGACCACCTCCGACTACGACCGCGAAAAGCTGCAGGAACGCGTAGCCAAGCTGGCCGGCGGTGTGGCCGTCATCAAGGTGGGCGCCGCCACCGAAGTGGAAATGAAAGAGAAAAAGGCCCGCGTGGAAGACGCCCTGCACGCCACCCGCGCCGCGGTGGAAGAAGGCGTAGTACCCGGCGGTGGCGTGGCCCTGATCCGCGCCCTGCAGTCCCTGAAAGACCTCAAGGGTGACAACCACGACCAGGACGTAGGCATCAGCCTGGCCTGCCGCGCCATGGAAGAGCCACTGCGTCAGATCGTGACCAACGCCGGTGACGAAGCCTCCGTAGTGGTCAACAAAGTGGAAGAGGGCGAAGGTAACTTCGGCTACAACGCCGGTACCGGCGAATATGGCGACATGATCGCCATGGGTATCCTCGATCCCACCAAAGTGACCCGCACCGCGCTGCAGAACGCCGCATCTGTCTCCGGTCTCATGATCACCACCGAAGCAATGGTGGCCGACGAGCCGAAGGACGAAGGCGCACCTGCCATGCCGGACATGGGTGGCATGGGCGGAATGGGCGGCATGGGTGGCATGATGTAAGCACCCCAGGCCCCAAGCCTAAAAAGAAGCCCCGCCTCGGCGGGGCTTTTTTTGTGCCTGCAAATCCTCTCTTCCCTTCTTTCTTGTCCCCTCTCCCTGAGGGAGAGGGCTAGGGTGAGGGGGGATCAAAACCATCCCTCCCCCGCAAGCGGGGGAGGCCAGGAGGGGGAGTAGTACAGAACCCACCGTCATCCCGCAACTTGGTCGCGGGATCCAGCAGCCCCTCCAGCCCCGTCCTGCCAGGACTTTTCCCTGTTCTATTCTTCTGCTAAGTTAACAATAACAAGGAATAACACCAACAAACAGCGGGAAGGCTGTGCCGTAGCAACCCCTCTCCGCTGCGGAAGAGCATGAAAATCAAAAGCATCATAATTTATCTGTGGCCGTACAAGATGGGTTCTCGCGTGTCTATAAGTATTAGGCATGCGAGGTTTAGAAGATGTATTGCTAGCCCCCTTCTATTTGTTGTGCTTGTCGCTATTTCTTCAGCTGTGTTTTCTTATGACATGTTTGATGTTGCGGTATGCGAAGCGCAGCCAAATAACAGTAGTCGTGTTGAGTGTTTTAGGGAATTGCACCAAACGGCTGGCTTGTGCAAGGAAGAAAAAGTGGAAGAAGAGCTAGAATGTTTTAAGAGAATAACTAAGTCTAAGATGTCTGCTTCGAAAGGCACGCCTAAAATATATTATGTGTCCTCTGAAACGGTTGATGTGAGGCTGGCGCCGAATAATGCTTCTAAAGTTACAAATACTCTATATAAGAGGCAGAAAGTAGATGTGTTTGAAGTTAAAGATGGATGGGGAAGAATTTCTAAATATTATGATGGCTCGAGTGAAGGTTTGGGTGGGGCTGTTGCTAGATGGGTTTTAATGGAGGACTTGGTTGGTGCGCCTATAAATAATCTGCCGCCGATTGATCAAAATACATCAGAGCTTGAGTTGTCAATTAGAGCGTCTGACAATTTCTCTACCTACCAAGACGCTTTTATTAGGGCGTCAAGGAGGCTGTTGGATGATGGAAGGTGTGTGTTAGATGACTTTAAAGAAATGGGTGGTTGGGTTAGATCTTCTAATTATAAACCAGAGCCGGTGTTTTTTACTTATTGCGGAGGAGTTCGTAAGAATAAGCGAATCTATTTAAATGCAAAAACAGGGTTACTGTTTTAGTTGGAAAAATAAAATGGCCTGAGCTCTTTGGTGTCATCTAGGGCGGAAACTGCATGAAGAAGATTGATTTACATATACATACAGTACCGACGATAAGCGATAGTCGTTTTGTGTTTAGTCTAGACGTATTTAGGCGATACGTTTCAGAGGTCAAGCTAGATGCTGTTGCGGTGACGAATCACAATGTCTTCGATATGGAGCAGTTTCGTCGCATTAGTCAGAATATTACAGCTGCAGTATTTCCCGGAATTGAGATTAATGTTGAGAAGGGGCATCTATTAATAATCGCTGATCCGGATGATATCGACGATTTTGAACCAAAGACGAAACTGATTTCACAGAAAGTTGTGAAGATTGGGGATGCGGTGAGCGCAGATGAATTGTTGACAATCTTTGGAGATCTGAATAGGTACTTGGTGATACCTCACTACGAAAAGTCTCCCGCCATACAAGGGAGCGCCCTCCAAAAGCTTCTCCCGTTCTGTGATGCGGGTGAGGTTGATAGTCCTAAGAAGTTTATAAGAACTTTTAGGGATGACAGCAAACTTACCCCGGTTCTATTTAGTGATTCCAGAATGAAGGATGATCTGCCTTTCTTGCCGTCAAGGCACACCTATATCGATTGCGGAGAAGCGACGTTAGCCGCAATAAAAGCAAGCTTGCGCGACAGTGGCAAGGTGGCCTTATCTGAAGCTGACGGGAATATGCTTTGGCAAGTATTTGAGAACGGCCAACATCTTTCAACAGGCCTGAATGTGCTCGTTGGCGAGCGGTCTAGCGGGAAGACGTACACTCTGGATAGGATCGCAGCGTCCGTCGATAATGCGAAGTACATTCGACAGTTTTCCTTAGTGCAGCAGGACGAAGCTGCATATGAGAGGGAATTTAAGAATGATGTTGAGCGCCGTCGAAGTGCATTCGTAGGCGAGTACTTGTCAGGATTGCGTAGAACTCTAGACGAGGTGTCATCGATCGACTTGTTGAGTAATGAGAAAGCTGTGGAAAAGTACGTGGACACACTGCTGAAGTCTGCGGAAGAAGCGGATCGTAAAGACGCATTCTCGAAGGTTGCCCTCTTCGATGAAGTGGACTACCCAGCGGGCAGCTCAGATACCTTGAAGTCTCTTATAGAATCGGTAAGACAAATCATAGAAAACATTGAGTTTCGAGAAGTTGTGGAGAAGCATGTCGATGTGTCGTCGCTAAGAGCACTTGCTTGTGAATTGATCGAAATGCTATGGAAAAAGAATCTAGAGCAGGCTAAGCGTACACAAGTAAATGAGATTGTGCGAGAGGTAAAGCAAAGCCTTCGTGTCCGTACTGCGGCAACACAAATCGACGATTTTGATGCCTATGGTTACTGCATGGATCAAAGGCGTATTCAGCGGTTCTCTGAGATCGTGCGTTTCCTGAGAGATGAAGAGGTAGTTTTCGAGGAATCTCTTCAAGGTTTTAAAATCGAAGCCAGGAAAGGGGCGTTTTTGGGAGCAGGAGAAGTGCGCGCGGCGAGCGGCACAGGGGCGGCGTTTAGTGATGCATTTCAAGTCTATGATGAGCCCTACCAATACTTGCAAGAGCTCCTGGCTATTGAAACACTTTCTCGCGCTAACCTGTATCGTCTATTTGCAAAAGTGAGCTATCGAATTCTCAATCAAGACGGATTTGAAGTGTCAGGTGGAGAACGATCCGAGTTCAGATTGCTACAAGAAATAGACGATGCGCAAAACTATGACATTCTTCTGATTGATGAGCCTGAGTCATCGTTCGACAACTTGTTCTTGCGTGGGAATGTCAACCAAATACTTAAAGATATTTCTGAGACAATGCCTGTCGTGGTCGTTACGCATAACAACACAGTTGGCGCATCAGCTGGCGCGGACTACCTCCTTCATACAGTGAAGGAGAAAGAGAATGGCGTGGTAGTTTATCGCGTTTACTCGGGGCATCCTACTGATAAACGATTGCGCTCCTCTTGTGGGAGAGTGATTGGTACGCACGAAATTCTTATGAATTCTCTCGAAGCTGGTGTTTCCGCCTATGATAATCGAAGGGTGACCTATGAAGCTGTTGAAGATTGAGAACGATTTGGGCTACTTTCTCGCTAGCGATGGTGAGTTTGTAGTAGTGGATAAGCTAACCAAAGAGCACCTTTTGCAGCTCATCAACCATGTCGTCGAGTCTGGGGCGACGGAGATGGATGACTTTGACGAGTCACAGTTGAAGAATCAAGCGCACCAAATTATTTATAAGAGTGTGTACAGGAAGCTGTTGGACCTTAAAACTAGGCGGAAGGAGTTCGTGGACGAATCTGCGCGCCTTTTTTTAGAAGACTATCAAAAGTACCGTGGGCAGGTAGAGGGCAGTTCAGGCACAGAAGGCGATTCAGTCTAAATAATTACGAATATATCCCAAGCTTTCATCCAGGGTTCTAGAATGAGTTAGAAATATGACGGCATACCTTATCGGTCACATCACTGTAAAAGATGCGGATAAATGGTCTGAGTACCGCAGCAAGGTGCCGGATACTCTTGATCCGTGGGGTGCTGAGTTGGTGCTTCGTGGTAAACGTGCGGCAGTGCTAAGTGGGCGACACGATCTCGCGGATACAGTTTTTATTCGCTTCCCAGATCAAGAATCCTTGGTCAATTGGTATAACTCTGCTGCTTATCAGGAGCTTATTCCCTTGCGTGAACAGGCGGCGGATATGGTGCTGGTTAGCTATGAGTCGGCATTGTAGGTATGCCCCATGAATTTCATAAATAAGTACCTGCGGAAAAGAATCATCTCAAAATACATATATGAAATGGCTCCTGTTCTTGTAAGGGGCTATGGGCCGCAGGATCAATTCACGGTCCCGCAAATAGAACAAGCAGCGAGAAAATGCGGAATCTCAATGCAATACATACCTTACGCGATCGCCTTGTATCGGCATGAAGAAACTAATAGAACCATAAAGTTGTATCGTATTGACCAATCGTTTTTGGATGTTCTGCGAAAAGAGATTTCCGAGTGGTTTTTTGAGGGTGCAGAATATCGAGTACGGGATGTGACTAAGATGGCAAAGCCGCGGCAATGGCGGGGCGGGCATATTCGGGATATACACGCACACCGAATGGGAAGAACCAGCACGTATTAGTAAGGAGGCGGATGGTGTGTCAGGCGGAATTGGTATTGATTGATGGCTAGCTATTTATTAGCAATGAGAAAGTACTTGTTGTTGGCTGCTCTTTTGCTGGTTAATACGGCAGTAAGTTCAAATGTAATATTCCCAGCTTTTGCTGCTCCTTATGTATCAGTATTGTTCCTTCCGCTAGCCTTAGCTGCTGTGTTAGTGATTGAAACGGCCCTTTACAAGTATTTGGATAAATCTTTGTCCATACCTGTCGCCATTCTACTGGTGATTGTAGCTAATACGATTTCATGGTTTGTGGGTATGGCTATCGCTCTTGTGTTGCCGGATGGTTTGGCGGTGAACGAAAAAGGAATGCTAGTTACCGGACATGATTTTTCTTTATATGCAAAGCTAGCATTTGGCGTTGCTTATATTCTTAGTGTGGCAATTGAGGCGGCAGTGCTTAAAGTAATTTCAATGAAAATAGCTTTGGTCTCTCCTGTGAAAATATCGCTACTTTCGAATACGGCAAGTTATTTTGTGCTTTCAGTTACTGTTTGGGTTCTATGGTAATGTGTCTAGATGGTCGATATGAATTGTTCGCGGTTAGTGAGCATTTGCGAATAAAGGAATATAGCAATGTCTGGATGCGCTGACTGCAAACTAACAAATTAAGGAGTCAGAGACCTTTTTTCGCGGATGGATTTTGCGTTTAACGAGGATAGTCCTATGAGGTTGATCTCGTTGTTGCTGGTAATGCTTGTCATACTATTTGCTCTGTATAAGCAATTGGGCGGCGGTTCCGAGTCGAGAGTCGAGCGTTCACCGAGCAGCGATTCTGTTGAAGTCCCCCAGGTGCCTGCCCGGCCACAAGATGTGCCGGAGTTTAAAGAGCGTATGGATGATTTCATGCAGGATGCGGCCGAGGAGAGGGCCAGGAAGATGGAGGAGGCGATGGGAAAGTAGTGCTTGAAGTTGCACGAAAAGGTTATGCCGTATGTCGTCTCTAGTTATCGTTGCTGGCAGGGGGTCTTGACTGCGGGTCGCAAGTGACAGGGTGCTGTGGATACCAAAAACCGGGGTAGAGAGTAGAATGCTTTGAATATTTGAGCTGTTTGTTCTCTGGGCCCGGTTTTTACGCGTCTCCTCCACAGGAAATAGATATGCATTTGGACTTCGAAGAGCTGGATTACCAGAAAACACCCCTTGGTGAGATAAGCCTCAGGCGCAGGGCGGAGCCGAGACTTGAGGGGAAAATCGTTTATGAGGTAAAGCTGGGCGATGAGTTTTTGATGTCCAGTCTGTTTACCGAAGCCGAGACCCAGCTGGCAAAGCTGGGGCTAGCTGAACTTCCGGGCAGTGATTTGGATGTGGTGGTCGGTGGTTTAGGTCTTGGTTATACGGCGGTGGCGGCGCTGGAAAATCCATCGCTGCGCTCGCTGTTGGTGGTGGATGTGATGCAGCCGGTCATCAACTGGCATCGGCAGGGGCTGGTGCCGTTGGGTGAGAAGCTGACGGCGGACCCCCGCTGCACTCTGGTTCACGCGGATTTCTTTGAGGCGGCCTCGTCAAGCAGCATGGGATTCGACGGTACGGATGCAGCCAGGCCGGTCCATGCGGTGCTGCTGGATATCGACCATTCGCCAAGTCATTGGCTGAATCCCGGCAACGGCGCCTTCTATACGGTGCAGGGGCTGCGGGATCTGGCGGAAAAGATTCACCCGGCGGGGATCTTTGCCATGTGGTCAAACGATCCGCCGGACCAGGCGTTTATCGAGGTGCTGGAAACGGTATTTCACTCCGTGGACTCTCCGGTTATCACCTTTCCCAATCCGTACACTCGCGGCGAGTCCACCGCCACTATTTATGTGGCGCACAAGGCCTGAGGAAAAGACGGGAACAGACCAAAACTGATCACCCGTGCGGTTAGGGCGGGAAGAAAGAAACGGCAGAAAAAGGAGCGTGACAATGTCTGGATGCGCCGACTGCAAATTACGAGCGAAATTCGACGCCAATCCCAAATCCATCGCCGGCCGTTTCTGGCGCTGGCACATTAACTTCTGCCCCGGCTGGAAGGGGTATTTCACTTCGCTTTCCGCGGATGAGAAGGCGGATCTGGCCAGCAGGTACGATTTCAAAAAGTATCAGTAGAGAAAGTCGGGGAAATGGCCTCATTTATTTTTTCAATACTTCCTTGCCCTAATGGCGTATAATCTGCGCCCTCTTTCTAAATATGCGCCCGAATCGGCCTCAGGTCCGCCGGGTGTCACCCCGCAGGTTTTTCATGACTACTGATTCTGTTACCTCTTTTGCGCAGATGGCGCTGGCGCCTTCTGTCCTTCAATCTATTGAGGAGGTGGGTTACGAGACCCCCTCTCCCATCCAGGCGGAGAGTATCCCCGTATTGCTGGAGGGCCGTGACCTGCTCGGGCAGGCGCAGACCGGCACCGGCAAGACCGCCGCCTTCGCTCTGCCGCTGCTGAGCCGTCTGGATACCGAAATCCGCCAGCCGCAGTTGCTGGTGCTGACCCCGACCCGCGAACTGGCCATCCAGGTAGCCGAGGCGATGCAGACCTATGCCCGTCATCTGCGCGGCTTTCATATCCTGCCCATCTACGGCGGCCAGAGCATGAGCATCCAGTTGCGCCAGTTGCAGCGTGGGGTGCATGTGGTGGTGGGTACGCCGGGACGGGTGATGGATCATCTGCGGCGCAAGACCCTGCGGCTCGACAATCTGAAGGCGGTGGTGCTGGACGAGGCGGACGAGATGCTGCGCATGGGCTTCATCGACGATGTGGAGTGGATTCTGGAGCAGACCCCGCAGCAGCGTCAGGTGGCGCTCTTTTCCGCTACCATGCCGCCCGCCATCGCCCGCGTGGCCAAGCAGCATCTGCGCGATCCGGTGGAGGTGAAGATCAAGACCCGAACCTCCACCGTGGAGACCATTAACCAGCGTTTCTGGCAGGTGAGCGGCCTGCATAAGCTGGACGCCCTGACCCGCATCCTGGAGGCGGAACCGCTGGAGGCCGGTATTATCTTTGTGCGCACCAAGAGCGCCACCACGGAACTGGCGGAGAAGCTGGAGGCGCGCGGTTATGCTTGCGCGGCGCTGAACGGCGACATGAATCAGCAGATGCGCGAGAAGACCGTAGACCGGTTAAAGAAGGGGTCGCTGGATCTGGTGATCGCCACCGACGTAGCCGCGCGCGGCCTGGATGTGGAGCGCATCAGCCATGTGTTCAACTACGATATCCCCAACGATACCGAATCCTATGTCCATCGTATTGGCCGCACCGGTCGCGCCGGACGTAAGGGCGAGGCGATCCTGTTTGTGGCGCCGCGTGAGAAGCGTATGTTGCACGCCATCGAACGGGCCACCCGCCAGACCATCACCCCCATGCAGTTGCCCTCCCGCGAGCAGATCACGGGCCGCCGGGTGGACCGCTTTAAAGGGATGATCAGTGAAACCATTGAGACTCAGGATTTGGCCTTTTTCGAGGCGCTGATCGACGGCTTTCAGAGCGAACACAATATCGGCATGAGCGAGATCGCCGCCGCCCTGGCCTATATGGTGCAGAAGGATCAGCCCTTGCAGCTGGAAGAGCGCGAGAGCCGCAAGCCTCGCAAGGAGCGGCATGAACCTGCGGAACGTCAGCAACGGGCAGAACGGCCGAAGCGTGGTGAGCGGGCGGAATCTTCAGAGCGCAAGCCGAAGAGGTCGCATGACCGCAACCAGGACGATATCCCCATGGACCCCTACCGTATTGAGGTGGGTAAAGAGCACGGCGTGGAGCCGAAGCACATCGTGGGGGCCATCGCCAACGAGGCGGGGATCGAGAGCCAGTACATCGGCCATATCAAACTGTTCGATACCTACAGCACCATCGACCTGCCGGAGGGGATGCCGAAGGATGTATATAAGCACCTGAAGCGGGTCTGGGTGTGCGGGCGGCAGTTGAATATCAGCCACCTGGGTGAACCTAAGAAGAGTCCCAAGGCGAAGAAGCCCAAGGCCAAGAAGCCTGCTGCGCGGAAGCCGAAGAAGCGTAAGAATAGAGCAGAGTAGGGTATCTGAGACCAGTTCTTCTCCTTTTAGCGGGGGGTGTGATTCGGAGCTGAAGCCTCTGTCGAGCATGGGTATTTAACGCAGAGGACACAAAGGCGCAAAGGACGCAGAGTTTACAAACCATTTCTTCTTTGCGCTCTCTGCGCCTTTGCGTACTCCGAGTTTGTTACGAGCTGAAGTAAGGGTGACGAAGTAAGCTTCTGCCGCGTTATGAGAACGATTGGGTCGGAGTCAAACGGGTCATGCGCATTATTCATTCCTCCCCCGCTTGTGGGGGAGGGGCAAAGTGGTATTCCCCGCTTATAGATAGAGATGATGAGTTGATATGAATATCTGGGTAGATGCGGATGCCTGTCCGGTGGCGATCAAGGAGATCCTGTTCAAGGCGGCTGAACGGGAAAAGACGCTGGTGACGCTGGTGGCCAATCAGTTCATCAAGGTGCCGCCCTCACGCTTCATCAAAAGCGTTCAGGTCTCCTCGGGTTTCGATGTGGCGGACAACGAGATCGTCCGGCGTCTGGAGGCGGGGGATCTGGTGATTACCAGCGACATCCCGCTGGCGGATGAGGTGATCACCAAGGGCGGTCACGCCCTGAGTCCCCGGGGTGAGCTGTTCACCACCGAGAACATCAAGGCGAAACTGAACATGCGGGATTTTATGGATACCCTGCGTGGCAGCGGTATCCAGACCGGTGGGCCGCCTCCCCTGGGGCCGACCGA
>JBNKLI010000151.1:0-8038 GCA_050292275.1 Candidatus Thiodiazotropha sp.
CTGATCGATGATGGCCTGGTGTTCGCCGGGATACCACTTGTCCTTGTGCCGTATCTCGCCCAGGTAGATGCGGTTGTTGAGGATCTTGTAGAGGGTGGTTTTGTTGAAGGGATAGCCACCACTTACCCGTCCATCACGACCTCGGCGGCGCTTGGTACGGAAGCCGTGGTCATTTAGCTCCTTGCACAGCAACGTGGTAGAACCCAGACAGATGAATCGATTGAAAATGCGCCGCACCAGCTCCGTCTCTGCTTCGTTGGGTATCAGTTTGCGGCTGGCTACATCGTAGCCAAGTGGCACGTAGCCCCCCATCCACATCCCTTTCTTTTTCGACAGGGCGATCTTGTCACGGATGCGTTCGCCGGTGACCTCGCGCTCGAACTGAGCGAAGGAGAGCAGGATGTTTAGTGTCAGCCGCCCCATGGAACTGGTGGTGTTGAATTGTTGGGTGACCGAGACAAAAGAGACACCGTGCTTGTCGAACAGGTCGATGATCTGAGCGAAGTCACCCAGGGAGCGACTGAGGCGGTCCACCTTGTAGACCACCACCACGTCGACCCTGTTGGCCTTCACGTCAGCCAGAAGTTGTTGCAGGCCGGGACGGTCCATGGTGCCGCCGGAGATGCCGCCGTCGTCGTAGCGGTTTGGCAACAGCATCCAGCCCTCGTGCTTCTGCGATTGGATGTAGGATTCACCCGATTCTCGTTGAGCGTCCAGCGAGTTGAATTCTTGCTCCAGGCCTTCCTCTGAGGACTTGCGGGTGTAGACCACGCATCGTATAGGTTTGTTGTTGCCTGTCATTTTGCGCTCCTCGTCAGGCCGAAGAACAGTGGTCCCGACCAGCGGGTACCGGTGATTTCTCGAGCAATATGCGACAGGCTGCGAAAGGTGCGGCCTTGGTACTCGAAACCGTTGCGGGTGACGGTGACGTGGTGCTCGATGCCCTGGTACTCGCGGATTAGCTTGGTGCCCACCGCAGGGCGCTTAACCCGGTTGCTGCTGGGCTTGAGCTGCTCTTTGCCGCGCATTAGCCGGTTGATGCGGTCCTGAGCAGTGTCGGAGAGGCCACCATAGGCCAGCTCCTGAATCCTCCATGCTAGTCGTGGGATCAGGTAATCCCGCTTCTTGCGTGGGGCCGGTTCGTCGAACAGCTCCCGCCATAGCTTTTTCAGTTCGTCATTTTCTAGCGACGGCAGTGCCGCCACTTTACCAATTACATCTGCGCTCATGGTTGTTTTTCTCCGTTGTGATAACGGTCATGATGAACGCTTCCGGTGGGCGGGAAGTCCAGTGGAAAATCACTCTCTTTCTGGGCATTCCGGAGGCGGATTACGCCCGTTGCAAGGATCTCAGCGGCCTCGGCCGTTCTTTCCTCGTCAGACAATGTTTCTGTAGGGAGAAATGTTTGCATCGCTTATCCCGGTGAGCATGTGAAATCTCGAAATCGTTGATAAGCGATATTGTCTGGTAAGCTATGACCATCAGCATCTTGAAGTAACGTAGTGAAGCGTAATTGTGTCGGCTAGTTGTTTAAACAACCGATTTTGGGTTACGGAGATCAAGCATCCGGTGGCTCCAGTGAAATAAGCCAGTGTTCCAAACTTGGAGATTCGTGGGCACCGTGTTGACTGAGGCTGAACAGTAGGTCTTCCTGGCGGGGTTGGCCGAAAACCATTCGATAAAGAGCTAAACCCTGCTTCAGTCGTTTGAGCTTCCCAACCTCTTTGCTGTACGGGAGTAGAGGGATGCGGCGCTCCACCCGGGCCGAACCATCCTCGAAGATCCAATATGGGATGAGATCGGAATGCCCATTGGATTTTTGCTGGGCCGCGATATGGAAAAGGGTCTTCCACGGATCGCCGCCCTCATGCGCCACGGAGAGAGCAGTCAGACCATACCGTTCCGCGATATTCTTCCTGACAGCATGGCCTTTATAACGATGAACCCGACCTTCGCGTTGTTCAAGATCAACGGGATTGGAAGGCAGGTTCCAGTGGACTACCGCATGGCACCAAGTGTGGAAGTCCAACCCTTCCTGACCTATCGAGGTCGATGCCAGAACGAAGGGACGAAACGGTGAGTTGAAGGCATCCCGCACCGAGTCGGCGCGAACGAGAGCCTGGTTGTTGTCGTCTCGAATATCCCCGAACCGGAGCGCGAAACGACAGCGGGTGTTGAAATCATCAAGAGCAAAGCCGTCGCCCGACATCTTTATTTCATCGATTCGAATCTGCGCGGTCCGCAGTGACAACACCGATTGGATACACTCGGCTATGCCAGCCACCTGTTCTTCCGGTGAGTGCTCTTGGAGACCCAAAGACTCTCGAAGGACATGCACATATTCGTCGAGCACCGATTGGAGATTGCCGTCGATACCGTACTGAAGCGTCAACCGCCAATAAGTGTCCTCGCCGGAGCCTCGCAGCATGGCAATCGTCTCCGGCATATTGAAAAGAGATCGGAAGCCGGATGCGATCCTGGCTGCGGCTGACAGGAGGTTCGGATCGGCAGCGTCGAGCCCGGCACCGATACGGTGAAGTGCTCGCAAGGCACACACGCCAGGACCTGCAAGAGCCAGATCGCAAAGCACATCGACTAGATCATCCGGCTGAGGGCCGAGAGGAATGTTGCCCTCCGCCATGCTGACAAGCAGATCGATGTGATCTTTGAAACGGGTCCCTGATTCATGGTCCGGCGTAGCGGATCTCCATCCCGAATGGCTCTTACACCAGTCCAACAACCCATTATGGGAATCGAGGAGAATGGGAGCCGCCCAATACCATCGCTCGTCAGCTCGCGTCCCTTCCCCGGCATCAGGCAGGGATTCGACCAAACTGCGGCAGGTAGCCTTAACCTCGTTCCTCAGTTCCTGGGCGTCCACTGGCCCGCTTCCATGGCGCAGTGCAATCTCGAGCGGATCAATCTTGGTGGCAAGGGTTGGGGACGGCAGCAACCAGGCAATAACCGGCATACCAGTAAGGCGGTTATCGTTTGAGGCTACCGCAAACCGCAGCAATGGCTTGATCTTGTCATAGAGTTCGCTGTGGGAAACCGAGGTCCCGGCGATCATCTTTCGTTCGGCTTCGTAGGAGCAAATTGACGCAACCGCGTCCGGAACGGCGCTCCAAGAGGAAAACACAAGGGCTTTGGTCAAACCATCCTTGTCCCGGTATGCGTCACCAGGCTTGATATACGGCATGGACGGCGGCATCCATAAAAGCTGCCACATGCCCTTATCAATCGTGTCCTCAAAAAGTACGCGCATCCTTGGATTGGCAGGGTCGAGAGCCTGATAGCTTTCAAATTTGTTTTTCGTCAGCAACTGCCCATTTGCCGATGAAAGAGTTCCGCGAAGAGCATCTGAAGGCGCATTCAACTGGGCATCCAGCTTATGCCGCAGCTCATAATGTTTCAGAAAATTGATCAGGTAAGGCGCAGACTTCCAGTATTCAATTGGTTCCCCGGCTTTAACGCAGATTGCCACTGCGTCAACGGTCGCGGCGTGCTGAAGATCCGCTGGCGTGAGGGGAGCCGTCCGCTCGATCTCGGTCAGCATTGAGTTGTGATCACGAGTCGTCGCGACCCGCTCCGTTCGGCACATGACGTTCAGGAGCGCTCGTTCAAGTTCGGCCTTTTTCCCCGGATGACATACGGAGCCCTTTGCACAGGCGTGGAGCGTTGTTCGATGCTCTGACAAAAGACTTTTGACCTCGTCGACCTTGCCGGAATCATTGAAGAGGAAGTTCAGTGTCCTGATGAAATCTGGATAGTGGTCGTCCTCGTCATTCTCCTGGTCGAGGGTGAACATTTTGTAGGGCGTTGCGGACAGCAGGAGAACGCGAACGTCGGGATGTTCAAAGAGCGCGGTCGCCAGCATGGAGGCTTCGTCATCGCCGTCCAGCAGGTGCTTGAATCGTTGAAATTCATCAAGGATGACCAAATCGGGCTCAAGCGCGGAAAGGCACACTGACGCCAGCTTGCTTCTGAGTTTTCCGATCAGGTCGTAGCGAAGCTCAGAGTCCTCCCAAGGAATTCTGCTGTAGTCCCGGTATCGGGCAAAGCGTTCACAGCCTTCCTTCAAGGCCGCATACAGTTCGGCATCCTCGAGGACAGCCCGGCGAAAGGCCTTGGAAAGGTCTGTGTCCAGATCCTCTGCTGGGAGGTTTTTGGCCTTGGCTCGCCAGTTATCCTTACCTGCTGTCGCCTGAAGAATGTTGAGGAGGCCTACGCGCAGCCGTCTACGCCGTTCATTTTGCGCCAGGGGCAAGTCGTACAGCATCCGATAGAGAATCGCCCGTTCGTCGGCATGCCCGCCTCGACTGCGGGCATGATCGAAGGCTGTACCGGGCGTCAGGCTGATGAAATTTACCTTGTTCTTTCGCAGCGAGCGTACTTGCCTGGGCAGGTACGTCAGTCGCGTAGCAATAGAAAAACCATCCGTGTCGCTGACATTGAGCCGATTGACATTCTGGGTCGCGATGGCGGCATTGGAGCAGATGTAGATCACATCGACCCGATCCACCTCGTCTTGAAGGTGCTCCAAGGTCTTGGCGATGATTCCCCGGGCGACTAGCGTTTTCCCAAGTCCAACTTCATCGGCGATCAGAAAACGTGAAGTTGGCTCATTGTCATAGAGTCGCTTGAAGACGTACTCCACGGTCTTCCTCTGGAAATCTTTCAGACCGGCCAAGGCGGGAGCTGATAAAAAGCGGTTGCTATGCATCACGCCCCCCGATAGCTGATTCAAAAACCGTCCAGAGGTTCAAAAAATCCTTGGGGATAATCGCATTCTGGCTTCCCTGGGACAGATCACGAACCAGCCCCGAGATTTCCGACAGTCGCTCCGGGTGTCGACTGTACGTGCGGGTCAGCTCTTCCAGTAGCGGGATATCTTCACCGTCGGCCAACCGGGCCAACCATTTGGCAAACCCGGAGCCACTACCTGGATCAAGTCCGGATACCTTATCATCCACCAGCAACAGCAGGAGATAACGCAGGAATCCCTCCTGATTGCTAATCACGGTTTGCAGGATGGCAGAGTTACGTTCCTCAGGAACGCCGGTAACTGGAACATTCAGAACGAACCGGGCCGAAACATCCGGATGGTTGGTCTTAAGCTCAAACGCTATGAGGCCCGTTACAGAAGAGGCGGAGAACTCTCCGAGGCCGATCCCACCGTGAGCATCGCCGTTAAGAATGTCCACCGCGAAGTCCCGAGTAACGGTTATCGGCCATGCAATAGCACTGACGATCCCATCAAGGGATGGTATTTCTCCCGTCAACACCAATGCCCACAGACCGTCTTTCGATCCCGGACCGCATTCGATGGACAGAGCTGTTTCAGCTATCCGGGAGCGAGCCCTCTCAACTGATTCCTCAGCCGCCTGCCGGAGCGCGTCAATCTCTGCTTCCTTGCTCGTGTCAAAGTTGACAAGATATTCACCTAATCCGTCAGCGCCAAGAAGCTCGTCGATGCCGCCGACTCTGCTCTTCCGACCAACTAGCCCGACCAGAATCTCGACGTTCTTCGAAGCATTCAGCGCCGCGTTGGTTGCATTCGCAGACCCCATGATCACATGGGTATAGTCTGAATAGTACCTGGTCTCAAACAGATAGACCTTTGCATGGAGGCCGGTCGCAAGCGGCTGTTCGATGGCATCGTCTTCCTCGCCATCCTCGGTTTCCGCCGCGTCGTCCAGATGAAGACATTGCGTGAAGAGCTCGATAGTCTCCTTCTTCAGGGCTGACAATGACTCAGGGCGTGAGATGAGGGCATCAGCGGCCTTGGTTTTTCTCGTCAATGTTCGCAGGGCCTCGTCAGAACAGAACGGCGAAATGACGGCCATTCGATTCGCCATGGGAGGCTCCCAGTCAAACCCTTTCGTTCCCGGAAGATAGAAGGTCAGCTCGTCAAAGCCATCGGGGAGTTCCCACTGGACTCGATGCAACTCGTCTGCGAATCTGAGCGCTTGTTCGCTCCTGCCAGGCTCTGTTGTTCCGGTGGCCAGATCAGGAAGCGTCTTGAAGAAATGAGCCAGCGGTTTATTTGATTTGGACTTCCGGCCTGCAATCGTCCCTTCGAGCTGAAGTGACAGGTCCCAGGACTGATCGGTGGTCATATTCCTCGTCAGGACCACCAGACGATACATCGAGCTGCTTTGATCTGGGCTGACAAAACGGATTGCCCAGACTTTCGGATGGAAGACGCCTCCGCCAGGGGCTGTTACCTCGACAACCATTTCCTCCAGAAACCCAAACAAGGGGTTGGGCTTGGCAATCTGGGGCACTTGAATCCGTCCTCGTTGCACATAGACGGTGATGCGTTTCGAGTACCTGCGGATGGCTTCAAGCACAGACAACGGGTCAGGATCGGTCTGACCATCCGCCGCCATTAACGCCAGGTAGACAGGTGCCTCAAGAAGTAGGGCTGGGTCCATCGAAAAGGTGGTCGCAACGGCCTCGTCGAAAATCATCCCCGGAGGTGGGGTCAATGCAGAGGTATAAAGGCTCCGGGAGTTTGGATTCAGCATTTCTCCTCCCGGCTCATCCCCTGGTACAGGTCGTTCAAAAGCACCTTCACATTCGGCCAGCGATAGACAAGTCTTCCGACGCCGGAGTACCCGCCCCACTGCTCGAGCGCCCTCTGGTTCCTGAATCGGGAACGCGTGCCCTTGAGTTTCATTTCCCTTCTTTTGATCAGGGTGAGCGCATCTGCGTTAGAAAGGAGGTCCTTGGGGGACTTTCGGGTATGGTCGATCCACTGCTGAACGAAGAATCTCGTTTGCGGGGTGATGGTGTGGCCATGATCCATGGTCAACTCCCAGAGGCGGCTCACCGACCAGGAGCGAATCTCCTCCAGGGGAAGATTCGCGGTCCATTCGTCGAAACTTGCCTGATGCTCGGCGACAAGGTCTTCATGGTTTCGAAGCCTGGCGAGCTGAACGTTGTACGAGAGCGCCGCTCCATGCATCACCTCCGAGAACAGCCGTGCATGGGTCAGGAGTTCTTTATGCTGTTCGGAAAAGCTGCCGTAGTTCGGATGTTCCCATGGAGCTTGGGTGTCGGCGGGTTCGCAGTGCAGTGCTAAGAACGAGAGGAGACTGTTGGGACAAGCGACCTGGATGCGATCCCGAATAAATTCGGCTTCTTCCCAGGATAAAGCGAAGTTCACCGTTGAAGGGAATTCTTCCGGAGGTGCTGGCAATCGAGGATGCCAACTGAGAGCGGCCATCCGCTGCTCAACGTCGATGTCGTCTCCTCGCACCTTTGCGTCTTTTTCAAGAGCCTTCAGGGCATTCCGGCGACGGTAAGTTTCGTCGATGCGCCTGTGGTATTCGTCCTGCGAGAATGGCGTAATGCGTATTCCCCAGACACCGAGACCGGCCCAGTAGACGGAGCTGGGCAAACGTTTGAGCATCTTTCCTGCGGTCTTACCAAAGACGCCAGCCTGATCATCGGAATCCATCAATGGCTGAACCAGGTCTCTTTCCAGCTTGTCGGCTTGGATCGAAAAACTCTCCGCAGACAGTCGCTTCTCTTCCAAAGAATGGTAAATCCAAGGCACGAAAAGCATGTAGCGGAGGCGCGTCTGGATCGTGCTTGTTCCTGGGAATAACTGATCTGCAAAGCTGTCCCGCACGGATCCGAGCCCTAGCTCGTCACGACTTTCCTTTTCCTGAAAAAGCGAAAGGATACGAATCGTTCGTTCCCTCGCTTTCGAATCGTGATCTAACCAGGACAATACTGAAGCCATGCTCAGTGTCCTTTACTGATTTATAACTGCAAGGCAGCCACAAATCGCTTGGACGTATTTGTTGTGAGATTTGAGGTTTTTTGCTCTCCAAACAGAATTGTTTTTGGATTCCCTTCTAAATTTCACCATTTCAATTTACTCCCTATTATCCAGCCAGCGGGCTGCCTTTATCAGTTGCAGGACTCTGCCAACCTCGGATGATGCTGGCGTGGTATTGATGGTGGGCCAGAGGTCATTAAGGATGTCTGAGAACGTGAGGATCCTGATCGGATTGCCATGTAGAAT
>JBNKLI010000152.1:0-3738 GCA_050292275.1 Candidatus Thiodiazotropha sp.
CCATCATCGGCCGCGCCGAGGCTTTTGCCTCAAAAAACAACCTCTCACGCTCACTGCTCGATGGTTTCAGCATCGGCATCGGCTTCACCCTGGTGCTGTTCACCCTCGGCAGCATGCGAGAACTAATCGGCCAGGGCACCCTGTTCGATCAGGCCCATTTGATGTTCGGCCCGGCAGCCCAGAGCATGACATTAAAGATCGAAGACTTCCCCGGCATGCTCATCGCCATCCTGCCCCCAGGCGCCTTTATTGGTCTTGGCCTGCTGATCATGGTAAAAAACCTCATCGATAAGCAGGTTGCCGCACGTGCGGCAGTCAAAACCAACGAAGGAGTTGAAGGCGTCGCCACCTGACTATGAGAATCCAGCGTGTCTACACCGAGCAGCCGCTAGAAAGCGGCGCTGAAATCATCCTCGAAGAGGACTCCTCCCACCATCTCTATCATGTCCTGCGCATGCAGGCCGGCGACAGTGTCAATATTTTCAACGATGGTGACGAATATACTGCCACCCTCGGCCCGTTCGGCAAGAACGGCACTACCGCCGTGTTGCGTAAACTGGTCTTTGAAGAGCCTGAACCTACCCTGGAGATTCACCTGCTGATCGGCATCTCCCGTGGCGAGCGCATGGATTTCGCATTGCAAAAGGCCACCGAACTGGGCGCCACCCGCATCACCCCGGTATTTACCAAACGCTGCGTGGTCAAGCTTAACGAAAAGAAGCAGGCCAGCCGCCTGGCCCACTGGAGCAAAATCATCATCAACGCCTGCGAACAGTCCGGCCGCTGCCGCCTGCCCCAGCTTGATGCCCCACTCGAAGTGGGAAACGCCGTTCTGACCCACAACAGCGACACCTCCCTGCTGCTTGATCACCGCGGCAACAAAACCCTGAAGGACCTCAAGAAGCCCAAAGGCAAGGTTACCATCCTGGTCGGCCCTGAAGGCGGACTCAGTAGCGAAGAGCGCAAACTGGCCAAGGCCCAGGGCTTTACCGGCATCCGCCTCGGCCCCCGTGTGATGCGTACCGAGACCGCACCTTTGGCGGCCATAGCGGCCATCCAGACCCTGTGGGGCGACTTTGCCGATTGACCCATGAAAAACGGCACTTCAGCTGAATTAAAATCCTCACATACCCGGTAACTGACGTAAATCATAGGGCGAAAATGGGTTCACGCTACTGATGATATTCAAGTTCTGCTAGCATTCTTCAAACTGAAGTTTGTCTCACCTGGCAGGATGCGGATCCAACGATACTCACCTGTCATCAAACCTCTTTCCAATAAACCAACACACTGATTGGAGTGATGCGGGATGCATATCGTACTGGGCGCACTCGGCCTTATTGTCACCATACTGATTCTGGTCAACCGGCTTTCGGACAACGGCATCGATATCGGCTGGCTGAATCCCTTCGCCTGGAAACGCAGAAGGGACTGGGCGAGGAAATACCACACCAATCCGGTCTATTCGCTAACCAGCCCGATGGAGGTAACAGCTCTGATCATGGTGGCGCTGGCCAAGAGTGAAGGCGAGATCAGCGCTGAGCAGAAGCAGGAGCTTAAAACCCGATTCCGGGAGGTCTTTCATCTCGATGATGAGCGGGCCACCGCACTGCTGAGGTCATCGTCCTTCCTGCTCAAAAATGGTGTCGAAGAGATCAGGGACATGAACAAACTCCTCAAACCAAGCTTGGACAGATTCACTGAAGAACAAGCCATATCCGCTCTGGAGCAACTTGAGCATATGGCGAATTTCGAGGGCCAGGCTGACGCCTTCCAGCGCGAGATCGTCAATGCGTTCAAGAGTGCCTTTCGCAGCAGATACAGCGCCTCCACCGAATGGGCGTGAGGCGAAGGAACTGGGGGATATTGAACGCATTGAGCGCATACCAGGCAATCGCCTATTGATACCCCCTCTACCTATCGTCAGAAAAGTCATCAACTTACCTAACCCCAGAATCAGCCATAGAGGACGCAACAAAGCATGGACAAGCAAGCCCCATCTCATTGGATAAGGATTGGATTCCTGATCGGTATCGGCTTCATTATTCCATCCCTGATCACCTACCTACTGGGCTCCTTTGTACTGATCAAAGGTATTCCTGATTTTTTAAATTCAAGCCAAAACATCGAAATGGCGGATGAGAATGCGGAGTACATGAGCGGTTTTATGGATAACATGGACCAGTCACGTGACATTGAAATTCTTTCGCACCGAGAGCAGCCGTTGGGTGGTCAATTACTCATACTCGGCAGCCTCATCAACAATAGCAAAAAAACCGTAAACTCTGTCCAACTCGAGGTCGAGCTCATGGATGATAACCAGGAGATGGTTTATGAGTGCACTGAGTACATCAGCCACAAGATTAAATCTGGCGAAAAGGAGAACTTCCAAGTCAAATGCGGTTGCGGCAGTACAACACTCCCAAACCACACCTCATACACTATCAGGGTTACGCAGGCGAACAACTATTGAAGGCGTAACATTCATCGCATTTACTAACCAGACCCTAGTACATAAACAAACCTAACAGTACTGATTCACTCCTTTTCATTACATCTCCCTCCCGTGCGATTTCTGTTCTTTTACTGCATCTTTTTCATCTAATCCAGTAACAAAATTACCCCTCAAGGATTTCCTGATTCCCCATAAGCGCTCAATTATCAAATCGATACTCACTCCTATGAGTGAGTTTTGCCTGTTGTTGGCTGTCATCAATCCATGCCGAATGGTGACACTAAATGTTGCTCGCGATTGGTGGGACTGGGCCCCACCACAAGGTGTTGGTCAACGCAGAAAAGCCAGGGGTATGTAAAACCCACAACAATACTTGATTACCCTGCAAAATCAGCCATGCGACAATTGAGGCGAAAATTCGGTAATGACTTGAATGGTTTTGTGTGTTGAGTTGTGGAGTTCGCTTTGTGTAGGATGTTTTCTAGCCCCCTCTCCCCTGGCAATAGAGGGCCAGGGAGAGGGGAGAGATATATTACCGGTGAGCGAAGCGAGCACCTTTACTCAAAACGGTTGTGGGCGAATCATCCTTTTGCTGAGTCAAATGGATAGACAGCAACCATCGACTCAGGTTCTTTTCACGTCTCGAACTCAATAGGTGATTGTTGTTGCCGATTGACCTTGAGGGTAAATATATCAGGCCGGGAGTAGTGTCCAGCCACATCGAAGGTGCGCCGCGCAATCGCTGCACGGGCCGGATCTATCTCGGCATAGAGGATCTCCTGCTGCTCGTGTAGTGGTCCAGCCTTCATCTCACCACCCGGGGCGACAACCACCGAATCACCTGGATTGATCCACTCCTCTTCGGCTGGATAGAGTGCATCCCGATCAGGGAAATCATCTGGCAGGTCTCGCCTATGCAGGGAGACACCGGCGCCGATCACCCAGCAACCACCTTCGCGGGCAATATGCTGCAGGGTACCTAGCCACGCCTCACCGCTGTCGTAGGTGGGGGCTATATGGATATCGATGCCCTGAGCATAGAGGGCAAAGCGAGCCAGCGGCATATAGTTTTCCCAGCACAACAGGACGCCGATCCGCCCTACCGGCGTATCGACGACCTTCAATCCCGAAGCATCGCCAAACCCCCACACCATCCGTTCCGGGTTGGTGGGCATCAGCTTACGGTGTTGATTGAGCAACTCGCCATCGGGACCGATTACCACGGCGCTGTTGTAGAGTGTGGTTCTGCCGAGCTGGCCATCCCGTTCGTTGATACCCATGAC